>VGGK01000030.1 GCA_016868665.1 Chlorobiota bacterium
CCATCGAATTCATCGATGAGCTCATTGATGCAGGCATAACCGGATTTAAAATAGAGGGCCGCAACCGCAGCCCGGAATACGTGCAGCTCGCTACGTCATCCTATCGCAAAGCCATCGATGCCTGCCTTGCAGAAAACAATACACCGGAAAGCCGCCTGCGGTTCAGAAAAACCGCGGAAGCGCTCAAAGAAAATCTCGCGCGGGTGTACAACCGGGGTTTTTCAGAAGGCTTCTGGTTCGGACAGCCGTTCGAGGGGTGGGCAAAACGCTACGGCTCGCTCGGCACCGAAAAGAAAACCTATATCGGCATCGTGCAGAAATACTGGCCGAAAGCCGGAGTTGGGGAAATTCTGATCCATGCGCGCGGCCTGCACACAGGCGAAACCATCTCCATTCAGGGCCCCGAAACAGGACTGGTGCGTTTCGACGATGTCCGGTTCTACTGCAACAAAGCGCCTGCGAAACAGGCAGGAAAAGGCGACATCGTCACCTTCAGATGCGACCGGGTCCGCAAAGGCGACAAGGTGTATGTTATTGAAGAAGGAGACAGGAGACGGGAGACGGGAGACTGGAGAAAGTGAAGCAAAATAAATTGCAATCCTGTTCCTTTCGTCCTGTATGTCCTTTTGTTACTTTTTCCGAAAACCGCAAGGACAGCTTGCTTTGCCGGGTTGCTTTTCCGTAATTTTATGTAAGACCTCCCGAAAGCGAAGCGCCATTCGCACCATTCAGGCATAATGTCAAAAAGAGGAGCCGCTGGATCATGATCTACAAAGTCATTTCCAAGCCGGAGTTCAGAAAGTTCATCGACGTGCTCGTCCGAGAGAACACTTCGTTCGGACCGCGCCAGGTGGACACTGCGGCCAACGGCAATCCGGTATACCAGTTCATGCCGGTTGCATCCGCAGACGAAATCGAATTCGATTACACGGCAACAGCATCGTCCGCCAAACACTTTTTTCTTCCCTTCCGCGATGAGCTTTCCCGGTTCTCCTTTCACGACCGCACCTTTGAACAGCATATCGCCTATGAATCCGAGCCTGTAGTGCTCATCGGCCTGAGGCCATGCGATATCAGCGCACTGAACATCCTCGACGACGTGCTGCTCAACGGCCGCTATCCGTCGCCCTACTATCTGGCAAAGCGCAAGAACACCTTCGTGATCGGCATGGACCATCTGCCTCTTCCCGACTGCTTCTGCAAATCCCTTGCCCACCATACGGTATCTACCGGCTTCAACCTCTTCTGTTCCGACATAGGCGAGAAATACTATCTTTCGATCAATTCATCGAAAGCGTTCACCTATCTCGAGGAATTTCAGACCGAAGAGCCTTCCTACGAAGACAACTGCCTCATGACCCAGCGGCGCAAACTGATCTCCGGCAGCTTCAGAACCGAAGTCGACGTCACCAGCCTGCCAAGCATCCTCGACATCGAATTCGAATCCCCTGTCTGGGATAAATGGGGAGCGAAATGCCTGAACTGCGGCACCTGCGCCATGGTCTGCCCGACCTGTTACTGTTATTCAGTAGATGAACGCTTCGATATCGACCTGAAAGGAGCATCGAGAAACCGGCAGCTCTACTCATGCAATCTCGTGGATTTCGCCGTCGTGGCAGGCGGACACAACTTCCGTCCGAAAAACGGCGACCGGCTGAAATACCGATACTACCACCAGCACCGGGGATTTGCCGAAAACGCCAACCAGCAGATCTGCGTCGGCTGCAACCGATGCGGCAGAGCATGCCTGACCGGCATAAACCCGAAAGCGGTTATCAACGACCTCAGAATGGAGAAAGAATCATGCATGACATGCGTTTCACCATCCCCCGACAGGACCTGAACCGCGAAGCGTTTGCCTCTTCGGTGCCCGATTTCAACCTGAAATCGGATCTCATGAAAACCGATATGGGCTATAAATGCCGCATCACGAACATCGTCAGCCTGACGGAACAGGAAAAACTCTTTCGTCTCAGAATCGTCGATCCGGAGGAACGCCGGATTTTCCGATTCAAACCCGGCCAGTTCATCATGCTCGAACTTCCCGGGTTCGGCGACGTGCCGATTTCCATATCGAGTTCCAACAGCAACCACGAATACATCGAACTCTGCATCCGTAAAGCAGGACATGTCACTTCGGCGCTTTTCAGGATCGAACCCGGCATGCACTTAGCCATCCGCGGCCCCTTCGGCTCTTCGTTTCCGGTGGATGAAATGGCTGGCCACCATGTACTGCTCATCGCAGGAGGCCTCGGTATAGCGCCGCTTCGCGCGCCGCTTTTCTGGATCAACGAGCACCGCGACCGGTTCCGGGATGTACACCTGCTCTATGGAGCGAAAGAACCCTCGCAGCTCCTTTTTTCCTACCAGTTCGACGAATGGAAAACCATCAGCCATATCCGGCTGCACACTATCGTCGAGCATGCGGATGCGGAATGGAAGGGCAATACCGGCATGATCACCGAACTGTTCGGGGATATCAGTATCGACACAAAGAACACCTATGCCATCGTTTGCGGTCCTCCTGTCATGTTCAAGTTCGTCTGCAGCTATCTCGACCGACTCGGCATACCCATGAACCGGATGTTCGTTTCGCTCGAACGGAGAATGCACTGCGGCATGGGAAAATGCTGCCGCTGCATGGTAGGCTCGACTTTCACCTGCATCGACGGTCCGGTTTTCGATTACTGGTCGGTCATGAACCTCAAGGAAGCCATTTAACGTAACCGGTATGAACCAACAGGGCATGCATTTCGAAAAACTGAAGATCGCCTCGTTCGACTTCACCTGCTGCGAAGGATGCCAGCTTCAGTTCGCCAACCGCGAGTCGTCGCTTCCCGCGTTTTTCGAACTGCTCGACGTGCGAGCCTTCCGGGAAATCTCCTCTGAAAAACATGACGATTTCGACATGGCATTCGTTGAAGGCAGCATCAGCCGCAGCGACGAGATCGAGCGCCTGCAATCTATACGGAAACAGGCGAAAATTCTTGTGGCATTCGGAACATGTGCCTGTTTCGGCGGAGTCAACAGCCTGAAAAACCGCATTCCCATAGAAGAAAGCGTCGTTGAAGTCTACGGAGAGCACCCGGTTGAAACCCTGCCGGTGCAAAAAATAAGCGACATCGTGCAGGTGGATCTCTCCATCCCCGGCTGCCCTGTCGCAAAGGAGGAGGTCGAGCGGATCGTGGTGAGCCTCGTAACCGGCTCCAAAGTCAATCTGCCGAAGTATCCGGTCTGCGTGGAGTGCAAGCAGCAGCTCAACACCTGCATGTTCGACCTTGGCGAAATCTGCCTCGGTTCGATCACAAGAGCAGGCTGCAATGCCGTCTGCACATCCGGCAAAACCCCATGCCTCGGATGCCGCGGTCCGGCAGAGGACATCAACTTTCCTGCGTTCACGGAACTGGTGAAGGAGCGAGGACTCAGCGAAAACGACCTTCGGGAAAAACTCGGATTCTATAACGCATTCGAAGCATACCGCACCGATGAAACTTGACTGTTCAATTGATATACACCATCTGACGAGAGTCGAAGGCCATGGAAACATCCATATACGGGTCGAACAGGGACAACTCGTGGAGGCGAAATGGGCCGTTGTGGAAACCCCGAGATTTTTCGAGGTCATGGTAAAAGGCATGAGCGCCGAGCGCGTGCCGTTTCTCACCTCGCGTATCTGCGGCATCTGTTCGATCAGCCATGCGCTCGCAAGCATCCGCTCACTCGAACGCGCCATGCAGGTGACGCCGCCACCCGCCGCCGAAGCCGTAAGGCTGCTGGCCATGCACGGCGAAACCCTGCAGAGCCACGCCCTGCATCTCTTCTTCCTTGCAGCGCCGGATTTCGCGGGCACGCCGAGCGTGCTTCCGCTCATGCAGTCGCATCCCGAGCTCGTCAAGGCAGGGCTGGATCTCAAGGAACTGGGCAATGAAATCAGCACCGTAACTACGGGCCGGTGCACCCACCCGGTCAGCCTCGTCGTTGGAGGGCTCAGCAAGGCGCCGGACAAAGACCGGCTGAAGTTCCTGCTCGATATGATCGGCGAACGAAAATCCGCGCTTGGTCTTGCATGCGACTTCTTCGCATCGCTCGCTATTCCGCAATTCGAGAGGGAAACCGAGTTCATCTCGCTCCATAACGGCGTCAGCTACCCCTTCATCGGCGGCGATCTCCGCTCCACCGACGGAGTCCTCCGGGATGAAAACGACTACCTCCTGATGACCAACGAGTACCTCGCGGAACCCTCCACCTCGAAATTCACCCGCTGCAGCCGGGAATCGTCTGCAGCAGGCGCGCTCGCCCGTTTCAACAACAACAGCGCATTCCTGCATCCAGAAGCACGAAAAGCCGCTGAGCACCTTGGTCTTCGACCGGTATGCCACAACCCCTTCATGTGCAACATCGCGCAGCTCGTCGAATGCGTGCACATCCTCAACGATGCGGAAACACTCATCGCGAAATTGATCGACATGGATCTGCGGGAGATACGCACGCAGTTCACGCCGAAAGCAGGCTGCGCGACAGGAGCTGTCGAGGCGCCGCGCGGTATTCTCTACCACTATATGGAAACCGATAATGAAGGACGGGTAGTGAAAGCCGACTGCATCATTCCCACAACGCAGAACAACGCCAACATCCACTACGATCTCGGGGCCCTTGCCCGGCAGGCGCTCGAAGAGGGAAAAAATGACCGGGAAATCGAAAAACTCGCAACCATGCTGGTGCGCTCTTACGACCCCTGCATTTCGTGCTCGGTGCATTAGGGGCTTTGTCAGAATCCAAAGCGCTTCAGCATCCTGCCGGTCAGTGCCGCAAGCTCCTGTCTGGCCCCGGGATCTCCGGCGACCGAAGAGTAGCGTGCAGGCCGGAGGTTCTCGAAATACTCGCCGTTCCAGCCCTTCTCTGCAATCTCCATAACCGTTCCGAAAACCTCTTCGCCACCCGCAGAAACATCGTCGCCGCCGAGCGACCATCCCGCATGCAGGAGCTTCGTGGCAATCACGCCGGGATCGAGCGAATTCGAGCGCAGCGGATCAGCGCCGCAGGCAGAGTCAATCGTGAACATGATATTGAACAGCTTGCTCCGCGCATAGGCGTCGTACCCCGACCAGCTCCACTCGCCCTGCATGTTATCCGGATCGAACACAGCGCTGTGATGATCCATGGAACTCACGTTGAGCACCGAGCCGCAGTTTGCAAGCAGCACCGGCCTGACAACGTTCGTCAGCAAAACATGTGCGAGGTAATTGACCGAGAACGTCGTCTCGTACCCTTCCTGCACAAGCGTCCGGCTCGGCATATACACCGCCGCGTTGTTGATCAGAAGATCGATACCGGAGTAACGCTCGCACAGCTCTTGACCCATGGCATACACGGCATCGAGATCGGTAAAATCGGCTTCGATCGCTCCGAATGGCTCCCTGCCTGTGCTCCGTAAAATATCCACGCATGCAGCCCGGATTCTCGAAGCACTGCGGCCATGCACGATCACCCGGTGACCCGCAGAAGCGAACCGCTTCGCCGCGGCAAGCCCGATACCGTCGGTGCTGCCGGTTATGCAGAGTGTCAGCGCTTTCATACTATTTGCTCCTCATGTATGCACAGTCAGGGGTCATTCCTGACGGTGCAGGTCTACTGAAAACGATACCCGAAATTTCCCGCCCCATGGACGATGACACCGGCAGACATAATACGGTTGTTATTCTCCGTCTCCGGTACAGCAAGGAAAGCAAAATGCAGCGCCTTATCATCATCGGTCACACCTTCACCACCCCACGGCAGTCGGGATAGCCTGTGCAGCCCCGGAACTGCTACCCCTCGTTTTTGCCGGCCCTGGCCGTTCGCAAAACCATGGGGCCGCCGCATTGCGGACATGATGGTATTACAGTTCCAGGTTCAGGTTGCCGGGAGATCTCCCTGCGCATGCGTTCCCGCTCGGCAAGTCGGGCAGCGGCAAGTTGTTCGCTGTACCCGCCATCTTCAACGAAGGCCGCCTTCAGCACGGCAATCTGCCGGTCGAGCAGGTAGTTCGCCTGATGGATCAGGCAGATAATCGCATTGGCCCGAACCTCGGCACTCTCATGCTCCAGCCAGAAAGCATAAAGCACCCAGCGCTCCTGATCGGTCAGCTCAGTCAGATCCGACTGAGCTGACCGATCTCTCTTGAGCCGCTGCGGAACTTCGCGAACAGCACTCGCTTCAGCGCTCGACGATGCCCACTGCATCAGATGCTGATGGCGCAGGAATATATGGATGACCAGTGGCAATATGTTCAGCTTCTGACTTTTTCAGATCAGCATAGATAGCCCGCAAGTCATGGCCAAATTTGGCTGCGTGACGCCGAACCTTTTCCCTATCTGCATCGCTCTCAGAGGTAATCTCTTTTTTGCCGTTTGCACCCTGAGAAACAAACGTGAGGCACAGCTCCTTGTGAATAGTTTATGTATCGTAATTCGTATTTTCCGGTAAATTGCCGTACAAAACAAGAGCCATCATGAAAACGAACGTATAAGAACAAGGTAAAACCGCCACTCAAAAATCATCCGATACCGGAACAAGGCAGTCAAAGAGCATGAGTGGGGCAGCAAATACAAACAAGAGTGTCGGCACGCTCAGGTCTGCTGCCCGGAAAGATGCAAAGCAAGGCAGTGAGAGCAAAGCCCGTCTTGAAGCGAGAATCTCCAGGGCAACCCATACCCGGATAAAACTTGCTTCTGACATTCAGGGAAGAACAGTCACCGATTTTGTCGTACATGCCGCTCTCGAAGCTGCCATAAAGACAATTAGAAGAGAATTTTGTCGTTCAGTTGTCAGTGGAAGGGCAAGAGGCTTTTGCCAAAGCCCTGCTGAACCCACCGAAACCAAATAACGCTCTTCGACGAGCATTCGAAAGGCATTCGGCACTTACAGGCAGAAACGACTGACCCGCCATTTTCGATCATACCCCCTTCAACCGCGAACATCAGAAATCCGGATTCTGCTGCGGTTCAAGCCTGCTTGACCGATATTTTTTCCAGTCACGAACGAATTGCAGGTTTCTACACGCTTTCAGCAGCCCAGATCCCGTTGCTGTAACTGCCTGAAAAACTGGCCGACAAGATGCCCCATTATCATGCAGTACCGGCATCGAGACCGGGACGACTCGCCATCGATAAAAACTATCAGGGAGAGGGACTTGGGAGCACGCTCATTGCAGACGCACTGATGCGCTCATCAAGTTCTTCAATGGCTGTTTATGCCTTGCTGGTCGATGCAAAAGACGAAAGTGCAGCGAGGTTTTACCTGCACCATGGATTCATTCCCTGTGTCGGTGCACCTCATACATTGTTTCTGCCAATAGGCACACTCAGAAAACTCTGACAGCTCATCAGCAGCAACCGTCAACTACGGGCCGAACCGTTTCGCCACCGGCATCAGTCTCAAAGGTTGCATCTTTTTTTCGGCTATTTTTATACTCGATGATAAAATCAGCCGAACCGGGCTGTACACAACAATCTCCCATCATGCTGCTGACCGGACCTCGCCAAATCGGCAAGTCCGGGAAAAGATGCCACTGGCCATTTTAAGGCCCTTCAAACCCTGAAACAACCGATCGGGCAGGGATGCATCGTCTCGCTTACCCCCATGTATCTCCCGATCACATCTACCATCGATAACGGACCTGCAGGAATGGTGTAACCCGAAATCAGGAATACAGGTCATGATTGCTATGTGAACCGCGCCCGCATGCAGTACCTGTTATTGGTATGGAACAGGAAAAGCGAGAGATGTGTGGCAAGGAACGGTGACAGTGTGCCCTTCGTCATTCTTCCGGAGATTTTCATGGATCAGTCCGATCAGTCGGCTCCATCGGATCCGACTGATCTTTTTCACCTTCACCACCCCACGGCACTCGGGATAGCCTGTACAGCCCCAGAACTGCTGCCCCTCGTTTTTGCCGGCCCTGGCCGTTCGCAACACCATGGGGCTGCCGCATTGCGGACACGAGGGAATGGCCCCGGCTGGCATCAGATGTCGGGAGGTCTCGCTGCGCCTTCGTTCCCGCTCGGCGAGACGGGCTGCAGCAAGTTGCTCGCTGTACCCGCCCTCTTCAACAAACGCCGCCTCCAGCGCGGCAATCTGCCGGTCGAGCAGATAGTTCGCCTGATGGATCAGGCAGATGATAGCATTTGCCCGAACCTCGGCACTCTCATGCTCCAGCCAGAAAGCATACAGCGCCCAGCGCTCCTGATCCGAGAGATCGGTCAGATCCGACTGATTTGACTGATCTGACCGATCTCGTCTGAACCGCTGCGGTACTTCGCGAACAGCACTCGATTCAGCGCTCGACGATGCCCACTGCCTCAGATGCCGATGGCGCAGGTAGTCTTCATAGTCAAGAAGAAGCTCTTCGAGGCTCGATCGCGCAACATTGACCAATCGCAGTTCAGTCTGCGAAGAGGTCGCCGCAGCGCGACTGCCTTCCGCGATATTCTGCCGACCTGAACGTGCGGCCTGAATCATCTGGTCGAGCGTCCGCGATCTCGAATCGATGAACTTCTCGCAAAACCAGTACGTGGCATCGTAAATCAGAGTAGCCGTCTGAAAACTGGCAGCTTTACGATAGCCGCCACTCGGTCTCAGCTTCTTCATGGTGTTCTATGAAAAATCGTCCCTTTTCGCATACCAGATTTGACGGTACAGGGTTGCGCCAAGAACGTCATGTGTTGAACGATTATACCTTGTAAAGGTACAGGTTTCTCCTCAGATTTTGAACCGACGCAGCATCTCGTCGGGCAAGCAGATCTCCGGCGACCGATGAGTAGCGTGCGAGCGGAGGTTCTCGAAATACTCGCCATTACAGCGGTTTTATGCAATCTCCCTCACCGTCTCATAAACCTCTTCACCGCCGGGATACCATCCTGCGAAATGGCAAACTTCTGAGTCTTTCAAACAGTTTAAGCAGTTGTGTGCGTCTCGTCATCTCGCTCAAAATCAAGCGATTATCGAAGCTTTTCGTTACTTTTCCTTTCAGATGAGCAAAAGAACCTGAATACCGGGCTGCTCACGACTTTTCGGCTTACATCGGACCGAAAAAAACACCGGAACCGCCATTTTACCGTTCCTGAACCCAATGCTGAAAGCCATTTCGCCACATATTCACAAACTGATGCCAATGCGCCTCAACGTGCCTGCGAACGAACGACCCGAACCCTTCCCTTTTCGGCAGGTCGGCACTCATGATATCGGCAACTCTTCTTCCTGTGAACAACACCTCCAACAACATTCGATATGAAAGGAGCAATCAGAAAAATAAGCATCAACGGATATAAGTCGATTCGTGAGTTGAAGGAGTTTGAACTCCGTGATCTGAACATCATCATCGGGGCCAATGGCTCCGGAAAAAGCAATCTTGTCCAGGTTTTTCAGTTGCTGATGGCGATGTCCGGCAAAGGGATGCAAAAGTTTATTCTTGAAAATGGAGGGGCCGACAATTTTCTTCATAATGGCCCCAGGAACACTCCCGCAATATCGATGGAGTTTGAATTCGAATCTCATAGCCCATTTAGAAAAGGATCGAACGTATATCGTTTTGAACTGAGCCCTACCGTAGAAGAGACTTTTCTTGTCAATGAAGAACGTAAATATGTGACGTCGGATTGGCGGTCTTATGGCAGCCCGTCACTCGAAAGCCGATTGTACGACGAACGCCAGGAAACATCCGCCACTGGAAATGGGCACGGGGTAGGCTATTTTGTCTATCAGTCCATAGCAAACTGGATAGTCT
Organism: Chlorobiota bacterium; assembly: GCA_016868665.1. GTDB lineage: Bacteria > Bacteroidota > Chlorobiia > Chlorobiales > Chlorobiaceae > Chlorobium. Next base: position 9,764 of record VGGK01000030.1, read on the forward strand.
ATCACTTCCATGATACCAGTTCTACTGCCCCCATGCGTCGTTCAGAAATTATCGAAGACAATACAAAACTCAGAAGCAACGGCAGCAATATCGCCCCATTTCTGCTGAAATTGAAAACCGGGAACACATTCCCTTCCCCTGCATATTATCAGGACATCGTCAATGCAGTCCGGCTGGTCATGCCTTTTTTTGACGATTTCCGTCTTGACGTACTCAAAATGGGCGAAGCGGAAAAAGTCAAACTCAGTTGGCAACAGAAAGGCTCCGATTTTCCAATGCAGCCCTATCACCTCTCCGATGGCTCCATTCGATTCATCTGCCTCGCCACTGCATTGTTGAATCCATTTCCGCCTTCCGTCATTGTCATTGACGAACCAGAACTTGGCCTGCATCCGGAGGCCATAAGGATTCTCGGAGAACTGATTCGTGATGCGGCAAAACAAACGCAGATCATTGTCGCGACGCAGTCCCCCCTGCTGCTCGATCAGTTTTCCATCGAAGATATCGTGGTGGTAAACCGCAGAGAGGGACAATCGGTATTTGAACGATTGCATCGTGCCGATTTCGATGAATGGCTGGAAAATTATTCTGTCGGTGAACTCTGGTCACGGAATATCATTGCTGGAGGCACCTGCCATGAATGATTATGCCGAAGTAATTGTGCTTGCAGAAGGGCCAACAGAACAACTCTTTGTCAAACGGTTGTTGGCGCCATATCTGGCGCATCAAGGCGTGTTTCTTACACCTGTCATTTTGAATAAGCCTGGTGAAAAAGGTGGCGATGTCAAATTTGCACGCGCCCGTAATGATATCGAGAAACATCTGAAACAAAGAAAGAATACCTGGATAACATTATTGGTCGATTACTACGGCATTGGCAGCGATTGGCCCGGATACGCGGAATCAAAAAAGCAGACGCAGCATACCCGTAAGGCCCAGATCATGAACCAGGCTACGGCTGAAAAGGTCGATACCCTGTTCTCAGACCTCAATTCCGCCCAGCGTTTCATTCCTTATCTCTCCATGTATGAAATCGAAGCCCTCTACTTCAGTGACCCGCCTGGTCTTGCCGAACAGTCTGGAGTGCCGCAAAAAGCAATCGAGCAGATTCTGGCCGCATGCGGCGAGCCGGAGAACATCAACGATCACTCAACAACCGCTCCTTCAAAAAGGCTGGAAAAACTATCGAGCCGGTTCAAAAAAACCACAACCGGCATTGCCATAGCAACTGCCATAGGCATCCCGAAAATGCGGGAATCATGCCCGTTATTCAATAACTGGGTAACAAAACTCGAAAATCTCTCACACTGACAATTCAGGGCACATCTGAGTAATATTCCATGATCCGAACGTTACTTTTTCGATGTAACCTTGAATCAGAACCTGAAGCAATGCAGCATGCTGTCGGACAATAACGCAAGCTCATTTATCAGAAGCACATCTCTGGTATGAAATCAATCAACCGAAATGGCCGAATTCTGATGCTGTGACATTAGTTTACGTAGTTGCGAGTGTTGCGTCTGCTTCATCAATAGGAATTCCAGCATGGTCTTATAAACATGCGCAACTACTCTGAGAGCAACTTTGCCACATCGACTTGTCCATTCATCGCCCTAACAGAATAGACTACCTCGCGATATTCAATTAACAGCACATCGCCCTCAATCAGTTTTACTGGATGCTGCGAAGATATCTTCGAGCTGGAATGATCTTCTAAAATTGAGTATACGGGACATGTATCTATGCCAACGCCACTTGACATTTGCAAATTATTGTTCTTCCAGACATCCGGATAGGTAGAAAATAAATTAGCGCCCTCTTTGCTGATTACACTACACCATCTATCATTCGCAAAATCCATTACATAATATAAGCGTTGTCCAGACATTTGATCCACCGAATAAACAACAACCATTCTGCCTCCCGTGTTTCGGCACATTCTATCCTGAATAACCTTGTCTATCACATCCAACCTCCTACCCATAGTGGGCGTCTAACGTGGGTACGAATCGAGAAACTGCACATTTTTTGAACAAGCTTTATTTCGGAAATTTATGTTGATTAGTTATGTATGATGTATTCCTGACATTTGCATATACTGATCAAGAATTGAGCAATCATTGAACATGCAAGCTATAACGTAATCTCTTTTTGATACAACAAGTTCAGAGGTCGTTTTTGGTACGGGCAACATGGCTCGTCCTCCATCGACAGAAACAAGAACGACTCTATCAATGAGACCTCTATCATAAGTAATGTCAACCCAATAACCATCAGCGTGTGGGTTCGGAAACATATTTGCCCAGTACGCTTTGAAGTCTTTACATTGCGTCCCGGTTTCGTCGTGATGTATTGTGATACGAAGCCGAGGATCCTCAATTAATACCGACTCGGAAGCATAGGCTGTAGTAACCCCTTTCCAGTCTTTTATAGAATCAGAAGTTTCGATAAAGATAAGCATTTCATCGAGCGACATCTCACGAATAGCTTTCCTCTCAGGTTCAATATATTTCGCAACTTCAATGATGCCAAACATGGAAGAACTAATAATGCCGAGAATAAATGCAACTGACTCTGCATCACGGCCAATAAGCCAAATAAATCCAGCGCAAATGGTCAAAAAAAAGAAAATAAGCCCTAAAAAACGAAACACAGCCTCATTAAACTTGATCCAAATCGAAATTTTTTTAAGCAAAACAGGCATAAGTTATGTGCTGTTAAGAACGCAAGTAAACTTGGAATTAAAAAAACCTAATAAAGCTATTCATTAGTTAAATCCGCTGAACAACATTCAGATACCTTCTCAAATGAGCAACCTTGCCCTTGCTCTGTTCGACATGAAAAATATATACCAGGAATCGTTCAACGAAAAATAATTCACTGAACAACATATCTTCCGAAAAACTATAATAAGTTATCCTGTAGATGTTGCATCTCATTATAAGCCTTATCAAAATTCTCAAACCGATATATTAGGCAGCATCTTCCCGAATATGAATCAAATATCTCTGAAATTAGCATAACCGCTTTAATAAAATTTTTAAGCTGAGAACCAAACTTATCTTCCCAATGTGCAATATAATATGCATCTTTATCACAAATCAACTGCATCCAATTTTCAGGATAGTCGTCTTCTTCAAATGAATCAAAAAAATAATGATCACCATAAATTGCAGACAAACTTGATCTCATCTGATCAAAGCTATAACGAAGAGTACTGCCAGATGAATCAGATTTAATTTTTAATCCATTTGCTCTAACGTGATATAATCCATAAAGCGGGGAAAAATGTACTTTATATTCCTCAAATGCAGCATGGCCTTGAGATAAATTCGTGAAACAGTAACAACCTGACCCCATATCTTCAAAAAGATCACCCTCGACATCAGATACGTTCATTCCCATATACAACCCAAAAGGCCCTATTTTTTGTGACATTGCCACTCCTCTGATTAAAGTTAATTCAAAACCTAACCCACAAAAAAACGGACACTTTAAGAAGCTATTATTTATTATTTATAACATAAAAAATTTAACAGGCGATTTGATTCTTTCTGGAATCATGCAGAAGTTGCAACGCAATGCTTTCTGGTAAAATCTTGAAGAAGACTCATATATCCAAATTCACCTAAGGCCCAAATAACAACTCCAATCTGATCTGGGTCAAGATCTTGTGGGAGATATTTAAGAAAACATTCTTCAGGTACTGCTTGGCCAACTTTTGCCGCCAGGAAAACGCAATCCACGAAATGTTCTGCAAAGCATGGTAAAGCTATCAAATCAATTCTTGAGGATACGAGCCTCACCACCTCAAGCTTCTGATTGTGTAAGTCTCGGGGATAAGCGGATATCAAATCACCTATATGGTCGCTAACATATTTAGGGTCATACTGGGCAACGATTCTCATTGCACGATAATCCGGAAAGCACTTTTTAACTATTTCGAGGGACTCTGGCAGTAGAGCTTCTGCAACCTTGATTCTATAGCTAAAATCATTTATTCCTTCGGATGACACGAGGAAATCAAGTGCTTTCTGAAGCTCCTCATTCGTGGCTAACCACAATACCTTCACAAACAATGCACGTTTGCTCATCTTAACGCGTGTGTTCTCGCCAGCAAATCCTTCAAGCAACCATCCGATGATTTTCCGACTACCGTCATCACTTGGGGCAATCGGAATTGCCCGATTGACAAGCAAGTTCTTCACTTTTTCGAGCAGGTACTGATTTTCACCATGGATCAAGTATGACGCAATTGCATCAGATTTAGCACACCTCAACCATGCGTTAACGGTTTGCCTAAAGAATCCATATTGCTCATCATTAGGATTCGCTACTTGCGAAACAAGTCGTTCAGCTTCTACGATAGCATCAATTTTTTTGTTCATCGCAAGCTAACAGGTTTTAAAATAATTGATAATGCGCTTATGACTGGACACCCAACGGTAAGTTCACAGGCGCACTTCAGCACGTCCAGTGAAATAAATTGGATCGTTGATAAAACGTTTTGTTATGTTCATATTTCTTCCATTTTTCCATCATCACAATCTAATAATTTAATTAGTTTCGAACTAACATCAAGAGAGAGGTCTTGATTGAGTAGAACAATGTTATAATTTTCTCCATTTTTTCTTGTAGACGGGTATTGTATTGCATCAAAACCAGCAGACTTTGCACAGTCACTAATAAATCTTGTAAATATATATCTTGGTTTATACCAACCCGTGTCATCTTGACGAGCACTCATGAGGGCTGAATAAACTAAAGTATTTAACAGGTCACTATGATTGGGATAATGCTCGTAGGTATTAGTCAGATCAAGAATCTTAATATATTTAGTAACTTTAACCTCAGCGATTATACATGGGGTCTCTCTCAGTTCGTAAAAGCATGTATCAGGGTCACTTCCCACATATAATGCAGGTATACCAGCGTGATTATATCTTCCTTCCTTAACAATATTTTTGGGAGGAAAATCAAATTCATGTAATTCATGACTATATAAGGATGATTTAGCCCTTGCTCTATATAAATAATTTTCGATTACCATGGGAACCGTTTCATTCGAAAGGTCAATTATTGCATCATGCACTTGTTTTGCAAACTTGTTATTTAACAACAGAAAAGACGTGGTATTTGAGAGATTTGCTATTTCTTCAATTATATATTCAAAATCGTCGACCACATCGAATGGCAGTGTATATGGCCATATGTTTTCAGATAGTTCGGCAACACATATAGGACAGCGAAGCTCTCTTACAAATTTATTAAATTGCTCTTCTGTATAATATTTTTGTAATCTAGAGCCTGAATAGAAACTATGCATATCGATTGAACTTCTTTGAAATGCTTGTTTATCTGCGGCATAGGCATGTGGCCAGTTTTCGAGAAAATCATCATAACATTTATCACAACAAGCGATATCGCTAGAGAACCAACTTTCTATATCTCTATAGAAAAGCTTCTCAAACCAATAAGGGTCTTCATCCTCAGTTGTACCAGTATTAACAGTCATCATCATATATTTTTGTTTATTTATATAACAATATTTAAACTGATCCGCCTAATTAAGAAAAAGCAGAAAGCTTTTTTCTGTAAAAGATATTTTCAATATCATATTCACAGAGCAGCCAATTAATTACATATAAAAGATTTAACAATATTAACAATCAATTAAACCTGTCGATTTATACAGATCAGTCTAAACCGAAAATAAACATGTCAACAGGCCTTTTTACTCCATGACCACTATTTTTAAAAACTTGCGTATAAACAATTGTAGCACTTACATCTTTATGCTCCAAAAACCAAATCGTTATTACTAAACTGTGCTCATGGACGCCATCCCGGAAAGAATAAAATAGGGTGACATCAAAGATGAACCTTTCAAACCTCACTCCCCTATCGCTTCACTCAATCTCTCGCGGGCAAATTGGCTGAGGCGGGCTATGCCAAGGTGTCGGGCGAGTTCCACCGGGTCGCCATTTGTTCCAAGCAATGTATCAATTGCCCTGATCTCTTCCTGACAGATGTATTCGACTTTGCGCATTTCATCGTCACGGTCTTTCCATCGGGTTGGAGCAAGGCGTTCTTCGAAACTCTCTTTGGGCCAGAAGAAGAGGCCTGCCTTTTCCCTGCTATGGGTCTTTCGGAGCTTGGCGATGGCGAGCACAATGTCCTGGATTTGATTGCCGGCACGTTTGAAGCCATGGAAGCGGGCAATCCTTCTGACGAGAACTTCTTCGTGGATCGGGCCTTCCTGTTCGATGACGTGATCGATCATTTCGGTCAGACGAGGGGCATATTCGTCGGTGTAGAAGAGATCGGGTTCAGGGCTGAATCGTTCCGGATCGAGCTGAGCAGCTTCATAGGCGCTCTCTGTTTGTTCAGCAACCTTTTCGGCGAATGTAGCTGGGAAGGTTTGCGGCAATCCGATTGGCGGTGTTTGCAGGCTCGCGATGAGTGTGGTCTCGGGCGGTATGAAATCCATAGCCGGTTCCTCGACCAACACCTGCCGTTCGGTTTCCAGTAACCGATTGAGTGAGCAATGGAGATCGTCAAGCGCTTTGGCTCGGTGGGTCCACCAGTCGGTTGACCAGAGGCGCAGGATTTTCCAGCCGAGGTCTTCGAGCACGTTCTGGCGGATTTTGTCGCGTTCACGGGCGAAAGCCGAGCTGTGGTACATGGCCCCGTCGCATTCAATTCCGGCAAGATAGCGACCGGGGGAATCGGGATGAACAATGCCGAGATCAATACGATAGGCCGATACACCGATCTGCGGCTGCACCGTCCACCCTTTGCCGCGCAATGCCAGAGCTACAGCCGATTCGAATGGAGAATCGAAATCCCCCATTGGACCATGGACGGCTGCTCCGAGTACTGATGGGCCTCGTTCGGCGTATTCGAGAAAATGCTTCAGGTCGATAACGGCTCTTGCCGATGTTCGGGAGAGATCGATGCGGTCGGGGCTGAGCGTTGAAAAGACGATCATCTCCGATCGAGCCCGCGTAAGCGCCACATTGAGGCGCCGTTCTCCACCGTCACGGTTGAGCGGGCCGAAATTCATGGTAACGTGACCCGACTGGTCAGGCCCGTAGGTGACGCTGAAGAGAATGATATCGCGCTCGTCCCCCTGCACGGTTTCGAGATTCTTGACAAAAACCGGTTCGAGGGTATGCTCGATCGAAAATGCAGGTTCGATATGAGGATTGGCGGAACGCGCCTTGTCGAGCAGATCCTCGATAAGCCCCTGCTGTTCGGTGTTGAAGGTTACCACGCCGATGGACTGTTTGCGGACATGCTCATCGGGATGGGTAAGACGCCTGAGAATTTCTGCGACAATTGCCTTTGCCTCGCCCTCATTGTGGCGGGCGCTACCCCTTGCGTAAAAGCCCTCCGGACGAACGAGCTTCACCGCAAGGTCAGGATGAACCGGAGCAGGAAAGGTGACGAGTAAATTTTCGTAGTAACGGCTGTTGGAGAAAGCGATAAGGCTTTCGCGACGCGAACGGTAATGGAGATTGAGCAGGCATTTCGGTATGCTCGCCCCGATCATTTCATCGAGAATGCTTTCGAGATCGCCTTCGATATCGATATCGCCGTCGGGATCATCATCGGAACGTGCAAAAAAGTTGGTGGGCGGCATCTGCTTCGGGTCGCCGGCGATGATGACCTGTTTACCGCGCGCGAGGGAACCTACAGCGTCCCAGACGGTAATCTGCGATGCTTCGTCGAAGATGACGACGTCGAACAGCGCCTGATCGGCCGGCAGATACTGGGCGACGGAGAGCGGCGACATCATGAGGCATGGTGCGAGGGCGTTCAGGACGTCGGGGATTTCCTTTATCAGCTGCCTGACCGGCTTATGGCGGCTCCGTTTCTGGATTTCACGTCGAAGCACTCCCCAGGAGGATCTCCGTTCGATATCGTCGGGATGCGGCATGTTACCCGATAGCCTGGCCGTGATACAGTCTGCCGTAAGTTTCTGGAAACGGTCGTCGAGTTCACGGAATTTGTCGATCGCGGCAAGATGCTGAGGCGTAGAAAAGGTACGCAGCACCTCGTCCTCGCCGATAACCATGGCCGACCACCAGGCAGAGTAGGCTGCCTCGAACGTCTTTTGGATCTCATCGACCGGTATTCGTCCAGCTTCGAGTGCCTCAACGAACGGGCCAAGCTCCAAGGCTATGGCTTCGTCGCGATATCGCCTCCACGAACACCATGAACGCAATTCCGCATGGCGTGCGGCAATCGCTTCAGCGGTTTCCCGAATGGCTCCCAGAGCTTTCGCGTGGTTGGAAAAATGCTCACGAACGGAACTGCCTGCAAGGACTTCGAATCCGACGCATGCTTCCTGAAACTGAGCGTTCGCTTCGAGAAAAAGCGCTACTGCGCGACCTACCGAAGCGTCGGGCGCCAAAAGGTCGTTACCTTCGTATAACAGGTTACGAACCTTGCCGCGCAGTTCGATCAGAGCCGTCGTATCTTCGACAAAACGGCCAACAACCGATTTTGCCCGTTTGCCGATATCTTCAAGCGCTTTCAATGCAGCGGCATCGGTCGCATGACCTTTCCACTCCCTGAACCCGGTCAGCATGCTCTCAAGACGATCGAGGGCTTCGCCCTCTTCGCGCATACGCTTCAGGGCTGGCGCATCGCGAGCCGGATCAGGATCGCCAAGTGCACCTTCCGTTTTTATCTCCTTGATGAGTTTCCTCCTGGCAAAGAATCCCTTCGGGCCCCATGCTGCCTCTGCCTCCTGCCAGCGCCGGGCAATGTCGTCGCCATCAAGACGACGCCACGCCATGGGCTCGTAGGCACAGCTGAGAGAAGCCTGCGCTTCGGCATAGGCCCTGAGCCGATGAACGGCCTCTTCGAGCGCTTCGATTCGCTCCTGGCCGTCGGGTTCAAGGGCATAGGCGGTCTCTTTGCGCCAGGATTCCACAAGCAGAGAAGCGAACGCCGAGAGAGCATCGAGACGATCAAGGGTCAGATCGGGCAACGTAATGCCAACTCCATCGAGCAATGCTGTACAAGCGCGTTCTGCTTTGTCTGCTTTAGCAACGAGACTGACGGCCTGTTTTGTGAGCTGCTCCTGCCATGGAGGCGACCATTCGCCAAAGCTGACGAGCTTGAATGGAGTTCGGGAAAGATCGCCGATCGATGCGTATTGCACGCGCAGCTTTTCGACAGCTTCGCGCATACCCACCAGTCGGCTTTCGTCATGCTGGTAGGCTGAAGGCCAGGAAAATATCACCCGAGACGCAATCGCTTCATCCCGTACCTTGACGCCAATGGCATAGTGCGCCGTCAACCCGTTGCGACGGCGGAGGTGCAACCGGTTGACCACAAGGTTGAGCTGGTCGCGAACCAGCCTGAGCCGTTCAGCCTCTTTTTCCCAATCCTCGACGGATATGTTCCGATGTTGCTCCCAGGTGCGATGCAGTTGCCCAAGAACCTCGGTTTTTCGGGCTTTATTGGAATGGAGCGGCAGGCAGAAACGGCCAAGACCGACTTTTTCCAGCCTTCGATGTACCGCATCGAGAGCTGCGGTCTTTTCGGAGACAAAAAGAACCGATTTACCTTTGCCCAGCATATGGGCGATCATATTGCTGATTGTCTGGCTTTTACCTGTGCCGGGTGGCCCGATGATGATGAAATCCTTTCCCCGATCGGCACTCGCGATTGCCGACATCTGGGAGGCATCCGCCGGAAGCGGCGTCAGCAGGTCGGAAGGCATGTACTCCCGGTCCAATTCGGCAGGATCAACAAAGGCAGTCCTTCCCGGATAGGGATCCCGAGGCGAATCGATAAGATGCAGGACGACCGGATTTTTCCGCAGTTCATCGGTACGATCTGCAAGGTCCTTCCACATGAGGTATTTGGCAAAGGAGAAATTGCCGAGAACGACGTCCTCGACCACCTCGAAACCGGGAACATCTCTCACCTCTTTTCTGATCCGGTCACGGATTCCTTTTACATCGATGCCGCTTTCATCGGTCGGCAAGGGACCATCGAGACCCTTTATATCAAGATCAAAATCCTTCCTCAGCATTTCGAGGAGTGTGGTATTGAAACGAGGTTCATCGTCATGAACAGACAACCGGAAGCCGCTTCGCACGGATTTGCGTTCAAGCGTAACAGGCAGCAGAATAAGCGGAGCCCGGAAACGCCGTTCATCCTTCAGGTCGTTGTGCTTCCAGAGAAGAAAACCAAGGGCAAGGTAGAGCGTATTGGCACCGCCTTCCTCGAGGGCAGTCCTGGCTTTACGATAGATATCGACTGCCCTCTTAGAGAGTTCTTCTGCATCCATATCTACCAGCAATTGCCCCTGACCGAGAGCTTCGCGGGCATATTCGGCGGTAATGACTTCGCCGGTTCGCTGGCGATGCAGCGCTTCATCCTGCCCCTCTCCGCTCGGGCGAGGAACTGACCGGATCGAGATTTTCAAACCACAGGCAAGCTTGTCTTCGAGCAGAGCCACATCGGGGCAGATACATCGCAGGCTGGATTTCGAGGTTTTATGGCTGAGCAAGGAGTTGCGTGTCGAAAGATCGAGCAGTTTCCGCTGCCAACGCTCAAGGCGACCCGCGGGAGTTTCATCCTGCAGATCTTCCTCGACTTCTCCGGTGAAATCGGGAAGCTCGGGCGCATCTTCCATTGTCTGCTCAACAACCGGGCTATCGTCAGTTCTGCCGGCTTCAGTCTGACGATCAACTTTCAGGGCAAGCGGCTTGATCCGGTGTGCACGTGCCCTTCGGATATCGACGGCTGCACTGAATCGCTCATCATTCTCGGGAGCGATACTATCGCCTGCCATCTGGAGCGCTTTTGAAAACGGAAGTGCAGGATGCCGGGTCAAACAGGTCGTCTCGATGAGCAACAGCTCGTTGAGCTGCACCCGCTTCCGCAGGGGTTCAGCTTCGTCGATGACGATGGTTGAAAGCTCTTCGGGCTGCAACCAGACCCCGATGAAAGCATGGCCATGTGGCATGACGACAATCGGATTGAGACCTGCCTGTTCGAAAACCGAAGCGAACAGCATTGTCGTATCGAGACAGGTCGCCACGCGGTTTTCAAGCACCTGTCCCGGCAGGCGAATCTTTTGCCCGTTCTGCTCGAAGCTTGAAGGTGGGTGGGTATAACCAATACCAAGGTTGGCTATCGCCGTATAGATGGCGGAAGTCAGTTCCCATACACGAGCTCGACTGCCGGATTTATAGCCGTCGATCGCGTCCGGTTTGCCCGATTTCCTGAGCACGTTGACGACATCGCGCAGCACGCTGTCAACGGCCGGATCGTTCGGCATCGAGAATGCGGCAAGAAGTTCCGGCATATAACCGATGCCGCCCCATTCATTATAAGCCAACAGCTCTACCGGTCGGCTCTGCTCAGCGATTCCCCTGCCTCCCGCTTCCACGGTAAAGGTTGCGGTTCCCTGAACCGATTCCGAGAGGTTCAACAGAAAACCGCCATCGAGTTCTATATCGCGATCCTTTAGGGTGACGATCTCTCCCGGAGCAATTCGATCGATCCTCCATGATTTCTGTTTCAGGAATGCCGGACTTGAACGGAGCGTGAGATGAAGGTCGTCAATGCCCGAATCGGTATCCCTGTTCTCTATGCGCAAGTCACGAAGAAATGCAAAAGAACTCTGCTGGCATGCGAAGTTTATTTTTGCAGCGATATCGCCGTGCAAGACAACAGAAGGAATATCCCGTGGCGTGTCGTTTTCTGGATGCATTGTTAGATATGGTGGCTATAATGCGTGATGGCGCCAACCGGAAAAGAAAATTTAAACCCGATAATATGGCTTATGAATTATAATTACGAATAATACGCCGGATTTTCAAACGGACATCAATTCCTCATCCCCCACAGAAAACGGATACCCGCAGCAATCGCAGCTACGGCGAGCAGGAATGGCCAGAGGGAGATGAGGCCGAGCAGGAACGAGAGGAAGTTGTTCCACCCTTCGCTGAATGCCACGCCGAAGCGGGATGCGAAGCCCTGCATTTCGGGTTTGAGCTGGTAGAAGGTAACGGTGAGGGTACTGAGGCCGATGCGGTTCCGGAGGTATTTCAGGCGACCTTCGAGGGATTCGATTTCAGAACGAACCTCCGAGATATACTTTTCGGTTTCAAGCACGTCGCGTACCGAAGCGGCTTTTGCAAGCAGGGCTATATAGCGCTCTTCAGTGGCTTTTTTGACCTTTAGGCGCTGCGAGATGTCGATGAACTCTTCGGTGACGTCGGTTGCGGTAATGCTCTTGCTGTCGAACCGGACGACTCCTTTTTCGAGGTCGCCGAGAAAAGCGTCGAAGCGGTCGGCAGGAATCCTCATCGTCATGCGCTGTTCGATGCGGTCCGATCCCTTGTACTGCTGGTCATTGGACGTGTATGCCTTGTGCCGCCTGACAAGGCTCTCTATCCATGTTTTCGTTTTTTTGAGATCGGTGGTTTCGAAAGAGGCCTGCCCTTCGCGGATGATCTGCTGGGTAACCTGCGGGATAGCGGTCGGTTGCGTCGATCCGGCGCTGACGTCCTCCGTCGCCACCTCGGGTGATGGCGCATCGGGCGACTCGGCTGCCACCCTGCTCTCCACTGCTGATCCGGCGGCCGGCATATCGGAGGTTGCCGCATCGTACTGTTTGCCATCTCCGCTGCAGGCCGTCACAACGAGCAGGAGAAGCAGGCTGAGGAGATAACGGAACGATTTTTTCATGACTCAAACGATAACACATGGTTTACGGAGTACTATCATGCTCAGGAGCACGCTCAGAGCCCCATCGCATACTGAGTGAGTGACGAGAGGGCAATGGCAATCGAAAAGCTCAGCAATGTACCGATAATGATGTATTCGGCCTGTTTCTGTTTTTTGGCTTCTTCGAAGCGCAGTATCGATTTTGCCGCGACGAGAAAGCCGATGCCCTCCGGTTGCCCGATCATGGTAAGAAGGAAAATCAAGGCACGTTCGAGGTAACCGATATACCTGCCGCCCCCTGGCAGCCCGTCGAAATCCAGATTATTGTTGCGAAGAAGGTTGCCACAGAACCAGGCTACAGGAAAACCGCCGCCTCTGACAACTGCGAAAAACCCGGCGACTTCGACGATATACCTGTACCCGATTCCCGAAAATTCCGGAATAATAGCGTTCTTAACCAGTAACGAGGCGAGAATCAGGAGGCTCATGAGATGCAGCGCCTGATCGATGAGAAACATGTTCAGGTCTTCTCGCTGATAGCGCTGTTTGAAGAGGTCGATCGCGCCGTGGGCGAGCATGACGAAGAGAGGCACCTGCCAGCATCCGAAAGTCTGCAGCAGCAGCCAGGCAAGAAGTCCGTGAATTGCCGCATGCAGCAGCAAGGGAAACGGCTGCCGTTTGCTCCTTACCATACGGTCTGGCTGAAAAACAAAATCCCCAAGTATATGAGCGGATATGAGGATGACTGCTATCTTTTCCATCTATCAGATATGAATCAATCTTGTTCATCCGACAGGACAAGGCCAGAAAGGCAAGCTTTTAAGCTTTCTTTCGATGTTTGCAAGCCCTCATGCTTGCACATATCCAGCATGCAATGATCCGGCAATCTTCTTTTCCAGCCGCGCCAGCACATCATGCACCGTACCCCAATGCGCTCTCGACAACGAATCGCCTATTGCCTGCCGGGTAGGAACAGCCTCCTGTTTTGAAAGCAGATAATCAGCAGTTTCAACCTGCGTTTTTCCAAGAAGCGCTGCCGACACCACACCGGATTCGACTGGAGTCCAATCGGTAACCACGCAGTCGAGAAGCGGTACGACGCCAAGCGAAACGTCATGCCAGTCGTCCGCATCCGCAAATGATCCATCGAAAGCAAGATGTGCGGTTTTCATTCCGTCCAGGCCCCTGCCTGAAAGAGTAAATGCGATACCGCGAGAATCAGATATCCGGTTTTCCGCCACGAAATCGACGGAACCGATGCCGATTGAAATGCGGGTATCATACTTGATGCCGGCACTGGACTTCATTTTGAGTATGCAACGGAGAAAAAGGGCGACCCTGAAAGCTAAAACAGGATTATTGAGCAGGAGTTGCCAGCTGTCGTGCCGGAAGGTATCCATTTCCTTGTGGATTGCTCCGGGATAAACCGCATTGAATGTGCATGCGGCGGATTTCAGCCCGTCCATGGCCTCCCGGCTCTGATCGCTCGTCAGACGCGACGATCTGACCAGGTCGCCGGTCAGAACGGCATGGATATTTCCGGTAACGATCATAGGAATAAAACATGAAAATTCTTTTGCTTCAAGATACGCAAAAGAGACGATGGTCAAATGCATTCCGGCTTGCTGGAACAGGAGGTGGACAGGAAGAAGAGCAGAAAGTTGCACGTCCACTCTGTCTTTGGCATAAATCGTGAACAGAGTGGACGGCTCTCATGAAAAACTCAGACAATCTCGACCAGCTCTATCTCGAAGGTAAGCTGCTGGCCCGCCAGCGGGTGGTTGGCGTCGAGGGTGACGGCTTCGTCGGAAAGATCCACAATCATGACGATAGCCTGCTGTCCGTCGGCAAGTCCGACCTGCAGCTGCTGGCCGACTTCCAGTTCCATATCCGCTGGAAACCTGTCTCGGCCGACTTCAGTTACAAGCTCGATACTGTGCTGACCGTAGGCGTCATCAGGCTCGATAACGGTTGTGCGGATCTGACCGGTTTCCATGCCGAGCACGGCAATATCGAATCCCGGAATGACCTGTCCGCCGCCAATGGTGAACTGCAAGGGGTCACGGTTTGCCGACGTATCGAACATGGTGCCGTCATCGAGCGTGCCGGTGTAGTGGACTTTGACGGTATCTCCCTGTTTGGCTTGAGCCATATCTACTCTCCTTTTAAAACAATGATCGAAATTTTTCATACGGTGCCGAACCATCACCGGTAGCTTATGGGAACCTCTAAAAAGTGTTATGAGCGATCAAAGTGCAAGGCGGACGGAGCGGAGAAACCGGAGTGTACACCACAGTACATGAGGATTTCGAGCACCGACCAACCCGAGCAATTTGAGTGCGTAATAACTTTTCAGAGGTTCCCTTATGTAACAGCAATGCCCCCGACAGCCAGTAAAGCTATGGAAAAAAGCGCAAAGATCACACCCGGAAAACAATCACATCTCCCCGGCAGCTGCTGCGGCGGCCCCCGTGCCGCCTTCACCCACATCCATCCGCACTTTGGGGAGTCCGCCGGGAAAGTTCGTCCTGATGAACTCGATAAGTTGTTCCCTTACCAGACAGCGCAACTCCCAGGCATCCGAAGAGTTTGCCGCGCTCATCAGCGCACGCACTTCGACGGATTTTTCCGTCGTATTGGTAACATGCATTTTCACCACACGGCCGTCCCACAGGGATGAGGCTGCCACGATGCGCTCCAGTTCCCGTCGCAATGCGTCGAGCGGTATTGCGTAATCCGTGTAGAGATAAACCGTCCCGAGCAGTTCGGCCGAAATCCTTGTCCAGTTCTCGAAAGGACGATCGATAAACCAGGTGATAGGCACGATGAGCCGCCTCTGATCCCATAGCTGTACAACGACATAGGTCAGCGTAATTTCTTCGATCCGACCCCATTCTCCTTCGACAACCACGACATCGCCGATCCTTATGGGTTGCGTAATCGCTATCTGGATGCCTGCTATGAGAGTGGCGAGGCTCTTCTGCGCGGCAAAGCCCAGAATGACGCCAGCGATGCCTGCCGAAGCGAGAATGCTGAGCCCGACCTGCCTGACGGTATCGAAGGTCATCAGCACGCCCGAAACGGCAATCAGCACTATCAGCACATTGAGAATCTTTCTTGCAAGGCTCACATGCGTCGCTATTTTTCTCGACTGTTCAGTCAGGTCGTCCTTCACCGAATAATGCTGCAGCATGAACTGCTCGCTGA
>VGGK01000031.1 GCA_016868665.1 Chlorobiota bacterium
TTCAGGCGCTTTTTTTGATTGAAGAGAAAGAGCGCGGTTCCCGCTGATTGGGGATTGGATTGGGGAGGGATTGAAGAGTGAAGAGGTTGCCCACGGATTTTCACGGGGGTGCTATAGTTGGGGACGTTGTTTTCTTGCTCAAGTTGCGTGATTTGGGGGAGGTAGGGAGAGGGTGATCGCGGTTTCCGCTGATTGAAATCGGATTGGGGAGGGATTGAAGAGGGGGGATGTTGCCCACGGATTTTCACGGATTGGCACGGATTGATGGGTGAGGTGGTGTCTGGGGGGGTTGTGTTATGGTTTTGGGCTCTTGTGGTGTCGGGTTATCCAGCCATGAAGAGGAAGAACGCGGTTCCCGCTTATTGAAAACGGATTTTCACGGATGGAAGATGGGGAGGCAGGAGAGAGGAGACGAGGATTGAAGAGGGGAGGTTGCCCACGGATATACACGGATTGGCACGGATTGATGGGTGAGGTGGTGTCTGGGGGGTTGTGTTATGGTTTTCAGGTATTGCGCTGTCGGGTTATTCAGCAGAAGAGAAAGAGCGCGGTTCCCGCTGATTGAAATCGGATTTTCACGGATGGAAGATGGGGAGGCAGGAGAGAGGAGACGAGGATTGAAGAGGGGAGGTTGCCCACGGATTTACACGGATTGGCACGGATTGAAGAGGGCGAGATTGGGTTATGCGCTATGGATTATGTTTTCTTGCCATTGAGCCATCCAGCTATCTCGCTATCCAGCCCAGAAGAGAAAGATCGCGGTTCCCGCTGATTGAAATCGGATTTTCACGGATGGAGACAGGAGTCATGAGATTGGAGTCGGGATGTGCGTTTGGTTTGGTTTGCTGGAGGTTCCGGGAGAAGGGGCGGGTGTGTGTGCCTGGGTGGCGGTAATTTTGTTTTCTGTCGTTTGTTGTTCTGTTCTGTTCTGTGGCGGATGGATTATTTTGTCTGACGTACAATGATTATAATTAACTTATATACAGAATATGAGTATCGTACAGGATCGGAGTTTCAATAAACACTAAAACTGTAGGAGGGTGTTATGAGTGTCCTGAATCTCAGCCCGGAAGTTCTCAGGGAAATTGAACTGCTGACGGAGAAAATATCTTCAAGTTCCCCTGAAGAATTGCAGAGTGAATTTGACAAGATCAAAGAGAAAATGGATTTGCCGGAGGTGACAACGAAGGGTACCGAGTGCGGTGGTTGCGTGAGTTGCGGAGCTTGTCCGATTACGCACATAAAAGCCGGGTATCTGTTGACGGCTTTTTCTCTGAGTAAATAAGAGTGTTGAAGCATTCCTCCGGAATTGTCTGGTTCCGGAGGATTCAGCGCCCGGTGTCGGGCGCATTGTTTTTTTCTTATTTGTCCCTCTTCATTATCTCAGTATGGAAAATTCCGTTTCAAGAGAGGCTTCAATTTTTCCTTCGATAGGCCGGTCGGTACATTTGCATCGGCAACCATGCGGTTTACTTGCAAGGGTTGCGCCTCTGCCGGGTAAAGGGTTTCAACCCGAGATTTACGAATTGAACGATACCGCATCGTATTTACTTTTACTTTGCGATGGCATTACGTCTTATGAGGCTATTCTTAACCGGATTTCGCAAACTGTAATACATGATGAGAGCAATCCGGTACGTGTAGCGGGAGCTTTATTCGTGGATCTTGCCCGGAAACGTATTCTGGAGTTTCACGATACGCCTGCTGCAACCGAATACACGATAACAGGTTCCGAAAAGTATTACAGTCCGTCGCATTTTGCGATTGAATTGACATCGGAGTGCAACTTGCGGTGCAGTCACTGCTACCGGGAGTGCGAACCAGGAAAAGGCAGCCGTCTTCCTACTGATCGGTTGCTTTCAATTATGGCGTCATTGGCGTTGCATGGGGTTACTTCTCTTGAATTGACTGGTGGAGAACCAACCATGCATCCTGATTTTTTTGAGATTCTTGATCTGGCTTGCTGCAGCTTCACAAATATTGCTGTATTAAGCAACGGCTGGCTGTTGGATGAAGCGTTTGTCTCGCGGATGGCCAACCGTGTCAATCCTCCTTTTATCCAGATCGATCTTGATGGTTCCGATGCGTCAACCCATGATAGACTCAGGGGTGTGCCGGGTTCGTTCAATAATGCGTTACGTGCTATTGGCGCTTTGAAAAAATATGGGTTACGCGTACGAGCTGCGATGAATGTGCATAAGGATAACCTGATGCAATTGGAGGCGACGCTCGATCTTGCCCGTTCTGCCGGTGCTGACTGGTTTGCAGTATCTCCTTTGATGGTGGTTGGAAGGGGGCGATCTATGGAACCTCTCGATGCGGAGGAATATGCATTTCTTTCGGCGGCGGCTGACAGTTTCTCTGCCCGGTATCCTGATTTCTTTTTTGTTTCAAAAGAAATTGAAGGACGCATCAATGGTTCAATCACTAATTGCGGTGCGGGTTCCAGGGCTATGGTGCTCGGATCAAACGGCATTGTGCGGCCTTGTCTGTTGCTTGACGATCGTTTTATGAAGATGGGTGATTTGACACAGGTTGATTATCCGGCGTTTCTGGCTTCGTCGAACACGGAACTTTTTTACAGTATTCAATCGCCGAATGTTCATGTTTGCGAGGAGTGCGAACATCTGACGTTCTGTCTGGGATGTTTCGTCGGTCCGGTTCAAATGGCAATTTTGTCGAGGGAGATCGGACGGGAGTTTACCTGCAAGTGGGCTGAGCGATATCCGTTTTTTCGGAATGCATTCAAATTTGAAGTAGAGGGGGAGAAGTTGGGAGAGAGGAGTTATGAGAGAGGAGACGAGGATTGAAGAGGGGAGGTTGCCCACGGATTTACAGGGATTGGCACGGATTGATGGGTGAGGTGGTGTCTGGGGGGTTGTGTTATGGTTTTCAGGTATTGCGCTGTCGGGTTATCCAGCAAGAAGAGAAAGAACGCGGTTCCCGCTGATTGAAAACGGATTTTCACGGATGGAAGATGGGGAGGCAGGAGAGAGGAGACGAGGATTGAAGAGGGGAGGTTGCCCACGGATTTACAGGGATTGGCACGGATTGAAGAGGGCGAGATTGGGTTATGCGCTATGGATTATGCTTTCTTGCCATTGAGCTATCTCGCTATCTCGCTATCCAGCCATAAGAGGAAGAGCGCGGTTCCCGCTGATTGGGGATTGGATTTTCACGGATGGAAGACGGGGAGGCGGGGGATGGGGGTGGATGATGCTTTCTTGATGCGTCGGCGAGATATACTTCCGGATGCGGAGCAACCGATATTCCTTTTTTCTATCCTTTTCCGAGAAGAAGGGTTCGGGTGGTTTTGTTTTTATCGGCGAGGTGTTCAATGATGATGGGGCCGGTAATGCCGGCGGCGGTTCCTGCGATGAAGAGGAGCCAGGTGTCGGTTATGCCGGTTTTGGTGAGCAGGAGGGATATGCATGCTATGGTGCCGATGATGAGGGCGTTGAGAGAGCGGCGTGTTCCGCCGTACTCATGGCCGTAGATGATGAGGAAGATGGCTATGGCGGTTATGGCAATGTATCCTGCGGTTTTCGGGTGGCTGAGCTGTAATGGGAATCTTGTGCAGTAGAGCCCGGCAAGGAAGTAGGGGAAGAGGTAAAATGCGCCTGCAATGGAGAACCATGGGGTTCCGATGTTGGCTATGTAGGCGGTTGCCGATATGAGCCAGACGATGGCAAAACCTTGACGGGTGTCGAGGATTTTGTAGCGTTCGAGCGGTACGACGAGGATGAAGATGATGAAGAGGGCTTCGAGGAACCAGAAGTGGGCGACGGGTTTGAGGTGGAGGCAGTACCATTCTGTGATCTGGCGGTTCGTGCCTGGAGTGAAGGCCTGGAAGAGGGCGAAGATGGTGCCTGTGACGAGCATGGGGATGATGAGACGCCGGATTTTGCCTTTGAGGAAGGATTGCCAGTCGCCTTTTAAGGGGCGCCATGCGTAGACGAGCCCGGAGAGGAAGGTGAAGAGAGGCATTCGGATGTATGCGAGCAGTTCGTTGGCCTGTTTGAGGGGGCCTTCATGGAGCCTGAGTCCGGTTTCGGGGGTGATGCCGATGACGTGGTAGGCGACGAGCATGATGCATGCGAGGCCGCGGAGCGTGTCGACGGGTATGTTGCGTTTTTTGTGTTTGGTTGCCATCAGGCCGTTTTTTTGTGTTCTCGTGTTGTGCGTACCCATGATGCGCTTTTTTTGCGGAGGATCATGGCCGCGTAGATGGGGATTTTCCAGAGTATGTAAAATGGGGCTGCGAGAAGTATGGCCCAGGTGGCAGGGGGGGCTTTGCGCTGAATCTGGCCGGATGCTACGTAGATGACGAGTATTGTCCACCAGGTTGCGGCGATGATCTGCCAGAGGGGGTTGCCGAGCAGCAGCGCGGCGATGGTGCCGACGGCGTAGATGAGGACGAGCATCGAGAGCGGCGGTATGGCGAGTTCGGCGAGCGCTGTGAGGTAGCTGGATCTGCCTGTGCTGAAAAAGTGCCTGAGCAGCGGCCAGGTCATGCGCCGGACAAGGGCGAACCGGCCGCCTTCCCAGCGGCTGCGCTGGCTGGATGCGTTTTTTCCGCTGGTGACCATTTCGCTGCGGATGATGGCGTCGGGGTTGTAGTGTACGCTGATGCCTTCCTGAAGCAGGCGGAGACTGAATTCCATGTCTTCGACGATGGAATGGCAGGGCCATCCGGTGCGCTGGAGCAGATCGGCACGGAATGCCATGCCGTTGCCTTTGAGGACGCAGGTGCCGCTGAGCCGGTATGGTCCGGCCATGCGGAGATGGTTGAAGACGTTGAAGGCTGCGTCGATGAGGCCGGGGCGCCAGCCTGCCCGGGGGTTGCTGACGCCGTTGTATGCCTGGACGGTTTGTATGCCGGGCTGGCTGAGCGAGAGGCTGATTTCGCGGAGGTATCCGTTGTCGGGGGCTACGTCGGCGTCGATGATGGTGATGGCGTCGGTGCCGCGGTAGAGTGGCTGGTGTTCTTTGAGGAACCAGTCGAGCGCCTGGCCTTTGCCGCGGTTGACGGCGTCGGTGCGTTCGAGCACGGTTGCGCCCGCGTTGCGGGCGGCGTCGGCGGTGCCGTCGGTGCAGTTGTCGGCGATGACGTAGATGTCGAGCCGGTTGGCGGGGTAGTCGCAGGCCTGTACGTTCCGGATGGTCCGTGCGATGCCTTCTTCTTCGTTATGGGCGGGTATGAGCACGCCGATGTTGAGAAAACGGTTTTCGTGCCCTTCTTCCTTGTTGAAGAGATATGCCGCGACGGTTACCAGAAGGAGGTATGCTGCCGGCAGCGTGAGCAGGATGAAGAGCGTTGCGAGGATGGCGTCCATGGTGTTCATGGTTGGTTGCGCTGGTTCAGGAAGTGCCTGCTGAGCGATTGGTTGTTCGTGTGCTGGTTGTAGCGTTCAATCACTTTCTGCCGTCCGGCTTTGCCGAGCCGGGTGCGCAGGTCGGGGTCGGTTATGAGCGCGGCGAGCTGGCGGGCGAGGTCTTCGGGGTCGCCGGGTACGGCGAGCAGGCCGTCGTGTTCGTGGTCGATGAGTTCGGGGATGCCGGTGATGCGGGTCGAGATGACCGGTATTTCTTTTGCCATGGCTTCCATGAGGACGACGGGAACTCCTTCGGCGAAGCTTGCGAGTACGAAGATGTCGGCCCGGTCGTAGTGTTCGCGGACTTTGTCCTGGCCGAGCGCGCCGGTGAAGGTGACCCGGGTTTCGATGCCGTGGGAGCGGGCGTGTTTTTCGAGCGAGGCGCGGTCGGGTCCGTCTCCGACGAAGGCGAGGTGGAAGGGGGTTCCCTGTTTGTTTAGGATGGCGCATGCTTCGAGCAGGATGTGCTGGCCTTTTGCGGGTACGAGCCGCCCTACGCAGAGCAGGTTCGCCGTGGCGTTGCCGGGGTCGGGTCGGGGCGCGTAGAGGTCGGGGTCGATGCCGCAGCGGACGATGTGGAAGCGGTTCCAGATTTCAGGATCGGCGAGGCGCATGACCTGGCTGCGACAGTAGTGGCTGATGCATCGGACGAAGGAGGCTTCCCTGATTTTTTCCTGAAGCATGGCGCTGTCGACGGTGTAGAAAATGTCGGGTCCGTGCACCGAGATGCTGTATGTGATACCTCCGTATTGTTTCATGAGTATGGCGACGATTGCCGTGGGGTTGGCGAAGTGTTCGTGGATGTGCGCGATGCCGTTTTTGCGCGTCCATTGAAGCAGGATGCCGGCTTCGGCGAAGTAGGCAATGGCTTTTATCGGGTTTTTCGGTCCTGTATGGGAGAGCCTGAGTGCGGCAGATGCCATTTTCAGGTAGCCTGCGGGGTTCTGGGCAAGGCAGCGTAGATGTGCCGTGAGGATTTCGGGTATCGATTGGTCGAGCACCATGAGGGTGTCGCGGGCTTCTTTCTGTTCGTCGGGGGTCATGATGTCGAGCCCTGCGGGCTTGCGGATCGAGGCGGTGTGTACCGTGAGCCCTTCTTTGCGGAGCGACTGGATTTCCCTGTATATGAATGTGTGGGAGATTGCCGGGTACTCGCTGCAGAGGTATGCGATGGGTTGTTCTTTCATGTCTGGGGTGTTGAGAGTCCGGTTTTGAGTGCCGCACGTTTGTTCCTGAGCGGTTTCCCAAGGAGTCGGCCGGCGTGAAAGCGGATGATGCCGAACAGTTGCGGCAGCACGACGATCGAGCAGTGCCATGCGTATTTTTTTGCGTCGGCGCGGTTGAGCTGCTGTTCGCGCATGAACTGGCCTACTTTTGTGATCCGCGGTTTGAAGAGCAGGAATAAGGCGCCCGCGAGGCTGAGCATCGAGAGTATTGCGCCGCGTGGATTGTGCTGCACCAAGGGGATGAGCAGCGCGCCGGCAGCGCCGGCCATGAATCCTCCGCCTTTGGTGGTGATTCGCCGCTGTTCGGCTTTCCAGAAGCTGTCGCCGGTGGGGGCGATCCGGCTTTGTACGGCGGCGAATCCGTAGCCGGAGCGATAGGCGCGGCGCAGATATTGCGATGCTTTGAGCATGGCCAGGTCGTGGCTGGTCATGAGTGCATCGAGCATGAGGATTTTCCAGCCGGCCCGGCTGATGCGCCAGCCGAGTTCGGGGTCTTCGCCGCCGACGAGGGTTTCGTCGTAGCCGCCGGTTTGTTCGAGGGCCTGGCGTCGGATGAGCACGTCGCCGCCGAAGCTCTGGCAGAGGCCGGGGCGGTCGTTCCATTCGAGGTCGCCGAGCCAGTTGTAGAAGGAGCGTTCGGGGTGCATTTCGCGACGGTATCCGCGTACGGCGCCGAGTTCCGGATTTTCGCCCATGGCTTTCAGGGCGAGGGCCAGCCAGCCGGGGTCCATGATGGTGTCGGAGTCGAGGAATTGTACGAAGGGGGCGCTGCCGGCTTTCCAGCCGGCGTTTCTGCCGAGTCCGGGGGTCGGGTGTTCGGGGTTGAGTTCGAGCGCGGTTACGCCGGGGAACTGTCGGGCGATGGCGACGCTGCTGTCGGTGGATCCGCCGTCTGCGTAGATGATGCGGATCCGGTCGGTCGGGCAGCTGCCTTCAAGGATGGATCGGATGCATCGTTCGAGGGTTTTTTCGCTGTTGACTCCTATGATGACGCAGTCTACGGAGGGGATTTCTCCCTGGTTCGTGCCGTTGGTTTGTGTTTGTTTCATCGGGAGCGGTGTTTGAGCGCTGCACGGGGTTCTGTTCGGGGGCTCGTGCGGCGCTTTGTTTTTATAATACCTGCAAATGCGGTGCCAGCGTTCTGTTGCTTGATGATCGGGGTTTACGGGTGTTGGGGGTTGCAGCGGTCTTGCATGCGGAGAGTGTTTTCTGAGGGTGGTCTCTCTGTTTGAGAGACGGGAGTCAGGAGAGAGGGGTCGGGGGATTGAAGAGGGGGAGGTTGCCCACGGATTTACACGGATTGGCACGGATGGATGGAGGATGGTTGACCGGGGGGTTGTTTTGAGTTTTTCAGCTATTGAGCTGTCGGGCTATCTCGCTATCCAGCCATGAAGAGGAAGAACGCGGTTCCCGCTGATTGGGAGTGGATTTTCACGGATTGAAAGAGTATCAGCATAGTATGGGACGTTGTTTTGCAGCTCAAGTTGCGTGATTTGGGAGAGGCAGGGAGAGGGGGAATGAAAGAGGAAGAGTCGCCCACGGATTGGCACGGATTTTCACGGATTGATGAATGAGGGTTGACCGGGGATTGAGTCAAGCTTTTCAGCCGTTGAGTCGTCCAGCTCTTTCGCTATCAAGCCATGAAGAATGAAGAACGCGGTTCCCGCTGATTGGGGATTGGATTTTCACGGATTGAAGACGGGGAGTCAGGAGATAGGAGTCAGGAGGAAGGGGACGGGGGATTGGGTGGTGGGTTGGATACCTGGCTTGGGTATGCGCGGGAGTATCGGGCGGCTTGCCGCCCGTTGGTTTGGAGTGAAGAAAGAGAAGATTGCTTATGCTCCGTATAGAGATACTCCTTTTAATATTTTTCTCCGAGTTCCTGCAGTTTTGCTTTGTCTTGGTGCAGCGCCGGGGGGATGGGGATGTTCATGAGGGTGCAGAAGGTTTCTATCCGGAAGCGCCAGTCGTGGTGGGTTATGGTTTGTCGGATGTTGATGCGGCGCTGCTCTTCGAGTTGGTCGTTTCGGGAGAGCAGTTGCGTGAGTTCTTCTGCGGCGGTTTCGGGGTTGTCGGATAGTTCGGTGGTCGCTCCGGGCCAGAAGAGCATGTCGTCGGCCATGCGGGAGACGGGCTGTTTGCCGGCGACTATGCAGCCTGAGAGAAGTGATTCGAGCCAGCGGCTGGTTACCATCATGGAGCGTGGCCGGTCGCCCTGGGGTTCGACGTAGAGGTGAAATGCGAGCGAGATGCGGGATCGGTGCAGCAGTTTGAAGAGCATGCCGCGTTCAGGACGGATGCCTGGCCCGGTCAGGTTGCCGAGGGGGGAGTGGAGGTAGAGGTGCGGCGATGATGCGGGATGAAAGCGTTGTGTGAAGCATTCGTGGTAACTCCGGGGTGTGCGGCCGAATCCGATGATGTCGATTTCGCGGTTATGGAGCTTTTGCGGTGCCCAGTTGAGCGCGTCTGTGCCCTGGTAGAGCTGGTGGACGGGTATGCCGTACCGGTCTCCGGGGTAGGCGATGTCTTCGTGGGCGGTGACGGTTATGGCGTCAAATTCGGCGGTTTCGCCGACGTATCCGGCATGGAAGTAGGAGTCGGTGACGAATGCGCAGATTTTGCCGAATTTTTTCCGGCAGTCGGCTATGGAGGCGATCATGCCGAGGTCTCCCGGGTTTCTGGCTATGACGATCAGCAGGTCGCCGCCGCTGGTACGGAGCGGTTCGAATGCGGTTTTGCCTGGGTGAATGAGCCGTTCCGGCCATTTGCCCGGAATGAGTTTCGGCGAGAGGCGTTCGGCCTGAAAGTAGCTGGCAAGGAGTTCTGCGAGTTCGTCGATTGCGAGCCAGCCGACGTGGGGGTTTGCGAGCCCGGCGTAGAGTATTGCGGTTTTCATTGCGGTGATGGTGTGGTTGTCGGGATGTTGCGCGGCCTATGGCTTCCGGCCTGTGTCGTTGTTGTACCGTTGTTCGTAATGCAGCTTGAGCCGGATGATGAATCCTGCGGCTATTCCTGCAAGGATGCCGATGTTGTTGGCAAGAGCGTTAAGGGCATTGAACGAGTCACCTGTGACGAACATGTGGATGGTTTCGAGCAGGTAGCCGAGCGAGCTCATGGCCGTAGATACCAGAAAGGCGGCTTTCCGGTCGCTGAGAAACGATATGGGGATGCAGGAGAGTACTGCGTAGAGTGTGATATGGGCTATTGTATCGAGTCCGGGTATACCGAAGGGGATGAGGCTTCCGGCAAGGAGCAGCAGAAAGCCGAGCAGCCAGTATCCCGTGAGTTTGCTGCCGCTGTTCCATTCTGCTTTTATGAGTTGCCGAAGATTCATTATCGGTTGCGGATGTGGTTGCTGTTTATCAGTTTATGAATCGCGATTGCGCCGCGCCCGGCGATGGTATGAACCGGGTACGGGGGAGCTGTATTTCGCCTTTTTTCAGAACGCTTAGTGCGGTTTCGGCAGGTGAAACCGCGGGCGCGCCAAGTTTTTGTTTGATCATCATGCTGATAAGTCCGCCGCTGAAGAGCATGTAGACGGGGTTGATCATGGCGTTGAGCAGATTGTCGATCATGTAGATTGCAAGAAAGACGGCCATGACCGCCGGCGCCGCCCAGTCGCTGTTTTTCCAGTTGTCGGCTCTGATGCGCATGATAAAGAGCATGATGGGTATCTGGATGGCGATGATGAGCGTCATGAGGCCGTAGATACCGTTCTGGCCGAGCGTGATAATCCAGAGTCCGTCGGCTATGCTGATGTCTCTTCCCTTGTCGTCGTAGACTCGCGAGCGTCCGTAGCCGCCCCATCCGAAAATGGTGCCTTGCATGGCTTTATCGATGAGGATGGTTTCGTTGTCGAAGCGAAACTGGAGCGATTGGGCGCGGTCGGCACTGAATTTTTCGGCTACGAAGCCTGAGAGGTTCGTTCCGTCCCAGTAGCCGGTCGTTCGTGTGACGACGTAGAGGTGCGGTATCGCTATGAGGACGGCCAGGAGCACCGGTTTTCTGATTCTGGTTGATAGGTAGATGACCAGGAGGCCGATAACGAGCAGGACGAGGGCTCCTACCGATTGCATCATGATGGTTGTGAAGGCGAGGAACATGAGCAGGTATCGGGTGGGCACCGAGAGGATTTTCCGGGGGAGTTCGCCGGCGTAGAGAAGCCAGGTGCCGAGAAAGACGCCGAGCACCATCCACATGGAGGTCATGAGTCCGTGGTCCATATAGACCATGGGCCTGAATCCTCCGCCGTCGCGGAGAGTCTGGAGAAAGTTGTGCTGATGGAAGCCGTAGGTCATTCGGTGGAGCTGCGGGCTCATGATCAGTTCGAACCAGCAGAATGGGATGTAGACGATGCTGCCGATGAAGATGGCGAGCGCAAGCGTTTTCATGGCTCCGGTGTCGGTGAAGTAGATTCTTGCGATATAGTAGGGCAGTCCCCAGGTGATGCTCTGGTACATGGTTTGCGATAGTCCGTCGTAGGGGCCGAGGTCGTTGAATACCGAGGAGAAGAAGGGTGTGGTGCACCAGGCGAGCATCGGCAGATCGGCCGGGCTGAAGCGGAATTCCGAGAAGCGCTGTTTGTCGAAGATCCAGGCTCCGAGCAGAATGCCGACGCAGGTTGCCGTCGTTTTGGTATAGTCGGGCAGGGCGGGGAGATTGAATGCGGCAACCGGCAGGAACATCCATCCCGCGACGAATGCGACGGATGCTGCGGTGCGTGCCTTGAGCCGCGAAAAGAGGATCAGGACGATGGGAATCCAGCCGAACATGGCAACCGGAACCATGATATTTCCGGGTGCGCTACCCATGCGGCAGGTGCTTTGTGATGTTCAGGAGCGCGGCTCCCCAGGAGCGTTCGGGATCGCAGAACTGTTTGCCCAGTTGTGCGCAGGCTTGCTGTTTCTGTTCGTAGAGCTGCGGCGAGGAGGCAAGCCGGACGACGGCTTCGAAGTAGGCGACGGCGTTGTCGGGCGGAACTTCGATGACGGCATCCCTGACGTATTCGAGCGCCGGGCAGACCGATGAGGTGATGACCGGCCGGCCGGCAAGGATGGCTTCGGCGACGACTTTGTTGAAGCCTTCTTCGAAGGAGGTGCGCGTGGGCACGATGAATGCGTGGCTTTGCTCTATGTGCCGGAGCATTTCCGGACGGGCGCAGTAGCCGTGAAATTGCATGAACTGGCCGAGGCCTTGTTGGCGCAGGGCGTTTTTGAGGTTGTCGTCTTCGGGTCCGGTGCCGCAGAGATGCAGTACTATGCCGGTGTTGCCGGATTCGCGGAGCATCCTGGCGATGTCGAGCAGGTCGTAGATGCCTTTGGCGGTTTCCATCCGTCCGGCGTAGAGCAGGTTGAATGGTTTTGATGCCGGCGGCGGCGGTATGCTTTCGAAGGTCTCTTTCCGGTAGTGCGGAATGAAAGGGTGGACGGGTACGGTTTTTCCGCCGGTGATTTCAAGGAGCTGGCGCCGGACGTCTTCGGAGATGCAGAGTATGGCCGCGGCCTTGTTGCCGAAGAGGTTGCGGTTGAGCAGGGAAAGGAGTTTCTGCACGAGGGATGCTTTTCTGCTTTCGGGCCAGAGTGTGCAGTGCAGCGATGGTATGAGGTGCATGGATGCGGGCGCAAACCAGAGGAGGGGGAAGAAGTGCCCTGTCGCGTCGGCCATGACGAGCAGGTCGGCATCGGCAGCGACCGCCCGTGCGACTATCTCCCGCACGTAGCCTATCTGCTGGAGATGAAAGGCTATGCCTTTTTCAGGCGGGCTTTTGGGTTTGTTTTCGACCATGAACTGTTCGGTTGCGATACTTGCTTTTCGGGGACAGCATGATATGGCCACTCCTTTTGCTCCGAGGTTGCGGCAGAGGTCGAAAAACAGGGAGCTGTAGGTGACGGCAACCTGATTCGGATCGTCTTCTCCTTTCTGCCAGTGGGAAAAGGTGGTTACGATGTCTCCTGGCCCTGCGGCGTAGAAGAGGCATAGCTGCTTTTTTCGATCGGTTCCGTTTGTCATGCCTGGTTGGCTTTTTTTTGCCGTTGGTGTTTCGAGGCTGTTATTGACGAATTTTTGCCGGAATGCCTACTGCCGTGGCGTTGGCAGGTATGTCGTTGACGACGACGGCGTTGGCCCCTATGCGGGCGTGTGTGCCGATGGTGATGTTGCCGAGTATTCTGGCTCCTGCGCCGATATCGACATGTCCTTCGATGACCGGCACCCCGGTTGCGTCAACGGCTCCGATGGTGACCTGCTGAAAGATGAGGCAGTTGGGTCCGATTTTTGCTTCGGGGTGGATGACGATGCCGTTGGGGTGGGGGATGAGAAGTCCTCCTCCGATGCTGGAGTCCAACGGGATATCGGATCCGGAAACTGCGCTCCAGAAGCGGTGCTGCAGGACGGCAATGCCTTTGATAGTTTTTGAAAACGGATCTGTTCTGCGGCTGTATTTCTGGTAACGCCGCAGGGCGGCAAGCATTTTTTTTCCGGGCTCGAAACGGCCGGGCGTCGGTTTTTCCCTGCTCCAGTCCGGTTCTGTTGCCGATATCATTGCCGCGGTGTCTGGTTTGTCGATTGCCGTCACTTTGCTTTTTTTGATTTGCTGTTTTTCGGTTTTTTTATTGTCCTTTTTTTCAGGGTACTCTGTATGAAGGTGCCGGTTTTCCGGATGGTGTCGACTGCTTTGCCGAGGAGCTCGGTCGCCGGCGGGAGGTTTCTGACGAATTCTTCGATCTGCCGGGTGTTGATTTTGTTGAGAAATTCGGGTTGTTTTTCGAGCAGTTTGTCGATGCTGAGCGAGCGTATGCGTCCGCCGTGATTGAGTATGGGCGCGATTGCCGGTACGCCGAGCCGTACGAGGAGTTCGGCTGCGGCTCTCAGGTCGCGGTAGAATGTGCTGTTTGCCAGTGCGACAAGGACGATGATGTCGGCATGCGTCGCAAGGTTTTCGGTCAGGTCGCTTTCGCATACGGGAGCGGAGTCGATGCAGATAAGGTCGTAGTCCTCTGTTGCTTCCCGGAGAATGCTTTGGATCCTTTGCTGCGGTATGTTGCCTTCGGGTGTCGTTCCGGCGGCGATGACGTCCATTGAAAAGTCCGGCGATCGGGTGATTGCCGTTTTCCAGGACTGGGTGGAGGCGAGGATGTTGCACAGGCCTGTGCCGCCGGCGGGAATGCCGGCCATGTCTGCAAGGGCGGGGTTTGCGGTGTCGGCTTCTATGAAGAGTACGTTGGGGACGAGCGTCGATAGCGCCTGTGCCGTGTTCAGGGCGATGGTCGTGCATCCTGCTCCGGCGTCTGTTGCCGTGAAGAGGATGACGGAGGCGTTCTGCCGTTCTTTTTCGCATTGCAGTTTTACGGCGAGGCTTCGGATGGCTTTTGCCGCCTGGTGCGCCGGGTCGAGTGCCACGATCCGGGTAGAGGGCGTTTCGGGGTTTCCGACGGGAATGATGCCAGCGGGGGGGTAGCCGAATGCGTTGCTGATGTCTTCGGGCCTGCGGATGCGATTGTCGAAGAAGTCGTATGCAAGGAATATGCTTCCGGTGCCGCCGAATGATATGACAAGGAAAATAAGTAGCAGTTGCTTGATATTCGAGCCTGCCGGGTGATCGGGTTCCCGCGCCGCCGATTCGATGGAGATGCGAAGCGGGGCTTTGCCTTCGACTTCGAGTTCGTGTATGCGGGTGTCGATACGGTCGAGCAGTTCCCTTTTGTGTTTCAGGCGGAATTCGAGGGATTGGCCGAGGTGCATACCGAGAGAGATGCGTACGGCTTCTGTTTTGCTTTTGTTGAATATGTCGAGCAGTTCTTCTTCGGTGTTTCTGGCTTTTTCAAAATTGTGTTTTGCGACGATGCTCTCTTTGCGAAGGTCGTGATCGCGTTTTCCGTAGAGAATGGTGCGCGCGCTTTTGCGGATTTCGTTCTGCAGTTTGTTTTCGTAGTTCTGCATTGCTTTCATTCGCTCTTCGACGTAGATGCGGTCGGGGTTGCTGGCGGTCAGTCCGTCTGTGGAACTTCTGAGCTGCTGGAGTTGCTGGTAGGTCCATGAGCTGGTGAAGTCGAGCGACTGGTCGTTCATGACGATTTCTTCGACCATGGGGTCGAGCGAGAGGCTCTTAAGCTGAGCATTGGCGGCTTCCGTCGCTTTGTTCTGGTTTTCGGCTATAAGTCGGTCTCCGAGAATGCGGACGTAGAGGCGTTGCAGCTCTTCGTTGTTTTTGCTTGCAAGATTGTATT
The DNA here is from genome assembly GCA_016868665.1 of Chlorobiota bacterium. Lineage (GTDB taxonomy): Bacteria > Bacteroidota > Chlorobiia > Chlorobiales > Chlorobiaceae > Chlorobium. The sequence continues at coordinate 14,827 of VGGK01000031.1, forward strand.
CTTCCGAAAAGGTGGAGGTGTAGATGTCTTTGGTGAGCGTATCGAGATTGCCTTCGATGGCGATGATTTCGTTGGTGAGCGCCTTTTTTTTGTTATTGAGGTAGGCAAGTCGTTCGTTGTCCTGCATTTCGGTATTACGGCGGACTTTTTCGAGAAAGACGTCCATGAAGGTGTTGATGAGCGGCGCAAGTCCTTCTTTTTTAGGGCTGGATGCTTTGATTTCGATGAGGTGCGTGCCGTTTACGGGGGCGACCTTGATGATGAAGCCGAGGATCGTCGCGCATTTGTCGGCGGGGAGCGCCGCTGGCAGAACGGCGGCTTTTTCGTCAGGGGTGAGTTTTTCGACCGTGTTTTTCAGGATGCCGAATTCCATCATCCGTTTTGCCTGGGTACGGGCGTAGTCCTGGTAGTAGTTGATGATGGACGGGTCTTCGGATTTCGTTATCAGGGACGGGATGACCGGGTCTATGCGCATCATCGCCGTTACTTCATAGTTCGGTTTTCCGATAAGCAGGACGAGGGGCAGGGTTATGGTAAAGAGAAAGGAGCCGATGACAAGGATCAGCAGGCCGTATCGGTTGATAAACCCTTTGATGTCAAGGGCTTTTGCCGGTTTGCCGTAGGGTAACGGTTCTTTTGCCTGGTGTTCGTTTATCATGTTTTCCTGCTTGTACTGATCGGGAAGAGGCGGAAGAGGGCGCCTGCTTTTTGTTTTTCGTCCTGTGTGAGCGCTATGAACCAGAGTATGGCGACGGTAAGGAGCAGGTAGAGCGTACCGCAGAGTGTGATGGTGGTGATGGCCGCAAGGCGGTTTTCCGCAGGAAAGATGGTTGTTGCCGTATAGACGAGCGCAGCAGGCCCGATCGGAGCAAGCGAGGGGATGAGCGTATGGCGTATGATTTCAGCGAAGGTGATCTGGAAGGTGTAGTTGCTTCTCCAGAAGAAACAGAGGGCGCTGGTTGCCGAACCTGCAGCAAGCGCGGCAGCTGCGCCGGTCAGTGCGTATGAGGCGATGGCTGCCGGGAGCCAGAGGAGCAGGAGGACGAGCTGCATGATCATGTATTCGAATTCCCTGCCGTTTCTGTCGATGCCGCGGAAGATCATGTTTGCCGGGCCGGTTGCGAGTTGGAAGGCGTATGCTATGGTGAGGCAGATCATGATGATTACGGCGTCATGGTATTGCGGTCCGACCCATGCGAAGATCAGCGAATCAGCGGAGGCTGCCAGAAATGCAAATATGGTGGTGCTGATGAGATTTGTGTAGCGAAGACCGTTGAGATAGAGCTGGCGGAGTTCTCCTTTTGCAAGCTGTTCTTCATGCCGTTGTTTCGAGCGGAGCATGAGGAACAGCGCGATTGCCGCGAGGGCAGACAGGATGGCTGCCGGGATTGCCGGAAAGGGCAGCTGTTGTGCGACCGAGGGCAGGAAGAGCAATGGTGTGAGGCCGATAGCGAACATAAGGAGCGCTATGTTGCCGTATGCGAGCATTCGCGCGGTCGGTGCGTTTTGTACCTCTTTTTCCCATGTCGCTTCGATATGGGAGGCTGCCGGAAGAAAGGGGCCGAATGCCGATTCGGCGACTTTTTTTGCCGTGAAGGGGAGCTTTCGTCCGATTTCAAGCATGCCGCCGGCTGCAAGGCCGAGGCCGGCGGTAACGAAAAGCCGGTCGAGCGCAGTAAGAAAGATGCCTCCTGCTCCGAGTACCTGGACTTTGCCGCCAAAAATAAAGAAGAGTTTGAGGTGGTCGCGGTTTACAAGTTTTGTCGATATCCTGAGCTCGGGAATAAGTTTTTTTGCGTATTTCCGGTAGCTGGTGGTTTCGAGGATTACTCGCAGTGCATAGGCATAGAGAAGCCCCATGATGCCGGATCCCCAGAGCAGCAGTATGATGATGGCGATAACTTCAACGAGCCCGGCAATGACCGCGATCTGTTTTTCTTTTGCAATTTCGTGCATGCCGGCGATGATGAACCTGAATCCGCCGAGTATGAGCTCGAGGCTGAAGACTATTGCCGTGCCGGTGAATATGGCTGATGCTGCGGCCTGTTCTTCGACCGCGATGCGAAAAATGCGGTGAACAAGGGGCATGCTGATGATGAGAACCGTGCAGAAGATGATGCAGAATGTGAGCATATAGGCGATGCCGGTGGAGAGCAGCCGACTGATTTCTTCTTTTTTGTTTTCGGCTCGGTAGCGGGCGGTGTAGCGGATGTAGGTGGAGTTGACGCCGAATCCTCCCATGGATGCGTATGAGAGGATGATGAAGCAGAGCGACCAGAGGCCGAATTCGGTCAGGGTGAGATAACTGAGTATGAAGGGGGTGAGCAGCAGCCGGGTGACGAGGTAGATGCTGGTTGCCGCCATGCCTGACAGGGCGTTGCCTGCCAGTTTTTTTTTTAACGGTTTCGTTGTTCTGCATGATGGCGGTCATTCGCTGGAATTGACGAAACCTTCCTGTCCCCAAAGCTTTTTACGCAGCTCCTGCATGAGGCCGAATGATTCGAAGTTGTCGATGCCGAGATTGAGTACCTGAAGGGCGGGGACGAGTTTTTCGAGGGTGTAGTTGAATTTTGCCATACCGCCTGGGCTGACGAAGATGATGTCTTCGGGCATGAGGGTATAGTTTTTTGCGAAGTCGCCCTTTTCGAGCAGATGTTTAAGATTGACGCTGATGACGTTTCCTTTGAGGTCCTGCTGGCGTATGATGAAGATTTTTTCGGGGTTTGCGCGTTTGTTCATGCCGCCGGCCAGCATGATGGCTTTGAGTACGTTCATGTTGCTTTTGAGCTGGATGGCTCCGGGGGTGATGACCTCTCCCATGACGTAGACCATTTCGTCTTCCGCTTCGGGTATGAAGATGACGTCGTTGTTCATGATCGATGCGTTGAGTGCCATATTGCCGTTTTTCAGGAGGTCCTGGAGGTCTATCCAGATGACGGTGTCGTTGCCTCGGATAATGGCGCATTTGGTGAGGAAGGTCTCTTTTCCGTGGTAGGGCAGGCCTCCTGCGAGAGCAAGGGCTTCGAGCAGGGTACCTCTGCCGGGAAAGTTAATCACGCCGGGTTTGGTGACGCGGCCGAGTACGAAGGCTTTGTTGTTGTGGAATTCCTGTACCCGTATGGTGACTTCGGGTTTGATGTAGAGCACTTCGAGCTTTGAGGTTACCATCTGCTGAATTTCGGCCGGCGTCCGGTAGAGTACGTTCATGAGGCCTATTCGGGGTACGGCTATGTTGCCGTCGGGCGAGACGATGATGTTTTCCTGCGATAGTTCCGGTCGGCGCCATACCTGGATGTTGATTACATCGCCAGGCCCGAGCCTGTAGCGGAACTGTTCGGACGGGGTGAGTTCCCTTACGGCGGAGGGGGTGGCGAATTCCTGCATTTTTTTTGGTATGTCAGCTTTAAAGGCTTTTTCCGGCTGTTGTACGGGCAGGGTGATTTCGCGCGGTGAGATGCTGCTGCAGGATGCGAGGAGCAGCAGGATAAGCATGGCGTGCAGGCTCACAAGGGTATGGGCGAGGCGCGATGAGGGGTTGCCGCTGCCGGGTTTGCTCTGCTGCATAGGATTCGGGGGAGACGCGGTTGCCGGTGTTGCTGTCCTGAATTGATGCAAGAAGCGTGCCTGAGTGGCGGTGATTAGTAACCTGTTGTATTATTGGCTGATATGGCTTTTCCTGGGTTGTTCCCCGGCTCTCAAACAGCAAGTTGCGGGCAGTTGCTCTCTCAGGTTGAGAGAGCGGCGGCGCGTTGGTTCGTTCAGGTTTCGGGTGCGGTTTTTTTCGGGATGATGCGTGCGGGTATACCGACGGCTATGGAGTTGTCGGGAACGTCGGCGATGACGACGGCGTTGGCGCCGATGTCGACGTTGTTGCCGATGGTGATGTTGCCGAGTACTTTTGCCCCGGCTCCGATGTTGACGTTGCTGCCGATTTTCGGGGCGGCTTTTTCTTCGATGTTCTTGAGGCCGATGGTGACGCCGTTGCGGATGACGCAGTCGTCGCCGAAACTGGCGTAACCGCTGACGACGATGCCGCCGAAGTGGTCGATGCGGAAGTTTTTTCCTATGGGCACTTCGCAGGGGAGCTCGATGCCGGTGAGTATCTGCACACTTTTGTAGAGCAGCTTGTAGAGGAGCGAGAAGGGTTTGCGCAGGATGGCGTTGGGAATGGTGTAGCGCCAGCGTCCGAAGCGGTAGACCGCCATGGCCCAGAATCCCTGGCTGCTCCAGTCTCCGCGGTAGGTTTCGAGGTCTCGGCGTATGTTTGCGAAGGGTTTCATGGGGTTTACCAGGGGGTTTGCGGCGAGAGCGTGCCGAGTTTGGTGTCTTTGAGGGAGCGCATGATCTGGCTGATGGTGGCCGATGCGGCGGCTTTTTTAGCGTCGGCTCCGGGCGAGGGGATGAGGTTTTTCAGGTAGCGCAGGGCGTGCCAGCCGAGTTCGACGCCGGCGCTTGCAAGGAGCAGGATGATGCCGTGGTTTTTGCGGTAGTAGAGCCATTCGCTGCGCATGCGGAAGGAGAGTACCTGGGAGGCGCCTTCGTCGTAGGTTTTGTCTTTCCGGGTTTTGCTGCAGGCGCCGCCGATGTGCATGACTTCGGCGTCGGGGATGAACCAGATGCTCCAGCCGGCTTGTTTTGCGCGGAGGCAGAGGTCGGTTTCTTCGTAGTAGATGAAGAAGCGTTCGTCGAATGCTCCGATTTCGTCGAGCATTTTTTTCCGGACGATGGTGAAGGTTCCGGGTACCCAGTCGACTTCGAGCGGGCGGTCGTGCGCGAATCCTCCGAATTCGTGCCTGTTGAGGATGGGGGAGCCGGGATGCTTCGCGCTCAGTCCGGAGAGGGTGAGGAGTTTGGAGAGGGGCGAGGGAAATCGTCGGGCCGAGGGTTCGAGCCTGCCTTCCGGAGAGATGATTTTTCCGCCGCAGAGTCCGCATCCGGGGTTGCTGTCCATGAAGGCGACGGCGTTGGAAATCGATGAGGGGCCGACGTAGGCGTCGGGGTTGAGCAGGACGATGTAGCGTCCTTTTGCCTGCCTGAATGCCTGGTTGTTGGCGGCTGCGAAGCCGAGGTTGGCGTTGTTGGCTATGAGGCGGACCTGGGGAAAGGTTTCGTGGACCATCTGCGCCGAGTCGTCGCGGGAGTCGTTGTCGACGACGAAGACTTCCATGTCGATGCCGCCGCTTCCCCTGAAGAGGGCTTCGAGGCAGTTCCGGAGGATGTCTCTGGTGTTGTAGCTGACGATGACGATGGTGATCATGGGTTCAGAGCTGTTTGGTCATGGTGATGACGTTTTCGCCGTTTTCCCGGCAGATGGTGACGGTGTCCATGAGGGTGCGGATGAGCATGAGCCCGTATCCGCGCTCGGGATAGGTTTCGATGTCGGGTTCGGGCGTTTCGGCGCTGAAGGGGGCGTTGGCATCCCGTATGGCGACGGTGAGCTTTCGCTGCTCGATAGTGAAGGTGATGGTGATATCCCTGGTTCCCTGCATTCTGTCGCCGTAGTTGACTGCGTTGGTGAAGGCTTCGCTGACGGCAAGTTCGAAGGCGTGGGAGAATTCCCAGTTGCCGGCACCTGCGTTGCAGGTGTCGGTGAAGAGGCTTGCGGTATTCGATGCCGTCTGCGAGGCCAGCCGGGTAAAGCGAATGTCGCCTGGCAGGGTGAGGGTGATGACGCTGTTCATTGGCTTTTCCTGAGTGTTGTTGCGTAGTCAATCGCAGCGGCTGTTTCGTCGAAGATGTGGAAGAGCCTGACGGTGCCGGTAATGTCGAAGACCCTGCGGACTTTCTGGTTCATGCAGGAGAGCAGCATGTTTGCGCCGGATTCCTCTTTCCGGTGCGCGGCGCCGATAATGGCGCCGAGGCCGCTGCTGTCGAGGAAGTCGAGGCGGGCAAGGTCGATGACGATGGTTCGCGTCGGGTCGGAGATGGCCTGGTGCCGTTGCAGTTCCGGCGCTGTCGAGGCGTCGATGGTGCCGCAGAGTTCGACGATGGTTATTCCGGAGGAGAGCTTTTCGGTGATGGTCATGTCGGGTTCCTGTAGTGGATTCGGTTGATAAGCGCCTGTATGGTCATACCGATATCGCCAAGGGGGGTGCTGTGCAGGGCGTGATAGCGTTCGACGATTGCCGCGTCGCTCTCAGTGGCTGCCCAGGCTTCCGTTTCGGCATAGCTGAATACGGCTGGCCTGCAGTCCGTGCCGGTATGGTTTGCGGCGCGGTTTTCGTGGGTTCTGCTGCCGATGATGGCGAGTCTGCCGGTCAAGACACCGGGAAGCAGCGGGTAGCGGTCGAGGGAGAACGCCGATGCGATGCTTTCTGCAAGCCCGGCATTGGGGATTGAGGGCACGTCCTGCCATTTGCCCCGGAGCCTGAGCAGGGGGTAGAGGATGGCGAAGGGAATGCTGAGCAGCAGGAGAAGCAGGGCTGCGGCAAGGGCGTGAACGATTTTTCTCCAGAGTACCAGGGCGGTGGCTCCGCCGTTTATGCCGGCAAGCAGGTGGGGGTCCTGCATGGCCAACGTGACGCCGCTTTCGGGGTCGATGAGGGTGTTTTTCGATGCGATGCGGCCTTCGATTTCGAGCTGTTCGCCGATATAGGTGTTGTCGAGGATGATGCTCTCTTTTATGGTGCTTCCTTTGTCGATGATGACGTTGCTGCCGATGATGGCCGAGGGGCCGATGACGGCTCCCGGCAGGATGCGGACGTTGTTGCCGATGCTTGCGGGTTTATGGATTTGTGCGGTTTTCGAGATGGTTACGTTTCTGCCGATGGCACAGCCGGGTTCGCCGCCGTAGCCGGGCAGAACGTAGCGGGATGAGCCGGTTTCGAGGGTTGTCATGGCGATGCGGCAGTAGCTTTTGAGGTCGCCGATGGGCGTGAGCCCGACGGGCGGCAGGGGCTGGTCGGTCAGGGATGGTTCGAGCGGGCCTGCCAGGGTGATGCTTCCTCCGGGGCAGGATGCAATGGTGCCGCCGGAGTCGATGGATGCGAGGCCGCGGTAGTCGAGAGTTTTGTCGTAGTCGATGAATGTGCAGCCGCTGAGGATCATGGTTCTTTCTTCGCCGCAGAATTTACGGTTTTTGCGGAGCAGCTCCGGCTCTCCGTCCGAGGGGTGCAGGTTTGCGTAGGTGAGTTCGATGCCCCAGCGGCTTCCGTTGCCGCAGTATTCTTCGATCTGCGAAAGCGGGCCGTCGGAGAGCAGGCGGATTTCGCGGCATCCTGCGAGGATTGCGAAGTCGATGAGGTATTCGACGAACGGTTTGTTGCACAGGGGCGCGAGCAGCGGCTGCGTGCCGGGTAGGGTTTCGCGCATCCAGTTGCAGTCGGCCTCTTTTATGGCGATAAGCGTTTTCATCGTTCCTGTATGGCGGTCGGAGTTGCCCCAAACGATGCGGCGGCTTCGCCTGCGTTTGAGAAAATCGAGAAGAGTTTTCTGGCTTTGGTGAGATCGAATACCATGGCGACTTTGGGCGTTAGGCCGGCAAGACGGAGGTCGCCGTTGTTTTCGAGCGAACGGCGCAGGCAGCCGACGATGGCACCCAGACCGCTGCTGTCGATGAAGTCGAGTCGGGAGCAGTCGAAGACGAGGAAGGGTGTTTTCGTCTGCCAGTCGGCGGAGGCTTTTTGCAGCGGGGCGCTGCCCGATGCGTCGAGCCGCCCTTCGAGTTCTGCGATGCCGACGGTAATGCCGTTTTGGGTGTCGAGCCTGAATTTCATGGTTTGTTGTTTTTTAGTATGCTCCTCTGCCCGTAAGGACAGCGGGTATGGTTTTCAGGAGAAGACGGATGTCGCTCAGGATGCCGGCGCTTTGTATGTACTGGAGGTCGAGCCGGACCTGGTCGGTGAAGGGAATGTCGCTTCTGCCGCTGACCTGCCAGAGGCAGGTTATGCCGGGTATGACGTGTAGCCGTTTGCGCTGTTCGAGGGTGTATTCGGCAACTTCCCGGGGGAGTGGCGGACGCGGCCCGACGAGGCTCATGTCGCCTTTGAGCACGTTAAAGAGCTGGGGCAGTTCGTCGATGCTGAATTTTCGGATGATTCTTCCGACGCGGGTGATTCGCGGGTCTTTTTTCATTTTGAAGATGACGCCTGCCTCGGATTCGTTCTGCGCCGCAAGCTGATCCTTGATTTTATCGGCGTTCATGATCATGGAGCGGAATTTGTAGAACCTGAAGTGGCGACCGTCCTTGCCGACGCGGATCTGGGTGTAGAAGACCGGGCCGGGGTCTTCGATGCGGATTGCGAGCGCGGTAAGGAGGAAGAGCGGAAAGAGGGCGATGATGGCCGCCGTGGAGACGGCGAGGTCGAGCAGCCGCTTCATGAGGTAGGAGAGGCTGACGGTGGTTTCCCAGAGGGCGACTTTTATCCTCCTTTTCATGAGAAGGGAGGGGTTGATGGTGCCGCTGAGCTGACGGATAAGCTCTTTACGTACGGTCGGGTCGAGTTCCATGGCGGTTCAGGTGTTGCTGCTCCTGGTGACGAGTTTCCATTTCATGACGCGGTAAAGGAAAAGCGGGTTGCCAATGACGTATCGTTTCCACATCCGCCCTGGTTCCTGCATGATTCTGTAGATCCATTCGATGCCGATTTCGCGCATCCAGCGTGGCGCGCGGCGGATGTTGCCGGAGTAGAAGTCGAAGAGTCCGCCGACGCCCATAAGGAGGGCGGGGCGCAACTGGCTGCGGTGGCGGTGGATCCATTTTTCCTGTAAAGGGGCACCGAATGCTACGAGGAGTATCGATGCTCCCGATCGGTTCACGTCGTCGATGATGCGGCTGCTTTCGGTTTCGTGGTTGAAATAGCCGTCGGAGGTTCCTGCGATGGCGACGCCGAATTCTGCCTGGATTTTTTCGGCTGCCGCTTCGGCGATGCCTGGTTTTCCGCCGAGCAGATAGATGGAGTGTCCTTCTGAGGCGGCCATCCTGCAGAGGTATGGGAGCATGTCGGTGCCGTTGATGTTCTCTTTGAGCGGGCTGTGCAGGAGTTTGCCGGCAATGATGAGCCCTATGCCGTCGGGGAAGATTCTGTCGGCGGATTTCAGTACTTCGTGGTAGTCGCGGTCGCCGGCCATTTTGTTCAGGCAGTCGGGGTTGACGAAGCAGATGGTCTGCTGGCGGTTGTCGCGGAGTCCTGCCTGCATGAGCGAGACGGCTTCCTGCATGGTGATGTTTTCGATGTCAAGGTCGAGCAGCCGGAAAACCGGTTCCGGTTCGATGGATGTTTCGCTGTAGAGCATTGCCGGGAGCGCCCTGAGCAGGAGCAGCAAATCATAGGATGGGCGTTTGTTGAAGATGTATTCCCATTCGATTGCCTGGCGACCTTCGTGGGCGATTTTGCTTGTGCTGCGGATCTCCCAGAGGGAGATGATGCCTGGTTTGATCATGCTGAGGTATGCCTGTTCGGCATCGGGAACGGGACCGTTCCAATCTCTGATTGCGGTTCCTGCGAGCGCAAGACGACCGGTCAGGAGTTCGAGGAAGAGCGGCAGGTTTGCCATGCGGCCATCGATGCCGCTGAAGGTTCGGATGGTGATGGGTTGGGCTTCTTTGCCATATACGGTGCGTTTTGCAAAGACTGGTTTTCCGGCCGGAAGCCTTGTGAGGAGTCGGATGATCAGTACAGGAATGAATATTGGAACGATTATTCCAAGTGCGACGATGAGTTCGACAGCTCTTGCTGCGATTTCTGATATGGATGAAGCAGTGCGGAGTGCCAGACTTGTTTTCCAGCTTCTTCCTGCGCCCCTGCGTTTTCTGAGGCGTTTTTCCAGATTTTGCGCATTTTTTATATCGGGTTTCATGGTCTTGCTGCCGCCGTTCTTCAGGGTGTGGTTGATGATGTTGTCGGCAAAGGCAAAGAATGTTCCGTAGCTTCCGAGGAAGATAAGTCCTGCCGAACGGAGTTTTTTTTCGTTTTCATCTTCGATGTCGCGCGTGAGGCAGATCATGTTTTCGGGGGAGAATTTCTGCCGAACCCGGTCGAGGAGCCCTATGCTGAGTTTTTCGGAAAAGCTGTCCGTCATGACGGCAAGCCTGAATGGTTCTTTGCCGGGTCCCGTTATGTTGAGTTCGTCGGGCGTTTCGGCAAGGGTGACGTGGCTGAAGGTGTTTTCGAGCAGCCTGCAGATGTCGCCGACCTGTTCTTTTCTGCCGAGGATGACGGCTTTGGCTCTGCCGGCGGTCCCGGGCGGCTTGTTGAGCATGATGCCTGCCGATTGGTGCATGGGGGCTTGTTTATGGTTGTTGACGCAATAAAAGTGCCAGTACGTCCCTGATGTTCATAAAGCGTTGCCGGAATTGCCGTTCGGGTTTTTTCCCGTTCGAGGGAAAGTTGCGGGATTCTGTCAGGTTGCGAGAGTCGTTTCCTGCGGTCTCTCAGGGAGAGAGGGGGGGCTGAGTGCTGAGTTGCGAGTACGCAGTTGGGGACGCGCAGTTGGGGACGTTGAGAAAGCGCCGATGAAAACCGGCAAAGAGTAAGGAATGAAAGAGTCCGACATGAAAGGCATAGCCAGCCATCATGGCCCCGAGTCATGCCTCGACCTACAGCAATGTGGTGGGGAAGCGTTGACAGGG
>VGGK01000032.1 GCA_016868665.1 Chlorobiota bacterium
ACCGGGGAACTTGCCGAACTTTACCGCAGCGTTGCGGAAGCATCTCCAGTGGTGCACTCGCTTGACGGTTATGCCGATATCACCATACAGACCCCGAGGAAACGCGAGCGTGTCTACTGCAATATTCAGCTTTCGCGGCATAAGGAGTCGAGGATGATCGTTTCTGCAGGTCTGCTCGGCTGGCCGGTCGCCGATCTGTATTTCGGCAGGGATTCCCTGTTTGTGCATGATATGATGGGCAACAAACTGCTTACCGGCCGGAACAGCGAAGAAAATCTGGAAAAAATCATCGGTATGCCTTCTGGCTACCGTTTGCTGTCCGAATCCATGCTTGGCCTGGTGATCCTTGACGAGCCGGTCGAACGGGCTGTCAGGGTGAGGAAAGGGCATGGGAGGGTCATGTATACGTTCGAAGGAGGCGAAATGGTCAGAGATGTTGTTATCGATCCGGAAAACAGGACGCTGACCGACCTGTTTCTCCGGAATCAGGCCGAAGGCATTACTACAAAAATCTCGTTCAGGAATTTCCAGTCTTTTTCGTTTGACGGGCTTGCCACGCTCATTCCTGGGCAGATTGAAATGGAATTATCGAGAAACGGTGCGCAAGAGGGCAAAGCATACCGGCTTCTTATCGATTATGATAAGCGAACCATCAATCCTGAACAGCTTACCATCCGGTTTGTACGCCCCAAAAAAGCGAGGGTGATAAGCCTTGACGATATTGATGTTCTTCCCTGGATGTGAGGGGAGACAGGAGGAGCGTGGGTAGTGGAGAGTGGAGGGAGGAGGGAGGAGCTGGGAGGGGTTGTTCTGCCAGGTCTTTGATTGTCGGTGTTCGTCTGTGACAGTCCGGTGTTCCGTGTCGAGGGGCAATGCAGTAAAACCAGAATCGGACAGGCACAATCTGTCCGATTCTGGTTTTATGTTCCGGTTACTTATTTCGCTGCCTGGTAGTTGGCTTCGGCAAATTCCCAGTTGAGAAGGTGCTCGATGGTTGTCGCCACATAATCCGGCCTGCGGTTCTGATAGTCGAGATAGTAGGCATGTTCCCAGACATCGACGCAAAGCAGCGGGGTCTGGCCCGCAGTAAGGGGGGTCTGGGCGTTGCCTGTTTTAACCACTTTCAGCGTGCCGTTATCCGATACAAGCCATGCCCATCCGCTTCCGAACTGGGTTGCTGCCGCAGCTTTGAGTTCCTCTGCGAACTTGTCGAAACTGCCGAAATCCTCGTCGATTTTAGCGGCAAGCTCGCCCGAAGGTTTTCCTCCGCCGTTCGGAGAGAGGCAGTTCCAGTAGAATGTGTGGTTCCATGCCTGGGCTCCGTTGTTGAATATTCCGATTTTTGCCGGATCGTTTACGGTAGCCGCGATCACGTCTTCAATGCTCTGCGAGTCGAAGGGAGTTCCCGCTACGAGATTGTTGTAGTTGTTGACATATGCGGCATGGTGCTTGCCGTAATGGAACCCGATTGTTTTGGCTGAAATATGAGGTTCGAGAGCGGTGTCTGCGTATGGAAGGGATGGTTGCTGATATGCCATGGTTACAGGATTGGTTTAGGTTGTGTGTGCGATGTGATTCAGAGGTCATGAAATGAATTAAAATTTTTAAACTTGATAAGCATTGTTTTAGTTTCTTTTCTTGTAAAAAAATCCGCAAAGACATTTTTTCGATGGATCTTCAATGGTTGTTCAGGTGTTTATCCTCACGCATTCATGCCGCTCTCCTGCTGGTTGCGCTGGTGGCGCTTTCCGTTTCGGGATGCCTTCCATCCGCCAGTGACGGACTTGACGAGGTCGATATCCGTTTCGCGGCATTTTACAGCGATTACCTGGTTGCTGCCGGTGTGACTTCCCGCGACGAGGAGGTCGTGCTTGCACCGCTCTCGACGGCGTCGATGCGGACTATGCTTGCCAGACATTCCATGACTCCGGAAGTTTTCAGAAAACGCGTGCAACTCTATGGGGAGCAACCCGAACGATGGAAAAAGGTCATTGCTCTGGTTCGCTCGAATGTGTGGAAAAAATCGCCATGAGGAGAGCCGGGCCGTTTATCGTTGGCGTCACCGGAGGAATCGGCAGCGGAAAATCGACAGTCTGTCGTTTTCTTGCTGAAATGGGTTGCGCTCTGTTCGAAGCCGACAGGATTGCCAGGGAGCTGCAGCAATCCGATCCGGGTATCGTATCGGGCATAAGAGAGCTGTTCGGTTTCGATGTCTATACCATAGATTCCTCGGGCGTTCCGGTGCTCGATCGTCGTCGGGTGGCCGCCGAAGTGTTCTCGGACAGGGAAAAGCTCGATGCATTGAATGCTCTCGTGCATCCGAGGGTGTACGAGGCGTTCGAAACAGCCCGTTCGCAGGCAGCCAGTCAGGGTATCGGGGTGCTTGTCAAGGAAGCGGCCATACTGTTCGAGAGCGGCATGACCGGAGATCTCGATCTGATAGTGGTTGTTGCCGCAGATATTTCGCTCCGGGTACAGCGGGCTGCGGCAAAGGGTCTCGGAAGCCCCGAAGAGATTCGGAGGAGGATTGCCGTCCAGTGGCCTCAGGAGCGACTTGTCGAAAAGGCGGGGTATGTCATATACAACGAGGGTACGATCGATGACCTGCACAGGGAGACCGAAAAACTCTATGGATTCATCATGCAGAGAATTGCGGCAGGGGAGCGATAACGTTCGATAGTTCAGGCAGTGAAACGGCGTAACGGTAAGAAGTGTCGCTGTGAGAATCTGCGAACTCTTCGTACCGGTGAGTTATGCCGAATTTCTTCGCCTTTGCAGAAAACAGCCTGTGGCCGAACTGAAGATTGTATTCGTCGAGAGAGCCGCAATCGAGGTAGAGCAGGCTCAGCGAGCGCAACGCTTCGCGGTGGCTTTCAACATCAAGCATTGCAAGAGGATCGAAAGAAACCCATTTTGTCCATACCTCATCGATGATTTCGCAGGTAAATGGATCGAACGGAAGCCTCATACTTTCAGGTGCCGGCTTGCCGCTCACCGGAGAATAGGCGGCCGCCATGGCGATAATGTCGAGCAGCACGAACTCATGTCGCGGTTTTTTCAGCGCCGATTCGTAGGCATCCATAAATGCCGGGATACTTCCACCATAGCGCTCGAGCACTCTGGCCGCAGGCGGAAAACCCGGCTTGTAGCAGAGTTCGAAATTCATGTCGCCGCTGTGGCATGCAGCTGCGCCAAAGCGCTCAGGATACTTCATGGCCAGCCTGAGTGCGCCGAATCCTCCGGACGACTTTCCGGCAACCGCGCGGTGTTCTCTCTCAGGCATCGTTGCGAACGCGCTGTCGATGAAAGGAATCAGCTCATCGACCAGATAGGTTTCGTATGGTCCCGTCGCCACGGAATCGACGTATTGTGATCCTCCATACCTCGTCATGCAGTCCGGCATGACGAGCAGGCACTCCCGCATCCGGCCGGAGGTAATAAGCTGTTCGGCCATTTCCGGAACCGTCGGCCTTCCGAAGCTGTAGTTCATGAAACTTGTGCCGGTAGACGCAAATCCCGAAAGCAGATAAATCACCGGAAACCTTTTTGTCCCGTCGTATGAAGGCGGAAGATAGACTGGTACGTAGCGTTCGGCAGGGTCGCCCGCCGGGTTTCCCGCGAGAGTGACGCCGGGAACGGCAGCAAACGTAATCACGGGCCTGCTTCGTGACGGAAGGTTCATGTGTATTTCAATTCGTTGTTTTTCCGGTTCACGTATGAAGAGATCCAGATACTGAGCTCATAGAGCAGTATCATAGGAATTCCGATGACCAGCTGGGTTACAAGGTCTGTCGAAGGGGTAACGATAGCGGCCACAATCAGAAGCGTAACGATAGCGTGTTTGCGATAAAATCGCATGAACGCCGGCGTCAGCAGTCCGATTTTTGAAAGGATATAGGAGATGAACGGCAATTCGAAAACCAGGCCGGTTGTAAGAAGCGCTCCCATGACGAAGCTGATATAGTCCTGAACGGCGATATTGTTGGCTATAAGCGTCGAGCCGAATCCAGCAAAAAACGTCAGGGATATCGGAAGAAATACGAAGTATCCGAAAGCGATACCCGAAAAAAAACAGAGCGAAATGAACAGGATCACGAAACGCGATGCCCGTCTTTCATTTTCATGCAGTCCGGGTTCAACGAATTTCCATATCTGATAGGCAATTACAGGGAATGATCCCACGAATCCGGTAAAAAAAACAACCTGCAGATAGAGCGATATCTGTCCGTAAGGCACAAGATTCTGCAGCGTAATGGTATCGCTGCTCCTTTTGAGCGGCCCGATGAGTACTTCATTGACCAGGGTGTCGGAAAAAAAGGCTGCCAGCGCAGTGACCGCAAGCAGAGCTATGCCGGATTTGATCAGTCGCGAACGGATTTCGTCGAGATGGCCGATGAAGTTCATCTCGCCTTCATCCGAGGCACCTTCTTCGGCAACTTCATTTCCGCTCTCTTCAGTTGTGAGGTTGTCGAGATGAGCGGATGGTTCCCCGGGGTAAGACGGGGGATCTTCATGATCCGTCTGAGGGGATATGGACGTCTCTTCAGCGCTCAATGCGGTGTTTTCGATAGAAGGTTCGGAATCCCGGCCTGTATTTTTTGTCGATTCGAGTTCGCGCGTCATATTTCTGCGTGCATGAGGATAAAAAGGTTCTGTCATGCAAAAAAGTGAAGTACCACGAGAAAACATAGCAACAAAGCTGCAAGTACCAAAAATATTGATCTTTTTAACTTCGGTCAAACAGGCGGCGCCGGTTTTCGGCAGTGTTTGATTGGTTATTTCATACGCTACGGTTATACTTGTTGCTATACAGGCGATTGTTTTTCAGGAAAAGGAAATAATCTCTACATTTGCCTGTTGTTCAAAACGGCAGACAGGCAGATAAACAAGCATAGTATCGCATACTGAGTGAATATACAGGATGTAACAGCATCGGTAGCCGATGAGATAGATATTTTTCAGCAGAAGTACAAAACCGTTCTGCATTCGAGCAATACTCTCGTCGATAAGGTCAGCCGTTACGTGCTGCGTCAGCAGGGCAAGCAGATCCGACCAGCCCTTGTGCTGCTCTCTGCAGCCGCGTGCGGTGGCATCGGCGAATCCACCTATCGTGCGGCCATCATGGTGGAACTGCTCCATTCCGCCACGCTCATTCATGATGATGTTGTCGATGGAGCCGAAATGCGGCGGGGAATCGCATCGATCAATGCTTTGTGGAAAAACAAGATATCGGTTTTGATCGGCGATTTTCTGCTTTCAAAGGGTCTGCTTTATTCGCTGGATCACAAGGACTATACTTCCCTGCATACGGTTTCGGAGGCTGTTCGCAGGATGAGCGAAGGCGAGATTCTGCAGATACAGAAGACCCGGAGTCTCGATATTTCCGAAGAGGACTATCTCAGCGTTATTTCAGACAAAACCGCCTCGCTCATAGCCTCGTCCTGTGCCATGGGAGCGGCCAGTGCAACCGATGATGCGTCGAAGATAGCGGCCATGAAAAATTATGGTGAGTATCTCGGACTTGCTTTTCAGATACGTGACGATCTGCTCGACTATACCGGGGATTCGAAAAAAACCGGCAAGCAGATGGGTATCGATATCAAGGACAAAAAAATAACCCTGCCGCTTATTTATGCTCTCCGCAACTCTCCGCCTTCGGAACAGAAAAGAATCCGCTCGATTCTGAAGAGCTCGAAAAAGCGGGCGGTCAGAAGTGACGACGTCATTGCTTTTGTGAAAAGCAAAGGCGGGCTTGAATATGCTGCCGATGTTGCCGAAGGATTCGCTTCGAAAGCCGTCGGGTCGCTCGGGAGCTTTCCGGAGAGCGAGATAAAAACATCATTACTGAACCTTGTGGATTTTGTTATGAAACGGCAGCATTAGCCCTGCGTCCGAGATGACAGTACCCGAATAGTCTTATAACAGAATTATTTCAACCAGTTGCAATGAAGAAAGCCGTATTGATGGTTCTTGCCGCAACAGCGCTGCTCGTGCTGTTCGACAGGATACTTATGCCGTGGTATATTTCGCAGGGAAGGACGAATATGGTTCCCGAAGTTACCGGAATGTCATTCGAAGACGCCGAGCGCGCACTTCGCAAAGCCGGATTCGAAGCAAAGAAGAGCTACAATGCCAAATATCTGAGCAGGGTCGATGCAAATGAGGTGCTTTCCCAGATGCCTCTGGCCGGTTCGGAAGTGAAACCGGGCAGAACGGTCTATCTTATGGTTAACAGACAGGACAGACCGACGTTTCAGATGCCGGATCTTTATGGAAGGCCAGAGTTCGATGCCCGTCAGACGCTTGCCCGTCTCGATATGATGCTCGATGACGTGCAGATCGGGACGGTTACCGGTGCTGAAGAAGACGGACGGATTATCAGTCAGTCGATTCCTGCCGGCACTCTCGTGAAATCGGGAGCATCTGTTTCCGTCATCGTCGGCAAACTCGAGGTTCCGCCGCAAGGTTTCCGAAAGATCGCCGTTCCCGATGTGCTCGGGATGTCGCTCTCTGATGCGCAGCAGATAATGGGTGGAAACGGACTTTCGACAGGAAAGATCACTTATGAATATTCCGCGATTCTGGTGCCTAATACCGTTATCAGCCAGAAACCCGGAGCCAATGCCTATGTTTCGCCGGGAATGCCGGTCGATCTGACTGTCGTGACCACGGCGGAGTGAACTTGCATGAACTGAAGGGAACCTCAACAAAATTATTGCCCAACCGGATTGCTCTGGTTGGGCAATAATTTTGTTGAGGTTCCCTGAGATGATGACTACCGGTAATTGGCTTTTTTGTACTCTTCTCTCAGATCTTTTATTCCGGTAGTTCTGTCGTTTCCGTCGCTTATGAACCCGAAATATTCAAGAATGATGCGGATAACCAGCCACAGGCCGGCAAACAGTATCCGTATCGACCCTGTCAGATCGCTTATCAATGCTTTCATTCTGCTTGTTTATACTGCTGACGATCAGGAGTCGGTCTCATAAGCCGTGAGCGCCGTCCTGAAGCTGCAGGGTCGGCGCTTTCGGTAATGCAAACATGAAAAGGTATCGAGGCGATATTTTCCCTGCTTGTGAGACAGTCTTTGTACAATTCTTCATCCGGAATTGATCTCAGTCGGTCAGAGAGTCTTCCGCTTCCATCCAGTCCTCTACATCGGAACCGTTCGGACGTCCTTTCTGTTCCCACTTGAAATATGCGGCCAGTCTGATCTGCTCCTCTCTTGCCAGTAGGTCTTCGACTTTGGTCTGAACGTCAGATTCATCGGTTTTTTTCTTTCTCGAAGTGGCTTTTTTTACCGGTTTATCTACTTTTTCAACGGTTTCCGGGCTTTTTTTTGTAGTTTTTGCAGTGCTTTTTTTTGCTGCCGGTTTATCCGTTTTCTCCTGTTCTGCTGCTTTTTTGGCCATGGTCAATGATCCTCTTGAGTGATGGTTATGTGTATGACAATATGTTGGTTGCCGCAACGCAATGTCGAAAATGTACAAAATATTTTCCTTTCACGCCGGCACGGCCATTATCTTTTTCCTGCTTGGAACAATACCGCTTCCTAAAAGATTGCAGCTATGAAATTATTCGGAGATGGCGATGCTGTCCGGCGTCGTATCAGGGGTATTTTTTACGCCCTTTTACGCAGGACGACGTTTTCCGGAGGCGGCCCGCAGCAGTTTTTCAGATTGACTCTCGACTCATTCCAGGCGAAGCTCAATCTGAATCAGGATATTCCGTTTCTTTTCGTTGCGGTTTTCGTGGGACTTATTACCGGTTATGTCGCCGTCGTGTTCCACGAATCCATTCTCTTCATCAGCTCCCTGCTCTTTTCAGGTCGGTCTTTTTCGGCCGTACCCGATTTCAGCAGTCTGCACGATATGCTGCTGCTGCCTCTCCTTCCGGCATTGGGCGGTCTTTTGGTAGGTCTTTACAATACCTTTGTCGTCAAGGATAAGCCGGCGCACGGTCTTGCGTCGGTCATCAAGGCGGTTGCCCAGAAAGACGGCATATTAGGACGCCATCTCTGGATTCACCGGACCATTACATCGGTCATCAGTATCGGTACGGGAGGCGGAGGCGGCAGAGAGGCTCCTATTGCCCAGGTTGGTGCGGCACTCGGTTCTTCGCTTGCCCAGAAACTGAATTTCAACGCCGGCAGGACGAGATCGCTGCTTGGTTGCGGAGCGGCCGCAGGACTTGCCGCGGTATTCAACGCGCCTCTTGGCGGCGTGATGTTTGCCGTCGAGGTCATTCTCGGAGATTTCAGCGTTCATACTTTCAGCCCGATTGTCGTTGCTGCCGTGGTCGGTACTGTGATTTCCCGGAGCTTTCTGGGCAACAACTCGACTTTTGAGGTTCCCGAATACAGCCTCATATCGAATATGGAGCTTGTCCTCTACTTCATACTCGGGGTGCTGGCAGGTCTTTCGGCCGTCCTGTTCATAAGGATATATTATATCATAGAGGAAGGTTTGGCGCGTATCCAAAAACGTTTCCGCATTCCGCCCTGGGCAATGCCGGCCTTTGGCGGACTGCTATGCGGCATTCTGTGTCTCTGGCTTCCAGCGCTTTACGGATTCAGTTACGAGGTGATCGAACGGGCGCTGAACGGAGATGCGTCGTGGGAGAACATGGTTGGAGTCTATCTGCTCAAGCCGGTCGTTGCCGCCTTTACGGTAGGATCGGGTGGTTCGGGAGGCATGTTCGCTCCTGCAATGAAGATGGGAGCCATGCTTGGCGGCATGTTCGGGAATCTGGTCAACGACATCTTTCCCGGCATGACCGCAGCCTCGGGAGCCTATGCTCTGGTAGGTATGGGCGCATTGACCGCAGGTATCATGCGTGCGCCCATTACGGTCATACTCATTCTTTTCGAGATTACCGGGCAGTATGAAATCGTGCTGCCCATCATGTTCGCAGCAGTAACGGCATCGATCGTGGCGCGTCTGACCTATCGCCATACCATGGAAACCTATGTGCTCGAAAAAGAGGGGGTGAAAGTGGGGTTCGGCATTGCGCTCTCCATTGCAGGCAATATCAGCGTTCGCGATATCATGCGAAAAAATTTCATCCGGTTTACCGATGTTACCAGGGTCGAGCAGATTCTTGACGTTTTTTACAATACGCCTGAATCCAACTTTTTCGTGATTACCGAAGACGGCCGTTTTGTCGGCATGATCCGCCTCGAGGAGATGGGCATTCTTCTCGGAGAGGGTTCATTTACCGGTCTTATAGCTGACGACGTGGTGAAAAAGGACGTTCCTGTGCTCTCATCCAATGCGAAACTCGATGAGGCGCTCAAGCTGTTCGAGATCTCCGATTATACCGTCCTGCCGGTTGTCGATCACGAGAGCGGAAGATTGCTCGGAATCCTCAAGCAGGACGAGGCTTTTTCATACTATCGAAAACAGATGAACATCTATGGTTCAGATCGTATGGAGCCTTCCGGAGATTGATATTCAGGTTTTACGGGCAGTGCCGATAATGACCAGCAGAATGGTGATTGCCTGAATGATCATGAATATTTCTTTGGGTACATATGCCCCGACGGCCAGTCCGCCATACTCGAGAAATCCGAAGAAGAGTGCTGCCGGCAGAATCCAGATCGGATGGGCGCCGGCCAGAAGTGCAACCGCAATGCCGCTGAATCCGATTCCTGCGGTCATGCCGGTTTCATAATAATGCTTGTAGCCGGCAACGAGATTCATCGCGCCAAGTCCGGCAATGGCACCTGCGGCGCCCATTACCGTCAGAAGATAGCGTTCGCTCCTGATGCCCGCGTACGATGCGGCATCGGGTTGCGAGCCTACGGCACGAAGCTCGTATCCCGCGCTTGTGCGGAAAAGAAAGAGCGATGAGAGGATCGCAACGGCAAGCGCGCCGAAGATGGATACGTTCAGGGGAGAACCTCTGAAAAATCCCGTTATTTCGTCCAGTCCAGGCAGCATGGATGCGCTGCCTGTTTCTGCAGTGTGTTCCGTAGAAGGAACGGCAAAATGGCTGGTGAGCAGATATCCGGTCAATGCCTGGGCTATGAAGTTCAGCATGATGGTTGAAATCACCTCGTTTACTCCGAATCGTACCTTGAGAACGCCGGCCGAAGCACCCCATATTCCACCGGCTGCCATGGCTGCACATGCCGTAAGCGGTACGGCCGCAATCGGAGGCAGTGACGACGGAAGCATCGCGCCGGTCACGGCTGCGGAAAAAGCCGCAACCTGCAGCTGGCCTTCGCCGCCGATATTGAAGAGCCTGGCCCTGAATGGGAGCGCAACGGCAAGACCGGTAAAAATCAGGGTGGTTGTTTTGAAGAGTACCTGGCCCATGCCGTAGCCGGATCCGAGCGTTGCGTTGAAGAGCCTGCTGCCGATCTCCGCCGGATCGCGTCCGGTCATGAGTATGATTGCCATGCCGAACAGGCCGGCACCTGCGACGGCGGCAAACGGAATGAAGATGTGGCGGATTCTGGTTTTCATGCGGCAGGCCTTGAATCAGGTGATGTGCAATCCGATTTCATGTTCGAAGGCCTCTTCATCGGTTCTTCCTTCAGCGACCTCCTCTTCGGTGAATATTTTTCTCAGGGAACCGTTGTACAGACATCCGATCCTGGTCGAAAGCGTTATAAGTTCATCGAGTTCTGACGTAATCAGGAGCACGGCGACTCCATTGTCCCTTGTTTCGATGATGCTTCGGTGGATAAGCTCTATCGCTCCGATATCGACCCCTCTGGTAGGTTGGGCGAGGATGAGCAGTTTCAGGAAAGGTCTGTCGAGTTCCCTTGCGACTACCACCTTCTGCTGGTTTCCGCCGGAAAGAGATGCGAGAGACTGTATGTTGATATCGTCGAATCTGATGTCGTAGCGACCGGCAAGCTTTTTCGCATAGGCATCAAGTATGGTCCGGTTGAAGCCGAAGCCTTTCCGGAAGCGCTGTTCACGCTGCCGTCCGAACAGTATGTTTTCCGAGACGCTGAAGTTTCTGATGACGGCATGCTTCAGCCGATCCTCAGGAACGTGCGATACGCCCAGCGATGTTATTTCGGCCGGGGTTCTGCCTGTAATGGTTGTGCCGTCGAGCAGGATGGTGCCGGATAAACGGTTTTTCCTGTCGTTGAGCCCGCAGAGAATCGAGAGCAGTTCGCTCTGTCCGTTGCCTTCGACGCCGGCAATCCCGAAAATTTCGCCGGCGCGAATCGTAAAGCTCAGATTGTCGAGCTTCATTGCTCCTTTTTGGGTTCTGCAGCAGAGGTTCTCTACCGCAAGCACAGGCTTTAAGGGAGCCGGAACGGGATTATCCACCCTGAGCAGCACATTGCGCCCGACCATCATCCGGGCGAGTTCTGCTTTCGAGGTGTTTCGGCATTCCACGGTGCCTGTCACTTCTCCTTTTCGCATGACGCTCACCCTGTCGGCAAGGGAAATCACCTCATCGAGCTTGTGAGTAATGATCAGGATGGTTTTTCCTGTATCGCGCAACGAGCGCAACACGGAAAAAAGACGGTCGATCTCCTGCGGCGTAAGGACTGCGGTCGGTTCGTCGAGAATGAGGATTTCAGCTTTCCGGTAAAGTGCCTTGAGAATCTCCACCCGCTGTTCCTCTCCCACAGAGAGCGAGCCGGTCAATGCCTCCGGATCCACCGGCATCCCGTAGCGCTCGGAAAGGATTCTGATCGATTCGGCGGTTTTCCTGACGGAGATTGATGCGAAGAGTGCCTTTTCTTCGATTCCGAGTATGATGTTTTCAGCAACCGTAAAGTTCGGAACGAGCATGAAGTGCTGGTGTACCATGCCTATGCCCAGAGCGATCGCGTCCTTCGGAGAGTTCATCGATACGGTTTTCCCGTTAACGGCTATCGTGCCGCTGTCCGGACGGTGCAAACCGTAAATCAGCCTGGCCAGCGTGCTTTTTCCGGCGCCGTTTTCTCCCGCTATGGCATGGATGCTCCCTTTCTGTACCGTGAGCGAAACGTTTCTGTTCGCTTCCACTGCGCCGAACTTCTTCGATACTCCTGACAACACCAGGGCTTCAGGCATCGTACTCATCACACCCAGCTGATAACGGTCTTGATCGCCTCCTTGCTGTCGAGTGCGATACGGTAGGCAAGTTCGTACTGGCTGACCGGAAAGACATTCGTGAAAAACTTTTCCGTATCGAGCATTTCGCTGTCAAGGAGAGCATTGGCTTCTTTCAGATGTGCGAGGGTCGTTATGCTGGAGCAGAAAATCGCCGGTTCCTTGTGCTGGATCAACCGGTAATCGTAAGCCATCACTTCATAATTGCCCATGAGCAGCACCTTGGCACGGGGTTTGATCAGGCGTATTGATTTTTCTATCATCAGAATTCGTCCGGTCGTTTCGATCACCAGATCATATCGGTCGTTGAATTCCGGAGTGAAGTCTCCGATTTCAAATGCGATATTCCCGGCATGGGAGAGCTGTCCCCTGATACCGAACGTTTCCACTGCGTCAACCAGCAAGCACCCTTTATTGCGCAGATACTCCGAAACCATGAGTCCTACCGAGCCGAGGCCGAGAATGAGAATCCGCGATGATGTATCGATGGAAACCTTCTCAAGGGCGCTGATGACATAGGCAAGCAGCCCTGTAAGCAGATCCCGGTGGATCGGCTGCCGTCCGAGGGGAAGAACGTTGCAGGCAGAGGTCGGTATGAGTTCCGCATGGCAGCCGTAATAGGGTTTTGCCCCGCTCCAGCGGTCGCCGAGGAACGCATAGACAAAATCTCCGATCTGCAGGCCTTGTGTATCGGGTCCGGTTTCGACAACCTGTCCTATCGACTCGCTGCCGGTTATAATCGGGTATTCGAGTACCTTGTGCGATACCGGTTTGTTGGTCAGGAGCAGGCGGTCAAGACCTGGTGTGATGGTGCTTGCAATGGTCTTCACCAGCAGATCACCGGGCTCTCCCGCATCATATCCGACTGGCTGCAGTTTGAGTTTATTGGCTTTTGGCAGTACGATTGCTGTTGCTTCGCCC
Source organism: Chlorobiota bacterium (assembly GCA_016868665.1). Classification (GTDB taxonomy): domain Bacteria; phylum Bacteroidota; class Chlorobiia; order Chlorobiales; family Chlorobiaceae; genus Chlorobium. The sequence continues at coordinate 12,987 of VGGK01000032.1, forward strand.
TTCATGGCAGAGAGGTTTTGGTTACTTCTTGAAAACTGTATCTATTCATGGCGTCAGAACGGAGCTCAGTGCCCACGAGATGAAACTGATGGCAATTGAACCCGCAACCGCCCACCAGAATCCGTCAACGGAGAATCCATCGACAAGAGCCGCGGAAAGCTGCAGCAGCAGGGCATTGATAACGAGCAGGAAGAGGCCGAGCGTGACGATGATGAACGGAATGGAGAAAAAAACCATGACCGGCCTGAGCACGGCATTGACGAATCCCAGAACCAATGCCACTACGATGGCCGCCCCGAAATTTCTGATGTGTATGCCGCTGAGCAGATGTGCCGTGGCATAGACCGCCAGCGCGTTGATTAGCCAGAGAACAAGAATTCTGAGCATGGCTGTTTCTGTTTAAAGTTAACACGTTATGTAATTTAACAAACGGAAACCCAAAACGAAAAGCGAGCGGAAAGCCTATGCGATGCCAAGGTGCGACAGCGCCTCCTTGAGTGTTCTGCTTCCGGTAATGGCGATCGGCAGTTTTTTTACCGACTCCTTCAGTTCCCTGGTATTGGCTTCAGGCAGCACGATTCGCCTGAACCCGAGATGCGCGGCTTCGCGGATGCGACGCTCGCTGTCGCTGACCGCTCTGAGCTCGCCGGCAAGACCGATTTCGCCGCAGCAGACCGTTGAGGACTCAACAGGCAGGTCGGTCAGTCCGGAGGCCACAGCCGCAGCGATGCCGAGGTCGGCTGCGGGTTCGACAAGTTTCAGTCCGCCGGCGATCTTCACGAATACGTCCTGTCCCCAGGTCTGCATGCCGAGACGTTTTTCAAGCACTGCAAGAATGATGGACATGCGCTTGAGGTCGAAGCCCGTACTGATGCGCTGCGGCATGGCGTATCCGGTTTTCGACACAAGTGCCTGCACTTCGACGAGCAGCGCCCTCGATCCCTCTATGCCTGCAAGGATTGAATTGCCGGAAACGCCGCTTATCCGTCCCGAAATGAAGAACTCCGAAGGGTTCCTTACCTCTTCAAGGCCGTTCTCCTCCATGCGGAACACGCCGATTTCGTTGGTTGAGCCGAAGCGGTTCTTCACCGAACGTATGATCCGGTATCGCTGATATCCTTCGCCCTCGAATTGCAGCACGGTATCGACCATATGCTCGAGTGCTTTCGGACCGGCAAGAGAACCTTCCTTGGTGATATGTCCGATAATCATGAGGATCACGTTCTGTTGCTTCGCCTTTCGGATCAGCATGGCCGCGCTCTCCCGGATCTGGGTGATGGTGCCGGCCGAACTCTGGTATTCACCCGTATAGACCGTCTGGATGGAATCGACGATAACGAGTCCAGGTTTCTGCTGTTCGATGGCGGCAATAATCCGTTCCACATTCACTTCCTGCACGAGCAGCAGGTTTTCAGCCCTGATGCCGAGTCTTCCGGCTCGCTCGCGGATCTGGTTGGGCGATTCCTCGCCGGAGATATAAAGTACTTTTTCGGGAGCTATCCGGGGTGCAAGCTGCAGCATCAGGGTCGATTTTCCTATTCCCGGTTCTCCTCCGACAAGCACTGCGGAAGCCTGCATGAGGCCTCCGCCGAGCACGCGATCAAGCTCTCCGATTCCGGTAGAGCGCCGTGTGAATTCCGATGGCTCGACATCGAGCAACCGCTGCATGACGGGTAGGGAGACCGATTCCGGACGTTTTTTCCGCCCGCTCTCATCGGGTGGCTCCCGGATTTCCTGCAGGGTTCCCCAACTCTGGCATTCGAAGCACTTGCCCTGGTATTTCAGTGCAACCGCACCGCAAATGCTGCATACATAGCGGACGCCGGTTCTGGCCATTTCGTTTTACTGCAGACCGTTGGAGCGTTCGAAGGACTGCAGCGTGTTCTTCAGCAGCATGGCGATGGTCATCGGTCCCACGCCACCGGGAACGGGGGTCATGGCAGACGCCACATTGCACAGCCCATCGTAATCAACATCGCCGACAAGCCTGCTGCCGCTTTTCGTCGTCGGATCGTCTATGCGGTTGATGCCGACGTCGATCACTACGGCGCCGGGTTTCACCATATCGGCGGTAATGAAGTGCGCCTTGCCGATTGCAGCTATAAGGATGTCAGCCTGCCGGGTATAGGAAGGGATATCCTTCGTTGCCGAATGGCAGATGGTGACGGTGCAGTTGGTTGCCTCGAGTTTCTGCAGCATGAGGTTCGCCATCGGTTTGCCGACGATGTTACTGCGGCCGACAACGACGCAGTGCTTTCCTTTGGTTTCGATGCCATATCGTCCGAGAAGTTCGAGAATGCCATACGGGGTACAGCTCACGAAGCATTTGTCGAGGTGTCCCATAACCAGCCTGCCAAGGTTTTCGGGATGGAATCCGTCGACATCCTTTGCCGGGTCGATGGCAAGTGTCACGGCGAATTCGTCGATCTGTTTCGGCAAAGGCTGCTGTACGAGAATGCCATGCACATCCGGATCGTTATTGAGTTCATCTATCTTTGCGAGCAGCTCTTCCTCGGAGGTCGATGCCGGCATTTCGACAACGGTCGAATTCATGCCGATCTCCACGCAGGATTTGGCCTTGTTGCGCACGTATACCTGCGAGGCAGGATCTTCCCCGACGATGATCACTGTCAGTCCCGGTACCTTTCCGGTTGCTGCACGGTTTTCGTCAACGCGGACTTTCATTTCAGCTTTCAGGTCGCTGGAGACCTTTTTTCCGTCGATAATCAGCATGATTGCTCTGGATTCGGTGAAAAAGTTGATGATAAACCATTTCGTAAACCTTAAAGATATGCTTTATCGCTCTATTGCAGAAACCTGTTTTTTTGCCTCATCATATTCGTCACTTTTTTCCGTTTTTCGTCTTTCCATGCCATCGTATGCATGGTCCCTGATTTATGATTCATTGAAATGAATTGAAACCGGAATTGGCATTATTGAGTCAGCGTCGCTGTCATGGCGCCCGTGCGTTTTTCGATCTTTTCCAAAGTTTGTTAGATTTGTGCCCCTGATCTTCCCCGTAACGCGGCAATCCTGACAATAGGGAAAACGAAATAGTCATGAAACTTGTATCGATAGGCAACGTCCTTATTGATCCCGATCTGTTGCAGTCCGAGTTCGCCTGTGACCTGCAGGCATGCCGGGGCGCCTGTTGCGTTGAGGGCGAACTCGGAGCACCGCTCAGGACCGAAGAGGCCGTGCAGCTCGAAGAGGCTTTCGGGCAACTTGTGCGAATGCTGCCCGAAAAGAACCGCAGATGCCTGCATCGTTACGGTGCCGTGGAGGTCTATCAGGGCATGCAGTACACTCGCACTGTCGAAGGCCGCGAGTGCGTTTTCGCCTGTGTGCGTGACGGCATTACGCTCTGTGCCGTTGAAGTTGCGTGCCGCGAAGGATTGATCGACTTCGAAAAACCTCTATCCTGCCGACTTTTTCCTGTCAGGGTACGCAGGAAATTCGGTCTCGACCATCTCGTTTACGAACGGCACCAGATGTGCCGTTCGGCAAGAAATAACGGTAAGGAACGCAGGATCAGACTTGTTGATTATATTGGTGATGCGCTGGAAAGTGCTTATGGTGCTGAATGGCTTGAGAGCCTGAAAGATTTTGTCGATTCTTCTCCCAAATCGTCATGCCGGAAATAAGGCTTCAACAGAAACAGAAGGCGATTCTGTCTGCACAGCAGATTCTCAGCAGTCAATTGCTGCAGCTTCCCCTTCTGAACCTCGAACAGAGGATTTACGATGAACTGCAGGAAAATCCCCTGCTCGAACTTGCATCGGAAAACAAGGATACCGCGGGAGATCTTTCCCGGAGGGACGACGAGTTTTCCGGAGACGAGCTGTTCGATTCCGTCGATCGTTTCAGCAGACGGTCGCTTAAGGAACCTCTTCAGTCTCCTCAGTCGCAGCCTGAGCGCGAGGGGCGCCTGAACTTTACTCATGAAAGCGCACCCCGGGAGCGTTTTTTTCAGGCCGTGCAGCACGACAGTTTCGATGAAACGCTGCTTCGGCAACTCACGATGCAGGAAGATATCGGCGAACGGGAAGCGATGATTGCCATCGAGATTCTCGGCAACCTTGACCAGGACGGCTATTTTACCGACGGGATCGATGTTGTTCTTGCAGGTCTGCAGAGGAACGGGATTGAAGCCGAAGAACGCGAGGTCGAAAAAATTCTTCTCAGGCTTCCGTATCTCGACCCGCCCGGGATAGCGGTCAGGGATCTTCGGGAGCGACTGCTTGTTCAGCTGAAACTCAGGGAACCGGAGTGCGATCCCGGTGTGCATGGAACGGCAAGACGAATCCTTACAGAGTTTTACGATGATTTTCTGCATAAACGTTATGATCGTCTTGTCCGAAAACTCGACATTTCGAAAGAGGATATCGAAGAATCCCTGGCCCTCATTATCTCTTTCGATCCCCATCCGGCTGAGGTTTTTCACGATGAGGTGGGACACTACATTACGCCGGATTTCATTGTTACCTATGAAAACGGAGAGCTTACTGCAATGCTCAACGATCGCAGCGCGCTTTCGGTAAAGGTTTCCGAACGCTATCAGGGTGTCCTCAAAAATCGCAAGGTGCCAAAGGAAGAAAAGCAGTTTATCCGTTATAACCTCATTCGGGCCAACGATTTCGCGGCGGCAATTGCGATGCGTCGCCAGACCCTGCTCAAGGTGATCGAATCGCTCATGAAAGCGCAGTACGCTTTTTTTGTTTCTGGTCCGGATCATCTCCTGCCACTCGGCATGAAAGCCATTGCCGAAGATAGCGGACTTGACATCTCGACGATAAGTCGCGCGGTTAACGGGAAATATGTGCAGACCCGTTTCGGTGTGTTCGAGCTGAAGTACTTTTTTGGCAGCTCGCTTTCCACCGACGACGGCGAGGACATGTCGAGCAAGATTATCCGTCAGTATATCGTCGAAATGATTAAGGCCGAAGATCCGCTCCAGCCGCACAGCGACGACGCCCTGACGGCAATGCTTAAGGATAAGGGGATCGTCATTGCCCGCAGAACGGTTGCAAAATATCGTGAACAAATGCAAATTCCAGTTGCAAGGCTAAGGAAAAAAATATTTTAACAGGTGTATCCGACTATGGGTCAGCAAACAAAGCCGTTAATACGCTCGACAACGGTACTTGGTGTTATCAGGAACGGAAAGGCAGCTCTCGGCAGCGATGGCCAGATGACGCTCGGCAATACGGTACTCAAGCACTCCACGCGTAAAACCCGCCGTCTCTACCAGGGCCGAATCATTACCGGTTTCGCCGGAGCCACTGCAGATGCCGTAACCCTGCTTGATCGTTTCGAAGAAAAACTCGACGCCTACAGCGGACGACTCGAACGTGCTGCCGTCGAACTGGCAAGGGACTGGCGAACCGACAAATATCTCCGTCGCCTCGAAGCCATGCTTGCCGTCGTCAGCAGCGACAAGGCGCTCATCATCTCCGGAACAGGTGACGTCATCGAGCCCGAAGACGGCATTGTGGCAATCGGCAGCGGCAGCATGTATGCCCTTGCCGCAGCCCGCTCACTCATGAAGCACACCGATCTTGCGGCAAAAGAGATCGTAGCGGAAAGTCTGAAGATCGCTGCTGAGATCTGTATCTATACGAACGACCATATTATCATCGAAGAACTCTGAGTCTCGGTCGTGCCGCACACGAAATATGTAAACCGTTTTTTAACGAACAAGAGGTAATAATCAGCAATGACCATTCACAGCGACACGGAAGCTGCCGCCCGGACGGAAGAGAAAAGCGCTATCGCCGGGCATAATCTCACTCCTAACCAGATTGTGGAAGTTCTTGACAAATACATTATCGGGCAGAAAGATGCCAAGAAATCTGTAGCCATTGCCTTGCGCAACAGGCTGCGTCGTCAGCATGTCGGCGACGAGCTGCGGGACGAGATCATGCCCAACAACATCATCATGATCGGACCTACCGGCGTCGGCAAAACCGAAATCGCCCGCAGACTCGCCAAGCTTGCGAAGGCCCCTTTCGTAAAGGTAGAAGCGTCCAAGTTCACAGAGGTCGGCTATGTGGGGCGGGACGTCGAATCGATGATCCGCGACCTTGTGGACCAGTCGGTAGCCATGGTGAGGAGTGAAAAATCGGAGGAGGTTAAAGAAAAAGCTGCGGTGCTTGTCGAAGAAAGACTGCTCGATATCCTGTTGCCGCCGGTTTCCTCGTCAAGAGGCCGCAGGGACGAGGAAGGCGAAGAAGGAGCTGATTCAACAGCAATGGTTCCTGCCGATGAGAACGACCTCTCTGAGGAGATCAATCGGAGAAGCCGCGAAAAGATGCTCGAACGGCTTCGCAGCGGCAGGATGGAAGACCGGCAGATCGAAATGGACATCGCCAGCGAAAATCCCGGCGGAATGATGCAGATTTTCGGTCCGCTCGGCCAGATGGAAGAGATCGGCAACATCATGCAGGACCTCATGAGCGGTCTTCCCCGCAAACGCAAGAAGCGTCGCGTAACCATTTCCGAGGCCCGGAGGATTCTCGAACAGGAAGAGGTACAGAAGCTCATAGACATGGACGCCGTGGTAAAGGAGGCCATCAGCAAGGTCGAGCAGTCGGGTATTGTGTTCATCGACGAAATCGACAAAATTGCCGCCCCGTCCACCGGTTCCGGCAGTGGCAAGGGGCCGGATGTCAGCCGCGAAGGGGTGCAGCGCGATCTTCTGCCCATAGTCGAAGGTTCCAATGTCGCCACGAAATACGGCAGCGTGAAGACCGACCACGTGCTCTTTATCGCTTCTGGGGCATTTCATGTCGCCAAGCCTTCCGACCTGATTCCCGAGCTGCAGGGCCGTTTTCCCATAAGGGTGGAACTGAAAAGCCTTACCGAAGAGGATTTTTACAAGATCCTCACACAGCCTCAAAACGCGCTTATCAAGCAGTATAAGGCGCTCCTGGGCACCGAGGGGGTAGATCTGGACTTTACCGATGGCGCCATACTCGAGATAGCCAGAATTGCGGCAAGGGTCAACGAAAGCGTCGAAAATATCGGAGCGCGCAGACTTCACACCATCATGACCAACCTGCTCGAAGAGCTGATGTTCAACATCCCCGAAAGCGTTACGGACGACCAGGTGATGATCGACGAGACAATGGTGCGTGAAAAGCTTTCGGCAGTGGCTTCCGACAGGGATCTGAGCCAGTACATACTCTAAAGGGGAACTCATGGCCACTTTTCATTCTGTTCTCGTATTGAACGGGCCGAACCTCTCCAGACTCGGAAAACGCGAGCCGGAAGTTTACGGCAACCTCACGCTCGACGATATCAACCGCGGGCTTTGCGAAGCTTTTCCTGAAGTGACCTTCGAGTTTTTTCAGTCGGAACGAGAAGGCGAACTGCTCGAAAAACTCTTTCATTGCGAGGACAAGGGCGGTTTTACCGGCATCGTGCTCAACGCCGGTGCGCTCACGCATTACTCCATAGCTCTGCGTGACGCAATCAGCGCCATCCGGTTGCCGGTAGTGGAAGTGCACATCTCAAACATCTACGCCCGCGAAGCCTTCCGTCACCACTCGGTTATCTCCGAGGTCTGCAAGGGAGTCATCAGCGGTTTCGGAGACAACAGCTATCACCTCGGAGTAAGGGCAATTCTTGAGGGGGGAGACAGGAGATAGAAGGAGTACCAAGGGTAGGGGACCAAGGGTAGGGGACGTTGTTTTGCAGCTCAAGTAGCGTGATTTGGGGGAGGCGGGAGACAGGAGTTGGGATACGGGGGATGGGAGGGGCACGGTATGGCGTGCCCCTGCGTTTGTTTGTTTTGATGCTGCTTACTTGGTGGATGATATGCGGCCCGGTCGCTGGTACTTGAAGATGCAGACCGGGCTGCCGAGTGCCTGGCGGGAGAGTATCTCGCCGCTCATTTCCGGAAATGCCCGGTGCGAAGCCTCCATATCCAGTTCGCATATCACACGGCATGGGGTATCGAACCCGTATTCGAGGCATATCTCCAGGTAGGGGCAATACCTCTGGATTTCCAGTACGGCATCGACGCCCCGGTTCGAAATATCAACGACATCCATATCCATGCCGACCGCGCTGAAAAACGGGACGGCAGCACGGAAACCTTCGGCAAGCGATGGCAAGGCCAGTAAAGGGCCCATTCGCTGCTTCTGCAGTTCCGGGAACCCTTCAAGCATGGATTCCCATGCATTTTCTTCTCCCTGTTTTTCGGTCAGTTCCCTGAATTGCGCGAATTTTTTTCCCGCGGCAGCGATCAGTTCCGGTTTGGCTTTCTGCATGGTGTTGTCTCCCGTTTTTTTCTGCTTTTTTTATAGAACGTCAAAAACAGATATGCGGTTCAGTCGGTGAGTTCATGCGTGTTGATCTGGCGATAATCCGGGCGTAAGAATCGGTTTCGGAATATCGGGAATTCGTTCTCTCTTCTTCTTGTTATGATTTGTATGTGTTTGTTTTAATTCTTCCGTCAACCGGAGAGAGAGTCCAGGAGGAGGAGGTTATGAGCGAACAACAGGGGCACGGAGTGCCCGACATCTTCACGAAAAGCGTTACACGGCAGCTTCCCTCCGATGAACTTGAAGCGCGCATTCTTGCCTTTCTCGGTTCCCGCCGGCTCTGCGTGCTTGCGACCTGCCGCAGCAATGTGCCTCGGGCCACACCCATTCTTTATAGCTCAAAGGGGTTCACCATCTACATGGCCGGAGAACCTGGCCGAAAGCTCGGAAACATCAGTCAGAATCCGACGGTGAGCATGGCGATTTTTGATCCTGATGCCGAATTTTCCGAAAAGATAGACGATATCAAAGGTCTGCAGATCGGCGGCAAGGCGAGACTCATCGGGAAAGAGGATCCGGAGTTCATGGATGCGTTTCTCATGTTCGGGCGTCCCGCTTCGTGGGCCGAACACTGGTACGGAAAAATAATAAAAGTCGTGCCGGATCGTATCGAGCTGCTTGCGATGGGACTGAAGAACGAGGGATTTGCCGCACGGCAGATCTGGATGCGGAACGGCAGGTGAGAGTGCTGAGGGATCGTCGAATACATTGTCCCCGATTTGGAGGATGCCATTATTTTCGTAACATGGCATAGCCAATAGAGAGGGGCGCGAGCCGATAGCGCCATTTTGCACGGAAGGATTTTTATTGTGGAAGTGATGGGCCGGGAAGCGGGTCTGCTTGCCTTGAACAGCTGCATTGACTGCGGCGCTGAAGTTAAGCTGCATCACAGCTTCAACGGCGAATCGCTTCAGATACAGAAACTGCTGAGCATATAATGTGATCGGGCAGGATACCTTTACAGCAGCCGTATATCGGCGCATCCTATAACTTCTTTCCGACAGGGGCGAGATAGATGGTAAACTCCTTTTCTCCGTCGATCTTCAGGAGACTGTCCATCCCGGTCTGGTCATATGCCGCGATAGCGCAGGTTCCGGCTCCGACAGCCTCGCTGGCGAGATAGAGGTTCTGGCAGACATGCCCGGCATCGAGGGCGATGACTTTATGGGCGGCAAGGCCGTATCGCCACTCCATGCGATAGGGAATGACCGTCCAGATGAAGGTGACGGCCGCTTCTCCGGCAAATTGCTGACCGAGGGCACCCTGTGCGATTCTGCGTTCGAGATGTTCGACTTCGAACTCGAAGAGCAGCCGGTGTTCGACAGGGAGGTATCGGTAGATGCCTTTTTCAAGTCCGTCGATACGGTGCACCGAAAGATAGGTTTCAAAGGCGTGGCGGCAGCCGGCTGAGGGGACGGTTCTCAGCGCATGGCCTGCATCGGGCTTGTGTCTGATGCCCTGGGTAGCCCAGAGCAGGAAGGAGAGTTCTTCGATGGAGAGAAATTCGCTGCTGTAAGTCCGGCAGCTTCTGCGTCTGCCGATGGCAGTGCAAAGGTCGATGCGACCGATTTCCGTAAGGGTTTCAATCCGGGGCAGCGCTATGGTTTTTGCGCCGGCATCATAGGGTTTTTCGACAGGCGGCGGTGGCACCATGCGGTTCTGGTCGGTTTCGGAGAAATCGACATGCTGTCGAATGGTGTCCTTGAGGAGGTATCGATGAGCTTCGATGCTGTTGCGGTCCATGGGTCAGAGGTTCCGGGTTGATGCGAAAAAGTTTTCAAGTACGAGATCGAATCCGTATGCAAGCCGAAGCTCCTTCAGTTCGTGCTCCGCGAACCACCGCAGCTGCTGGCCTTCGTGCAAAGGGATAGATTCGGTTTCGGCTTCGAACGGCATCAGAAAAATATGTTCGATGCGGTCGGGAAAATCGTAGACCGCGTGCAGGCGGCAACCCGAGACATCGGTTTCTATCTCTTCGTGCATTTCGCGAACGATACATGCTTCGGGCGATTCCCCTTCATCGACGTGGCCTCCGGGAAGGTCCCACATATTCGGGCAGGGAATGTCGGGTTTGTCATCCCTGAGCAGGAGCAATACTTCTCTCCGGCCGTTGATGAAGATGATGCTGGCTCCGGATCGTTTCATTTGCGGATCGTAACGTTGTTTTTTCTGAATTATAGCTGATTCCTGCTGTTTTTGTACGTCCGACGGTTTTCGGATAGTGCCGTAATCCGGGTTTCGAGTAACTTTTTTTAATCGCTGATACCTGTATGTTATGAAAGATACTGCATCGAGGGAGCTTCCGGGAGAATTATTCGAGGAATATTCGGAATGGTATATGAGCCTTGCCGAGGACTGCGGAAGCCTGCCGCGTACGGTTTCGGGCGTCAGCGAAAACCTCCGGCAGTTCATCTATCTTCTCGATGACGTTGAGCTTCATCATATGTCGCGCAACAAGTTTATCCGTTTCGTGCTCGACGACTTCGCCGCAGAAGCATACGCCTACGGGTCTGTCGACATCCGGGGCGACAGCGATGAAGGAGAGCTGGAGGAGGTACTCGATCTCGTTGCCGCCGACAAGGAACACTACATCGCAGGGAGCTGGAGGGTCATCCGGGACCGGGAGGGACGCGTGACCGGCCTTGTGCATCAGGGTACCCGTAAGGGAGTCGATCATGAGAAACAGGCAGGCGCGTGGTTTCTCAGCGGCTCAATCCGCTTTACCGATGCCGAAAATGCCAGGTATCGTTCGCTCTGGGAGAATGCGAAACCTGGTGTCGTATTCAAAGATCGGAACGCACGGTAACGAGTTGACAGCATACAACCGCCTTGTCCATGAACGGGACAAGGCGGTTGCGGCTGTACGAGAGGAATACCGGCAAGGTTATTTTTTAGGGGTAATTGCCGTGCTGATGCCGTTTGCAACTCCCTGCACGAGCTGCAGGGCAGTGTTGACCGAACCGGTCATGAGGTTCGCACAGAGATTGGTGCAGGACTCGACGAGCGAAAGCACCGAGCTGGCGCCGCTGCCTGCCATGTCAGCCGCATTCTGTACCGGGGTGCCGACTGCATTGAAGAGGTCCGAAAAAACGCCGTTTGAGTTTGCCATAGGTCTGTATTTTTTACTGTTTGAAGGGATGTTCTGTATACAAAAAACCGGTGATGGGTGGATCTGATTGTAAATCATGTAATATAATATATTGCCGGTTAAGCGGTGCGGCTTCAGCGTATACAATAGCGGTTAACGGGTAATTTTTATCACAATATTCCGATTGTGCCTGCAGGGGCACAAAAAGGGTATCCGGAGTACCATGACTTATGAGTAACGATATACGCGAGCTTGAACCCCGCGAGGTGTGGAATCATTTTTACAGTCTCACACGGATTCCCCGTCCTTCGGGACGCGAAGATAAAATCAGAACCTTCATGGCGGATTTCGGCCATGGGCTCGGGTTGGAGACCATCCTCGATGGAGCGGGAAACGTCATCATCCGCAAGCCGGCGACCCCGGGAATGGAAGATCGCGCAGGGGTGATTCTGCAGGCTCATCTCGACATGGTACCGCAGAAAGGCGAAAACTCTTTGCATGATTTCGAGCGCGACCCGATCGAACCGGTCATAGAGGGGGAGTGGGTGCGTGCCCGAGGCACTACGCTCGGAGCCGATAACGG
>VGGK01000033.1 GCA_016868665.1 Chlorobiota bacterium
GAAATAACCCTCCCACCGTCCACATTGATCACCTCTCCGGTTATGTAATCGCTCTCCATGAGGAAGAGGATGGTCCTGACAATATCGAGAGGGTCTCCCGCCCTTCCGAGCGGGATTTTTTCCAGCAGCCTTTCTTCCGGCTCGTTTTCGCGCGACGGATAGCTGCTGATGGTGCCGGGCGCAACCGAGTTCACGAGAATGCCGGGTGCGAACTCGCGGGCAAAAATTTTCGTGAGGTGCTGGACGCCGGCTTTCGAGACCGTATAGGGCGCATAACTTTTCCACACCAGACCGGCGGAAATATCGGTCAAGGTGATAATGCGCGATACGAACGGCTGTTTCATCATGATCCGCGCGGCCTCCTGCATGGTGAAAAAGGTGCCCTTCAGATTGGTGCCGACCAGGTTGTCCCACTCCTCTTCTGTTATCTCGGGAAGTCTTGTGGGATAGAAGTTCGACGCACTGGCGATCAGGAGGTCGAGCCGGTCGTACAGCTCCCGGAACCTTTCGAATGCCGCAGCGATTTCCGACGGATTCGAAATATCGCACTGCACCATCTCCGATTCAGGGCTCACCCACCTCAGCCGTTCAAGCGTTTCCCTCGCTTTTTCTTCGGCGTGATGCCATGTAAAGAATATCGTGTAGCCCTGCCCGGCAACAGAAAGCGCTATTTCGCTGCCAAGTTTGCCGGACGCGCCGGTCATAAAACAAACCCTTCTGCCGGAAGTTTTCATGGATTGTGCCGTTACATTCAATTCTGCCAAACAGTTAACAGCAGGAGGAGATAAAAAGTTGACAGAGACTCAATTGAGCCTTCTGAACGAAGAGGCTTTTATTGCGGCAAAGAGTGTCGATCCTTCAGTGATGTCGAGTTCCTCGGCTGCGGAGCGCACGATTTCGGCTACAAGTGTTTCGTTGTGTACCGCCAGTACCACACCTACCCTGCCGTCAGAACGGAACAGTTCCCTGACGGTGCACTCCAGAAGGTTTCTTGCGCTGATGGCCTCAGGATGCTGTTTGAAAAGGATGATGTCGCGCGAGGTGAGTTCGAAAAGCGACGATTCACCCGGTTGCCCGTTGGAAATCAGCAGCTCTCCTGTGCCCCATGGATAGCGATAGAGTCCGCTTTCCATCACCGGATTCTTCAGGGTTAGCAGGTTGATATAACCGGTCTGGCTCCCGGCCATCCTGTTTCGGGCAAGCTGGTCGGGCGTGGTCTCTTCGGTGATTTTTCCCTCTTTCATGACCAGAATCCGGTCGGTCATCAGCTGCATTTCAAGCACCGAATGCGAAATGAAGAGATAGGGGATCCCGAACTCCGCGCTCACGCTTTTCAGATAGGGAATGATCTGAAAACGCAGGGCGTCGTCGAGCGCCGAAAGCGGTTCATCCATCAGCAAAAGCCGCGGGTTTGAAAGCACCGCTCGTCCCAACGCAACCCGCTGTCTTTCCCCGCCGGAGAGACGGTTTACCCCCCGCTTCATGAGCGGTTCGAGCTGCAGTACGTCAATGATGGCTTGCGGGTCGATGCGCCTGTTTGCCGTGTTGCACCGTTTGTAGCCATACAGGAGATTCGCTTTTACGCCGAGATGCGGGAAAAGCATCGCCTGCTGGAACACGATGGCGATGCGGCGCTGTTCAGGTGGCAGCGAAATCTTTTTTACGCTGCTGAAAAGCGTCAGGTCATCAAGTACGATTTCTCCTCTGTCCGGCTGCAGGAGACCGGAGATCAGGTGCACCAGCGTTGATTTGCCGCAGCCCGATTGGCCGAAAATACCTGTGCGCCGGCCTTCCACCGAGGCGGCTGCCTGCAGCGTAAAGTTTCCCTGGGTTTTAACGACATCGATCTGCAGCCTCACAGCGACTCCTTCTTTTCGAGGTTGCGTCCGAGCATCTCATGCAGGAAAAGCACCAGAACGGAAATTGCTACGGCAACGATACAGAGCGAGAGCGCCATCATGGTGCTCGATGGAGAGCTTGCGTAATCGTAAATAGCGAGCGGAATGGTCTGGGTCAGGCCGGGAATGTTTCCCGCCACGATGATGGTTGCTCCGAACTCGCCGAGGCTTCTGGCGAACATCAGCGAAGAACCGGCAAGAATTCCCCGAATTGAGAGCGGCAGCACCACAGTCAGGAGCGTATCGAACCACCTTGCGCCGAGGCTGCGCGATGCCTGTATGAGCTGCCGGTCGATCGATTCCATGCCGAGCCTGATGGAACGGACGAGAAGAGGAAATCCTACTGCAGCCGAAGCGATCACGGCCGCTTTCCACGTGAAGACGATCTGTATGCCCCATGCATCGAGGAACTTGCCGGCCCATCCGTTCCTTCCGAGCATAAGCAGCAGGAAGTAGCCGATAACTACCGGTGGAAGGGTAAGCGGCAGATTGACAAGTACCTCCAGCAGCATCTTGCCCCTGAACGAACGGAACACCATCAGCCAAGCCGTTGCGAACCCCAGAGGCAGCGACAGAATCGTTGCCGTCAGCGCCACCTTCAGCGAGAGCAGGATGGCCTGTATGTCTTCGGGTGTGAGCAACAACATTGCTGATCGTTTTTTTCAGGAGAGTTACAGGATGAAACCGTATTTTTTCAGCACCGATTTTGCTTCGCGACCCTTGAGATAGTTGAAGAAACCCTCAGCATCTCTGTTCGTCGCGCCTTTTACCGTCAGGGCTACCGGATAGACCACCTCGGGATAGAGCTTCTGCGGCACGGTGAAGAGCAGTTTTGTTTTTTTGCCCTGCAGCGCATCGGTGCGGTAGACGAAGGAACCGTCAACCTCGCCCAGCTCAGCATACATCAGGCACTCGCGCACATCCTTGGCTATTACCAGCTTGCCCTGAAGCTGCTGCTCCAGACCCGCATTTTTGATGGCGGTTTGTGCATATTCTCCGGCCGGAACGCTTTTAGGGCTTCCGATGCCGATCTTGTCGAGTCTGGCAAGATCGTTCATACCGGTTACTTTTATGCCTGTCGATCCGGTGAACACAAGGGTGTTTCTTGCAAAGTTTCCGATACTCTTCTCTTGGACGAGCTTTTTTTCTTTCAGGTGATCCATCCATTTGATGTTTGCCGAAATGAACAGGTCTGCGGGAGCCCCGTGCTCGATCTGACCGGCCAGAGCCCCCGAAGCGCCATAATTGTTCACGAACACGGTTCCTGGATGAGCTTTTTCATACTTCGCAGTGAGTTCATTGATTACCTCTTTAAGGCTTGCGGCAACGGAAAGCCTGATTTCTCCTGCCATTGCCGGAGCAGCAGCCAACAGGATCAGTAAAAGCAGAATTGTGGAACGTCTGATGGATTGTGACATAACTGTATGGTTTAAGGATATTTTTATTCAGGGTTGTATGACGACGCAGATATCGGCAGGCTTGCCGAAATAGACCGACGAGAGTACGAGGATATCAACGCCGGTAGCGCTGTATGCTGCAGCATTCTCTGCGTTGATGCCTCCAGCCGCCGAAAGCTTCACGCCAGGGAACTCGCGGTGTATTTCACCGGCGAGAATGGCGAGCTCGTCTGCCGGCATTTTGTCAACCTGCACCACGTCGGCTCCGGCGGCGGCGATTTTCAGCGCCTCTTCGGCCGTATCGGCTTCGACGATCACCCGGTTTTCAGGCGCCGAGGCTTTAAGTCGGGCAAGTCCGTCGAGGAACCGGTCGAGACCGCCGAGAAATGCTGTATGCTGGCGAAACACGAGAATGGTTTCCGAAAGTCCAAGCCGGTGGGGGAGCGCTCCTCCCGCCATGATGGACTTGATCGCCACTTTCTTCGTGCCGGGAAACGACTTCCGGGTGGTGACCACCGAGATGCCGGGATTGGACGATCGTGCTGCCTGCACCACTTTGGCGGTTCGGGTGGCTATGCCCGAAGCGTATTCCAGAAGGTTCAGAGCCACCTTCCAGCCCGCATGCAGGCTTGCCGCGCTTCCCGATGCAGCAAGGAACGTCGTTCCGGATTCCACCTCCGTGCCGCTTGGCAGGATCGACAGCACCGTCGCTCCGCACCTCTCCAGTACCCTTGCCGCCTCCTCTGTGCACGAGAGCACAGTGTGATGCCGGCTCGTAAAGGTAATGGTTCCCTGTTTGCCGCCGATGCCGAGCAGCGAGGTGGTGAGATCCCCGTACGGCACGTCCTCTTCGATGAAGCGTTCGATATCGCTGTCCTGCAACCGATAAAGCATACTCGTTTTGTTATTTCGTTATATCGTTACGGTTATTCCGCCCTTCAGAAAAATGCCGCTTTCAGGTGCCTCATGGCGAAAGCGGCTTATGATCTGTGACCGGCAGCCTTTTTTCCCTTCTTTACCGACCCGCAAGGAGTCGTCCTTCTGTTTTGTTGGTTATGGAGTTATTATAATAAAAATATAAGGAATTTAAAACAAAAAACCTGAATATATAAGGTTATGTATCGGGTGTGCCAGCAATATTCCTACGTTCCGGTTGAAAGATTTCCTGCAGTCAGAATTTCGAGCAGACGTTGGTGAGAGATATTCGTTATGCAATCACAAATATAACGAATTGTCGGAAAACTAATAAGGGACATCTCTCTAAAACCCTGCGCAGGGGAGATTTCGACTCAGCATCGACACAGCACAGTCTTCCGGAAACGGTACTCGAACTGCAGTATGAAATTCGCCTGCTCGTGATGGGACGCCATGGAGAATCCCATAAAAATGCGCCGGGCTTTTTTCCCTTTCTTGCAGCATGACTTTTGATTTAACGATTCCGTAACCCGCCTGTAACAGTAATGCAACACTTCGGAACGTATCTTAACATCCTCCGCGTCATGGTATGATTGAAATGTGACGTTTCATTTTTACGATGCCGGTGTGATGCTGCAGCATTCCGGTATGATCGGGCAATAAGGCAATAATTCAATGAGGTTACTCAGGAAGCAGACGGAAGATTACATCACCGGGCGTTTCGGATGAAACAGCCTGTTCTTTTACAAGAAACTCTAATACGTCAGCCATGTTCGAACGTCCCATGCACGAACTGATCAGGGAACTCTCCGGTGCGATTGTTCTGCTTGCTTCGCAAGTTCGCCTGAACCTGCTTCTTGCTCTTGAAGCCCTTAAAGAGATGGACAGCGAAAAATGCCGCCGGGTAAAAAACGTCGATTGCCAGGTAGACGAGGCCGAAGTTCGTCTCGAGTCGCAATGCCTGTCGTTCCTTGCGCTGCAGCAGCCGGTCGCAAGAGATCTGCGTACCATAGTGGCGATCATGAAAATCAATGACGATATGGCCCGAATCGGTGATCTTTCCGTGCACATCGTCGAGCGGGTGGCCGATATAGACAGTTACCTGCATCAGCAATACGATCTTGATAACGTCGGCGCGAAGGTTGCCGAAATGCTGCACTGCGCAATCGTGGCCTTTTCGGAAAGGGATACAGCTAAAGCCTCAAAGGTTTTCGATTTCGAGGACGATATCGATTACATACACCGGTCAATCGTGAGAAACGTCATGGCTGCAATGAAAGTCCCATCCGGGGATGCCGAGCAACTCATAGCGGTACTGAGCGTTTCCCGATACCTTGAGCGTATTGCCGATCATGCCACGAAAATCGCTCGCGAAGTGATCTATCTCGTTACTGGCCAAACAGCGCCCCGACAGCGCGAAAGTTCCTACGAGAAACTTTTCGAGTCGATGAGGAACTGATACGGTTTACCTCGTTGACGGTACCGGTTTACCAACGTTCTATCTGATACAGTAATGGAAAAGAAAAAAAACGTGCTCTTTCTCTGCACCGGCAATTCGGCGCGGAGCCAGATGGCCGAAGGATTGCTCCGCCATATCGCCGGCGACCGTTTCGAGGTCATGAGCGCCGGGCTCGATCCCAAAGACGAGGTGCATCCCCTTGCCGTAGAGGTCATGCGGGAAATCGGCATCGAAATCGGCGACCAGAAGCCCAAAACGGTTGAGGTTTTTCTTGGCAGGGTGCCCGTGAATTATCTCATCGTCGTGTGCAACAGGGCGCAGGCGACCTGCCCGCGCATCTGGCCGGGCCTGATGGACGGCAACCGGTATTACTGGCCGGTAGACGATCCCGTGGAGGCAGCTGGCGGCGTTGAAGAACAGCTTGCGGTATTCCGCACGGTCAGGGACGAGCTTCAGCAGAAACTGATCGAATGGACAATCGAGGTTGCCCGGTAAGCGGGCAACCTGAACCGCTATAGCTGCAGCCTGCATGTATCGTTTACGGCAGGAGCTGCAATGCGTCTTCGAGCGCCCCGATCAGGTCGTCCGGATGTTCCAGACCGATGGAGAGCCGTATCAGATCGTCCGGAAGGCCTCCGGAACGGCGCTGTTCTTCGGATAACTGGCTGTGCGAGGTACTGGCCGGGTGAAGAATAAGGCTTTTCGCGTCTCCGACGTTGGCAAGGTGCGAAAAGAGGTCGATTGAATCGATCAGCCTGACGGCAGCATCGTATCCTCCTTTCAGGCCGAATACCACCATGCCGCCGAAGCCGTTTTTCAGCGCTTTCGCCGCCGCTTCGTGGGACGGGTCGCTCTGCAGACCCGGATAGCGAACCCATGCAACTTTCGGATGGTTCTGCAGGTAGGCTGCCACTTTCAGAGCGTTCTCGCAATGCCGTGCCATCCGCACATGCAGGGTTTCAAGTCCCTGCAGAAATATCCACGCATTGTCGGGCGAAATGCACGAGCCGAGATTCCGCAGCGGTACCGTACGAACCCGCAGGGCAAAAGCAATCGGAGCCAGCGGCTCGGGAAGATCGAGCGCCCACCGCAGTCCGTGATAGTTGGCATCGGGTTCCGTGAAGAGCGGGTGGCGGCCCTTCGACCAGTCGAACCGTCCGGCATCGGTAATGCTCCCTCCTATGGCGGTGCCGTGTCCGCCGATCCATTTCGACAGGGAATTCACCACGATATCCGCCCCGAGTTCGATCGATTTCAGCAGATAAGGGGTCGTGAAGGTCGCATCGACGATCAGCGGAAGCCCGTTGCGGTGCGCGACATCGGCGACAGCCCGCACGTCTGTGTAGTCGAGCGCAGGATTGCCGATGGTTTCGATGAAGAGCGCCCTGGTCTTTGGCGTGATGGCCTGCTGGAAGTTTTCCGGGTCCCCTGGATCGACGAAGTTCACCTTAATGCCGAGTTTCGGCAGTATGGCGTCAAACTGCGTATAGGTTCCTCCGTAGAGGTTGCTGGCGGCGACGATCTCGTCTCCCGCTTCGGCAAGGGTGATGATGGCATAAAAGATGGCCGACGTTCCGGATGCGAGAGCAACCGAGGCGGCCCCGCCTTCAAGCTCCGTTATGCGACGTTCGAGGATATCGGTGGTAGGATTCATGAGTCGGGTATAGATATTGCCGAGCTCTTTCAGGGCAAAAAGGTTAGACGCATGTTCCGTATCCCTGAAAAGATACGATGTCGTCCTGTAGACCGGCACTCCGCGGGAGAGGGTGTCATCGACCGGCTGGCCGGCATGCAGGGCAAGGGTTTCGAAACGGTAGGGTTTGTTCTGTTTCATGGCGTTGTCTTTTATTGCTGTTGTAAAGAGGAAAGCGAGGTTCATTTTCCGAAAAGCCTGTAGCGCTGCAGGTTGAACTGATAGTACAGGAAGCAGCCGAAGCAGAACCCCCCGAGCGCCACGGCGGCCGCAATCCCCACGATGCCGGAAAGCACCCATCCCGCCAGCGGCGCATCGAGCAGGAAAGCAAGCTGCGCCGCGCCGAGCAGGATTGCGGCTATGGCGTTATTGAAGCGCATCAGTTGCGGGCTTTCCACAGGCGTGCCCTCTGTTTTCCCGGCAAGCAGGCGCGAGCCGATAATATAGATCAGGCTTGCACGCCTGCCGAAAAGCACTGCCGGCAGGATGATGAAGAAAAGCACGGTAACGAAGACGGGCTGCTGCAAAGCGATCGCTCCGATAACGCCGGCAAGCAGCACGGCGCGGTTAAGCTTGACGATGGGCAGCGGGATGGCCTGGCTGTTTGTTTCCGGGGTATGAACGGACATGGTAGTACTGGTTTTTAGCGTTTTTCTGGAAATAAAAAAAGCCGGTTCTGGCACTCTGAACCGGCTTTCTGGAGACACACCCCGAATATGAAACATGCTGTTTACATCCGCGATTTTCTCTTTTTTGTGCCGGCAGGTGGTATTTTGCCATAACGACAACCGCCGCACATTATTCTGGTTTCGCGATGTTTCATATTCCTATTCGGGTTTTTGCTTCTTAACAATCGTTAATATAAGCGTCTTTTTTCATCTATGCAATAAAAAAAGCCGGGAGTACCGGCTTTTTCTGAATAATGTAAAATGCTCTGATGGTCAGACTTCCATGATCTCTTTCTCTTTCTGAGCAATCAGATCAGAAAGCTGCTTCTCGAACTTGTGCAAAAGGTCGTCGGCTTCCTTTTTGCCGCGGTTTTTCTCGTCCTCGCCGATAGCCTTCTCTTTTTCGAGTTTTTCTATTTCGTGGATCATGTCGCGGCGGAGGTTGCGCAGCGAGACTTTCGAATCCTCCCCGAACTTTCGGGTAAGCTTGACAAACTCCTTTCTGCGTTCCTCTGTAAGCGGCGGAATTGCTACCCTGATATTCTGGCCGTCGGCGGCCGGGTTGAGGCCGAGATTGGCGTCGCGGATGGCTTTTTCCGCTGCCGAAACCATCGATTTGTCCCAGACCTGCACGATCAGGGTATGCACGTCCATAACGCCCACGTTGCCGACCTGCTTGAGCGGCATGAGCTGCCCGTATGCTTCGACCTTCACCCGGTCGAGCAGGGCCGTGGTGGCTTTGCCTGTCCGTATCGAAGCGATTTCATGCTGAAAGGCTTCGATGGTTTTTTTCATTTTCGGTTCAATCTTCTGTGCGACATCTTTGACACTCATAGCGGTTCCCCTCCAGGTTTATGCTGATGGATTCCCTTAGTTGGCCTTTGCCTGTGCTGCCGCGGATTTCGCGAACCGTTTGTTGAAACGTTCGACGCGTCCGGCGGTATCGACCAGCACCTGTTTGCCGGTGTAGAAAGGATGGCAGTTGTTGCAGATGTCAACCTTGATGGTATTGCGGGTTGAACGGGTCTCGAATGCGTTGCCGCAGTTGGCGCAGTTTACGGTAACTTTCGTATACTTTGGGTGAATATCCTGTTTCATGTTGATTTCAGTGCTTTCTCGTGCAGAAAATTGATTTGACCTGCAATAAAATAATAAGGTTGCTAATATACAAGAAATACTATCGAGATACAACTGCTTTCCTATGGCCGGACTCACTCCACTGACGGCATTGAAGGGCGTTGGACCGAAAAAAGCCGCCATTCTCGCTGCCGAAGGAATCGCTTCGCCCGAAGAGCTGTTCGATTATTTTCCGCGCCGCTATCTCGACCGCCGCACGATATGTTCTATAGGGAGCCTTCGCACCGGCGAAAGCACGACGGTTGTCGGCAGGGTCGTGCAGGCCCGGCAGGAAGGGACGGGGCCCGGCAGAATGCGATTCAAGGCAGTGCTCGATGACGGATCCGGCAGAATAGAGCTGACCTGGTTCAAAGGGGTGCGATACTTCGCTTCCAGCCTCAAACCCGGCGACGAGCTTGCCGTGCATGGCAAAGTCGGTTTTTTCGGCAGCCAGGCGCAGATGCAGCATCCCGATTACGAGCACCTTTCGGGAAATGCCGCGGAAGGGAGGTCAGATTATGAACTGTTCCATACCGGCGGAATCATTCCGTTGTATACCACCACCGCGGCAATGAAACAGGGGGGACTCGGATCCCGCCAGTTGCGTACCATTATTGCCGGGGCTTTCAGCCGGTACGCACCGGGCGGGAGGGAGAACCTTCCCGAAAGCATGCTTCGGGAGTACGCTCTCATGCCGCTTGCCGATGCCTACCGCGAAATACATTTTCCGGCTTCTCCGGAGCGGCTCGAAGCCGCCCGGAACCGGATGAAATGGACGGAACTGTTCTACACGCAACTGCTGTTTGCCTTGAGGCACGCGCACCTCGAACGCAACAGCAGCGCGCCGCGGTTGACCCATTCCGGCCCGATTGCCGGACGTTTTTACGAAACATTGCCGTTCGACCTCACCGATGCGCAGAAGCGGGTGATCCGCGAAATCTATCGCGACCTTAGGCGCGACAGGCCCATGAACCGCCTTTTGCAGGGCGATGTAGGATCGGGCAAAACCATGGTAGCGCTTTTTTCGATGGCGCTTGCCGCCGATAACGGACTGCAGTCTGCCTTCATGGCCCCGACGGAAATCCTTGCCGTGCAGCACTACCTCTCGCTGAAGCGCTCGCTGCACCCGCTCGGCATCGAGGCGGTCCTGCTGGCAGGTCGGCAGCCGAAGCGCGAACGGCAGGAGGCGCTTGCCGCTCTGGCTGACGGTCGGGCAACGGTAGCTGTCGGCACACACGCCATGATCGAAGATGCCGTTTCGTTTTCACGCCTCGGACTCGTGATCATAGACGAACAGCACCGTTTCGGCGTGTTGCAGCGCAAGGCGCTCCAGGACAAGGCCGGAAGCCCGCACGTGCTGCTGATGACCGCCACCCCGATTCCGAGAACGCTTACCATGGCCGGCTTTGGCGACCTCGACGTTTCCGTTATCGATGCCATGCCGGCGGGCAGGTTGCCGGTAGAGACCCATCTGGTGGCGGAGTCGTCGAAAAACCGGGTTTACGATGTTCTTCATCGCGAGGTGCGATCTGGTCGGCAGGCGTATATTGTCTACCCGCTGGTCGAGGGATCGGAAAAAATCGATCTCCGATCGGCAGTGGAAGGGTACGAAGAGCTTTCGTCGGGCGTATTCAGCGGCTTGCGCCTCGGCCTGATACACGGGCAGTTGAGCCAGGGAGAGAAAGATTCTGTTATGGAGCGGTTCAGGACAGGAGATCTCGATCTGCTGGTCGGCACGACGGTCATCGAGGTGGGGGTAGATGTGCCGAATGCCACGGTGATGGTGATAGAACATGCCGAGAGGTTCGGTCTTGCCCAGCTCCATCAGCTCAGGGGCCGCGTGGGGCGGGGCAAACACGCATCGAGCTGCTTTCTCATCCATGCATCGCTTGCCGGAGAGGCAGGGGAGAGGCTGCAGGCAATGGCATCGACTTCCGACGGCTTCAGGATTTCGGAGATCGACGCGGAAATCCGCGGCGCCGGCAACGTGCTCGGCAGGGAGCAGGCCGGTATGGTGAGCGGTCTGAAACTCGCCGATCCGGTTCGCGACGTCCGGCTGATGGAGCCGGCCCGCCGTGCGGCATTTGCGCTTGCAGGGGATGATCCAGAGCTGAGAAAACCGGAACATGCCATGGTGCGGAGCTGGTATATGCGTCACTATCACGCACGGAGCACACTTGCCGATATCGGCTGAACAATGAGTAACAAGGGATAATCTGTCGGGTTGATGAAAGAAAAAAAAACAAATGCCTTATATTGCATGGGTCGCGTTACCGGCACGTCCGGGGCGGCATATATCGTTATTGCCGATGACGGACGGACGTTTCGCTGCCGGAGTTTTCCCGGTACCGGGAGCGGCAACCCCGATGCTTCGCTGGTTGCCGTGGGCGACCTTGTAGAGGTGCAGGATACCCCGAGCGGCACCGAAGCCCATCAGGGGATCATCATACGCGTCGAGCCGAGGACCAGTGCTCTGGTGCGAAAGCGCGATCCCAGGCGGAACCGGAGCCGCGAAAAACAACAGGTAATCGCATCCAACATCGAACTGCTGGTGCCGGTGGTTTCGGCATACGAGCCGCCGCTGACCACCCGGCTTATCGATCGCTATCTGGTTTTCGCCGAATCCGAGCAGCTTCCCGTTCTCATTGTGGTGAACAAAATGGAACTCGACCGGGATGGTCAGGTCCGCCGGATGATGGGCGTTTATCATGATCTCGGCTACAGCGTCTGTTATGTCAGCGTTTACGATAAAAGCGGCATAGCCGAACTTGCCGAAGCCCTCAAGGGGAAGATTTCGGCCTTCAGCGGCCATTCGGGTGTGGGCAAATCAAGCCTGATCAATCTCCTGACCGGATGCGACCTGAAAACATCCAGAACCAGTTACAAAACCCGCAAGGGCGTGCATACCACGAGCAACGCCACCATGCATCCGCTGCCGGGAGGCGGATACGTTATCGATACTCCCGGCATCAGAGAGTTCAGCCTTGCAGACATTACCCGGGAGAATCTGCGGTTTTACTTCAGGGAGTTTCTGCAGTTCATGCCGGAGTGCGGTTTTTCATCCTGCACCCATACCGTAGAACCGCAGTGCGCGGTACGAAATGCGGCCGAAAAGGAACTGATCGATGCCGGAAGGTACGAGAGCTACAGGATACTTTTCGATGCGCTCGAAGAAGTCGAGTGAGCACATTTTCAGGAATTACCACTATAACCATTTCACTTTTGCTGCCATGATCGTTACCATCAATCCGGCAACCGAAGAGGTGCTTGCCGAATATCCAGTTATGTCTTCAACCGACATCGAGTCGCTGCTCGACTCGTCCTGGCGCGCTTATAAGCCATGGCGTCAGGTATCGATGCCGGAACGCGCCCTGCTGATGCATCGCGCCGCGGCCCTGCTGCGCGAACGCAAGGAATCCTACGCCGCTCTTGCCGCCCGCGAGATGGGCAAACCTCTCTGCCAGGCGGTTGCCGAGGTCGAGAAATCCGCATTGGTCTGCGAATTCTACGCCGATCGCGCCGAAGGGTTTCTGCAGCCCGAGGAGGTCGATATGGACGGAGCGAAAGGCAGGGTAGTCTTCGAACCTCTCGGTCTCGTGCTTGGCGTCATGCCCTGGAACTTTCCCTTCTGGCAGGTTTTCCGGTTCGCGGTGCCGGCCATCATGGCTGGAAACGGTGCCATCGTCAAACATGCGCCCAACGTGACCGGCTGCGCCATCGCCATCGAGGAAGTATTCCGCGACGCAGGGTTCCCCGAAAATCTCTATTGCACCCTGCATATCGATCTGCAGGATGTCGATACGCTTACTGGTATGGTCATCTCGCATCCTTACGTAAAGGCAGTCTCGGTTACCGGAAGCACCGCCGCAGGGCGCGCTGTCGCCGCGAAAGCCGGATATGCGCTCAAGCGCAGCGTAATGGAGCTTGGCGGCAGCGATCCCTATCTCGTGCTCGATGACGCCGAACTTGAAAAAGCTGTAACCGTATGCGCGGCATCGCGACTTCTCAACAGCGGACAGAGCTGTATAGCCGCCAAACGCTTTATCGTTCACCGCTCGCTGAAAAGCCGTTTCGAGGAACTGTTCCTGCAGAGGATGCTTGCTGCCAGGACCGGCGATCCCTTCGATCCGGCTACCGAGCTCGGTCCCATAGCCCGCGCCGATCTCCGCGACGGCGTCCATCATCAGGTAGAGGAAAGCGTGCGCGCCGGAGCGAAGCTTCTTTGCGGCGGCGTCATGCCCGAAGGCAAGGGATACTTTTATCCCCCCACTATTCTTACGGATGTTAAAAAAGGCATGGCAGCATACGGCGAGGAGATTTTCGGGCCTGTCGCCACGGTCATCGAAGCCGCTGACGATGACGAAGCGGTAGCCATAGCCAACGACAGCGAGTTCGGTCTCGGCTCAGCGGTATTCTCCGCCGATCCTGTGCGCGCCGCAGCGGTGGCCTCACAACTCGAAGCCGGCAACTGCTTCGTGAACTCCATGGTCAAATCCGACCCCCGTCTGCCCTTCGGCGGTGTGAAGCTCTCAGGCTACGGGCGCGAACTCTCAAGTTACGGTATAAAGGAGTTCACAAACGTGAAGAGTCTCTGTTTCAGTTAGCTGTACTCCAGAAGGGCGGACATTCCGGTCCGCCTGAAGCACAATAAATCTATCACCAACAGGACGGTTATGGACATCATCAACGATTTTCTCGGCGCTGTGACTAAAACGGTTTCCGGACTGTGGCCTGCGCCTGAAGAAACACCCCGACCGGTCGACGGAAAGCTGCGACCATGCCCCGGTACTCCGAACTGCGTATGCAGCGAAGAGGGAAGCGGCGGCGACAGCATAGAGCCGCTGACGTACCGTGATGATCCTGCGGCAGCATGGCAACGTTTGCAGCAGGTTGTTTCGGCAATGGGCGGAAAAATCGAACGAACCGAAGGCGATTATCTCTGGTCGACCTTTATGGTGCCGGTTTTCGGCTTCGTCGATGACGTGGAGTTCCGCCTCGACCGAAAAGCCGGATGCATACACATGCGTTCGGCATCGAGGCTTGGATTTTCCGACCTCGGCGTGAATCGGTCACGTACGGATGATATTCGCAGAAAGTTTAACGTTTAAGCGAATCTCTGCAACGTGACATGAGCATAAAGGAGGGCGGACATTCCTTTCCGCCATTACATTCAGCTCAAACCCTATGAGATGTAACGGGTTCAGGATGAAAGTGCAAGCAGTCCCGAACGCCCTGATTGTATGGAAATTTTGAAAACCGGTTAGTAACTATATCTTGTCACGGAATAAAAGGCATCTCGAAAAAGTGTCGTGAGCACCCTGAATGCAACGAAGCAATCGGGATGCTGAACAACTTTTTCGAGGTGCCCTGATGAACTCGGGCAAAGCGAGTATTGCCGAGCCCATGACAATGTTACTATCTGATATGATGATTCTACCTGAAATCGGAATAGCGGTACAGGCCGCTCTTGATGCCGGCCAGAGCATTCTGAAGAGCTATGGTCAGGATATCCAGCCGGAATACAAGTCCGACAATACGCCACTGACCATTGCCGACCGGAGCAGTCACGAACTCATTCTCCGGAAACTTGAAGAAACCGGCCTGCCGATTCTGAGTGAAGAGGGCATACCGGTACCCTACGCAGAGCGAAAAGCCTGGCCGGCGTTCTGGATGGTCGATCCGCTTGACGGAACAAGGGAATTTCTTGCCCGGAACGGCGAGTTTACGGTCAACATAGCCCTTATCAGTGCCGGGCAGCCGGTGCTCGGCGTTATCTATGCTCCTGCAAAAGGACAGCTGTATTTTGCATCGACGAAAGCCGGCGCCTTTTACGTCGATGCGCCGAATGACACGATCCACTCGACTGAACAGCTTATGGAAAGTGCCCGGCGGATGCCTTTTCCAGGAACTCATGACAGCTTCAGAATTGTTGCAAGCCGCTCCCATATGGATGAAAAGACCCTCTCCTACCTTGAACGCCTGCGCGAGAACAATCCGGATCTCGATGTGCTTCGCTGCGGCAGTTCACTGAAATTCTGCATGGTGGCATCAGGAGAAGTCAACAGCTATCCCCGATTTTCGCCAACCATGGAGTGGGATACCGCAGCAGGGCATGCCATACTCAATGCGGCCGGCAGAACCCTGATCGATATCGTCAACGGCAGGGAACTGCTCTACAACAAGGAAGACCTGCATAATCCGGGCTTTATTGCCCAGTAGGAGAGAAAAGGGGAGCCGGGCAATCCTCGACGCTGCCGGCATAACTGCTGCGTTTCTTCAGAGAGCGCCGCTAATGACTTCTGGCACCTGAGTGTCCGTCTGAGCAACAGATACGAATGACCGGGCATCCGAATGCCACGAATCTCCTCTTTATGAATATGCACACCTCGGCGAGGGGTACAGCAACCCGACGCAGAAAAAGGCATTTGACGCCCGGTTCCTGACTCAGGCAGTCCGAAGGGTTCCTTCGGCCTATCCCTCGGGACTTCCGTTGGGGGCGACATCCTCCGCCAGATCATTCAAGACCTGCCGGAATGCATGGAGAAACATGCGGCAGTCTAACCCTCACCCATCATCGATCAATAACAACTGAAACTCATAACAAGCCATACCTGTTATTTATTTCCGCGGCAAGCCTGAGGCATTTTGCCCGAATTATTATCGGCGGATTATGGCGAACCGGACACGTACAGAGGAGATTCCCTGATTCTTCAACCTTTATCCTGCGAAAACCATGAAGTCTTTTTACAGGAAAATATCGGTTATCGTAACGGCGGTGTTTCTGATTTCACCACTGTTCATTGTGGCTTCCTGCACTTCCGGCGGGATAAAAAATCAGAACGATCAGTCAGGAGCGAACGCGGAATCGGCTGAAAAGGATAAACCTGCTGTTGAACAGAAAGGCGCCCCCCTTGCAGGCACACAATGGAGGCTCGTTGAATTTCAGTCGATGGACGACGCTCAGGGCACCCAGCGTCCCGACAATCCCTTGCTGTATATCATGAATCTTAAAACCGATGGCACCGTTCACATGCAACTCAACTGCAATAAGGCCACCGGATCATGGAAAATAGAGCCCTCAGCCGATCCTTCAAGCGGAAAATTGGAATTCGGGCCTCTTGCAACCACAAAAGCGCTTTGCCCTCCTCCAAGCATGGACGAACTGGTTGCCTCTCAGGCTCAATGGGTACGGGGTTACCTACTCAAGGACGGAAAGCTCTATTTAAGCCTCATGGCAGATGGAGGGGTTTTTGCCTGGGAGCCTCATGCAGAAACGCCTTACATCGATAAGTCAGATGCAGCTATCGAGCAAGCCATATTGAACGCCAATCCCGATTACAAAAAAGATATTGTACTCGATCAGAAAGCCAGGTACGTCTACAGCCTTGTGGATCTGAACGGAGACGGAAAAGATGAAGCAATCGTCTATATGATGGGATCGTTTTTCTGCGGAACCGGTGGCTGCAATATGATTGTGCTGACTAAAGCAGAAAAAGGTTACCGTCTTGTCAAAAACTTCACGTTAGCCCGAACACCGGTAGTTATATCGCCTGAAAGCAATAAAGGCTGGCGCGATATCTGGAAAATGGAATCGGGAGGCGGTGCAAAGGCAACCTATGTCCGGTATGTTTTCGACGGAACAACATATATCGAGAAGGAACGCAAGGGAACGGAACGCATACCTGAAGGCATTATCTGTCTGGCCGGTCAGTTCGACTACAGTAAAGGGGTCACGCTGGAACCGAAAAAATGAACCCGAATCACTCAAGACGATGCTCGTCTCGGATTCTGTCCCGGAATAATGCGCAACGGGCATCGTCTTGATATCTATCCGTTTACAAGAGACATTGCAGTGCCTCGAGTTTCCTGTTTTTCTTCAGGTATCATAGAGAAGATCTCTCTGTTACATCCGTGAGCAATCCGGTGAAAACGCTGAAATCCGGACATGGTCGGGCTCCATCTCCTTGACCGGTATACAGAAGGTCAAGGCATGCAAAAACCCTCACTCGGCTGAAATAAGAAGCAGCAAACTCCCCAAAATCAGATGATCGAGATGAATTGATATTTATGCTGCAAAACAACGTCCCCAAATAGAGGTAAAGCAGGTCAGACCTTCAGGCTCAATGTCCCGATGCTTTCCGCAGCCGTAGACCATACCGGAAATTTGGCACTGAGCCGGAATTTTGCAATCTTCAAGTTGAACTTGAAAATTGCAAACATGATTTCACGACATCTTGCTTCCACCCTGAAGTCACGCGCTGCCCGGTATCCTGTCGTTACCGTGACCGGTCCGAGACAGTCGGGCAAGACAACCCTGTGCAGAGAATGTTTTCCTGAAAAACCGTACAGCAACCTGGAACGTCCTGACACAAGAGAGTTCGCCCTGTCGGATCCCGCCGGATATCTGTCGCAGTTTTCTCAAGGTGCGGTGCTCGATGAAATCCAGAGGGTTCCGGAACTGCTTTCGTGGATTCAGGTTCGTGTCGATGAACAAAAGATGGCAGGCGAATTCATCCTTACCGGCAGCCATCAGCTCGAACTGAATCGTCGTATCAGCCAGTCGCTTGCCGGACGGACGGCCCTCCTCAATCTCCAGCCGCTATCAATTGCCGAACTGCATGCATACGGAGCGCCTTCGGGTATCAACCGCCTGCTCCATGCGGGAGGCTACCCTCGTATTCATGCCGATGATCTCGATCCGGCAGTGGCTCTCGGCGACTATTTTGCAACCTACGTCGAGCGGGACCTGCGGGAACTCATTCACCTCCGGCACATCCGGGAGTTCGAGCTGTTCGTTCGTCTGGCAGCAGGCAGAACCGGTCAACTGCTTAACCTGCAGAACCTTGCCGGAGACGCAGGTGTTTCAAGCCAGACTGCAAGGTCATGGATTTCCTTGCTGGAAGCATCGTTCATCGTTTTCCTGCTCCCTCCATGGTTCGCCAATATCGGCAAACGATTATCCAGGTCGCCGAAACTCTATTTCTGCGATGTCGGACTTGCTTCATGGTTGCTGGGAATTCGCGAGGAGTCGCATCTCGATGTTCATCCGCTGAAAGGACAGCTCTTCGAAAACCTCGTGGTGCTTGAAATTATGAAGCAGTACCTCAATCAGGGCAATCATCCCCAACTCTATTTTTATCGCGACAGTACCGGTCTGGAAGCCGATCTGCTGTTCGAGGAGGGCGACGGGATTGTGTTGACGGAGATCAAATCCGGCCGGACTGTATCCGGAGAGGCATTCGCATCGCTGCATAAAACCCGGAAAATTCTCGGAGAACGGGTAAAAAAGATGAACCTTGTCTATGGCGGCACGGAACACCAGCAACGCAGCGACATCGAGGTGACGGGGTACCTTGAGGCATCGGATATCGTGAAGCGGTAGTCACGCGATTGCTGTATGGTGCATCACCGGAAGCACACCCGCTTCAAGGTCACATGGCAGTCGGCGGCAAACCCACGTTACTTAAAAACGTTACATTGAATTCCATTCCGGGTGCAGTGTTTGCTCTTGGTTGCATGTTTATTGTTTTGAGTAAAATTACTCAATATGATGAGCAAAAATTATGATCATCGAGCGCGCTCAATAAAAAGTGCTGACACACAGGATCGAATCAGAACCTCGTCAATTTATCCAGGTGCTCTACGGCCCTCGTCAAGTCGGTAAAACTACGCTGGCATTGCAGTTCATGGAGTCAACGAACCTTCCGGTTCATTTTGCTTCTGCAGACCTTGTTTCAACCGGACAATCAGGCTGGATCGAAGCGGCACGAATCAAGCTCCACCAATCGGAACAGAATGATGCCGTGCTCATCATCGACGAAATCCGGAAAATCGGAAACTGGAGTGAAGCGGTTAAAAAAGAGTGGGACAGCGATACTGCAAAGCAGAAATCGCTCAAGGTTATTTTGCCGGGATCATCGCGGCTATTGCTGCAGCAAGGGCTGACCGAATCACTCGCCGGCCGGTTTGAATCCATCTGCATCGGCCACTGGTCATACCGTGAAATGAAAGAAGCATTTGACTATACCCCCGATCAGCATGTCTGGTTTGGAGGTTATCCGGGTGCTGCATCGTTGATCCACGATAAATCACGATGGAGGCGCTACATGACGGATGCGCTCATCGAAACAAGTATCTCGAAAGATATTCTGATGCTGACCCGTGTCGACAAGCCCGCCCTGATGAAGCGGCTCTTTGAAATCGGTTGCAGCTATTCGGGCCGGATTCTCTCCTTCACGAAAATCCTCAGCCAGCTTCAGGATGCAGGAAACACGACAACACTTGCTCACTATCTGCGCCTGCTCGACACTGCCGGGTTACTGTGCGGTCTGGAGAGGTACAGCCCTGAACTGGTCAGACGCAGAGCATCCATTCCAAAATTTCAGGTGCATAACACTGCCCTGATCAGCGCACAACTCCATTTTATCCTTCTTCGAATTTGTAATCTATCCAATGGTTTGTGTACCATCTGTTCCTCCGGTTTTTGAGGCCAAAAAGACAGGTATTGATGTTACAAATACGCCCGTTGGGGATGGTACACATTGCTCCGGAACCGGTGGTACACAATGCGGCAGAATACTCAGCTTCATAATCCGTCGAACATCGAACAAAAAATTCGCTGAACATCGAACACTTCGTCCGCAAAAGGTCGAACAGTAAATCCGCGAAAAATCGAACACTTTTCTGCATCTGAGCGGATTAGTTGTTCGAAGTTGCCGGACAGGGTGTTTCAGCTGTCGCAAAGCCACATGTACAGTCCCCAAAGTGTCCCTCCCCCTTAAAGGAGGGCGGACATTCCTGTCCGCCATTATATTCAGCTAAAACCCGTCGTATGTTGATGAATTCAGAATAAAAGTGAAAGCAGTTGCAAATGTCCCCCAACTACTGAAAATCAGGAGCTTTTATCACGTTTGTTTACGCAATTGCGAGTGTCCCCATATTTCCTTGCACTGCGTCCACCGAACCATCTCTTCTTTTGTGCATCAGAAAATCTTTTCGCAAATTGAAACAAAAAACATGATAGCCGTGTTATCATGATACAGTCATTCAAAGACAACAAGACGGAAGCCATTTTCAACGGCAGACAAACAAAGGCCGCACTGAAAACATGTCCGGTTGAACTGTGGAGAACAGCTCAGAGAAAGTTTGATCAACTCGATTCCGTCATCGATGTTGATGAATTGCGAATTCCGCCGGGCAACCATCTTGAAGCACTTGCTGGTGATCGGGTTGGTCAGTACAGTATCAGGATCAACCGTCAGTACAGAATTTGTTTTATCTGGACTCCATCAGGTCCTGCGAATGTGGAAATCGTGGACTACCATTGATTTATGATAAAGAAAACATGATATGCATACCGACACATCGCGCGCCGACGCATCCCGGTGAGATGCTGCTTGAAGAGTTCCTCATACCCATGAACATCACGCAACGACAACTTGCCGATGCAGTTCATGTTCCCTATCAGAGGATCAACGAAATCATTAACGGCAAACGAGGCATCACCCCATCCACGGCGCTGCGTCTGGCTCGCTATTTTGGCAATTCAGCAGATTTCTGGATGAATCTTCAGCTACGCAGGGATCTCTACGAAGCCACCCAGAAGGAGGAATCTGTTCTGCAGCACATCAAACCGTTCACCGTCAACCGGAATCAGGCTGAAACTGTCTGAATTTCCGAATCTCGTATTCGACCGTTCTAATCATAGGCAAATCTTTGGATCTCCGGTTCATGCCAGCGAAAAACAATTATCTTCTCTTGACGCAAGTTGCCTCCGGGTCAGATCATAACCGGATCGACTCTGCACCCGCTTGATGACAGCAGCATAATCCGCTGAACATCGAACACTTCGTCCGCAAAAGGTTGAACAGTAAATCCGCGAAACATCGAACACTTTTATTGCAAAACAACGCCTCCACGAACAGAAAATTCATTTTGTATAAAAGACGGTTGCTTGCTAATTTGCACAGATAACCGAATAATATTCGATTATCTGTGCAAATTATTGAATTATGAGATTAGAGCAGAAGCTTCGCTCATTTGCAGGTGTCCCGTTGACGCATGGCACCCTTCTCTCGATATTGGAGGAGTATCGGTCTCCGAACGACAAGATCGTCCGGATGATCGATGATGGATTATTGCAGCCCATCAGGAAGGGCTTGTATGCTGTTTCCCCTGAACTCACCGGGATTCCGATTTCTTTACCGCTTGTGGCGAACCTGCTTTATGGCCCCTCGTACGTCTCGATGGATTATGCCTTGTCCCATTACGGAATCATTCCAGAACGGGTGATCGAAGTGACCTCGATGACGATAAAGCGGGGCAAGGTGTATGACCTGCCTGTTGGTCGCTTTTCCTATACCCATGCACAGCTTCAACTGTATTCCATTGGTATCGATCGGGTCGAGAATCCCGATCAAACAGGTTTTTTGATGGCATCTCCGGAAAAGGCGCTCTGTGACAAGCTCATCTTCACCAGAAACCTTAATGTCCGGTCACAGCAAGCATTGCACGAACTGCTGTTTGACGACCTGCGCATCGATGAAGATGCCTTGGCTCATTTCAATCCTGAAGTCATAAGGGCCTGTATTGCTGTCAATGTGAAGGCTGATATGCTGCAAGCGCTGCTTACCCTGATTAACGGTCTGCAACGGGAGGCATCATGACGGTACTGCGGCAGATGCTCGAGAAATATGATACGACGACAACCGAAGGGGAGTTTAATGGTCTGCGTGAAGTGATGCAGGAAATAGCGCTTGCCGGATTGTATCGAGGAGGCTTTTTCGACAAGGCGGCATTTTACGGAGGCACCTGCCTGCGGATCTTTTACGGGTTGCCCAGGTTTTCCGAGGACCTTGATTTCTCCCTGCTCGTCGCTGATCCGGCCTTTTCGCTTGAACCCTGTTTCAAGGCGGTCAGGGAAGAGTTTACAGCATTAGGGCTCGATGTTGAAATATCAGCCAAAAGGAAAACGGTTCGGACGGGCATCGAGTCTGCTTTTCTGAAAGGCGACACCCGTCTTTTCAGCGTTGCCGTTCATGCGGACAAAATTATCAAGATCAAGTTTGAGGTCGATACGGTACCAGCATTGGGTTTTGCAACCGAGGAAAAACTGCTTCTCCAGCCATTTTCCTTCTATGTCAAATGCTTCAGCCTGCCAGACCTGTTTGCCGGCAAGATGCACGCCCTGCTTTTCAGAAACTGGAAAAGCAGAATCAAGGGTCGTGACTGGTTCGATTTCGAGTGGTATGTGAGAAAGGGAACGTCGATGAGTCTTTCTCACTTCATCAGTCGTGCAAAGCAGAGTGGTCATCTGCAGAACGAGTATCTCACAGAACCAGCATTTCGCCAGTTGCTCCATCAGCGAATCAATGCGCTTGATGTGGAGGCTGCCAAGACTGACGTCTCAAGGTTTGTGAAAGATGTCGAGGCCTTGAAAATCTGGTCGAGGGATTATTTTCATGAGCTGGCAAGACACATGCAAATCGATGTCGGCTAAAGCAGCTCGCAGGCCTCGCTACTGCTGCTACGGCCTTTAAAACACCCACACTCCGGGCGAGGTGAATACAATCTGCCATTCAGGATTGTCACCGTGTTTCAATCCACGTGCCCGCGGGGGCGCGACACTCTTGCGCTGCGTCCAGGAATCCCCTGCAGAACTGGTGGTACACTATGCGGCAGAATACTCAGCTTCATAATCCGTCGAACATCGAACACAAAATTCGCTGAACATCAAACACTTCGTCCGCAAAAGGTCAAACAGTAAATCCGCGAAAAATCGAACACTTTGTTGCTTCTGAGCGGATTAGGTGTTCGATGTTGCCGGACTGGGTGTTTCAGTTGTCGAAAAGCCAAATGTACGATCCCCAAAGTGTCCCT
>VGGK01000034.1 GCA_016868665.1 Chlorobiota bacterium
ATACGGTAGTAACTTTTTTCCCTGAGAGAAACATCTGTCTCGAACGGACAGGGAAGCGACAATGCCGGCATCTTGATCATAGTCATTGGTTGATGGCAACTCTTCTGTCCCTAACATAACGATACCCGACATGTTTCGCAACCGAACATCCCTGTTCGTAAATGGCATCGCCACTCCGAACTCCAATCATTATTTCCTGTTGCCATGGGTGACGGAGCTGAAGCCGGAAGCCTTGGCAATCAATCTCCTGATCGACAAAAAACCACTTCAGCTCATACCATCCGCAACTGAAAAAGCACCGATCCGTCATATTCTCCGAGCAGGATGCAGGGACGATCAGACAAACGCAGAGACTATTATAGAAATCTGCCGGCATGAAGCTTTTACCTTCTATCTCTGCCGGTATATTTGTTCATCCGGTAATACGTCCCCAACAAAGCCGCAACCTGATGAAAAACATCAGTAACCGACTGAAATCCGCGCGCTATACACAGGTTCCGCAACAGGAATATGACGCCGTCATACGAACGTATTTGCTCTCAAGTGGTTTATTTCCGATATTTTCTCTATCTTTACAGACACCTGCGGAAAACTGCGGGATAACAGATAATACAGGTTTTTTCTCACAACTTTTCAAAACCCTTCCATGTCCGACAATAACAGCCGCAGAGTCAACTTCGCACTCGTTAAAATCAGCACCGAACAGCTCTCGCTCTCACCGGAAAACGTCGAAGATAACAAGCCGGTTAAAATCAATGCGGGACTGAACTTCGGCATAGATAACGGCAAGAAACTGCTGAAGGTGCTCTTCAAAAACGTTTTCCTGCAGGAAGAGATTCCGTTCATCACCGTAGAGATCGGTTGTATATTCGCCATCGACCCGGAATCATGGCAGCTTTTCACCAATGAGGAAAAAGGACTCTTCATCCTGCCAAAAAACTTCGCAGGACATCTTGCGACCCTGACGGCAAGCACGGCAAGAGGCATTCTCCACAACGCCACGGAAAACACCCCGATCAACAGGTTTTTCATCCCGGCAAACAACATAGAAGAAATGATAAACGAACACGTTGCGCTCCCGTTGAACCCGGAGGTCAGGAGTTAGGAGACAGGAAAATGTGGGCGGTAAGTAGTGTGCAGGGAGAGAGTAGAGCGTGCGGGAGATATCTTCACTTCAAGTCCGTGAATGTCAGTGTTCATCAGTGACAGTCCGCTTACCGGCTTGCCGGACAGGTGCTTTGTGACTGGTTTTGCGTGATGTCCTGAACGGCAGAATCCAGACAGTTACAGTTATCAAGCCCCGGTAATTCCGGGGCTTTTTTTGTCAGACCTGTCCGACACCCCCTGCTCGATCTTTTCATCCAACGCAAAAAGCCGCATTCTGTTGATGCGGCTTTTTTTTGTGGTGGGGACAGGACTTGAACCTGCAACCTTCGGGTTATGAGCCCGACGAGCTACCAATTGCTCCACCCCACGATGTTTGTGATCCTAATGTAAGGATAAAATCGGTTTCCGCAAATTATTTTTTCAATTATTGTATCTGACTTCCATTTATTGCTTCTATCGACGGCTCAAGCACAAGCAGTCGGCCGTCAGCGCCTTCAACGGCAAGAATCATTCCCTGCGAAACCTCTCCGCGCAGGGTGCGTTCCGCAAGATTGGCGACAAGGACGACCTGCCTGCCGGTCAGCTCATCCGGCGAGTAATGCTCTGCGATGCCAGCGAGCACCTGCCGTGTCTCCGAACCGACCCTGAGCTGCAGCTTCAGCAGTTTTGCCGCCTTTTTCACCTTCTCGGCACTGATTACGGTAGCCGCACGAAGATCCACCTTCTGAAAATCGTCGAAACTGATGACCGGCTTGAAAAAGGTTCGCTCCACAGCCGCACCGGCTTCCCTTTTTTCGGCTTCGGCAAGCAGCTGCTCGATTTTTTTCAGTTCGGGTTCGATATCGGCGTCTTCGATTTTCCTGAATAGAATTTCCGAGGAGCCTTTCAGCTTGTGGCCTTTCAGAAGGCCCGGCATCTTTGCCTGATCCCAGATGGAATCACCCTGCCTGATGAGATCGCCGATCTGCCCTTCAAAACCAAGCATTGAATGAATTCGATCACAGGTATCCGGAATAATCGGATAGAACAGAATCGAAAGAGAGCGGCACAGATTAAGAGCGGCAGACATAATACGGGCCGCAGCGTCCCGATCGGATTTGATTACCTTCCATGGTTCATTCTGTGTAAGAAACCGGTTGGCGGCACGGGCAATGTCCATTGTGCAGGATACAGCCTCTCGAAAATGGAAATGTTCATAATGCTGCGCAATGTCATCAATCTGACCGTCGAGGAAAACAGTATTGAGTGACTCCTTGCAATAATCCCAGGGTACAAGGCCATCAAATCGTGCGAGCGTGAAATCTATCGAACGCTTGACGAAGTTGCCGAGCGTATCGGCAAGCTCGCCGTTCGTCCGGTTCTGAAAATCCGTCCAGCTGAAATCGGTATCCTTGTTTTCCGGATAGTTCATGGCAATGCTGTAACGCAGGGCATCCGCAGGAAATTTTTCAAGGAACTCCCCGAGATAGACCGCATAGTTCCTGGATTTCGAAAATTTCCTCCCCTCGAAGTTCATGAACTCCGAGGCCGGAACGTTATCGGCCAGATTATATATGCCTTCTTGGCGACCCTCGTTCCAGGCCATGAGAATGGCAGGAAACATGAGCGTATGAAACACGACGTTATCCTTGCCGATGAAATGCACGACTCTCGATTCCGGATCCTGCCAGTACGACCTCCAGAGATCCTTGTCACCTCGCAGTGAAGCCCACTCGCGAGTAAAGGAAATATAGCCGAGCACTGCGTCGAACCAGACATAGAGCACCTTCCCCTTCGCTTCGGGATCGGATATCGGCAGTTCGATACCCCAGCCGAGATCCCGGGTAATGGCCCGGTCGTTCAGCCCCTGGTTGAGCCAGGTGCGTGTATAGTTCACTACATTCGAACGCCATTCATCCCTGTGGGTCTCCACATAGGCTTCAAGGGCATTCTGGAACCGTCCGAGCGGAAAATACCAGTGCATGGTTTCGCGCAGCTCGGGAGTGGCGTCCGAAAGCTTGCTTTTCGGGTTCAGAAGCTCTGTCGGGCTCAGATGCGTACCGCACTGTTCGCACTGGTCGCCGTTCGCCTCCTGATTGCCGCAGATTGGACATGTTCCTGTTACGTAGCGATCGGAAAGAAAACGGCCGGCAGTCGCATCGTAAAACTGCTGTTCGGTCTTTCTGTTGAAAATCTTCTTGTTTTCGATTTCAAGGAAAAACTCCCTTGCGGTTTCATGATGTACCGAAGACGAGGTTCTGCCATAGTAATCGAACGAGATGCCGCACCTGCT
Organism: Chlorobiota bacterium; assembly: GCA_016868665.1. Lineage (GTDB taxonomy): Bacteria > Bacteroidota > Chlorobiia > Chlorobiales > Chlorobiaceae > Chlorobium. The sequence goes on from VGGK01000034.1 coordinate 3,380, forward strand.
GAACGCATCCCTATTCATCCTGTGATAGCGATCGACAACATCCTGGGGAGAAATCCCCTCCTTTTCAGCCGTAATGGTAATGGGAACCCCGTGTTCGTCGGAACCACCGATGTGTATGATATCCTCTCCTTTCATCCTCTTGTACCGGACATAGATATCCGCAGGCAGATAGACGCCTGCAAGATGACCGAGATGAACCGGTCCGTTAGCGTATGGAAGAGCTGTAGTGACGAGAGTTCTGGCAATATGTTTCGTCATGAGTAGGAAGCAATGGACATAAAGCTGCTATCCGTAAAATCTCATATGAGCAGAGAAAAGCCGGATTCCAGCCATGATGGTTACTGATTGTAAATGCTTATTGTTTCGATTCCATGTTGCGGAATTTATCGAAAGGAACCCTCCTTTTCTGATCATTCCTGATATAACGAAGGAAAACAAGTTTTTTCTGCATATCGACGCTTTCAACAACAGCTTCGCCCGAAGGTGTCGAAATCCGGCTTCCGGGCCTGGGAACCGAAACCGGAAGAGAAGAGCCGCAGCCTTGAGATTTATCATGCTTCGAATAGCCAAGACAGCATTTGGGCCGATTACAGATTCCCGTGATATTGAAGGCATGGCTGTCGTTGCCGTTGCTGTCGGGAAACTGCGACTTTTCGGCAAATGGGTTGGCATGAATTTTAGGCAGCCAGCTGGAGCAGCATAGCAGACAGCCGCAGGGCCCGAACGAGTTTGCTCGCCGGGCCTCTTCCCTTGTGGTAATCTGCACCATCTGGATTCGGGCTTTGAACTCGCCGGCAAGATCGCGGACAAGAGCACGGAAATCAACCCGATGAGCTGAAGTATAATAAACGGAAAGTTTCTGCTGATCCATTCGCAACTCGACATCCACCAGTTTCATGTCGAGATTGTGTTTTTTGACCTTCCCAAGACAGATATCCCGAATTTCCTGTTTTCTTCCTTTGAGTTCCGTAATCGCCAGCATATCGGCTTCATCTGCCTGCCGAATGACATCAAGACGTTCGGCACCCGGCTTGTCGAGACCTTTCAGCTTCAGTTTCTTCCTTGCGATAAGACCTGTCGAATAAACGACGCCATAATCATACCCCCCATCGGTTGTCACAATCACCTGCTGGCCGACGGCCAGGGGCAACTCGCGGGGGTTGTCGAAAAACTCCCTGCGACAGCCCTGAAGCTCGATTTCACAGATATGCCTGATCTCTTCTGAAATCGCTTCCTCTTCCTTGCCGTATATCTCTTCAATCTCGCTGTGCAGCATCTGCGATAACCGCAGCCTGACTTTTGCGTTGTCGCCAAGCAGACAACTGCAGATAACATTACTCATACCATCGTGTTATTATAATTAAACGAGAGGCATCAACTCCTTGCGCAAACGGGAATAATAACCATTATCACCCGATGCCGAGCATATCCCGATATCTCCTGACCCTTTTGTTTATCGATTCGGTCCCATGAACGAGAATCGCGGCATTTTCCAGAGAACCCGCCATAACCGATGCTTTCAGGCTTTCAAGATGATGCTCCGTCTCCTCTTGCATCATCGAGGTAAGTTCCCCTGAAGAATGCGACTGACCCGGATGCATCAGGAGAGGAGCCCTGAACGACAGAAAAAGTTCCGGCTTCTGTTCTTCAAGATATTCAATCCTGCTGACAACTGAAACAAGGTAAAGAGGGCTGTTTGCCTGAAGAACGCGGGAAACGATGCCAGCCGTTCCTTTGTAGAAAAAAAGCGGTCGTTCGTCGATATGTACAATTCTGCCCTGCGGAAAAATCCAGAGAGCATTCTGCCGGTCTGAAGGCTGCAGCAGCAGTTCAGCCGCATAATCAAGCGTCTGCAGCGCACTTCTCGCGTTTGAGCGGTCGATGGAAAAGGCCCCTATACGTGTAAAAAAACGATGCTGGTTCAGCTGGGGATATTCGATGATGATATGAAGGTTCTGGCGGAAAAACCTTTCCGTGCAGAGCTGCGACCAGAAACCGTCCCACCAGTATGCGTGATTGCAATAAAAAATCACGGGAATGCCGATCTCCATGTCAGGCGTCTGCGGGTCCATAAAGACCCGCAACGTATTGAAATATCGTCTGAACTGCCTGCGCGAATACCATCCGAACCATAAGGTATAGAATCGGCTCCGGCGAACTCTGAGCATCGATAATTCCTACTGGAAAGCTTTTCTGATGCGGTTCACGGCCTCTTCGAGCGACGAAATAGAGGCTGCATAGGAAAGACGCAGGTTTTCAGGAGCGCCGAAAGCATCGCCGGGAACAGTGGCGACAAAATGCTCCTTCAGCAGGTATTCGGCAACATCTGCAGAATCGTTCATAACCATTCCGTTGAAACTTCTGCCGAGCACACCGCTGATCGATGGAAATATGTAAAAAGCGCCCTGAGGCAAAGCGGTCCTGAACCCCGGAATACTGTTGATGGCTTCATACATATAGTCGCGGCGGCGCTCGAATTCGAGCCGACGCTCCTCAACGACGCCCTGATCCCCCAGAAGCGCGGCCACAGCGGCTTTCTGAGCGATAGCATTCGGATTTGATGTGGTCTGCGACTGAATTTTATCACAAGCGTCGATCAGCCATTTCGGACCGGCAAGATAGCCGATACGCCAGCCGGTCATGGAATAGGTTTTCGATACGCCGTTGCTGACGATCACCCAATCCTTCATTTCGGGAATACGGGCCGGAGAGAAAGGACGGACATCGCCGTAGACGATCATATCGTACATTTCATCGGAAACCACAAAGATGTTTCGACCTTCGAGCACCTTCATCAGACCGCGCACCTCGGATTCGCTGTAAACTGCGCCGGTAGGGTTGGATGGGGAGTTCAGCACCAGGATTTTCGTTTTCGGCGTTATGGCCGCTTCAAGCTGTGCCGGCGTGATCTTGTATTCCGCCTCTATGGTAGTATCGACGATTACCGGTTCGGCGCCTGCAAGACGGACCATCTCGGGAAAACTGACCCAGTAAGGCGCAGGCACGATAACTTCATCGCCCTCCTGGCAAAGAGCAAGAAAGGTATTGGCAAGTGTCTGCTTGCCCCCATTGCTGACGATTATCTGGTTCTCCTGGAATTCAAGCCCGTTATCCCGACGGAATTTTTCCAGAATGGCTTTTTTCAGTTCGGGAATGCCCGAGTTGGCCGTATAGCGGGTAAACCCGGCATTGATGGCGTCGATACCCGCCTTATTGACATGGTCGGGAGTCGGAAAATCGGGTTCTCCTGCCGAAAGGCTGACAATATCCTTTCCTTCAGCTTTCATTTTATTTGCCAGACCGGTGATGCGCATGGTCTGGGATTCCTGCATGCTCAGAACGCGACGGGTAAGGTAGATCTCTCCGGGCACTGTTGACGTAGACATGGTACTATATGATTTACTTTTTATTCATTTTTGATTCTTCGAGTTTCCGGTGCAGCATATCGAGAACGAAAGGATGGACGAATTTCGATACATCGCCGTCAAGCATCGCCACCTCCCTGATAATTGATGACGCCACATAGGTATATTTCACATTCGGCATCAGAAACACGGTGGTCACTTCAGGGTAGAGATGACGGTTCAGAAGGGACATCTGGAATTCGTACTCGAAATCCTTGACCTGCCGTACGCCCCGGACGATGGCTCGCGCTCCCAGCTGACGGGCATAATCGGCAAGAAGCCCGTCATGCAGCACCTCAACGCTGACAGAGGAATAATCCTGTACCACTTTTGTGATCATATCGAATCGCTCTTCAAAGCTGAAAAGCGTCCGTTTCTGGCTGTTCTCCGCTATAACCACGACAACCTCGGCAAAAATGTTCAGAGCGCGTTCGAGAACGTCGAGATGTCCATTGGTGAAAGGGTCGAACGTTCCCGGATAAATGGCTTTCTGCGTCATTTGCTGTCCTGTTGATGCGTGAAAAAAGTTACCCTGGTCATTCCATAATCTTTATGCATAAGGTAATACGGAGATTCCCTGAACTGCATGGCCGCACTGTGCTCGATAAGCAGGATTCCATCATCGGCAAGCATGGACGATCCGGCGACACGCTCTATAAGAAGTTCGTAATCCGGCCAGGTGTAAGGAGGATCGCAGAAGACAAGATCGAAACGCTCCCTGTTCCGGCCGATAAAAGCCGAAACGTCGGAGTTCACAATGCAGACCTGCTCCGACACTCCGAGACGCTGCGCAGTCGTCTGCATGGATTTCAGGGCCTCGCTGTGGCGATCGACAAAATAAACGAAGCCGGCGCCGCGACTGAGCGCTTCGAAGCCCATGTTACCGAATCCTGCAAACAGGTCGAGCACAACGATATCCTCAAAATCCATTCTGGCGGAAAGGGTATCGAAAAGCGACTTTTTTACCCGGCTGCTGCAAGGGCGGATATCCCGTGACGACGTGCTTGTTATTTTCTGGCCCCGGTATCTTCCGGCTATAATCTGCACTATCCGATTCCTATACCCCGAAATCGCCGAAAGGCGTATCGCCAAGAATGGCAAGCGCCTTTTCGGCATCCTCTTTCGAAGGCGGTTTGCCGTGCCAGTTGGAGCCATCCGCCATTGATCCCTCGAAGAAAGGAACCCCCTTGCCCATCAGGGTCGAAGCAAGCACTACCGATGGTTTCGAACGATCTTCAATTGTAAGGATGCCCTCCATCGTTGCAATGAAATCCTCGATGGAGTTGCCGTCGCAACTGTAGACATTCCAGCCGAAAGCGCGCCATTTGTCGGCAAACGGCTCGATATTCATTATCTTGTCAACCTCGCCGTCGATCTGCTGGTTATTGTAATCGACAATGCCGATCAGATTGCCAAGACCGTAATGCGCAGCGCACATCGCCGCCTCCCATATCTGTCCTTCCTGGCACTCGCCGTCGCCCATCAGACAGAAAATCCTGTTCATGCGACCATCTATACGATGCCCGAGGGCAGCTCCAACGGCCGCCGACAGCCCCTGTCCGAGTGAACCAGATGCGATCCTGATGCCCGGCAGTTTAGCCTCGGAAGTCGGATGCCCCTGCAGATAGGAGTTGAGCTGACGGAGAGATTTCAATTCGTCGAGCGGAAAATAACCGGATCTTGCAAGCACGCTGTACCATACCGGAGCGATATGGCCATTCGAAAGAAATACAGCATCCTCATCGTCGTGTTCCCAGAAACCGTGCGGATTATGACGGATAACCCTGAAATACAAGGCAGTGAAAATGTCAGCCATGCCGAGCGAACCTCCGGTATGGCCGGAATTGGCCAGGGCAAGCATTCTTACAACGTCCCTGCGTACCTGCCGGGCCATGGTTTCAAGATCATCGACAGAGGCAAGTTCGAGCAGCTCGCCTTTCCTGTCTGCCGGATAAAGTGCTAAATCATGTGCCATTGCTGTATGGAGAACTACTTTCTTGAGAATTAAATGAGCCTGAACCTGAAGTTAACGGGCCGGGTACATAAATAATAAAAAAAACTCACTCGTGCTCCCGTTTTCTTTCCCGCATGAACTTCCAGCCGGCAAAAAAGAAAACACCGATAAAAATGATACTGACCGGCAGACTGTACATGGCCGCATAACTTCCTATGGCACTCCAGTTTTTGCCGAGCAGAAGACCGCCAGAGAGAAGCAGTACATTCCATGCCGTCGCACTGACCGAAGCCGCAAGAAAAACGCGAAATCTGCCGAGATGCATCAACCCGGTCATAACCGATATGACCGCCCTTGAACCGAAAAGAAAGCGGTTGACCAGAACGGCAAGGTATCCGTGGGTCGCAAACCGCCTGCGCAACAACGCCATATCCGAAGGCGGAAAAAAACGATGGAAGCTTGTCGAGAGACTGTGCGAAACCTTATCGCCCCTGTCGCTGTAAAGCTTCATGCCGAAGTGGCGACTCAGCAGAAATACCAGCATGAAGCCTGCTGTCGAACCGAGAGATGCGAACAAAACTGCGACAGAAAACGAAATTCCGCTGAAGGGAACAAGATACCCGATGAACGCAACAGGCACGTCACCGGGTATAGGCGGAATCACGTTTTCAAGAAACGCGATAATAAAAAGGAATATGTAGATACTCAAAGGATCCGCATGCTGCAGATACGCAATGACAGAATCAAGCATGGGCTATCCTCGGGTTCGTTCCATGGTTTTTTCAGTCAAGTTCCAGAACGCGTCGCTGAACCTCGCTGTATGCATCCTCTACACCTCCGAGATCGAAACGGAAGCGATCCTTGTCCATCTTCTCGTTGGTTTCGAGGTCCCAGAATCTGCAGGTGTCAGGACTTATCTCGTCTCCAAGAAGAATTTCCTCGTGGTGCCTGCCGAACTCGAGCTTGAAATCGACAAGTTTCAGTTTTCTCCCGGCAAAAAACGATTTCAGAACCCCATTGATACTTTCGGCCCTTTCCTTGAGTATGGCAAGTTCATCATAACTGGCAAGACCAAGCGCTACCGCATGAGACTCGTTCATGAGGGGATCGTCGAGATCGTCGTCTTTCAGGTAAAGTTCCACGATCGGCCGTTCGAGTACAGTCCCCTCGACAAATCCGTACCGTTTAACCAGAGATCCGGCAGCAATGTTTCGCACGACGACCTCCACCTTGATGATATCGAGACGACGGCAGAGCATATCGCGGTCGGACAGTTTTTCAACAAGATGGGTTTTCACGCCGTTTGCTTCCAGCAATGTAAACAGTTTGCAGGAAATCGCATTGTTCACAACACCCTTGTCGGCGATAGTCCCCTTTTTTTTGTTATTGAACGCCGTTGCGTCGTCCTTGAACTCCTGGATAACAAGATCCTTGTCTTCCGTCAGGAAAACTTTTTTTGCTTTGCCCTCATGGAGCAATGTTGTCTTTTGCATAAAAAAAAATAGTGAAAAAAGGTGCCGATACGGCACATGGTGAATGTAACGATAAAAAAAGCCTGTGAATTTCTTGAGCAGGTCAGGCGGTTCCGTTCCCCCCGAACGCTGCCTGCTGAATTGCGCCTGTGAGCACTATGGTGATCTGCTCGTCGGTCAGCCCTTTGTCTTTCAGAAAGCTCATGAACCTGAAAACGCCGAGATCGGAAAGCATGGCCCTCGTCAGATCGCTGCCTCCGAGCCCTCTGGTTCGGCCATACTCCAGTGAAGTATCGATCCAGTCTGCGATGAACTCCTCGGTCTTGCCTTTTTCCAGAAAATAACCCGTTATGATCCGTTCAACATCCTGGTGATCCGGTTCCGGATGAGCCTGAAGCAGCAACTGCATCTCTTCGGAAATTCTTGCAAGCACGATGACAGCCTCCCTGTCCAGCGTTTCTTCGAGAATATCCTTTGCCTGCTTCTTGACGTCAGACATTTGAGTCATACTGTTTTCTGGATCGTTGGATAGAGAAAACTTCAATGCTACTGCTGAAAAATCAGGAATAACCCTACATTTTACAATAGTAAATAAAAAATATTGCAAAGATAAGCGATTATGAAGAAAACCTCCCTCTCTGTTTTTCTCTTTTTTGTTCTGCTGCTGCTCCGGCATTCCGTTCTTTCCGCCAAAGAGCACTCCGACAGAGAGCTGGTCATGCTCTGGTGGAACGTCGAGAACCTCTTTGATACCCGAAACGATCCCGCAACCGAAGACGACGACTTCACCCCTGGAGGCAAAAGGAACTGGACGGAGAAAAAGCTGGCATTGAAACAGCTACGGATCCGCAAGGTAATTGAAAATATCCGCATCGATCCCGATGTGCGCCGCTACCCCGACATCATAGCTTTTGCCGAAACCGAAAACCGGGCGGTTTTTGCCGGGTCGCTGAACAATATACCGGAACTATCCTTGAAGACGGTCTATTACAATTCGCCGGATACAAGAGGCATCGACATTGGGCTCGCTTACAATCCCGAAAGCATCAGACTTCGATCATCGAAAGCTTACCATGTGCCGATCGTCAATGACAAACCGACCAGATACATCATCGTCGCAGGTTTTTATGCCGGCAGGCACCCGTTCCATGTTATACTCAACCACTGGCCCTCAAGATCCTTTGACAGGGAATGGAGCGAGCAGAAACGAATAACGGCCGCAAAAACAGCCCGTCACATCGCCGACAGCCTTCGGGCTGCAGACCATAGCGCCGACATCATCATCATGGGAGATTTCAATGATGAACCCCATGACCGGTCGGTAAAGCATATTCTCGGGTCTTCCGACGACAGGAAAAAAGTATTGAAGGAGTGCCGGACACTCTTCTTCAACTGCTGGAGCGGCTATGAGGGTATAGGGAGTTACTGGTACCGTAACCGATGGGAGAGAATAGACCAGATCCTGCTGTCATGCGGCATGCTGCAGCCGAAAGGGCTATCTGCCGCCCCCGACGCATTCAGATGCTATCATTTTCCCGACATGCTCACAAGGTCATCGGGAAAACCTTACCAGACCTACTACCGGGGTCAGTATAAAGGAGGCTATTCCGATCATCTCCCGTTATTGCTGAAGGTTTCCGTCGAAAAACAGTGAACTCACCCCTCCTCGGGGAGCAGCGTCATCTGATACTCGACCGTTCCATCCGGAGCAAGCAGCGTAATATCGCCTCCACCATGTTTCATAAAATTCTCCTTCGCAACCCGCAAAGCCTCATCTCGCGTCGGGTGCAGAGAAAAACTCCATGGAGGAGCATTAAGCTGGTTCACCCATACCCCATCTTCACGCAGATATACCGTCCTATCCTGTTTTCTGCTCATAGCTCATCAATGATTCAATTCGCGCAAGACAAAAAAGCTCACATTCAATTCAAAAAATCAACGACACGGACTATCAATGGACAAAAAAACCTGTAACGCCCTTGCCCACTTTAATAATACCTGCATAGCGCAAAAAAAACAACATTATAATGACACTACACTGCTTTACAAAGCAACAAATCGAGAACTCATCGCATAACAGTAGAGGCATCCATGCCGACAGGTATCATATTCCCCGATATCTCGACTTTCGGCACACCCGCAATGCCGGCGCTGGCCACGGTCTTTTTCTTTTCCTGCGGGAAATCTTCCGCTGAGCCGGGAAATAAGATTGCGATCGATACAACTTGCGTTCAAAATGCCGCAATGAGATAGATCCCCGGCATGGCTGCACATGAAAAACTCAATGCCGTCATTGCGGGCAACTTCAGCAAGACTGCAGGCAAGCGCACTCATCGATCGCTCATCGGGAAAAACGTAATCGAGCAGTCGCATGCGGGTCCTGATTTTCCGGTAGTCGTCAAGAAAACTGACGATGCATCTCCTGGTGTATCCGGCAAGTTCTCCAGAAAGATTACGGAATGCAGCAGTGTGCCACTCACGATTCATCCTGCTGGTCATAATAACGGGATCGTACCGCCAGACGACCCTTTCCGGACCGATCGTGTCGGCAAGACGGCGGAAAACATCGATCATCCGGGACTTGGCAGGCACACCAGGTTCAATCGAGCTGTCGTAAGGCGTGAGAGTAAAGAGAAAATAATAGAAATAACCCATAGCATCAATTTCCGGAAGAAGATCGAACATCGGTGCCGGATTTTTCGTCCAGAACACAAGCGCATCGACATCTTCAGGCAACAGGGATATCCTGCTTGACTGTGTCGGGTTCACGGGATTGCGCACAACCACCTCACCGGCTTTCAGAAGACCCAACAGCCATTGGCCGTAAAACGCCGGGATATCGGTACGGCGGCTTGCACTGATGATCACAGGTAATGGCCTCCGGTCAATTACGTATGCGGACGGTGCCGAGCATGCGCTTTCGCTCAACCGTAAAATACCACCATGGCTCGGCCTCGAAACCCTCCATAAAACTCGTAACCGACATGAATACATCGATGACGCATGGATCGTGCCGAACTCCGGTTTTCCGGCAAAGATCGCGGTAAAGCTCGAATGGACAACGGCCCTTAAGCTGTTCGGGCTCCGTTATGCCAAGCAGTCTCAAATCCCCGGCCATCGCCTTACCGACGTTGGGAAGATCGGTCAACCTTGCGAGCCTGTTTCGATCGACTTTCGATGGATGCATAGTGAATCGCTTAAAGTGTTCCTGGCAGAAAAACTCTTGGCTCTCTTACTCTAATGTACCTGTTTTACCTCCTCCTGTAAAACCGCTGAAAAGAAACCTTATAACACAACTTGCTCTTTGAACTGCCTGCAATAAATCGTAACTTTCAAGATTGTTATGATTTATAAAGTTATATTACATAACCACAGCGTCGCCTTCTTCCACGGATTCACGTGACTGCACCAATAAGGCTTTCCCCTGAGCCCCGGAGCATATTTCTTGTCTTCTTTAAGTTCCAAGGTTTCAAGCAATTTCAACCCTTAAAATGACATGGATAATCAAACCATTCTGTACGCAATTCCGCTTTGTGGTGTTCTTGCATTGCTCTATGCCTTTTTCAAAGCCTCGTGGATATCGAAACAGCCCGAAGGCACTGAAAAAATGTCAAAAATCGCCGGACACATCGCTGACGGCGCTCTCGCCTTTCTGAAGAGGGAGTACAAGGTACTCTTCATCTTCGTCATCTCCGTAGCTGCACTCCTCGCCTATGCAAACAGCGGTCGGCCCGCCACTTCGCCAGTCATCGCCGTCAGTTTCATTGTCGGCGCTCTCTGTTCGGCTCTTGCCGGTTTTTTCGGCATGAGGGTTGCTACCAAAGCTAACGTCCGCACCACCAACGCGGCGCGCACCGGTCTCGGTCAGGCGCTCAACATTGCCTTTTCCGGCGGCCTCGTCATGGGCCTTTCAGTTGTAGGGCTCGGCGTACTTGGTCTTTCCGTGCTCTTCATCGTCTACTCGCAGATGTTCCCTGCTCTCACGCAGGTTGAAGAGGTGATCAACCTGATCTCCGGCTTCTCGCTCGGCGCTTCATCCATCGCACTCTTCGCACGTGTCGGCGGCGGCATCTACACCAAGGCGGCGGACGTCGGCGCCGACCTTGCAGGCAAAGTGTATGAAGGTATTCCGGAAGACGACCCGCGCAACCCGGCCACAATCGCGGACAACGTCGGCGACAACGTCGGCGATGTTGCCGGCATGGGAGCAGACCTCTTCGAAAGCTATGTCGGTGCCATCATCGGCACCATGGTGCTCGGAGCCGCCTTTGTTCCGGTCTTCAACACTATGGGCGTCAATCCGGTCGCTGCCGTTACCCTTCCGCTCATCATCGCGGCAGTCGGCATTCTCGTATCCATAGCAGGCTCCTTCTTCGTGAAGGTCAAGGAGGGTGGCAACCCGCAGACCGGCCTCAACATGGGCGAGTTCGGCGCTTCGGCCATCATGGCAGTGCTCAGCTACTTCATCATTGATTATTTCCTTCCCGCAAGCTGGACGGTTGACGGCTTCACCTACACATCGCTGAACATCTTCTTCTCGGTCATCATCGGTCTTGTCGCCGGCGTGCTGATCGGCATGATCACCGAGTATTACTGCTCGACACACAACAAGCCGGTTGTCGATATCGCCCGCCAGAGCATCACCGGCGCGGCAACCAACATCATCGCAGGTCTTGGCACCGGCATGATGTCTACCGGCCTGCCTATTCTGGTACTCTCTGCAGCGATCGTTTCATCATACCACTTCTCCGGCCTCTACGGCATCGCCGTCGCGGCGCTGGGCATGCTCTCCGTCACCGGCATTCAGCTCGCCGTCGATGCGTACGGACCGATCTCCGACAACGCAGGCGGTATCGCCGAAATGTCAGGTCTGCCCCCGGAAGTGCGGGAACGTACCGACAAACTCGATGCGGTCGGCAACACCACCGCTGCCATCGGCAAGGGATTCGCCATCGGCAGCGCCGCCCTGACCGCGCTCGCGCTCTTCGCAGCATTCCGCCAGCAGGCGAATGTCACTTCGCTCGACATTTCGGAGCCCATCATCATGGCTGGTCTGCTCATCGGCGCCATGCTTCCCTTCGTCTTCAGCGCCATGGCCATGGGTGCCGTCGGACGCGCCGCCTCCGACATGATCAACGAGGTCGGACGTCAGTTCAACGAAATTCCCGGTTTACGTGAAGGCACCGCCGAAGCCGAGTTCGCGCACTGCGTCGATATCTCCACCAAAGCCGCTATCAGGGAAATGATCCTGCCCGGCCTTATGGGCGTGCTCGTTCCTGTCGTAGTCGGCTTCATCTCGAAGGACATGCTCGGCGGGCTGCTTGCCGGCGTCACCTCTTCCGGCGTACTGATGGCTATCTTCCAGTCAAACGCAGGCGGAGCCTGGGACAATGCCAAAAAACGCATCGAAGGCAAGATCGAATTCAACGGGGTGGTCTACGGTAAGGGATCCGATACCCACAAAGCTGCCGTCGTCGGCGATACAGTAGGCGATCCGCTCAAGGATACCAGTGGCCCGAGTCTCAACATCCTTATGAAACTCATCGCGGTTGTAGCTCTTGTCATCGCTCCGCTTCTTTGATTAATCACGAGCATTTCGTACCATTATGGCGGCCTTCTGCAAAGAAGGCCGCTTTTTTTTATATGGCATCACATACCCGTCCATAACCGATCATGAAACTAATCATAGGACTCGGCAACCCGGAGGCCAGGCATGCAGGTACGAGGCACAATGTCGGTTTCGACGTGCTCGATAAACTGGCCGCAACCTTCAGCACACCGTTCAGTAAAGGCAAGGGAAATTATAGCTGGGCGAAAATCAGCTGGAGAAACACCTCAGTCATCCTGCTCAAGCCCATGACCTACATGAACCTCTCGGGTCATGCCGTTGTGGCAGCCATGAACTTCTGGAAAATCCGGAAACAGGATATACTCGTCGTCTGCGACGATCTTAACCTCCCCTCAGGCACACTGAGGCTCCGAGCCAAAGGTTCGGCCGGAGGACAGAACGGTCTGAAACATATCATCGAGTGCCTTGGAAGCGACGAGTTCGCCAGGTTGAGAGTAGGAATCCGCCTTGAAGAGCAGTTACCCTCCTCTTTTTCATCTTTTGTTCTGGGTAAATTCAGCGACGAGGAGAAAAAAACCATGGAAAAAACAGTGCCGCTCTGCGAAGAAGCGATACTTGATTTTTCGCAGAACGGTATAGAGCACGCCATGAACCGCTATAACAGAACAGCCGTTTAACAGGTTGCGAGCTGCGTATAAGCATGCACTGCCGACACGCTGCCGGCGTTCATCCTCTTCAGAAAGGCAATTGCCCGGGCATTGAACTCTCTTGGCTGATCGACATTGCACACATGACCGGAATTCTCGATAACTTCAAGCCAGGAGTTGGTGTGCCGTGTTATAATGAGGCGAACCGCAGGCAGGAACATATGATCCTCATCGCCCATCAGATAGAGCGTAGGAATACCGGTATCCTTCTCTTCGAAATACCTCAATAACGGCGTCAGTTCGTACGTGAGCCTGAACCAGCGCATGAACTCCTTCTGTGCAACCTTCTTGGCCTCGTTCACGAACAGCAGTCGGGATTTCTTGTGCCTTTCGCGAGGCATGATAATCCAGGCAAAAAAGCTGTAGAGCCACATGTACGGCACTACCCGCTTGAACATGTTTCCCAGAGTGACCAGCACCTTGGCGCGCACGTTAAGCCTGATGATGGCACCACCCATAATCATCGAGCTTACCCGTTCGGGAGCGATTTCGCTCATGTTGCGAATCAGAATGGTACCGAGGGATATCCCCACGAAATGTGCCTTATCGATTTTCAGCGTATCGAGAACTTCGATGATGTCGCGTGTGATATCCTCGAAATTGTAATGCCGATCCTCCTTGTGCGCCACGATATGCTTCGACTTGCCATGCCCTCTGAGATCGACAAGCAGAACATTGAAATGCCGGATGAACTCTTTAATCTGCAGAAACCAGATCGATGAACTGCCACCGGCTCCATGCACGAAAACCACCCACGGGGCATCGGCATCGGTATGTTCATATGTTTTGAAATGAAGCATCGAAGAACACATTTAAAATAGCAGAAGACTCTGTATCAGAAAAAACAGGAAGTATCAGCAAAAAGTTACATGCCGCTTCGCACGGCCCGTACAAGCTCGAAAAGAGCGATTCCCGCAGCTACAGCCACATTCAGTGAGTGCTTGGTGCCGTACTGCGGAATTTCAAGCACCTCATCGCAATGGATGAGCACCTCGTCATCGATTCCTTCAACCTCGTTGCCGACAACCAGACAAAGCGGAAAATCGTCCTTTTGCACTGCCGTATAGGGCGTGCTCTGTTCGGCGATTTCGAGGCCGAATATCTTTATGCCCGAAGCCTTCATGCATCCTATCGCCTCAAGAGGATCTGCACAGAACTCCCAGCGCACGCATTCCTGGGCCCCCAGAGCTGTTTTGTCTATCTCCTTTCGGGGAGGCGTTGCCGTATAGCCGGTTATGAACATTTTTTCTATGCCTGCGGCATCGGCAGTACGGAACATGGAACCGACATTCCACATGCTCCGGATATTGTGAAGCATCAGATAGACCGGATGGCGCGGCGAATCGTCGAGATGTTCAGGTGATACCCGGTTCATCTCCGTACCGGCCAGTTTTCTGAAATACATTCTATAACTTCCTGAGTTTATCGAGTATGCGATCGTTCTCGTCCCGCAGCCCTACGTTAAAACGCAGGCAATTCTTCATCAACGAATAACCCGATACATTACGGACAAGAATGCCCGAACCGCTCAACGCGCGAAAGACGGCGGCGGCATCATCTACCCTGATAATGAGAAAATTTGTATCGCTTGCAAAAACCTCGAGACCTGGAATCCCGTCAAGCTCCGAATAAAGACGATCCCTTTCTCCGAGAATATAGGCTACCGCATCGGTAACGAGATAGTAGTTTTTCAAAACATGCTGCAAAGTGATTTCAGCAAGCCTGCTCGATGAAAACGGAATTTTCGGCTTGGCCAGCTCTCCGAGAAGGTGCGGATCGGCAATTGCAAAACCGATACGCATGCCGGCAAGTGCAAGCGCCTTCGACATGGTACGAAGCACCACAAGGTTGGGAAGCACGCCGATAAGTCCAAGCATTGATTTTTCGCGTGAAAATTCAATATACGCCTCGTCAACCAGAACAATGGCGTCGGACTCGCTGACGATACGGCAGACATCGTCGTAAGCGAGCGATTTTCCTGTAGGATTGTTAGGCGTGGAAAGCACTATGAAATCGACCTGACGCGACCGGGCCGTTTCGATGATGGCGGCAGCATCGAAATCAAGCCCGGGATGCATAGGCACCCTGACCACTTCCGCCTGAAGCAGCAACGCAATCTTTTCGTAGAGCGAAAAAGAGGGTTCCGGAATAAGAATCTTTTTGCCGGGACCGAGACAAGCCATGAAGATGGTATAGAGCATCTCGTTGGACCCGTTGCTCATGATAACGCAATCGCGGGGAATGCCAAGAAAATCGGCATAAGCATCCATCGCCCTGAACGGAAGAATATCGGGGTATCGATTCCATGGTTCGCGGCGGAACTCATCGAGTATAGTTTCCTTCAGCCACAAAGGCAGATCGAAAGGGCTCTCGTTCTGGTTCAGCTTGATTTCGGCTTCCTGCCCCCCTTCAACCTTATAGACCTCGATACGTTGCAGGGCAGGATTAAGCAAATCCCGTATATCTCTTTTCATTTCCGTCAGTTACTGTTACCCATCGACAATGTGCGGATGAGCGGCTTCGCACCGAGGCCCAAACCTCAATAAAAAAACATCTTTTTAAGATTTTTTTATAAAAAAAACTGGACATTTCTCATTTTTTTTATACTTTAAATCAGGATCAAAAATATCCTATATATAAGGAGGACACATATCATGACTGCAATGACGAAAACGCCCATCGAGCTTATCGACAACATATACAGCATAGCCTACTGGATGACCGGCAACGAAGCCGATTCGCGTGAACTCGTGAATCAAACCTATCTGAATGCGGATATAACCACACCGGAAATCGATCTGCTTAAAACACTCCGCAGCTGCTATCTCGACCGTTTCGGGCAGCAGACCGATTTCTGCATAAGCGATAAACCATGCAGGGAATCAGCCGGCATCGTTAAATCTCTGAAAACCCGCGCAGCAGATATTAAACTCGCGGTTCTTCTGAGCGAACTGTCAGGTCTCAGGCATGCAGATATTGCCGAAGTGCTCGAAAAACCGCTCGGTACAATTCGCAAATGGCTCTTCTGGGGCCGCAAACTTCTCGTTCAGGACGACATTCTGAAAGCCTCCGCCTGATAGAATGACTCTCTCCTGACAAAAGGCCGTTGAATTACCCGCAACGGCCTTTTGTTTTTCTGCACGTCGCTTCCTATTTTGTTTCACTACTTTTTATTAATCGCCATATCCGTTCAGCATGATCGTCATTACAGGCGGAGCCGGTTTTATCGGCAGTGCCATGATCTGGCAGCTCAATCTGCTCGGACGTGATGATCTCATCATCGTGGACACCCTCGGCCAGACGGCGAAAGGCAAGTGGAAAAACCTATCCGGTCTCCGCTTTGCGGATTTCATTCCAAGGGAACAGTTCCTGCCGCTCCTTGAATCCGCAGCGATTCCCGATATTTCGGCCATCATTCACATGGGTGCAATCAGCGCCACCACGGAAACCGACGCAGACCTGCTCATCGAACGCAATTACGCTTTTTCGAAACGCATTGCGACCTGCTGCATGCGGCAGAATATCCGACTGATATACGCATCGAGCGCAGCAACCTACGGAGACGGCACATCAGGATACGATGACAACGAAGCGACAGTCGATCTGCTCCGCCCCCTGAACATGTACGGCTATTCGAAACAGATGTTCGACCGGTGGGCACTGCAGAACGGCCTGCTCGAAAAAGCCGCCGGACTGAAATTCTTCAACGTCTACGGCCCCAACGAATACCATAAGGGCGATATGCAGAGCGTCGTATCCAAGGCCTACAACCAGATCAGCGAAACCGGAAGCGTCAGCCTCTTCAAGTCGCACCGTCCCGATTTCGGAGACGGCGAGCAGTTACGCGATTTCGTTTATGTCCGCGACTGCACGGCCATCATGGCATGGCTGCTCGATAATCCCGCAGTAACGGGCCTGTTCAACATAGGAAGCGGCGAGGCGCGCAGTTTCAACGACCTTGTCAACGCGACTTTCGCCGCGATCGGCAGGGAACCCCGCATCGCCTATATCCCGATGCCCGATCACCTGCAGGGCCGCTATCAGTACTACACCTGTGCGAACATGCAGAAACTGCGCCAGGCCGGATACCCCAACCCGATGACCTCTCTCGAAGATGGCGTCACGGACTATGTTCGGAACTATCTTTCTTCAAATGAACCTTATTATGATCTGCACCGGCACAAAACAGCTTAACAGCATCAGCGCTTGACAACAGAAAAGACAATTGATATCCAGGGCATCGAACCGGTCATTCTTTTCGGCCCCTTCGACGCCTACCTGAAAACAATCAGGAATACCTTTCCTGACGTCCAGATTACCGCAAGAGGCACAACCATCGGCCTCAGAGGAGAAGATGGCGATGTGGCCGTTCTCGAACAGATTTTCAGGGAGATGATCTTTCTGGCCGACAAGCACGGAGAAGTGCTTGAAAACGACCTCAATGCCCTCATCAATCTTGCGCTCTCCCCCGCTCCCCGATCCAGACCCCCGGCACCCGGCGACGAAGATATCATCGTCGCAACAGCAGACTATGCCGTTCGGGCAAAAACCAACGGACAGCGAAGGATGGTTGCGGAAGCGAAAAACAACGACATCCTCTTTGCGATCGGTCCGGCCGGAACGGGAAAAACCTATACAGCGGTTGCCATTGCCGTTGCCGCATGGAAAGCAAAACAGGTCAAGCGTATCGTGCTCGCGCGTCCGGCCGTGGAAGCCGGCGAGAGCCTCGGCTTTCTGCCGGGCGATCTCGCGCAGAAAATCGATCCCTACCTTCGTCCGCTTTACGATGCCCTGCAGGATATGCTGACTGCCGAAAAGCTCAAATTCTTCACCGAACGCCGCGTCATTGAAATCGTGCCGCTCGCCTACATGCGAGGCAGAACGCTCAACAACTCGTTCATCATCCTCGACGAAGCCCAGAACGCATCCGGCAAACAGATGAAAATGTGCCTTACGCGTCTTGGCATCAACTCGAAAGCCATCATAACCGGTGACGTCACGCAGATCGACCTTCCCACCACCATGGAATCGGGACTGCCGAGCGCCGAAAAGATTCTCAAAAACATCAAAGGCATAAGCTTCGTCTATCTCGACAAATCCGACGTCGTGCGCCACAAGCTCGTCAGGGACATCATCAATGCCTACGAAATTCATGAAAGCAAATGAGCTCTATCACCTGCCAAGGAACTTTGTTTCCTGCCGGCCGGTTTGAACTCTTTGACGATCATTGACGATCATGGCAGTGAAAAATCATCTTCAGCAATCTGCTGAACTCCTCAACCTATCCGGAGAAAAATCATGGCACATCGAATTACCGAAGAATGCACCTACTGTGGAGCGTGTGAACCCGAGTGTCCGGTGAACGCAATATCAGCCGGTGATGATGTTTACATCATCGACGAAAGCGTCTGTACCGACTGTGTCGGATATCACGACGAAGCCGCATGCGTCGCCGTCTGTCCCGTTGACTGTATTTTCAAGGTCTGAACATTAAGTCACAGACCGCCGCCGTTATACAGTGCGTCAGCAAAGGCGAACTGTCCGCAAGGAACCTTAAATTTATTCAATTAATTGACGGCGGCGGTCTGCATAAGTCCCTCGCTTTCGGTATATTGCGTGGCATTTGCTTAGCATAACGGCCTTTGAATCACCATAGCCGCGATTACAGAGCCTTCAGGCCAACCTGTATTTCGGATTGAAAGCGCTCCGGCGTATTCAACCAGGCCTATCCATTCGCCACAACCTCTTTCCGGGCCTGCTCGATGCGCATCCTTTTCGTCAATCCCAATGAAATACGGCATATCGAATACTCCGATTATGCCATGGGCGGCTATATCCGTCCGTATTTCTCCCCCGCTCTCGGCATGCTGATTTCCATGACGCCCCACCATCACAGGGTCGAATACATCGACGAAATCATCGGAGAACAGATCGATTTCAAAAAACGGTACGATCTGGTAGCTATAACCACCACATGGACCATACAGGCCCTGAGAGCTTACCAGATTGCAGACGGATTCGCCAAACACGGCGTGCCGTGCATCATAGGGGGAAACCATGCCTCTCTCTGCATCGAAGAGGCTTCCCGGTACTCCAGCGTCGCATCAGGCATGGCGGAAAATATGTGGCTGCAGATCCTCGAGGATGCCGAAAACCGTGCGCTCCGACCGGTCTACCGGGCCGAAGATTTCCCTGC
>VGGK01000035.1 GCA_016868665.1 Chlorobiota bacterium
ACATCGAAAAGCCCTGCGGCCTCGCGAACCGCTTTGTGCTCGGCAAGGATGCCGCTGTACTGGACAGGCATGAGATAACCGCCAAAATCGATTATTTTTGCTCCGGCCTGTTCATGCAAGGGAAAAATCGCTGTTTTTTTCATGACGATCAGATAACGGCATACAATTGACGGGAAAGGCAACCTCCTGTAAAAAAGCATTTTACAGGAAAGTTCAAAGCCTTTTTCTTTGTACATGCAATATATGAATCCGGAGGGGAACTTCGAATGCATAGCCTTTCCGGGCAGTCATCCCGCAAGAGAATCACGGTGAACTGAAAAATCGGAACCATCCAGCCACTCCGGCTTCAAAACACCAATCTGCGCGTAATAACCTTGCGGTCAGGAGCCGAGGGCTTTTGCGCTTTTTCTGGCAATTTTCACCGGTTTGCAGAGATGCCTGGGTTCATCCGAAGCCCGACCGCAGAGCCCGCAGATGTATCTGGGCCTCCTGCCGGTCGCAGCAAGGCGTCTGACGTGGCCATGCAGGGTTTTGCCATCGCATTTGCAGAGTTTTTTCATGGCTTGAAGGATCTCCCCATGATGATCGTATCGCCAAGTTCATTCCGGTCGCCCGGCATGACAGGAAAGTACTCGGCAAGAATCCTGCCACAGCGCTCTACGGCATCGGCTATGGCGGCACCCTGTCGCCTGCTCCGGATTCCGCTTATGATGGTATCGACAATCTCCTGCCAGATATGCGGCTCGACCTTCGCGCTGATACCCTTGTCGGCAATGACCCGTACCCGGTGTTCGAATACCGAGATATAGATAAGAATGCCCGTGCGATCGACCGTATCGTGTATGCCGCGCCGATAGAATGCTGCGGCAGCTGCCTGTTCGACCTCTTCTCGCATATCGGCAGCCGACACGAACGGACGTTTGAGCAGGGAAACTCTCCTGAGAAGCTCGTTGATCAGGATAAACAGCACGCCAAAAAGCATGAGAAACATCCACATATCGCGACTGCCGGCAACAAACATAGCGGAAAGTGCAATGGCGAGCGAAAACATGGAACTGCCAAGCAGTCCCGCAGCCGGATAAGCGTCACTGGAAGCAACAACCTTGACGACGATCTCGCCTGAGGTTGTTTTTTCGGCTTCGCGAATGCGCTCCTCGATAAACTGTTTATCCTGTTCCGTAAGGAAGCTGTTGACCGGATCGTTCATATTCTCTCTATAGCCTTTTGCATATTTTCCCTTACCAGCTTCCCGATGCCCCGCCGCCGCCGAATCCGCCGCCGCCTCCACCGAATCCGCCGCCGCCGAATCCACCACCTCCTCCAAAGGAACCTCCGCCGTAATAACCGCCGCCCTGCCCCCCACCATAGATAAATGGCCCCCTGCCTCGGGTTATCTGGCCTATAAAGTAAATAAAAAGTATAATAAGCACCAAAAGAGCCAAAGAAGGGGATCCTCTTTTCTCCTTGACGGGAGCAGCCTTGTATTCACCCTGGACGGCAAGGATGATCGACTCCACGCCTTTCCGGAAGCCGGAATCGTACTGTCCCGCACTGAAAAGCGGAACCACATCGGAATCGACAATCCGCCCGGCAAGCAGGTCGGTCATGCGGCCTTCGAGTCCGTAACCAACCTCGATACGAACTTTTCGGTCATCCCGGGAAACCAGAAAGAGAACGCCGTTATCGACCCCTTTCTGACCGATTTTCCATGCTTCAGCCACCCTGATGGAAAAATCCTCGATCGGATCCCCTTCGAGAGAGGGTACCGTGAGAATCACAATCTGGGTGGACTCCTTCTGTTCAAGTCCGGCAAGCCTCGCGTCGAGATCTGCTTCGACCTCCGGAGAAATCATTCCTGCAAGATCGTTTATCCTGCCCGTAAGCTGCGGCACATCAAGCGCCCATGCTGACGGGACCCGAACCAGCATGGCAAGCAGGCTCAGGAAAAAAAGAATCGGGGCCGTCCGTTTCTGCATAAAATTCAGCAAAACCTAAAATTTCACCTCGGGAACCGCCTGCGCTGCAGCATCGGCTTTGAAATACTCCCTTGCCTTCAATTTGAGCAGCAGGCTGTTGGTCATGGAATTGGGAAACTGCCGGATCGAAAAATTGAATATCTCAACCGCGCCGTTGTAGCGCTGACGCGCAACACTGATACGGTTTTCGGTGCCTTCGAGCTGATTCTGCAGATCCCTGAAGTTCTGGGTTGCCTTGATGTCGGGATAGCGTTCGACAGCAACCAGCAGGCGCGACAGGCTTGATGAAAGCTGGCCCTGAGCACTCTGAAATTTGTTCATGGCCTCGGGATCACTGAGCATTTCAGGGGTAAGCTGTATGGACGTGGCTTTTGCACGAGCTTCGACGACAGCCGTCAGCGTCTCTTTTTCAAAATTCGCGGCCCCCTTTACCGTAGCGACCAGGTTGGGCACCAGATCGGCCCGACGCTGGAGCTGCGATTCAAGATCGCCCCAGGCTCTTTTTACGGCTTCGTCATTCTGCTGAATGGTATTATATCCGCAACCGGAAAGGGAGCCGAGCAGCAGAAAAAAAGCGAACAGTCTGAAAACTATGGGTTTCATGGCGGTCATATTGTTAGTTGAACATCATGTTATTGTATTGATAAAACATCTTACGGATGCAATATAACGCATTTTGCAGGATGCGGGAAAACGCAGGTCAGCTGATCAGACGCTCGACCGTAAAGACCCCCTGTACTTTTTTCAGTTTGTCCATCAGTGTTGCGAGTTTGTCGATATTGCGGACATAGACCATCAGCGTACCGACGAACATGCCGTCCTTGGCATGAAGCGAAATGCTCCTGATGTTGGTATCGAACCTCGATATCACGGACGTAATCTGGTTGGTGATGCCAATCCTGTCCTCGCCTATGATTTTAATGCCGGCAAGAAAATCGGTCTCAACCTTGCGATTCCACGACACCGAAACGATTCGTTCGCTTTTCAGGAAATTTTCGTTACTGACATTCAGGCAGTTCTTGCGATGAATCTTCACCACGCCGTCTGCGGTAACGAAACCGATGACGTCGTCGCCGGGAACAGGCTGGCAGCATTTCGCATAAGCGTATGCGATGTTGCTCATGCCGGCAATGATGACCTCGTTTTTTCCTGTCACGGGAACTTCCGGCTCCTGACGGGCAGACTGAAGGTACGCCTCGATCTGTCGGGTTTCGCTCGCCGTCGGTTTTGCCGCTGATTCCTGGGGCTCCTTTCTCGCGTTGCTCACACGCTCGAAAATCTCTTCTCCGTTGATCTGCTGTGTGGCAAGCGCGCTGAAAAAGTCGGCGGGCGTTTTGATGCCGTATTTTTTAGCCTGCCGGATGATATCGTTATCGGTAAAAAGCCTTTTGCCTCCCGAAAGCAGTTTATCCCAGATGGTGCGGCCTTTCTCGATCTGCATGCGCCGCTCTTCGTTGATGGCGGCCCTGATCTTCATCCTTGCCCGGTGGGTGACGACAAACTTCAGCCAGTCGGGCTTGGGTTTCTGGTTTTTCGAGGTGATGATTTCCACCCGGTCACCGGACTTGAGCTTCGCGTTGAGGCGAACGATCCTGCCGTTGACTTTGGCGCCGATACAGCCGTTGCCGATCTCGGAGTGGATGGCATAGGCAAAATCGATAGGGGTGGCATCAGCCGGCATGGTCTTCATATCGCCTTTCGGCGTGAAAACGTAAATCTCGTCGTGATAGAGGTTAAGTTTGAACCCTTCCATAAAGGATGCCGCCGAATCGGCGTCCTTTATCAGTTCCCGCGCCCAGAGAAGAAAAGAGTCGATAGTGGCGTCGTCCTTCGATATCTTCTCCTTGTAGCGCCAGTGGGCCGCGACTCCAAGCTCGGCAAACTCGTGCATGCGCTTGGTGCGGATCTGCAGCTCGACCACATAGCCTTTAGGACCGATGATTGCCGAATGCAGCGACTGGTACCCGTTGTGCTTGGGTATGGAAATGTAGTCCTTGAAGTGCTGCGGTATCGGCGGATACTTCTGCGTTATGAATCCGTATACAGCGAAACAATCGGCTACGCGCTCGGTATCGACGATCACCCTGATACCGTAGAGATCATGGATGTCCTCGAAGCTCTTGTTTTTATTGCGCATCTTGTTGTAGATCGAAAACAGGTGCTTCGCCCGCCCCTGAACCTCTATGAGAAAACCCTGTTTCTCAAGATCCTCCTTGATGGGCGAGATCATACGGTTGAGATAATTGATGCGCTCTGCCCTGCTCAGCCTGACTTTCTGCTGCAGAAACTCGAACATTTCGGGATCGATGTATTTCAGCGCGAGATTTTCAAACTCGACCTTCATCTTGCCAAGACCGAAGCGATGAGCAAGCGGAGCGTAAATATCCCTTGTTTCGAGAGCGATCTTGAGGCGGCGGTGTTCGGGAAGCGATTCGAGTGTGCGCATGTTGTGCAGCCGGTCGCAGAACTTGATGAGAATGACCCGGATATCCCTGACCATCGAGAGCAGCATCTTGCGAAAGCCTTCGGCCTGGGTAGTCTCCCGGTTGATCATGATGCCGGATATCTTGGTCAGCCCTTCGACGATATCGGCGACATCGGAACCGAGCTCGGCAGCAATATCGTCGTAGGTATAACCGCTGTCTTCGATCACATCGTGCAGCAGGGCTGCGGCAACAGAAACATCGTCGAGAGGAAGCTCTTCGAGCATGATGGTGGCGACCTCCACCGGATGATAGAAATAAGGCTCTCCGGATGCGCGTTTTTCCCCCTCATGAGCCCGATAGCACATGAAGAACGCGCGCTGAACGAGCGATTCGTCGGAGTTCTTGAGATTGCTGCGGCAAAGACGCAGTATCTCGTGCAGTTTTTCGTAATGGTTTTTCTCTATCTGTGCAAGCATATGCGGTCGCTTCCCCTCTTCCTGTATCGGTTATGTTCCTCTATCTATTCTTATATGATTTTATTTCGCCATAAGCAAAACGAAGGAATAAGAAAAAGAGCTATTCTTTTTTCCCGGCCTTGGCCCCCCTTTGCTCGAACTTCGTTATTTCATCGCGAAGATAAGCGGCTTTTTCGTATTCCATGCATTCCGCGGCTTCCTGCATTTCAAGACGGAGTTCGGCCGCCATGGCGTAACACTCTTCAGCGGTGAGCGTACCGATAAGATTCGAAAGCATCCTGTCCGGTTTCGGATCGAGACCGAACCGTTTTCTGCGGTAACGTTCTTCCGCGTCGGCGACGCTGGTGGTATTGAACACCTGCTCCATGGATTTGACGATGGACTGCGGGACGATACCATGCTCCTCGTTGTACAGCTCCTGAATCCGCCGGCGGCGTGCGGTCTCATCGAGCACCTCCTGAATGGAGCGGGTGATGACGTCGGCATAGAGCACCACGAATCCTTCGGCATTGCGCGCCGCACGACCGGCGATCTGCATGAGAGAACGGGTATTGCGAAGAAAACCCTCCTTATCGGCATCGAGAATGGCGACAAGCGATACTTCAGGAAGATCGAGCCCTTCGCGAAGCAGGTTAACCCCGACAAGCACCTCGATATCGCCTGCACGAAGCTCCCTGAGAATCTGCATGCGCTCGAGGCTTTTTATCTCCGAATGCAGATAACGCGAACGTACGCCCGCCTTGCGAAGAAACGCATCGAGATCTTCGGACATCCGCTTGGTAAGGGTCATAACGAGCACCTTGAATCCTCTGGCCATGTGACGGCGGATCTCTTCGAGCAGATTGTCGATCTGGCCCTTCACGGGCCGCACCTCCACAGGAGGATCGAGCAGGCCGGTCGGCCGGACAACCTGTTCGACGATCACGCCTCCGGAAAGCTGCAATTCGAGATCGCCGGGCGTGGCGCTCACGCAGATCACCTGAGGCACAAGATCGAGATACTCGTCGAACTGCAGCGGACGGTTGTCAAGCGCCGAGGGGAGCCTGAAGCCATGCTCTACAAGAATGGTCTTGCGCGACCGGTCGCCGCCGTACATGCCCCGTATCTGCGGCAGCGTGACATGCGATTCATCAACCACGACAAGATAGTCTTCAGGAAAGTAATCGAGAAGGCAGTGGGGGCGCTCCCCGGCTTTGCGTCCTGCAAGGTGCCTCGAATAGTTCTCGATGCCGGAACAGTAGCCAAGCTCCTTCATCATTTCAAGATCGTAACGGGTACGCTCTTCAAGCCGTCGCGCCTCGATGAGGCGGTTATCGGCGCGCAGCTCGTTCAGGCGTCCGGCAAGTTCGTTCTCGATGGCCAGCATGGCCTGCCGCATCTGCTCTTCTCCGGCAACGAACTGGCGGGCCGGATAGATGAACGCATAACCGTCGCGACCCAGCACCTCTCCGGTCTGCATGTCGAAAGTCTGCAGGCTCTCGATTTCCGGGCCGAAAAATTCGATTCTCAGGGCGAGTTCGTCATGTGCCGGAACGAGATCGATGATATCCCCCCGGACCCGGAACTTGCCGGGAGCGGGAGAGAGATCGTCCCTGACATAGTGCAGTGATACCAGTTCCCGGAGAAACTCGTCACGATCTTTTTCCATTCCGGGACGAAGTTCGATGATCTGGGACTTCCACTCTTCGGGCGATCCGAGACCATAAATGCAGCTGACCGAACTGACAACGATCACATCCCTGCGCCCGCTGAGCAGTGCGCTGGTAGCCTTGAGCCGCAGCCGTTCGATCTCGTCGTTGATGCGAAGATCTTTTGCGATATACTTGTCGAGCGCGGGCAGATATGCTTCCGGCTGATAAAAATCGTAATAACTGATAAAATATTCCACGGCATTGTCGGGAAAAAACTGCCTGAGTTCCCCGTAAAGCTGCGCGGCGAGCGTTTTGTTGTGGCTCATCACCAGTACAGGCTTACCCGCTTGCGCAATGACATTTGAAATCGTGAAGGTCTTGCCTGAACCGGTCACTCCAAGCAGCGTCTGCCACCGGTCGCCCCTCCGCACTCCTCCGACAAGCTGTTCTATCGCCTTCGGCTGATCGCCTGCCGGCCCGTATGGACTCACGAGCCTGTATTGTTCGCCGGCCATTCCGTTATCTCCCCCATACGTGTGGTTATCCATAAATACTTGCAGCAAAAAGAACTATTAGCAACGGCTGTTCGTTCTTCAACCCGGAGCAGGCTATCCCTCCTGCGCGTAAAGTATGGTATTTTTCGCCTGTTGCCCGTCGATAGTTGCAATAGTGCCCAGGAAATCCGATTATTATATTTTTTCCAATGACTGTTGTCCATTTTTCACGACAGGGAAAGCTCCCTGCCACAGCGGGCGTAGCCCTTTTCTTTTTTATGCATTTACTATCCTGCACACCCATGATAAACGAAGTGAAACATTCGAAAGAAGCCTATCCGTATACAACAGTAGCCGGAGACTCCCTCCATACAAGAATCTACAGACTCAGCAACGGCCTGACCGTGTACATGAGCCCCTATCACGACGAACCGAGAATTTACACTTCGATTGCCGTCCGGGCCGGCAGCAAGAACGACCCTGCTGAAACAACCGGTCTTGCCCACTATCTCGAACACATGCTTTTCAAGGGAACAGATTCCATAGGATCTCTCGATTACGAAAAAGAGCATGCCGCGCTTGAAAAAATCATCGATCTCTATGAGGAATACCGGACGACAGCCGACCCTGACAAACGGGCTGCCATATACAGGGACATCGACAGCATATCGAATGTCGCAGCCCGGTACGCAGTCCCGAACGAATACGACAAGCTGCTTAACTCGATCGGCGCACAGGGCACCAACGCCTATACCTGGGTTGAACAGACGGTCTACATCAACGATATCCCGTCGAACAAACTCGACCAGTGGCTTACCATCGAGGCGGAGCGGTTCCGCAATCCGGTCATGAGGCTTTTTCACACCGAGCTCGAAACGGTCTATGAGGAAAAGAACATGACCATGGACAGCGACAGCCGAAAAATCTGGGAGAATCTGTTCGAGGGTCTTTTCAGCAGCCATACCTACGGCACCCAGACAACTATCGGCAAGGCGGAACATCTGAAAAATCCGTCGATAAAGAACGTCATCAACTACTACCGCAGCTATTACGTGCCGAACAACATGGCCATCTGCATAGCCGGCGATTTCGATCCTGACGAAACAATCAGACTTATCGACGAAAAATTTTCAATCCTGCAGCCGAAGGAAGTTCCGCCGTTCACTCCTGCCGTCGAAGAACCGCTTGCAAAACCGGTCGTCAGAAAAATAAGGGGACCCGAAGCCGAAGAACTCGTTATCGGATTCCGTTTCAGCGGCGTGAACTCCAAAGAAGCCGACTACCTGACCCTGATAGACAAGGTGCTGTATAACCAGACTGCCGGCCTGATAGACCTGAACCTTAATCAGCAGCAGAAAACGCTCGATGCGGGATCGATGCTCGTAATGATGAAGGACTATTCCGCCCATCTCCTGAGCGCGAAGCCGCGCGAGGGCCAGAGCCTCGACCAGGTGCGGGAATTGCTGCTCGAACAGATCGAACAGCTCAAGCAGGGCAACTTTCCGGACTGGCTGCTCGATGCGGTTGTCAACGACCTGAAAATCGAACAACTCAAAATGTACGAAACCAACCGCGGAAGGGTAGAAGCATACGTGGATTCCTTCATCTGGGGAATGGAATGGAATGATTATGCCGCTTTGCCCGACCGGTTGCGGAACATTACGAAACAGGATCTCGTTTCGTTCGTCAAAGCCCATTACGGCAATAATTACGTTGCGATCTACAAAGAGCACGGAACGGAAAAAAGCAGTCCGAAAATTCAGAAACCCCCCATAACGCCAATCAGGGTAAACAGGGATACATCGTCGAAGTTTGCCGGCGAAATCCTCTCCCGGAAATCGGAGGAAATAGAGCCATCGTTCCTCGATTATCACAAAGACATAGGTTTCCATGACCTCAATGCCGACATAAGGCTGCACCACCTGCAAAACAGGGAGAACGACCTGTTCACCATCTACTATGTGTTCGATATCGGTAAAAACCACAGCAGAAAAATCGATCTGGCGCTCGATTATCTCTCGTATCTCGGCACATCCGCACTTCCGCCTGCCGAATTCAGCCGGGAACTCTATAAAAACGGAGCAAGCTTTTCGGCTTTCACATCCGACGATTATGTCTACCTGAAACTCTCGGGGCTCCAGAAGAACTTTTCTGCATCGATCCACCTCCTCGAACAGTTGCTGACCGATACCATGGCCGACGAAGGTGCACTGGAAAAGCTTAAAGCCGGAACCATGAAGGAAAGAGCCGACGACAAGCTCTCCAAACGAAAAATTCTTTTCGAGGCCATGGCAAGTTACGGAAAATACGGACCGGCCTCCCCATTCACCAATGTGCTCTCCGACAGGGAGCTCGCTCAGATATCGTCTGCGGAGCTGCTGGACGAGATCCGGAACCTCATGCAATACAGGCACCGGGTGCTTTATTACGGACCGGCCACCGCAGATGCGCTGATTGCGGAGCTGCGTACCGTGCGCCGGTATCCGGAAACCTTCCTGCCGACTCCCGTCGCCGATCCCTTCCATGAGCTCGATCAGCAGAAAAACCTGGTCTACGTGGTTGACTACGACATGACACAGGCTGAGGTAATCATGCTTTCAAGGGACGAACCCTACGACGCATCGATGGTACCGCTGGCAACGCTCTTCAACGAATATTACGGAGGAGGCATGTCGTCGGTGGTGTTTCAGGAACTTCGGGAAGCCAAAGCGCTGGCTTATTCGGTCTTTTCGGTATACAGAATGCCGAAATTCCGCGATCGCCACAGTTATATTTTCAGCTACATCGGCACCCAGGCAGACAAGCTGCCTGAAGCTCTTGAGGGTATCAGCGCCCTCATGCGCGAACTGCCGGAATCGCCGGAACTGTTCGCATCGGCTAAAACCGGCATCATGCAGAAAATCGCTTCGGAGCGGCTCACCAGAACAGAAGTGCTCTTCAACTACGAAGATGCAAGGAGGCTCGGGCTCGACCGCGATATCAGGCAGGATATCTACCATCATGTCCCGAAAATGGAACTTGGCGACGTACAGAACTTTCACCTGAAGCATTTCGGAAACAGGAACCATGTCATGCTGGTGCTTGGTGACACTTCAAGACTCGACATGCAGACGCTGGGCCGATATGGCCAGGTCAGGGAGTTGAAACTCGACGAACTTTTCGGTTACTGAACAATACGGAAGCGGCAGGTGAACTATCCGATCGAGAACAATCGCCCTGATGGTTCAATTGCCGCGCTATCCATTAACTGCACAGCCATACCATTATGAAAGTGCTCAGCCGGTATATCTTCCGGCAGTTTGTCACATCGTTTCTCTTTGCTTCGATCGCTTTCGTACTGCTGTTCATGCTGATCGACATGGTGGAAAATCTCGACGATTTCGTCGATCAGAATATCGGCCTGACAGGCATCCTGCACTATTACTCGCTGACGATACCCGCAACGGTTCAGATTACAGCGCCTGTAGCTGCGCTGCTCGCTTCCATTCTTTCCGCAGGCAGGTTTTCCGCATCGAATGAATTGACAGCGCTCGGATCTGCGGGCCTCGGCATGCGTCAACTGATCCTTCCGTTCATGACCGGAGGCGCCATTATCGCTCTCGTCAATTTCTTCAACGCCTCGATTGTCGAACCCGCAGCTGCAGGCGCCAGAATCGCATACAAACGCACCATACTGAACGAAACCCGCAAGGGGCTTCACGACGGATTCAACATCCAGCTTCTCGAGCCTGACGGCAGCGTCGTCACGATCGGATCGTTCGATCCACTCAGCTCGACGGCAAAAGATGTGACTGTCGAGCGATTCGACGGATCCCGTCTGCGCTCAAGAACAGATGCACCCGAAATGGTGTTCAATCCGCAGCTGCAGCAATGGATAATGCCGGTTGCTTCACGACGGTCGTTCGCCGCCGACACAGGCTCAGCGGAGTTCAGCAGCGGCGGCGATACGATTGCGCTTGATGTTTCACCGCAATCCCTCAGGGAACTGAATCTGCAGCCGGAAGAGATGACGCTCGTGCAGCACTACCGCTATCTTGTCGATAAAGCGCGGGCGGGATTTCCGAAGCTTGAACGCGCGACCGTCAAACTGCACGCCAAAATCTCCATGCCGCTGTCGTCGATGATCGTTATTCTTATCGGCGTCCCGCTTGCCACCATGAAGCAGCGCAACGGACGCGCAGCGGAAATCACCCTGGCGCTCTTTATCGGCCTGCTTTTTCTCGGCTTGCAGAGAACCGTAGCCACCATGGGGTATAACGGCATCATCGAACCCTGGGCAGCAGCATGGCTGCCGCTCATGGTGTTTCTGGCCGCAGGCCTGCTGCTCTATCGCAAGGCATCGACATGAATGGCCGTAAGCCACATATTTGCCTCATCGCGCTGATGACGGACTTCGGTACCGATGACACCTATATCGGACAGATGAAAGGCGTTATTCTTTCCATCCACCCGGCAGCGAACATCATCGACCTCACTCATGCCGTCATGCCGCAACATATCGCGCACGGCGCGTTCCTCCTCGGACGAACAATACCGTTTCTCCCGGAAGGAACGATCACGGTCTCGGTAGTCGACCCGGGAGTCGGCACATCGAGAAAACCGATCGCCGTAAAAACGGACAGACAGATATTTCTTGCTCCGGATAACGGACTTCTGACTCCTGTGCTTGCAGGACAGGGTATTATCGCCTGTTCGAGCATCGCCAATCCCGACGTGATGCTGCCGATGCAGAGCGCGACCTTTCACGGCAGAGACATTTTTTCGCCGGCAGCCGCCCATCTTGCAGCTGGTTTTCCATTCGAAAAGCTTGGCGATGCTCTTGACCCGGCATCGTGCGTCACTCTGCCGTTGAACTTCTGTCGCACGGTTGACAACGGCAGGGTGATCGAGGGAAGCGTGCTGTTTACCGACCGGTTCGGCAATCTCGTCACGACAATCGACTCCCCACTGCCAGGCAATCCCGATGAGTGGCACGTCGAAGCGGCCGGACTGCCGGCCTTACCGCTGTCGAGAACGTACGGAGATGTCCCTGAAGGCGAACTGCTGGCTTACGGGGGAAGTTTCGGAACGATCGAGATAGCCGTGCGGAACGGCAATGCGGCCCTGATGACCAGCCTCACGGAAAACACCGGGGTGCGACTTGTTAAAACTGAAAATCCCTGCCGTACCGAAACCGACAGGGATCCGTCATAACGCCGAAAAACGAAACAGCAAAGTTCCCGCCGTTATCAGCTTCCGATATACTCCTTGAGAATCTTGCTGTACGCAGACTGGCGAAGCCTTCTGATGGCTTTCTCCTTGATCTGCCTGACGCGCTCCCTGGTCAGCTTGAATTTCTCTCCGATCTCTTCGAGCGTAAGCGGGTTGTCCATGCCGATACCGAAGTAGGAACGGATGACATCGGCCTCTCGCGGAGCAAGCACGGAAAGCGAACGCTCCACTTCGAGCGTGAGAGAATCGCGGTTCAGACCGTGATCGGGAAGATGACCGTCATTCTGCAGCACATCGAGCAGCCGGTTGTCGTCTCCCTGGGCAAACGGCGCATCGACCGATACGTGACGTCCGGCAATTTTGAGGGTATCGGCAACATCCTGGGAGTCCATATCGAGCAGATTTGCCAGCTCTTTGGTATTGGGATCGCGCTCGTACTCCTGTTCGAGCTGGCTGTAGGCCTTGCTGATCTTGTTGAGCGTTCCTACCCTGTTCAAAGGGAGACGCACGATCCGCGACTGTTCGGCAAGTGCCTGAAGAATGGACTGGCGGATCCACCAGACCGCATAGGAGATGAACTTGAACCCTCTGGTTTCATCGAACCGCTTGGCAGCCTTGATCAGACCGAGATTTCCTTCGTTGATCAGGTCACCGAGCGTCAGCCCCTGATTCTGGTACTGCTTCGCTACCGAAACAACAAATCGGAGGTTCCCCTTTATGAGTTTGTCGAGTGCTCGCTTTGCCCGCTTGTACTCCACGGTATCGACCGGCATATCGTAGCCCGCCTTGATGGCCATGGTAAGTTTAACTTCGTCATCCGCAGTGAGCAGATCGTATTTACCGATCTCCTGAAGGTAACGGTCGAGCGAAAGGCTCTCCCTGTTGGTGATTTGTTTGCTTATTTTCAACTGCCTCATTGTCTTGATACACTCCCTGCAAACCTGTGGGCAGGCATCATGAAGTGATGGTTTTTCCTCTCAACATAAACGGAGAAAATATCCATTTAGAAATAAAATTAAAAAAGGGATTTTACGGAACAGCAGGCCCACCCGCATGTCCGCTCTCCGGCAACTGACAAAAAAACAGGCAACTGCATTAAGCAAGAACCTGAAGGTTAATAGTCAGTTTTTCAAGATTTCTTTCCGCTTCGGCCAGTTTTGCCCGTTCCTTCTCAATCACGTCCGATGGAGCATTTGCCGCGAACCCTTCATTTGATAGTTTCTTCTTCAATGAGGTCACATATGAAGAAATGCTGCCGATCTCCTTCTGAAGCCGCGCCCGTTCTTTTTCGAACGATATTAACCCTTCAAGCTGGATAAAAAGTTCATTGCCCTCCACCACCGAGGCTGCTGCATGTTCCGGCCTCGTAAAAGATTCAGCTATTTCTACGCCACATTTCGTCGCTGCCGCAATAATCTCCCTGTTGGCTGAAAATACGTCGAAAGATCTCCCGTCACGGGCTTTAAGAATCAGGGGAGCGGTACTCGACGCCGGAACGGCGAAAAGGGATCGGAGGCTTCTGACTTCCGAAATAACCGCTCTGGGCAGGAGAGAAAGGGAGATATCGCGATCAAGCCACTCCTGAATCGGATCGGGAATCCGGGAGAGCGCTATCGTACTCTCTTCAGGGCGTCTGGCAATATGGTGCCAGATCTCGTCGGTAATAAACGGCATGACGGGATGCAGCGCTTTGAGCGTTCCCTCCAGGACATGGACGGCAAGAAGAACTGCCCGGCGAGCTTCGTCAGGATCTGAAGACACGGAAAGCGCTGTCTTGAGGGCTTCGAGATACCAGTCGCAGTAATCGCCCCAGAAAAAGTCGTAGACGTTTCTGACGATATCGTTGATCCTGAACTGCCCGAATGCCGAGTGGTAGCGGTCGAGCATGGCGTGGTATTTCGCCATGAGCACATCCTCTTCGGCGAACGTAAAAGCGCCAGTATCGGGTACGAAACCCTGATATGCCTCTTCGAACGTTTCAGGCGAAGCAAAATACTTTTCACGCTGCATGAAAACGAGCCTCGACGCATTCCAGAGTTTTGTGGCAAAGTTCCGGCCCAGCTCGCACTTTTCCTCACCGAAAAGCACATCCTGACCGAGGGGCGCGATATAAATGATGGTAAAACGCAGCGCATCGGTACCATAGATGTCGATCACCCTGAGGGGATCGGGCGAATTGCCGAGGGATTTCGAAAGCTTGCGCCCTTTCATGTCCCTGATGATGCTGGTGAAATACACGTCCCGGAACGGCACGTCACCCTTGAAGTAGAGGCCGGCCATGATCATGCGCGCCACCCAGAAAAAGATGATATCCGGACCGGTGACGAGCGTATCGGTCGGGTAGAAAGCCCGAAGATCGTCGTTGTCACTGTGCGGACCTGTCCAGCCAAGCGTGGTAAGCGGCCAGAGCCACGACGAGAACCAGGTATCGAGCACATCGTCGTCCTGCACCAGTTTGTCGGTGCCGGCAAGATGGCATGCCTCCTCGTAAGAAGAGGCGACCCATACCCTGCCTTCGGGATCGTACCAGGCAGGAATGCGGTGCCCCCACCAGAGCTGGCGCGAAATGCACCAGTCCTGAATATTCTCCATCCAGTGACGATAGGTACTGATCCAGTGCGGCGGATGAAAGCGGATCTGGCCGTCGTTGACCACCTGCAGCGCGCGTTCGGCCAATGGCTTCATGCGAACGAACCACTGTTCGGAAAGATAGGGCTCGACCACCACATCGGCTCGTTCTGAATACCCGACGTTATGTTCGTACTCCTCTATCCGCTCGAGATTGCCGCGCTCTTCAAGATCGGCCATGATCTTCTCCCGGGCATCGAAACGATCCATGCCGGCATAACCGTAACCGTCGGTCATCCTGCCGTCGCGCCCCACTACGGAGAGAATGGGAAGATTGTGGCGCCGGGCCACTTCATAGTCGTTGGGATCGTGGGCCGGCGTAATCTTCAGGGCACCTGTACCGAATTCGATATCGACGTAATCATCCGCAATAACAGGTATATGGCGACCGGCGACCGGCACGACGACCAGTTCGCCGACAAGATAGCTGTAACGGGGATCTGCGGGATTCACCGCTATGGCCACATCCGCGAGAATGGTCTCCGGACGAACCGTGGCGATGGTGATGTATTCGCCGGGACGCTTCACGAGAGGATAGCGGACGTAGACCAGCTTATCCCTCCTGGGCTTCATGATCACCTCCTCGTCGGAAAGAGCGGTCTGGGAGACCGGGCACCAGTTGATGATACGCGTTCCCCGATAAACAAGCCCGTCCCGATAGAGTGCGATGAAAGCATTGATGACCGCCTCGGACGCCCGTTCGTCCATGGTGAAGAGGTTCCTTCTCCAGTCGCAGGATATGCCAAGCTTCCGAAGCTGTCGAAGAATCAGCCCGCCGTACTCTTCGCGCCACTGCCACACATGGTCGAGAAAATCCTTGCGACCGAGGTCATGACGGCTCACCCCTTCCTTTCGGAGCTTTTTTTCCACGACGGTCTGCGTCGCAATGCCAGCATGATCGGTACCGGGCAGCCAGAGCGCTTCGCGACCCTTCATACGGCTGTACCGGATGAAAATATCCTGCAGGGTATGGTTCAGCACATGGCCGAGGGTGAGACTGCCGGTTACGTTCGGCGGCGGCATGAGCACGGCATAAGGCGTTTTGCCTTCTGACAGTACGCGACTGCTTTCGGCGTGAAAACAGCCGGATGCCTCCCAGCGGGCGCTGCTCCAGCGGTTTTCGACTTCCTGGTGGTTATAGGTTTTTTCGAGATTGAACGGCGCTCTCTCTTCGCTCATGATAACGACGGTTACGACTGATGAAAAAAAGTGATCTCCGGACTTATGATCAATCCACCTTTTCAGGTGCCGGACGTTTTTCGAATATCTGGTCGATGATGCCGTATTCGAGAGCCTCGGATGCGTTCATCCAGCGGTCGCGCTCGGAATCCTCCCTGATCTGCAGCACATCCCTTCCGGTATGTTTGGCAAGCAGCTCTTCGAGCAGCTTGCGGATCTTTTCGATTTCGCGGGCCTGGATGATGATGTCGGTTTCCTGCCCCTGCGCACCGCCCGAGGGCTGGTGAATCATGATGCGGGAATGCGGCAGCGATGCGCGTTTCCCCGTTGTACCGCTGGCAAGCAGAAATGCCCCCATGCTGGCAGCCATGCCGACGCAGACCGTCGCAATGTCCGGACGGATATACTGCATGGTATCGTAAATGCCGAGTCCGGCAGACACACTGCCTCCCGGAGAGTTGATATAGATGAAAATATCGCGTTCAGGATCCTCCGACTCAAGAAAGATGAGCTGGGCCATCACCAGGCCAGCAACATGCTCGTCGATGCCGCTGCCGAGAAATATGATACGCTCCCTGAGCAGACGCGAAAAAATGTCGAAAGCACGCTCGCCTCGTCCCGACGTTTCGATGACCATGGGTACCAGCGTATTCTGAATGCCCTGTTCTATAGCGCCCGAATAGAGCTTGCGGGCGTGATGTTCGAAGCCGAAATTTATGTTTGCCATGGCTGGTCAATGGGTTGAGTGAGTGAAAAAGAAACCGTTAAAATACATAGAGCAAACAACAAATCAATCATTGCGGTTCCAATAGGTAATAAACTTGAACGAGAAAACAATATATTTAAAGCCCGAAAAACCAAACAATCGCAGATCATGCAGGTCCGTCTCATCTCGGTTACAACGCCCTGTTTCGACACTGAAAACAAGCCGCTTACGGCAGAAGGACTTATCGCCTACTGCGCAAGGGTTTCGAGCCCGCATCAGGAAAACCTCGATTACGAAAAACTGCTGGCTTACTGCATATCCAACAGACACTGGAGCATTTTTGAAATGGCGGACATGACCGTGGAAATCGTCACCTCACGAGCCATTGCGCCCCAGATACTCCGGCACAGGAGCTTCCAGTTCCAGGAGTTCTCGCAGCGGTATGCCAGAGTGCAGGCAATAGAAACCTATACGCCACGACGCCAGGACAGCAAAAACCGTCAGAATTCGCTGGACGATCTCGGACCCGAAACCATAGAATGGTTTGAAAATGCACAGGCGGAAATTGCACGGATATCGATGGAAAAATATGAGGAGGCTCTCGATAAAGGCATCGCGAAGGAGTGCGCGCGGGTACTGCTGCCGCTTGGAACCCGGACAAAACTCTACATGAAAGGATCGGTTCGAAGCTGGATCCACTATCTTGAGGTGAGAACCGACAGGAGCACCCAGAAAGAACACCGCGACATAGCCGAAGCCATCAGAACCATTTTCTGCGATCAGTTCCCCGTAACTGCATCGGCTCTCGGATGGAGCTGACCCTGCAACTCAGGCGGTGAGCATGCCGGAAAGCCTGACAATATGGTTCTTAAGCTCCTTGCGATGAACGATACAATCGATGAAACCATGTTCGAGCAGGAACTCCGCCCGCTGGAACCCTTCCGGCAGATCGCGCTTGATCGTATCGCGGATGACCCTCGGACCGGCAAATCCTATCAGCGCCTTCGGTTCGCTGAGATTGATGTCGCCGAGCATGGCAAAAGATGCCGTGATGCCGCCCATGGTCGGGTCGGTCATGAGCGAAATGAAAGGGAGTTTTTTCGAGCTGAGGAGGGTAAGTTTCGCCGACGTCTTTGCCATCTGCATGAGGCTTAACGCCCCCTCCATCATTCTTGCTCCGCCTGACTGTGAAATCACCAGAAGAGGCGCATTGAGCTCGATGGCCTTATCGACGGCACGGGATATTTTTTCGCCCACCACAGACCCCATCGATCCGCCGATGAAACCGAAATCCATAGCCGATACCACCAGCGGCCGTCCGCCGGCGTCACCCCAGGCATTCCTGCAGGCTTCGGTTTTACCGCTTTTTTCGATAATGTCGTGAACCCGATCCGGATACTTTTTGGTATCGGTAAAACCGAGCGGATCCCCTGCGCGCAGGGTATCGTCGAACTCCTGATAATTTTCGTTATCGAACAGGATGGAAAAATAGCGATAGGGAGAAATCCTGAAATGATAATCGCAGGCAGAACAGGTATAAACGTGATCTTCAAGCTGTTTCTTATGTATCATCGCGCCGCACTCCTCGCACTTCCACCAGAGCCCTTCCGGCATGTCGAGCTTGTCTGTGGTGCGAATCGAGGGTTTTACCCGTTTGAACCAGACCATTTTTTCTAAATCAGTACTAAAGGTTATACATTAAACCCTAAGATATGAAGTCACCGGCACAACTCAAAAACGGCCTGAAAATGTGAGAGGAAAAGCTCCATGACGAGGAAACATGACTTGCAGGAAAGGCTGCGTTCCGACTTGCAGAAAACAGCGCTGATTACCCTGATCCTGCTGCTTGCCCTGTTGCCGGCAACACTGCAGGGGGCCACAGCTTTCGTGGTATACCCCGACACGCTCGCCCTGCCCGGAAAACGGTTTTCCATCGTTCCCTTCATGAAACCGGCCCGGAAAACCGTCGGCCTTGCGCTTTCGGGAGGAGGCGCCAACGGCATCGCGCAGATCGGCGTGCTCAAAGCTCTCGAAGAGGCGGAAGTGCCCGTCGATCATATCGCAGGCACAAGCATGGGCGCCATTATCGGGGGGCTCTACAGTTCCGGTTACACCCCGGAAGAACTTGCCGTCATTGCCGGCGCCCTTCCCTGGGAATCGCTCCTTGCAATACGTGAAGAATCGCCGCGCGCACGCATATTCCTGGAACAGCAGCGGATACGGGACAGGGCAACGGCCGCCATACGGTTCGACAAGCTCAAACTCATGGTGCCGAAATCCCTCAGCTCCGCGCAGTCGCTCACCGAAACCCTCGATGCCCTGGTACTGAACGCAGTCTACCATGCATGGCCCGATTTCGGTTCGCTGCCCGTCGGCTTCAGGGCCGTTGCGACCGACCTTGTTTCGGGAAAACGCATATCGCTTGCGTCCGGTTCGCTTTCAGAAGCCATGCGGGCAAGCAGCACCGTTCCTGTGCTGTTCGAACCGGTTGAACGCGACGGTTACCGGCTTGTCGACGGTGGGCTTGTTGCGAATCTTCCGGTCGATGAACTCGACTACTTCAATACCGCCTATAAGGTTGCCGTCGATACCCACGGAAGCATGTACTCGAAAAGCGACGACCTCGATCTCCCCTGGAAAGCCGCCGACCAGGCCATCACCATTCTGACGGCCCTTCAGTACCCTGCCCAGCTTGAAAAGGCCGATATGGTCATCGCACCGGATCTTGCAGACCGCATCGCCACCGACTTCTCCGATATCGACGCACTGATCGAAACCGGATACAGAAAAGGCAAGGAGCTTGCCTTGACCATCAAACGGGATATGCAAACCGTACCGCAAAAAGAGTATCGAATCGAAAACCACAAAAAAACCTTTGCGTTCATAACCGGGCAGGCCGATGTCGATGCCGGATACGATGCGATCGTATCCGGCATCATCGAAGACGAAAAACTCCTTTCCGGGGCGTTTGAAAAGCTGCTTGCAACCGACCTGTTCTCCTCGGTCTCCGCACTCCTCGATCAGAACCGGAAAAACGTGACATTCCGCCTTGTTCCGCTCCCGCGCATCGGAAACATTGTGGTGACGGGAGGTCCGGAAGAACCCCTGACGCAGCAGGATATCGACCGGTGTTTTGAACCCGTCATCAACCGGCTCTACACCAACCGTACCGGCACGACGGCGATTGAAAATCTTGTGCGCCTCTTCCGCAAGAGGGGCTACAGCCTTGTCGAACCTGAAGCCATAACCCTTTCAGGAGAAACGCTGACAATCGCAATGACATCGGGAAAAGCCGACAGGATCGAAATCGTCCGGAACAGGAACGGCACATCGCTGACACCGATACAACGAGAGATCAAAGTAGGAACGGAAAAAGCCGTGCGACTTGAAAAAGCGGAGGAATCAACCGCCAATCTCTATGAAACGGGCATGTTCAGCAGAGTATCGGTTTCCGCCGAACGGAACCCTGAGCCCGGCGACAGCTCCGGAAGAGCGCTGACATTCTCGCTTGTCGAAAAACCTTCGTCGGTGCTTCGCCTCGGAATACGGTACGACGAAACAAGCAATGCCCAGCTGCTTCTCGATCTGAGAAACGAAAACATCGGAGGCGACGGCGCGTCGCTCGGCGCATGGATGAAGGCGGGAAATAACAACACGGCCGCAAATATCGAATATTACATGCCGCGCATCGGCTCGACGCATCTGACACTTTTTTCGAAACTCTTTTATGAACAACGCGAATTCGACACCCGACAACTGCGCTTTTCGGAATCATTCGACGGATATTCCGAAGCTGATGTCTCTACCTACGGCATCCAGCGATATGGCATCTCGGGAGCATTCGGCACGAGAATAAGAAAAAACGGACGTCTGTCGCTCGATGTCACCCTGCAGAATGCCCAATCATACCATGATGCCGGCCCGGAGCATCCCCATCTTCGCACCGGAACGATGAATATGCTCTCCGTCGGAAGTTCCCTGACGGTAGATTCGCGCAACAGCGCCCAGCTGCCCACCTCCGGACGGTACACCCATATCGGCTACACGCTTGCCCCGGTACTGTTCGATAACGATGAAATATTCTGGCAGATTGTCGCCGAACATGAAGAAAACATCCCCATCGGAAATGCGCTCACCCTGCAGCTTTCAGGCGCTGCCGGCATCAGCGGCAGCTACCTTCCCCTCTCGGAACAGTTCTTTCTCGGCGGTCCCGGCAACTCCGGCAGCAGACGGTTTGTCGGACTGAAACCCTACGATCTCATCGGCAGCAACATGGCAGCAGCCGGCATGCAGATCGCCTACAGGGCGCCGTTCGAAATCATCTTTCCGACCTCGCTGACCTTCTCATACAATGCAGGCAACGTCTGGCATAAACGGAAAGAAATCTCACTCTCCCGGCTGATACACGGCGTCGGCGCAGGAGTTGTCTGGGACACTCCTGTCGGGCCGGCAAGGCTCACCCTTTCGAAAGCCTTCGCGTTTCTCCGTGAAGAAGATGACAGCCAGTCCTCATCGCTGCGATTTTCCGATACCGTCTGGTATTTCAGTCTCGGACATGATTTTTGAGAAGAAGTTTCTGTATTTTATGCCCTTCATGGAAAATTCGTTTTCGTGAACAAACCCGGCAACGGATGTGAATGAACTGAATAAACCGGTAATTCTGGTCTGCAATGATGACGGCATCGAAGGAGAAGGCCTTCATGCTCTGGCTGCCTCGATGAAGAAAATCGGCAACGTTACCGTCGTAGCTCCGGCGGAACCGCACAGCGGAATGAGTCACGCCATGACGCTTGGAGTCCCGCTCCGCATCAGATCGCACCATAAAAACAACCGGTTTTTCGGATATACCGTCTCAGGAACCCCGGTTGACTGCATCAAGGTCGCTCTGAGCCATATTCTCGACGAAAAACCGGACCTTATTGTATCCGGCATCAACTACGGAAGCAACACCGCTACAAACACCCTTTACTCCGGAACCGTCGCCGCGGCCCGCGAAGGAGCGATTCAGGGAATCACCTCCCTTGCATTCTCGCTGACCACCTATGAAAATGCCGACTTCACCTATGCCGCAAAATTCGCCCGGAAACTGGCCCGGAAAGTCCTGATTGAAGGACTTCCCCCCGATACGATCCTCTCGGTCAATATCCCCAATCTTCCGGAAAAAGAGATCGCCGGCGTCGCAGTAACCCGGCAGGGCAGTTCCCGCTGGGAAGAAGATGCCATCGAACGCAACGACATGTACGGCAACCCCTATTACTGGCTCAACGGCACGCTGAAGTTGCTCGACCGCTCCCTTCATGAAGATGAATACGCAGTCCGGCAGAATTATGTTGCCGTCACGCCGCTTTGCTGCGACATGACCAATCACGCTTTTCTCGACACGCTGAACCGGTGGAACCTGCAAACATAATCTGGTGAACACATACCTGCTCGATTACCGGACGATACTCTCTCCGAAAAAAGGATTTCCTGCCCTGTTCAGGGACTATACCTCCGAAGGAAACGAAAGGAACCGACTGCTTTCGGCAGGGTTCCACCTCGACTACCAGAAGGAAAGCGACTACTACCGGCAGCTCAGTCTGCTTGAATCGAGAA
>VGGK01000036.1 GCA_016868665.1 Chlorobiota bacterium
CCTGCCCTGTTCAGGGACTATACCTCCGAAGGAAACGAAAGGAACCGACTGCTTTCGGCAGGGTTCCACCTCGACTACCAGAAGGAAAGCGACTACTACCGGCAGCTCAGTCTGCTTGAATCGAGAACGTTCGACCGCAGCATGCTCGTCGAGATTCTGCGTCGGCAGAACATCCGGTACGGCTGCAGGGAACTGCACCTGCGCGAAATCGAAAAACTTCGTTCCCCCCGCTGCATGGCGATAGTAACCGGCCAGCAGCCCGGCCTTTTTACCGGACCGGCCTATACGATATACAAAGCACTGACGGCCATCGTCTTTGCAGAACGGCAGAAAACCCTCTTCCCGGAATACGACTTTGTGCCGGTATTCTGGATCGAAAGCGAAGATCATGACTATGAGGAATCGGCACATGCCGCCACATTCAGTCAGGGCGGCATCGAACACTACCGCCCCGAACCATTTAAACGGCTTCCGGACCAGATGGTTGCCGCAGCATGCTTCGGCCAGGATATCCGCACGATAATCGGATCCCTGCTTGACCAACTGCAGGAATCTGAAAACAAGCCGCTGATCGCCTCCATACTGAACGACTGCTGCTTCCCCGGCAACACCCTCGATATGAGTTTCGCACAGATCATGATGCAGATCTTCGCGAACCAGCCGATCGTGATGCTTTCGAGCCAGGACCCCGACTTCAAAAAACTCTCCGCGCCAGTGTTCCTGCGCGAACTTGCAACCTGCCCCGCTTCTTCCTATAACGTCATCACCCAGAGTTCGACACTGGAAAATCTCGGATACAGCGCCCAGTCGAAACCAAGAGCGGTAAATCTCTTTTATATCAACCATCACGGCCAGCGCCAGAGAATCGAGTACCCGCAGGAAGACCTTTTCGTGATCACGCCGGAAAACAGGCGCCTGACGCGCCACCAGATGCTCGAACTCTGCCAGGATCATCCTGAACGGTTCAGCCCGAACGTTGTACTCCGACCGATCCTGCAGGACAGCGTGCTCCCGACCTTCGCCTGCATCGCAGGTCCCGGCGAAGTCGGCTATCTTGCGCAGTTCAGAATGAACTACGAACATTTCGGCATTACCATGCCGTTCATTATCCCGAGAGGCAGTTTTACCCTTGTCGAACCGAAATTCAGCCGAATCATGGACAAACTGCTGCGGGTTTCCGGCAGACCCGGCTTTTCAAGGAAACAGATCTACCATGCCCTGTTCAGCGACCTGCAGGCATTGAAACGAAATGCCGAAATGATTGCCGACAATCCCGGGATCGATGCCAGGTTTGAAAAAACAAGAACGGAAATCGAAACGGCGTTTCGCCAACTGGGACCCGAAATCGGTAAAATCGATCCGACGCTCGAGCCCGTTCTTGCCGCATCGATCCAGCAGGCAATGAAAATAGTGGACAACATAGAGCAGAAGGCCCGGAAAGCGGGAAGACGAAAAAACGAAGAACTGATCGAACAGATCCTGAAAATCGAAACGGCATTCTTTCCCGAAGGAGCGCCGCAGGAAAGAGTGATCAATGTCTTTTATTTCATCAACAAATACGGCTTCGAACTGATCGGAGCCCTGAAAAACCTCCTCGCCGGCCATTCAACCGAAACCCATCTGGTCGTTGAACTGTAATAGGGATGGCTTGTTAGCTTGTTAGCTGGATGGCTGGATAGCTGGACAGTTGCACTCAGCACTCAGCACTGAAAAAAATCATCCCGGCTGATAGCTGTGTACGCTGTTCTGAGCGGAAGGCAGATAGTTGACCCCGAACCAGCAGACCAGCAGAACAAGGAACGACACTGCAAGATACCACTGAAGCCGGTTTTTATCCGTCCGGATTGCCGACAGATGCATATAGCCGAGATAGGCCATCCACGAAATGAACGCCCACGTTTCCTTAGGATCCCACGTCCAGTAATGCCCCCATGCCTCCTTGGCCCAGAGAGCGCCGAAAACAAGCCCGAAAGTAAGCAGCACGAATCCGAGGAGGGCAAGATAATGAGAGATGGAATAGCCTATCAGCTCTGGCCGTGAACGGAATCCCGATACAATGTTATGCCAGGCGGCAGCCGAAGATGCGGCAAGCAGCACATAACCGACGAGATAGACGACGACATGCGGAATAAACCAGACGCTCTGCAGTGCAGGCATCAGCGCCTTATCGAAAACCTCCGGGTGTGCAAGGTTGATTGCAAGAAAAAACGAAGCAAGCGCCATGCAGTAATATTTCAGCCAGGCGATCTTCCAGCGGTACTCGACCAGAAACCCGACAACGGGAATGAGCGCCGCATACCAGAGCCTCGTCTCGCCGAGCGTCCTCAGCGGAGGCCGTTCAAGCGCGATCCAGTAGGCGGCGATAAACCATCCAAGCAGCAGGGTACCTGCTATCATCATGCCGTAAGCGGGAAACCGAAGCACACCGTAACGTTTTGTCAGAATGCCCAAAAGAGAGCCGAGAGCCCATGCCGCCATGACGGACGGAGCAATAACTGAAAATTCAACCGGCATCATAGTAACTCCCCCTGTTTCATGCCCTTCCAGAAAAAGAGCGCGTTCCCTGCCAT
This sequence comes from Chlorobiota bacterium, assembly GCA_016868665.1. GTDB lineage: Bacteria > Bacteroidota > Chlorobiia > Chlorobiales > Chlorobiaceae > Chlorobium. The sequence goes on from VGGK01000036.1 coordinate 2,571, forward strand.
GATCATGAAAAAGCCGAAATAGACCGCAGGAAGCCAGGGATCCCTGACGGCTTCGATCAGGCTGAGCTCCGACCACCTTCCCGCTTTTTCGTCGTAACCCATCTGATAGAGTTTCCAGCCTTCGAAGGAAACCGGTTTGTTGACCTCGAGTTCGGCTGCAGTAGTGCCGCCGCCGCTGCCTTTAAGCACCACCCCGGAGCGAAACACCCTGGGCGTGCCGGGAAACATGACAAGAAAATAACGTTCGATCTGCACGACTCCCGGCTTGATCGAGGGACTCCCGGTATTCAGCCAGTGATCGGAATGGACTTCCCCCGCAGCAATACGAACCCTGGCATAGGAAATGCCCTGCTTATCATCCGCTTGCCTCGGAGTGCCGTCAGGACCCGGCAGAGCATGGGGCAGGTAGTCGAGTACCGTAACGGAAAATCCCGGCCACTCCGACCGGAATCCTTTACCGACTTCGGCCAGACCCTCCGACCTGCCGGGAAGCACCCTGTCATTTTCCGGATCGTAAAGCACGATGCGAGGCGTATACTCTTCTATCGAAAAATCGTCGAGATAGACCGAAAACGGAAGCTGCACCATCCGGTTATCCTGGGGAATAAAGCCCTGGCTGCTTGCCCGACCCTCGTAGACAGGAATAATCAGGCGCTGAAGATCGGAGGCTCCCGCCAGGCCGCAGGCCAGAGCAATCCAGAACCCGCCGTGAAAAAGCATGAACTGAAGATTGGAGAGTCGGAATGGAATGGTTTTCCATACGACCGAAAGACCGAGATTGCAGAGAAAAAGCAGCACAACGAAAAGAAAAGGCCAGCTGGAAAATATGCGGTTCACCCCTGACCTGTCAAGCACGGCATTTCCCGAAGCGACGCCCTGCGGAATGAATCCGCCGATGAGCGAGAGAAAAACAAGGGCGAAAATCAGCGAGAGTCCAAGAGGAATGCCGCCGAGCCAGGAAGCGAAAGCATTCTGCCGGAATGCGATGCCAAGCAGAAACAGCAATGCGGCCAGCACCATAATGAACAGCGCATTCAGAGGCCAGAACAGCAGTGGAACGCCTTCCCCTCCGACAGCATACTGAATGACGAATCCCGCCAGCACAGCCAGCACCGTAACGACAGACGCAAGCCTGAAATTTCTCTCGCCCCCGAACCATCCCTTCACATCTTCTCGCATAGGAATATCTTATTCTTGATGAACAGTCGAACACCCGCCGCCTTTTTCCACAGTCGTCGTCTCGCCCTCCTTTTTCAGAAGCTGGCAGCACTTGCAGACAATGAAATGCAATTCATCCGACGACGCATCCTCGCAGATCTTGCGCACCGCAGCCTTGATTTCCTGACGGTACAGTCTTGTTCTCGGAGATTGCAGTCCTCGTTTTTTATGAATATACTGCGACACTGCAGCCGGGGTCACGCCCAGTTTTTTAGCCGCCTGCGACTGCGTCATGCCGGTTTTAACAAGCTCTATGGCAAGATCGGCCCGTATCTGTGGAAGATAATACCAAACCGCTTTTTCACAAGGAAATATCACGATGATTACCGGTTAAATGATTAAAAAAAAACGCATCAAAACATATGCGAGCACACTGGTTATCGTCATGTTCGTCATCCAGTTCGTGCCGCTCGATCGGATCAATCCGCCCGAAACATCGCCACTGCGCGCGCCGGATACGGTCATGGCCGTCCTGAAAAAATCATGTTACGACTGCCATTCCCACGAGACAGAATGGTCGGGCCCGGCATATATAGCGCCGGTTTCGTGGGCGGTATCCGCAAAGGTCTTTTTCGGACGTCGCGCGCTGAATTTTTCACAATGGGACGCCGGCAGTAAAACCGGTCAGAGAACCCGAATAGAGGCACTAAACAACACCATTCTCGGGATCAGACAACATCAGCTGCTCTATTACGCTGCAAACAGGAAGGCCCGCATGAGCGCAGAAGAAAGGAGACTGCTTTTGAACTGGATTGAGAATGTCAAAAGAGAACAGCGAACAGGATTTAAAAATTCAGGGAATACCCCTCCGGATAAAACGCTCTGATTATTGGTATGACACGCGCCGGATCGTCTTCAAGATAAATAAAATCCAGATTCGGTTGGTCGATATATCCATGCTTTTCGCACATGGTATGGAGTACCCAGTCGTAAAAACCGCTCCAGAACGCCTTTCCGACCAGAATGACGGGAAACCGCGCGCTCTTTCCGGTCTGGATCAGGGTAATGGCCTCCGATACTTCATCGAGCGTTCCGAAACCCCCGGGAAGAGCGACAAATGCCTGCGAATATTTCAGGAACATGACCTTCCTGACAAAAAAATACTGAAACGACACCAGTCGTCCGCTGTCGATATACCGGTTCGGTTCCTGCTGGTTCGGCAACTTGATGTTGAACCCTATCGAAACCCCTCCGGCATCCTGGGCTCCCTTGTTGGCTGCCTCCATAACCCCCGGCCCACCTCCCGTAATGACGGCAAAACCCTCTCTGGCCAATAACATCCCTGTCTTTTCGGCAAGCTCATATTCGCTGCTTCCGGGACGAACGCGCGTAGAGCCGAAAACCGTGACGGCAGGCCCTGAATCTGACATGGTTTCAAAACCGCTGACGAATTCAGCCATGATCTTGAAAACACGCCAGCCGTCCACCATGAAATCGGTCTCCCTTCCCGAGACAGGACGGCTCGGCGGCTGAGTGCCTGCAGGTTCAGGCGGTTCATGTCCCGATGTCACAGCTTTCTTCATGGTCACACCTGCTTACAGCCGTTTCGACGGCTGCAGTTCAAGAAAGTTCCGTATGATTTTCTTTCCTTCCCCGGTCATGATCGACTCGGGATGAAACTGCACACCATACAGGCCCAGCGCAACAGAGTCCATGCCCATGATCGTGCCATCTTCCGTCCAGGCCCTTACGGTGAGCACCGAAGGAAGAGTTTCCCGTTCAACAATCAGGGAGTGGTATCGGGTAGCGATAAAAGGATTATCGACTCCATGAAAAATTCCGCTGTTATCGTGATGGACCAACGAAGTCTTGCCATGCATGACCTGACCGGCCCTGACGACCCTGCCACCGAGCGCCTGGCCGATCGACTGATGACCCAGACAGACCCCGAGAAGAGGAATCGCTCCATCGAGCGCCCTGATAAGTGGTACGGATACGCCGGCATCCTCCGGGGTTCCCGGCCCTGGCGAAATGACGATCTTGTCGGGCTTGCGGGCAATAATCCCTTCGACGCTCAGTTCATCGTTTCTGTACACCTCGACAGGAAGACCGGATTCAGCGATATACTGTACAAGGTTATAGGTGAACGAATCGTAATTATCAACTACAAGAATCATGCAGACCAAAGGTTATGCTATCGTTACAGAAAAATCCTCCGACCCTGTTCGCGGCCGGCGACAAAACGGAACATGGCTTCGTAGGCCGCACTCATGGCAACCTGCCTCCTCTCCATCACCTTGCGGGCGGTTTCCACCGCTTTTTCGATCATATACGGCCCGAAACCCTCCGCAGCGCTTCCCCAGGTAAAAGAATGAACCTCCTTGGGAGGAAATCCCCCGCCGAACACGTTCGAGGAAGTTCCGACAATAGTGCCGGTATTGAACATCGAATTGATCGAGCATTTCGAATGATCGCCCATGAGCAGGCCAAGAAACTGCAATCCTGTAGAGACCTCCAGTCCATCCATGAGCAGTTTCACGCTGCCGTAATTGTTTTTCAGATCCGACGTGTTGGTTCCGGCCCCAAGATTGCACCATGAGGAAATATACGAGTGACCAAGAAATCCATCATGCTGTTTGTTGGCAAACGGTTCGACAATCGAGTCCTCAACCTCGCCTCCGACTTTTGAAGCCGTACCGACAAACACGTTACTGTATACTCTGGCGCACGCCTTGACCCTCGACCATGGCGAAAGAAAAACATTGTTCATAATAACCGCCTGAGGCTCCACAACCACTCCATCCCCGATGATGATGAAACCATCTTCCGCATCGAGCACGGCGCCAGCCTTCACCACCGCTCCGGGAGCTATGGCGATGTTCGCACGATTGACGATCACAGCCGAGGGATGCACGTCTCCCTCGATGAAACCGGTTTCAACGGAAGCCGCATCGCGCTCCATCTCCTCCGGATGAAACGCAACAACATCCCACAGATGCTCAATCAGACGGAAGCCTTCCACCTGACGCACCAGAAGCGTTTCGGCAAGCAGACGGGTATCGATCAGATCCGGAAGTACGCCATCCCGCATTCCCGCAAGCCGCTCGCGCGGCAGCCGGGCAAATAGCAGGTTATCGCCCTGCATCAGGGCACTGAGAGGCTCAAAAGCCTCGCCGAGGATAAAATCAGCCATCGCCTCATCGAAAAGCAGGCGGCCGTTGATGAGAAACAGATCGTCATCATCGATCCGGTTCACCATTCTGTCAGGATGCTGCTCGCGATAACATGGCGCAAGGTGACCCCGCAGATGCCAGGTAAGACGGACCCGGTCTGATATAAATGCTTCGAGTTTTTCGGCAAGTGTACGAAAACCGGCGTACAATCCGTAAACCGGTTTGAAATTCACCAGCGGTTTCATCCGCGACACCTTGTCATCTTCAAATACCAGGTACTGCATCGTTTCCTGAACTATCGGATTTGTTCCTGTTACCCTTTATCAACTGCCCGACACGACGGTAAGCCCTCCGGGCACGGCCGATATGCTGATGCGGCCCGGAAGCACCTCGAACAGCTCTCCGTCCATATGCATGGATTCCGGATCATAAACGGCAACCTCAACAGCCGACGCCTTGCAGTAAACGACCTTGGGATCCTGAATCTGGGTACCCCGGAGATACTTCGACACATACCATAAAATCGAAATCTTCGGGATGGATTTCAGAATGCATACATCGAGCAGACCATCTGCCGGATCTGCTTCAGGGGCAATGCGAAACCTGCCACCCTCCACGCTTCCGTTCGATACGGAAAAAGCAAAAACCGGTTCATGCATCTCCAGAACGGCATCGGGCGCAGTCACAATAATATGCATTTTTAACGGCGTATAACCTATGAGCACGCTGAAAAGCGCATAAACGTAACCCAGCTCCCCTTTCAGCCATGAGATGCGTTTCACCGCGCCGGCTATTCTGCCGGTAAAACCAATACCCAGCGAATTGACGAAAAACCGCTGATCGCCCCGATTGAACCGGACGCTGCCGATATCGACCCGACGGTCGCGCCCCGCAATGCAAGCCTCGAAATCAGCCCCGCCATCTGCCTTGCGGCCCAGCGCTTTGACGAAATCGTTAGCCGATCCTATCGGAAGAACGCCAACGGCAACATCATCTCCGGCAACGGCGTTAACCACCTCATGCACGGTACCATCCCCACCGCAGGCGACAAGACAGTCGCTTCCGCCGCTTTCCCGGCGGGCGATTTCGCCGGCATGACCGGCATACTCTGTTTTAACCAGCTCTGCGCCGCCAAGCCCCGAAACCATCTTCCGAAGCCACGACTCTCTCTGAAGCGCCCTGCCCTTGTCGGCGGCCGGATTAAAAATAAAGGTATAACGACGCGGCTTATTCATAAACATGCCCGACCAGATTACAAAGAATATGCGCAGACGCCAGAAAAAGATCATCCATAACCCGCATGAAATCGCGATGCGTTCCGTAATAGGGATCATGAATCGCATCCTGACCGCGACCGGGCACGAACGACATGACCAGCCTTACCTGCGGACGCTCTCCAAACCCGGTGATACGGCCGATATCCTCGAAATTTTCATGGTCCATCGCAAATATCCAGTCGAATGCCGCGAGATCGAGATCTTCGACGCAGCGAGCCTGGAGAGCGGAAATATCGATACCGTAACCGGCTGCAGCCGATACTGCCCGGTCATCGGGCGAAGAACCTTTCTGGTAACATCTTGTACCGGCCGAACTCACCTGAAAACAGTGCTCGACCCCGAGCATTGAAGCACGTGAGCGAAACACCCCTTCAGCCATTGGCGAACGGCAGATATTTTCATAACAGACGAAAAGAATGCTCAAAGGATTATCGGTAATCATCGGCATAAAAATTGAGCGGAATCTGACGGCTTACATGAAAAAAAATGACTACTATACTGTTCAGAAGACCCCGGTTAACCGACCGGAAACCGAAAGATCGAAACTCCGGAAATACGAGTGCGTACAAAAAAACTGAAAACAAACAGCTATCCGGCAAAACCAACGCCACCATCATGAAACGTTGCCCTGTTACGCGCTTTCCGATAAGAGAAAATCCCGAATGGATCGCGCCTCACACCGATAACGGATATTGTACCGTCTTCAGTATCATCGGCAACGACATCATCCACAATGTTTACCGCTCCGAAACCGATACCATAACATTGGCCTGCATCGACTCGATGAAATTTCAGGCCCTGCTCCAACAGCCCGATCTTTCAGAAACCGGGCTGTTCCTGCTCGCCAATTTAGAGAAGGTAACAGAAATCAGCCGTCGTTACCGCAAGGATTTTCTGAATTTCATATTCAACTGGGGCACGAGCATCAGACATGTCGTGCTCTATAATATCAACGACAGGATACGGAGCGACATTGAACGCTTCCGGCAGATAGCGCCGCATAAAACTCGCCTGACCTGCGCGGCCAGCTACAGCGAGGCCATGAAAATACTCATAAAACACAAAAACAGCCATCTGCCGACCACGCCGGTCATAGAGCAGCCATCAGATACGCAAGACAAGAAAAACGACCTCCTGACGGCAATGACAAGAATCTCGCTGCTCGATACCCTGAACCAGCCGGTATATCCGCCATCTCCGGATCATGAATTATATCCCTGTTTCGTTGCGCTGGAAACGTTCCGCAAGGATATGGCGGCAAAAGAACAGTCGTTCAGAGAAAAGCAAAAAAACCTGCAGAAAACCGCCGAAGACAAGCACAAAACGATACGCGCCATGCTCCAGCATGAAATCGCCCTACATACACAGCGCCATAACGAACACAAAACCGCAATCATGGCGCTGGAGACGACAATACGGCTCAATCAGAAGGAGATCAGGAGACTTGAAACAGCAGGAAAAGAAATAAGCGCAAAAATCGAACTGCTGGGCGATCAGTTCCCGTCACTACACCAAAGCGGAGCGACCGGATCTTTATTCAACACCATACATCGAAAAAAAACCGGCGCAATCGTTCCGGAACTTCAGATCGATGCCGAAGACATCCGATATCTCGATCAGCTGAAACACCGCCACCCTAACCTTAACCATCGGGAACAGAAAATCTGCCTTTTCATCAAAAAAAACCTTTCCACAAAAACCATTGCAGAACTATGCGGAACAACGACCAGGGGCATGGAAAACATCCGCTTCCGTCTGCACAAAAAACTCGGTCTTCCAAAACGCCTCTCAATAAAAAAACACCTCGACTTCTCGTAGAATACTGCCCTTTACGGCAGAAAAAACAATACAGAACCCCTGCAGCACGCCCACAAAATACAAGCCAAACTGTATTTTTTTTACAAAAAATAAACACAATAGTTGATTACCTCATAACAATTCGCCATATTACTCACTATAACACGTCACACTCATATAGTCACGTTGGTTAATCAATGAACAATGAGTAAAGAAGCGGTCGATAAACAACCGGGTCATCAGCAAAAACACTGGCAACAGGAGCACAGACAAGCCGGCTATACAAAACACTTCAAACTTATCGACAGTAACATCCTGCATGTTTCAATTGAGGCACGGCAAAACATCACACTTGAATGGATGGATGTCGATCTTTTCGAAACCGTACTCGACCAGACCGGCCTTATCAACAAGCCGTTTCACTGCATCTGGGACTTCACGCACATAAGTGAAATATCTTATCATTACAAAAAAGATATCACAAAACTGCTCTATAACCGGAACCCTCAGTTCAGGCTTATTGTTTTTTATAACATGCAGCCGACTGCGCGTGTTATAGTGGAATCCTTTGCGGCAGTAGTTCCGGAAAACATCAGGGTCATCATGACCGATACGTACCGTGAAGGTTACGATGCGATACTTGATTACGAAAAGGGAGAACTTCCGGAACCTCCGGCTGAAACCTCTGATGAAGTGATGAAAAGAAACTTTCTGGCATATCTGGCCAGAATGTCTTGGTTCGATATGTTTGACGAGCATATCAATGTTCCTTCATTCGACGACAAATACTACTCGTTTTTTAAAGCCATCGAAGCCATGCAGGCAGACCTTCGTGAAAAAGAAAAAGAAAAAGCAATGGAACTCGAACAACTGAAACATGACTATGAGCAGAAGATAACCGAGTCGGTTATCAAACTGAACGCTCAGATCGAACTCAACAAAAAGCAGGCCAGAGAGCATGAGAAAGAGATGGCCGAACTGAAGTCAAGGATTGCAAATCAGGATATGGAGCTCACAAGGGTCTCGACGGCCATTGCTGAAAAAACCACCGCCCTGCGCAATCTTCTCGACCAGATTTACGCGCTCGATATCGATCAGGATCAGAAACGGCAGATGACCGACTCCTGCCTGAGCCTCATCGAAACCGAAACCATCGAGAAAAGGCTGAACATCGAACTCACCGAATCGGACTCGGTGTTCCTTTCCAAGCTGCAGAAAAAACATCCGAACCTCAACCAGCGGGAACTGCGCATCAGCCTGCTCGTGAAGCTGAACTACGACACCCGCGAGATCGCCCGTTCGGTCGGCATTTCGACAAGAGGAATGGAAAGCATCCGTTACCGCATGCACAAAAAACTCGGCCTCGGAAAGCACCAGTCGATCAAAACCTATCTCTCCGATCTGGCCGCAACGTTCTGAGCGCTGAACTCTCCTTCCGGAATCCCCTTTCCGGAAGGAAAACCACAAAACAGGTTAAAAGTCTGCGCTTCAGCTGAAGCGCAAGCTTTGTAACTTCCCACACCATATCACGGGTGGCAGAGGTGCTTCGCAGTATCTGACGGCATTACTGCGCTGCGTCATCGATCCCGAAGCCGCAGCTTCAACCAAAATCCGGATCCCTCCCCTACTGGCCAATACCTGTTCGCAGAGCGCCTGTAAAAAAAACTGAAACCCGACTTGATTTTTCCAGGCAACCTCAAGGCACACAACCCTTCACCTGTGTAAATCTCCGATAAAAAACGCTGCAACTGCTTTTTTGTAGTGTGTTTATTTTGTATCTAAAAAGTGTACGGTTTGTGAATGCATAAGACCGATATCCGAACAGAACTCCATCGTTGCGATAAAATTATTTAGCATAGGACACCCTTTGTCCCATGTCTCTGCCTATATTACTTCATTAACCTGAAGCATTTGCGTCATGAGACAATCAAGACCCCCGTTGGAGCGCATGCTGTATATCGACCGGGAACTCCGCAATAACGGTTACCCGAACTGCACCAAAGTCGCCCGCCACTTTGCAGTCAGCAGAAAAACCATTCAGCGCGACATTGAAGACATGTGTCTCATGCTGCATGCGCCGATTGAATACGACAGAAAGAAAAAAGGCTACTTCTATAACAAGGAATGGACATTTCTGCCTTCCGCATTTCTTGACCGGCATGAAGCCGAAGCACTGATAGCCACCAAAAAAGTCCTCTCCCGGTATCAGGGAACCCCCTATTATCAGGAAATCAGCAGCGCGCTCGACAAGGTTCTGCAGTATCTGCCGGCGTCATACTCCGAAAACGGCATTCTCGACATCTACTCATTTGAACAACCCTCATCGGCGGAAATCGATACAAAAAGTTTTATGCTGCTCGATGAAGCAATCCGCAACAGCCGGAAAGTTGCCATAACCTATCACGCCCCATCAAAACAGGAAATAACCGAGCGAACGGTTCATCCCTACCGGCTGCACTACGATCATTCAAAAAGCACATGGTATCTGATTGCCTACTGCGAACTGCGGCAGGCCACAAGAAAATTCGCCGTCAACAGAATCAGATCCATCACCCCATGCGCAACCGGGTTCACCATTCCGGAATCCTTTTCAATCGATAACTATCTCGAACAGGCTTTCGATCAATGTGCAAGCGTCGAAGTATATGCCATCACCATCCGCTTTACCCCGTATCAGGCACAATGGATAAAGGAGCAACGAATACATTCGACACAACAGATCGAGGAACACGAAGATGGATCGATCACGCTGTATATGCACGTCGGGGCACTCGATGCGGTCAAACGCTGGGTCATGCGTTACGGCAAGGAAGCCGAAGTGGTTGAGCCTGAAGAGCTTCGGGATATGATCAGGGTGGAAGTGACGAAAATGGTTGATATGTATGGGATAATATTGTAAAGAATGGCTTAATTGGTGTATTTTTTTGTTATAACATAAATACCTCGATAAAATACAAATGAGGCTTAAGTTAACCCTCCGGCAACAACGTCCAGTTGAGCGAATACCTCTGAATCACAGCCATCATTTGGCATCCGTGATATACAGCACCCTATCCAAATCCTCATCTGAATTTGCAACTGTTTTGCATGACAAGGGGTATGCTGCTGAAGGGAGCCGGCAAAAATTCAAATATTTCACCTTTTCTAATCTTCAGATTCCGATCCGAACAATTGATAGCGGAGAAATTGTTTCCCGCTCCCGTCAGATAACGCTCTATCTCTCGTCGCCGAAGGAAGAGTTTCTCCAGCATCTGATTCTTGGCCTGTTTGCCGAAGGGTCATTGCGGATTCATAATGCAGTATTCAGCAAGGAATGTATCGAAAAGCTGCCCGAACCCGAATGGTCGGAGAACATGACTTTTTCAATGTTGTCGCCGCTCGCCGTATCGGTCTATCGCGATCCGTCAGCAGGTATGAATACGAAGGAATATCTGCGTTATGACGACAGCCGTCTTTCTGATATGCTCTTGCATAATCTGCAGGCGAAGTATCGCGGTTTGTTTGGCTGCGAACCTCCGGAAAATGGCATTCCCTTTTCGGTGAGGTTTGAAGAAGCGTATCTCAAAGGAGTGCGGGAGAAAGGCAGGAGCGTAGAAAAGCTGATCACCATCAAGGACTACAGCGGAAAAGAGACCAGGGTCAAGGCTATACAATGTCCCTTTACAGTGACCGGTGACCCTGAATTGATCAAGGTCGGCTATGAGTGCGGATTCGGGGAGAACAACCCGATGGGGTTCGGCATGGTGAAAGTGAGTTAGTGAATAGAGTCCCTTGTTCGATAATTTCCCTTGTTCGATAATAAACAATAATCTATTTTCCCTAGAACAAGATTTATCGAACATAGTATATATTCGAACATATGGAAAAGGAACGACTTTACAATATCACTACGCTTTTCAAAGAAAAAATCCTCAATGTTCTTGGCTGGCAACTAAAAAATGAGCCGTTATTAAAAGAAGCTGAAGGGATTTTGTTTCTTATGGTTGTAACTGGAAAAAAGGTATTAAAAGTTGGCGTAGAATACAGAAAAACCCTTTTGAGGACAACGTCTTCCTCTTTTTTACCGGATGAGGTGGATATTGTGATGGTTGCTGCTCCTTATATCGGTTATGCACAACTGGAACGACTAAAGGCAAATAACGTCAATGCGATTGACGAGGCAGGCAATTACTACTTTTCGTATCGGAGTGGCAAGGATCGTGTGATCCTGTATGAATTCAATCATAGGTCTAAAGCAACTCGCTTACCTCGCATCGATGCCTTTTCGCCAAAAGCCGGATATGTGGTTATGGCTCTATTAACCGCAGAAAGATTTGAGATTTCGACAATGCGTAAGTTGCAAGCTATTACAGAAGTTAGTCTTAGCGGGATTTTTTCGATCTGTGAGGCAATGAAGCGAAATGACTTGATTGATTACTCAAAAAGTTTACCGATTCGTGTTTTAAATCCAAGTCGTTTTTTGGATGAATGGGCGGCTTACTTCAAACAGCGTCTTGCACCGAAATTGAATAGGCAAGGCTATCTGATTTCAGTGAAGAAAATCGTTGATAAAGAAAGCAGAGAAGTCGACGTTCAGCATTTGGATTGGCGAGAAGGAGCCAGTGTTTTACTTGATCAAATACAAAGCTCCGCATTAACTGGTGTTCAGGCTGCGCAATCTGTATCGCGGTTTTATGCTGTGGAAGTCGGAGAAATTTTGGTGAGTCACTTGCACGAGGCCGAAAGGGAATTAACTCGGAAATTTATTCTAACTCCAATGATCAGAAATCCCAACTTAATACTGATTGAACCCTATAACAGCAGCGCATTTATCGGAATAAATGAAGAAGGAAAATTTAGAAAAGCGCATCCGATTCAAATTTATCTCGATCTTCTGACCTCAGATGACCCGCGTGCGAATGAATTTGCTGAAATATACCGGGAGAAAGCGCTTGGCTATTGATTTTGAAAATGATGAACTTTATGCCGCATGCAAGGCCGTTGAGCCTTTTTTAGACCGCTTAGTTTTGGTTGGCGGCTGGGCTTTTCGCGCCTTGATGAATATTTGGCGCAAGGAAGAACGCGAGACAAAAGACACTGACTTTGCTGTTGAACTTGTTTCAAGAGAAGCATTTCAAGATATTTCAAATCACCTTTTAGCAAACGGTTTTAAGCATAGAAATGTATCTGATAAACTCAAAAAAAGAAAAATACTCGAATATTCTTTTGAACAACAAGATAAATGGATTGAAATATTGCCGGTTGGTGAATTTGCAAGGGATATTACTGATTTGGACCTGAAAGAATACAGGTTGGCCTTTGATGATAATGAAATGTTAAATGTGAGAAATGCTGCAGGCGATGCGCTTTCTTTGAAGGTTGTTCATGTATGCTCTTTGGTCGTCATGAAAGTGTTTTCATATACTGACCGTTGGGATGAACGGCGAAAAGACTTGACAGATCTGGAATACCTTACTGAACATTATGGAGTAGAAAATGATAAATATGGCCTAACGGTTAAACTAAAAGAATGGTTTGAGGAAAAAAATGTGCCTTACGAAATGGCTTCAAGCCATTTGCTTGGTAGAGAAATTCAAAATAAACTTCAGGACGAACTTTTCATAGAAACAGAAAAGCGTTTAATTAAGATAATTGAACGCATAAGTGATTCTGAACGTGAAGAAACAGCTCTCACAAAAAGGTTGAATATTTTACTTGAATACTTTCAGGATAAATATGAGTAGTTTATTTCAATACACAGGAAATCCTTTTGTGGATGCGGGGATTTCTGCACTCACAAACTGGTGTGATAAAAAAACACCGCAAGAGCTAACTGAAGCGGATATTAAAAAAGCCTTGCCTGAAATCGCTAATCTTTTTTCTCAAGGGGCATGGGTTAAAACTTTTTATACCACCTTTTCTAACGGGGTGATGGTACAGCCTTCAAATAAAGGGAAAGAAAGAGAAAAATGGTTGGAGTTTATAGGTGATCTTGTAAAAGAATTACAACCATTAGCTGACCATGGTTCTTGCGTTGCTTGTGGATGTCGAAATGCTATAAAAATTAAGAAAGAAAAAAGAGGACTGTTGAGAAGTGAAGTCCCTATGGCAAGCGGCTCACTTAATTATTACTCTTTTGCTTCTACTGGAGCCGATTATTGTGGGACTTGTGCAATTGCAATTCAAGTTTCACCTTTGGTTCTCTATCGAAGTGGTGGAAAGATGATTTTGGTGCATTCTAGCTCAGAGAAAGCTATGTGCTCATGGGCAAAAATATCAATTAATGAAGTTCGATCTCAAATTAGCCTTAGGAATTATACGGGATGTTTTACAGAAAATTTTACAAATCCACAAAACGCCTTATTTCGTATTGCTAAAATACTCATTCAGGATAAGGATGATTGGAAGAGTGATCCGATTACTATTCGTATTTATTATTTCACCAACTATGGACAAGGCGCAGAATTGATATACTATGATTTGCCTAACCGGGTTTTTCATTTTTTAAATGAAGTTCACCATAGTGAAGAATTGAAAGATTGGGATAAAATTATCGGAAGTACATACTTTTTTAAAAAAAATAACTCTAATATTTATTTGAATACTGATGATAAATCCGAGGAAGAATACAAAAATAATAACAACGTTATTTATGAAGACTTGTTGAAAGATGAGTGGATTGTTAAATATTTTTACAACTTTCTGCAACGCAAGGCCTATGCGAAGTGGGAGCTTGTTCAACTGTATTTAAAGGAGGTTAGACAAATGGATAAACAAAGAACAGAAGTGATTAAAAGGGTGGCTGATGAAATATCATTAGTGATTCAAAGAGACGAATCAAATAATCCAAAACGTCTGTCGCAGCTTGAGCGAGCAAACAGCTATGGCACTTTTCGCAACGTTCTACGCCTAATAATAAAGGATCGTATTAAAAATGGTGCCGAGCGTCCGTTGTTCAGCATTGAAGATTATACAGAGAGACTTTTTCCTGATGGAGCGCTTTGTTGGCGGGAAACTCAAGACCTTATTCTCTTTCGCTTGTACGAGATGTTACATGGCTGGTTAAAAGAAAGAGATATTGTAATAGATGAAGTTGAAGAAAACAGTACAACTGAAATTGAATAAATAAAAAATAAGGAGAATAAATATGTCGAAGAATATTATTGGCTTTATACTTATCGATGCGCCGTATTCTGCATTAAATAATGCCGGTTCAGATGCGGGTGAAAGAACAGAAAACACGATTTCAGTAAAAAGTATTCGAAAGGGAAAAGATATATATCCATATATTTCGGCACAGGCATTACGCTATTGGTGGCGCGAAACACTTGAAAAAAAATGCAGTTGGGAAATGTCGCCGATTGAGCGGGAAACAAAAATTGCGTTCACACAAGCAAATCCATTTAAGTATCCGGATGATGATGTTTTTGGTTATATGAGAGCTCAAGGAAAAAGTGATGGAGGAACTGTTACACGTCTCTCACCATTGAAAAACTCACCTTTGATTTCAATTGTTCCGAACCAAATGACGAGCGATTTTGGGGTCATGAGCCGCCAGAAAGAAGGAGATCCTGTGCCGCATGAACACCAATTTTATTCGACAGTAATGCATGGAATTTTTTCACTTGATTTGGAAAGTGTCGGTATTTTTCTCGAAAATTATAAAACAGGACAACGTCATCTTAATGACAAGTTAGTTCAAAAGCATAGAGACTCTATTGAAAAATCTGGTGCGGTTAAAACGGAAAATGATTACCGTCTTCCTAAGGATGAGAGAACCAAACGTGTAACGGAAGCAATTTCCGTGCTTCCGTTCATAAGCGGTGGCGCAAAAAGCGCGTTGCATTTAACTGATGTTACACCGAAACTTTTAGTTATGACAATCTTCAATAGCGGGAATCACATATTTATGAATCTGGCTAAAAACGACAACGGGCAACCGAAGGTCAACATCTGCGCATTGGAACAGGTACTCACGGATTACGCTGATTATTTAGCAACAGATGTTTATATAGCCCGCCGTGTTGGCTTTATGGATGAATTGGAGGAGGAACTTGTTTCATTAAACGAAAAAGCTTTCGGCACGAAAAAAGTGATTTATAATATGGATGGTTCATTTAATAAAACCGTTGAAACCTTCACTCAGGAAATTGCAACCAGCATTCCCGAATAGCGATGAAACTCCTTCGAATAAAAATCCGAAGTTGGACGGCATCGTTTCGTTATCCAATTTTTGTTGCCGGCTTCCAACCGACCTTGCCCATGCCGCCACTCTCCACGATTTACGGCTTGATTTCGGCGGCAAAAGGCAACATTGTGACGCCCGAAGAGACGTCGGTAGGATATGTGTTTTCTTATCAAGCCAAAGCGGTGGATTTGGAGACCATCTATGAAATAGAAGGCTTAAAGGCAAAATCCAATGTTGCCAATCGCGAGTTCCTTTTCGATAATGAACTGTATCTTTACCTCACGAATCTCGATTTGGAAAGCGTATTTCGGCGTCCGCATCATCCGATTTTGCTTGGTCGTTCGACCGAGCTTGCCATGATTGAAGAAGTCAAGATTTTAGAGCTTAAAGAAAAAACCGGTGTGAAAGTGGGCAAAACACTCATGCCTATTCCCGCCAAGGGGTTTTACGGTGCACTGCAAGCCCTACCGACTCATTTCAGCGATGAAGTGAATCGCAAAGCATTAGGTACAAAACCTTTTCTCATGGTTGAAGAAATGATAACGACGACCGAAAATCCCGTTCCCTTTGACGAAGAAAAAAAATGGGGCGTGTTCTTGCACCAATAATATGATCGAAGTTTATGCGAAAAGCTCGCCGAAAGAAACGCTTTTGGAGCATACGGAAAAATGCCTGAGCGTTTTCCGCAACATTCGAGAGATGTATAGTGAAGTTCCGGAAATTTGCAGTTGCGAGGATTTCTTTGAACATCTTTTTTATGCAATATTTTTACACGATTTCGGTAAAGCGGCAACAGGCTTTCAACAAATGCTGAACGAGGAGATAAAATGGAATTATCGCCACGAAATTCTCTCCTCAAGCTTTGTCACCTTTTTGGATTTCGATTCGCCGTTCAAAGAAGGGATTGCGTTGGGAATCATTACACATCATAATGATTTGTCATTGCTGCAAGAAAAATTCCCGTTCAGTAAATTTCACGAAACGGCTTATGAACGATACTCGAAGAACCTGAGCGAACTTGAGCCGAATTTTGCGTACATCACAAAAATGATGGAGCAATTGCCGGAACTCTCTGAAAAATATCTCGGCTACCAAGTTCAGCGTCACAAAATTCCAAAATCGTTTGAGGAACTTGAGGCATACAATGCATACCAATCAGCGGTTAAGCCTTATCTGAAATGGGATGACGACGAAGACGAACAAGCGATACTGCACGGCGAATACGGATTTTTTCTCAAAGGCTTTATGACGGCCTGTGACCATTTGGCCTCAAGCGGAAAAGATGAGATTTTTTCAGCCATCCATGACATGAAAGCGGTTTTCAAATTCTCCTCATATCGGAGTTCACAGGAAGCTGCTGCTGTAACTAAAGGTAGCACATTTTTAACCGCGCCAACTGGTTCGGGAAAAACCGAAGCCGCTTTGCTATGGGCAAGTTCAAATCAAAATGAGCGACTCGGTAAGCGCGTTTTTTATGTCTTGCCTTACACTGCAAGCATCAATGCGATGTATAAGCGGCTCGCTGGGCTTAAGGGTTTCGGCGATGAAAAAGTAGGTATTAGGCATGGCAAAGCAAGCTACTTTCTTTATAAGTATTTTTCCGAACGCGAATATTCGCCGGAGGAGGCAAAAGCATTTGCGAAAGATGCCGGAAATCTATCAAAAAAAATTTATAAGCCTTATAAAATTATTACACCTTTCCAGATAATTAAAGAGTTTTTCGGTTTAAAGGGCTTCGAACAGCGAATTGCCGAAATGACGGGAGGGCTTTTTATCCTTGATGAAATTCATGCCTACGATGTACACAACACGGCGCTTATTCTTGAAATATGCAAAATCTTAAAGAAGGAGTTTTGCGCAAAGTTTTTCATTATGTCCGCGACACTACCGAAATTTTTAAAGATGTATTTCCAAGATGTACTGGAGATCAAAAACGAAATTACTTTGCCACCGGAAGAACTTCATTCATTCACTCGCCACAAACTACTTCTGCTTGAAGGAAATATCAGGGACGGTCTTGCACAAATTCGATCTGAGATAAAAACAGGCAAAAAAGTGTTGGTCGTATGCAATCAGGTGAAAACGGCTCAGGAAATATTCAGAGGGCTTAAAGATTGTTCAGAAAACTCAGCTTTACTTCATTCTCGTTTTATTGTTCGGGATAGACAGGAAATTGAGAAATATGTGAATGATAAATATGATTTGCTCGTAGCAACCCAAATTGTTGAAGTTTCGCTTGATATTGATTATGATATTCTTTTTAGTGAACCGGCCCCGATAGATGCGCTCATTCAGCGGTTTGGACGTGTGAACCGAAAGCGTCCTCCGATTAATGAGATTAAGGCGGTGTGTGTTTTTCAAAGTCCTTCTGAAAACGATTTTTGGATCTATAAACCAGAAAGAGTTGAAAAAACACTTTCAATTTTACAAAAAGTACATGGTGAAAACCTTTCGGAAAGTATTGTTCAGCAGCTTGTTGATGAGGTTTATGCTGATGGATATAAAGGAAAAGACCTCGAAGAATTTGAATCCATTAGGAGTAATTTTATAAAGCTTTGGAAGGAAACCGTCCCATTCATTGATGATAGAAGAAAAGAAGAGGATTTTTATGCATTATTCGATGGTATCGAAGTAGTTCCAGAAAAATACATGTCAGATTATGAGTTATGTATAAATAAAAAAGATTATTTTCGAACAACAGAATTTTTTGTAACCATAAATAGGCGACAATATGCTAATCTTTATAAGGCAGGTCAGGTATATCAGGAAAAAATTGGTGATGATAATGTTTTGTTTATAAAAACGGCTTATGATCATGAGTATGGTTTATTGATCGATAAATATGATGATAATATGATATAAATATATGCCACTCTCAATCCCGACAAAACAGCCGTTTTACATTTTTTCTAACGGTGTTCTCCAGCGGAAGGAGAATACCGTCTGTTTTGTGCCGTATGTGACGCAGGATGAGGTTACGGTTGAAACTAATCCGTCGCTATACCTTGAGCCGGATGAAGAGGAGGCC
>VGGK01000037.1 GCA_016868665.1 Chlorobiota bacterium
ATACAAAACAAAAGCATAAAAAGCAAATAAAAAGATTCATTAGGCACTACAAGAGCAAAAACAATTCGACCCCCTGATTTTATTGGCTTTCCGGGCGAGTCAGGGCGGCAACTGTATGAAGTCAGGCGGATTAATCCGAAGCTTCAACTGTTTCATAACCTTTCCTCCGTTTGGCTGTTGCAATTGTTCTGCGGGGCCATCATGAAGGCAAAGCAATCATGCCAACCCCGGAAGAAAAGTAGCGAGGCAAAGCTTAAAGGAATGTTAACGCAGTCTTAAAAGATGCTTAAAGGCATTGCAGGGAAGCACCCGGGCATGGTGGATGACCGTCAGGAATTCCTCTGGGGAAAGCACTTTTCATGCTACCGGCTGATCATGGTCTCGAGCAGTTCGCGCAACCGGCTCATATCGATGCTGTTCCTGTCGGCTATCGACTTCAGGGTCATATCCGGCTCGGACACCACGCCTTTCTGCTTCAGGGCAAGCTGCAGGGACGTCGCCGAGACGCCGGCACCGTCGGCGATTTCCTGCAGGGTCCTGCGTCCGAGCCCTTCTGCAGGAAGCCTTTGTTTTCCGCTTTTCGCTGGAGCGATATGCCGGTAAAGCGCTTCGGCGGTGGTCCTGTTCCTTGCAGCTATTTCCGCAAGGGTCTCCTCGACCGAACCGACAGCAAATCCGGCTGCTTCAAGCTTCGACTTCAGCACATCCGCGTCGCCGCCAAGACCCGGCTGGCGGGCAAGCACGACCAGCGTCATGGCTTCGGCGTGCGGAACCGGAGGCGACGTCTCCCTTCTCTCCCACGAAGCGGAAACGCGGTTGCCGAAATCGATGATAGCCGAGAACGGCTGAAGGGCGAAAAAGGTGCCGAAACCGCACAGAATGGCAAGGAGCACGCTCGCAAGCAGTTCCCCGGGACTTTTCAACCCCTGGGTTGCTTTTGTTTTCAGGTACGAGAGGAATGCCTTCCAGTTGATGAAAAAGAGGTGGAAGATCGAGAGGATCGCGAACGCAAAACCGAAAATCGCATGCTGGTTTTCCCACCCCGTCTTGGTCAGGCCGAGCATGCGCCAGTCTGTCCAGTTGGCAACCCGTCCCGGTGGGGAGATGTAGAGAACCACCCCTGAAACCAGCAGCATCAGAAACGAAAGAAGAAGCCCGAAACTGATGAATATGCGCCAACTGAATCTGATTTTCATAACGATCTCCGGTTTACTGGTTCATGATCCCTCTTTTCCCGCCGCCAAGTCCCCTGCCGCCTCCGATCGAAGGGTTGTACTGGTCCCAGAACCAGGTGGCTACGGCCTTGAGTTCGGCTTCCGTGAGCGGAATTGCCGGCATGAGCCCGAAACGCGACACGGCATTCGCATCGATGGCTTTGTTTTTATCGGGTTTTTTCAGAAAGGCGGTCATGTAAGCTACGCCTTCAGCTTTTGTCTGAAATTTCTGGCGGTACCTGTTTGCAAGAGGAATAACCGGCGGAGCCGATTTTGGAGGTGGATTGATGGAGTGGCAGACGCTGCAATTGCGATCGAATACTTCCCTGCCGTCAGGGGTTTTTGCCGTTGCATCCGAATGCGGTAAGCCTGATGCGATGCCGAACAGTATAGACAGGTACAGGACATGTTTCATGATCGGTCTCCTGATATGTTTGATTCTTACGCCTCCTTTACCCTTATTATTACTGACGTCGATTATAAACAATACTTGCGGTTTGTTTTTCCGCAATCCCATGACATTACTGTTATGGTGCATTTTATCCCGACAACAGGAATCCTGGCGGATTTCAGTCCGCAGGTTTTCCTTCGCGCACGCCAGGTCCGGAAAGGCGGCTTCGGCCGTCGGCTACCGGGTGAACGCGAATGCGGGCGGCTATGCGCTCGCGGATAGCCGGAACATGCGATATGACGCCGATGATTTTGCCCTTCTGCTGCAGGCTGGCAAGGGTCTGCAGGGCGGTATCGAGCGCTTCTTCGTCAAGCGTGCCGAATCCTTCGTCGAGAAAGAGCGAATCGATTCTGACGTTGCGGCTCGACATCTGCGACAGGCCGAGCGCAAGCGCAAGGCTCACAATGAAGCTTTCTCCACCGGAAAGGTTTTTTGTGGAACGCACTTCTCCTGCCTGCCAGGTATCGATGACGTTCAGGCCGAGAGGGTGCTCCCGCGACCGTACGAGCAGGTAGCGGTCGGTCATGGCGGCAAGCTGGCGGTTTGCATGACCGATCATGATTTCAAAGGTGAGACCCTGGGCAAAGTTGCGGAATTTCCTGCCGTCAGCCGAGCCGATAAGCGAATCGAGAGCCGACCATCTGGCATATTCGGCCTGCTGGGCGACAAGTTCTTCCTTTTTTTTACGAAACAGCTCTGCCGCCTGTTCATGCTCATGCAGACGCAGCTTAATCGACGCGATGGTCTGACGGAGGATGTCGAGACCGGCGGCCAGAGTGGCGAGCTCCTGGCGCAGCGTCTCCGGAGACAGCCGGGTAAGCGCGCGTGACTCTTCGTGCTGCAGCTTTTTCTGCCGTTCGGTCTGCAGGATTTCAAGCTCGATACGTCGTGCGGTAAGAGCGTCGGACTCTTTCTCGAGTCTTTGCACTTCTTCCCTGCCGAGCCTTGCGGCAATGAACCGATCCAATCCCGGAAATCCTTTCAGGGCAAGCTCCCCGAGCAATCGCTCGCTTCTGTCGGCGATTTCACTTGCCCTTCGTTCAGTCGAATCGGCAAGAGTGGACAGGCGGGCAGAGAGATCCCCTATTTCATGCAGTGTGGTGTCCTTCAGGGATCGGGCATTTTCAAGAACCGCTTCGGCCTGTGTGCATGCGTCCGAGCATCGCCGTTCCTCGTCATCCGGACGTTTATCGCCGAAAAGTTCCCGGCGCCGGGTACGAAGGGCGATGAATGCCTGCTTGCCGGCAGCATACTGCTGCTCGCGTTCGGAAAGTTCGGCGGTTATCGAATGCTGCTGCTCCTGAAGGCCCCTTATGGTACCTGCAAGCACCTCGATGGCGCGCGTGGCAGTGTTTTTCCGCTCTTCGGCCTCCCGCCATAATTCCCGGCGGATATCGAGCTGTCTGAGTATTTCGGCAAAAGAGATCGACGCTCCAGGCTTGAAGCCATAGGCCGAAACCTGCTGCTGCAGCTCGGCCGTCACGATGTTTTTTTTCTCCGAAGCCATCCGCAAGGATTGTTCGGTATGTACAACCTCGCTCCTGACGTTATTAAGGGCGTATTCGGCAGCATCGAGTCTGCGGGAGGCCTCGCCGAGCTGCTGCTGCAGCCTGCGCTCCTGTTCTTCGGCGACGTTCTTCTCCTGAAAGAGACGTTCTGCATCTGAGAGCATGCCGCGGCGCTTCAGAAAAGTTTCCCGCGTTGCGCCAAGCAGGCCGGAAACCGTTGCGTGAGCCGGGTACCCGTCGATGCCAAGCCTGCGGGAAATATCGAGGCTGGACAGGCGCATCTCTTCGAATGCGGTCTGCAGGTTTCGGATATCCTCTTCGTGATGCAGCAGGTCGCGTTCCCTGCCGGCTATCTCTCCATGCAGCGCATTGATCTTTCTGTTGATTTCCTGAAGCGTCGCCCTGGCATTGCGAATCCTTTCGGCGCCATCGGCCTCCGGCAGCGCCTCTCCGGAAACATAGGGATGGCTAGCAGAACCGCAGAGCGGGCAGGGGCTGCCGTCCCGGAGCATTGATCGCTCCTCCTCGAGCGATCGTATTTTCTGCTGCAGTTCGGCCTCCCGTTCGAGACCTTCGATAATGCGCTCCTCGTTCCTTTGCATCTGAAGCGCTCGGTCAAGCTCCTTGCGTTCATGAGCACGTGCGGCGGCAGTCGCCTCAGCCCGCTCCTGCAGCGATGCGATATTTTCTTCGGTTTTCGCCATTGCCGTCAACCGTTCCGAAAGCGTCTCAAGATCTCGCGTTCTCTCCTGCAGCTCACCGACTTCCCTGCGCAGAAGCGGAATATCAGTTCCCCCCTCCAGGGCTTCGAGCGCGTCTGCCAGCTTCTGCTTCTCCTGGCGGGCAGCATCGAGAGCGGCGGTCAGCCGTTCGGTTTCCGGCTGCATGTTCCGAAACGCGGTTTCGGCCTCGCCGCGCTTTATTCGGGCTTTTTCGAGCTGCTGCAGCGCATCGCGTTCGGCCGCATGCCGTTCGTCGAACTGCCGTATGCCGCTCTCGATGCCGCTGAACGCATAGAGCAGGTCGCCGTCGGACTCATTGGCGGAGAGATATGCTTCGGAACGATCTGCGGCTTCGTGCTCCTGTTCCTTCTCCTTTTCATGACGGGCAATCGCGGCGTCTACCTCTTTGAGCCTGTCGCGAAAATCCTGCAGGGTGCTGCCAAGTTCATGGCAGTAATCGTGCTTTGCCGTCAGGTCGCGATCAAGATCCCTTACCTTGCGGGTAAGCTCCGTCACTGTTTTTTCCTCATTTTTCTTCGACAGCAGCTCCTGCTCCGCATGAAGGAAAAGCCGCAAATGCTCCTTAAACAGGATTTCAGACTGCTCCAGAGCTGCAAGGCGGGCGTTATTTTCGGCTGCTTCCCGCTCCTGCAGTTCCTGCAGCTGCAGAAGCGTTGCATATGCCGGTTCGGATGAGGCTGCACGGCGGGCAAGCTCAAGCCGCTCCCGATCCGGAAGAAAGCGATCCTCGCGGCTTGCGAGATCCCTGAACTCCTCTTCCATGCCTGCCAGTTCAGCCTGCATTGCGACGATCCGCTCCTGCCAGCGCAGGGCGGTTTCAGCGTCGCGCTGCTGACGGATCATTATGCTCTCGTCGTTTTCGTTGCGTTGAAGCTCTTCGTCGAGGACGGAAAGTTCATCCTTGCCGGGCAGGCTGATGCCTTCGCACAGAGAGCGCAGCGCATCAAGCTTCAGTAGTTCGATGCGTTGCCGTTCGTGTACCTTTATGGATATTTCCGAATAAATTGCCGTGCCGGTAATCTGTTCGAGCACGGGAGCGCGTTCGTCGGGCGGTGCCTGCAGAAAAGCCGCAAAGCTTCCCTGCGCCAGCAGCATGGAGCGCGTGAACTGCCCGAAATCCATTCCCGTAAGCTTTTCGACCGCGGCAAGCGTATCCTGAAGCTTCGATTCGATGATTCGGCCGGTTTCGGCGTCAGCAATTTCATGCTTCTGGTGCTGCAGCTCTCCGGAGGGGCTCCTGCGCGCCCTGTGCTGCGACCAGTGGCAGCGGTATCGTCCGGCTCCGGTCTCGAACACCACCTCCGAAAAACATTCGCCGCTCTGACGCGACATGATTTCGTTCGCGCTTTTCGTTATCCTGCCGAGCCTCGGCGTCTGCCCGTACAGGGCAAGAGAAACCGCATCGAGCAGGGTTGTCTTGCCTGAACCGGTCGGGCCGGTAATGGCGAAAATGCCGTCGGAGACATACTCGGAAGCGGTAAAATCCACACGCCATTCGCCGGTAAGCGAGTTGAGGTTCCTAAAGCGTAATGAAAGGATCTTCATGGTCTTTATGCTCTCGCCTCATCCGTTCAGGGGCGCGTGCCCTCCGGCAGACTTGTCTTTGCCTTTCGAAAGATGAAGTCGAACCAGAATACTGTATATCGTAAGTAATGCGTTTATGCTGCCGACAATCACAAATGGCGCCTTGGGGCTTATGGAATCGAACATGCGGCCGGACAAGGCCGCGATGATCAGAATACCGATGGCGCCGCTGATATTGAATGCCCCGATCACCGAGCCGCGCGTGGCGCGTGGCGCTTCCTGCCCTATAAGCGACTGGGCACTGAGAAAAACGCTGATCTGGCCTATTCCGAGCAGGATAAGCACCACATAGGTGAGAGCCGGGATAGTGCCATCTGCGGAAAACGGGCTGTCCAGCACAATAACCGAAAGGTTACCGATCATGGCCAGGGCCATGCATACCGCAAGTGCCGAGACCCGATTCATCCGGTCAAGAAAGGGGCCGATCATCGGGGCCCAGAGCAGGGCGGCAACCTGGGTAATGATAAAAATCAGCGTACCTTTCCTGAACGCTTCGCCCGAATCCATACCAACAGCCATGCCGGCCATGATACCCCACAGGCTGATGAACGTCCCGTTGATCGACTGGTCTCCCCGCGCAATGAAAGCCGCAGAGTATGAAAGCAGGATCTTTGGGTTCCTGGCTGCCGTAAAGCCGCTGGTGAACAGCTCGCGGAGCGACGGACGTTCCTCATGGTGCACAGGCAGCCCGCTCTTGAGCCCGAATGCGCAGACGCCGGCAGAAACCAGTGCGACTGAGGCAATCACGAAATGGGTAATGAACCCTGCATCGACTTTGCCGAAACCTTTCATGATGAGCTGTTCTGGCATCGAGCCGAAAAACTGGTTGGTGATGACGATGCCGAGACCGTTGAGCAGGCCGATGATGGCTACCATCTTGCCCCGGGAACGCTCTGCCGGATAATCGACCAGCACCGTCGAGAGCGCTCCGGCAATGGTAACGATAGCAAGGGCATAGACGATCCTGATGAGCATCATGTCGTTGACCGAGCGTGAGAACGGATAGAGCACGTAGGTCAGGGCGATGAGCACGAAACCGGCAATATAGACCGGTTTTCGCCCGATACGGTCCATGAGGATGCCTGCGGGTATAAAGAGCAGCAGCGTTATGATTTCAGTCCACAATACCAGGTCTCCGCTGATGGCCCCCTGCTCGGATACAGGTATGCCGAGATGAACGTTGAGAATGTAGGTCTGTCCGATCGACAGAAAGGTGATCATGCCAATGGAAAAGAACGCGGCGAAGAAAAACGCATAGACGTTTGAGGGCTTAATTGAGGGGGCGAGTTCTATAGGCCCCAGTTTGTCAGGGCTGTTCAGAGATTGCATGCATGAATGAATCTGGTTAAGAAAAAAAGAAAAACCCGGATTGCTGCGCCTCCCGATCGGAGCGGTGCGGACAGAAGGAAAATATGAAATACAATCGCATACCCTTGCATGCGTATCGCATATTTGCAAAAGCATTTTCCTATATTTGCTGATTGTCCGAATACGTTAATGCCCGATCATGAAGCGCCACGACCAACAGAGAAAACCGGAATGGCTTAAGCAGCGACTGCTGGCCGGCGATCAGTTTGCCGGAACCCGCAGGCTTCTTGCCGACCTCAGGCTCAATACGGTCTGCCGCTCGGCAAAATGCCCGAACCTTCAGGAGTGCTGGTCGAATGGCACGGCAACATTCATGCTGCTCGGCAGCATCTGCACGAGAAACTGCCGGTTCTGCGCGGTAAACAAATCCGAAGGGCCTCTTGTGCCGGATCCGCATGAACCTGAATCCATTGCGCTTGCGATAAAAACCATGCGGCTGCGACATGCGGTTCTGACAAGCGTCAACCGCGACGACCTGCCTGATGGAGGATCCGCGCACTGGGTCGCCGTCATATCGGCCATCAGAAACGCCAATCCCGACATCAGCATCGAGTGCCTCATACCCGATTTCGACGGCGTTGAAGAACATGCCGACAGAGTATTCGCGAAACGACCCGAAGTGCTGAACCATAATATCGAAACCGTGCCGTCGCTCTATGCAGGAGTCCGCCCGCAGGCCGATTACCGTCGTTCCCTGGGATTGCTTGAGCGGGCTAAACGCGATTTCCGGCTCTGCACCAAATCGGGCATGATGGTCGGCATGGGAGAGACCTTCGAAGAGGTCCGCAATGCGCTTGCCGATCTTGCCGATATCGGCTGCGACATCGTTACGATCGGCCAGTACCTGCAGCCGGGCGAGGCATATCTGCCGGTTGAACGCTATGTGGCGCCGGATGAGTTCGAGGCATACCGGCGCGAGGCGCTGGCTCTCGGGTTCAGGCATGTGCTCTCCGGCCCTT
This sequence comes from Chlorobiota bacterium, assembly GCA_016868665.1. Taxonomy (GTDB): domain Bacteria; phylum Bacteroidota; class Chlorobiia; order Chlorobiales; family Chlorobiaceae; genus Chlorobium. The sequence goes on from VGGK01000037.1 coordinate 7,828, forward strand.
TTGTCCGAAGCTCCTACCATGCCGGCGAAGTGGCCGATGCCGGTGCGATTTCCGTCGATTCCTTTCGCCTTCAACCAATAACACCTTAAAACCGATTGTCTATTATGGAATTGACTGTACCCGCCAAAATCTTCGCCTACTGGTTCATCGCAATCGTCATCGGGCTTCTCTTATTCAGAAAGGAGACCTTCAGTTACAACATGAATTTCGATCTGCGACGCAAAATACTGCTTGCCGCATCCGTCGTGATAGTCATGCTCAACGCCTATATCTATACCAATTCCACCTATGACGGGGGCAGACCGCTCGATATCGCCTCGGTACTGGTTTTTACCTTCGGCAACGGCATAGCCGAGACCTTCATGTTCTATGCGTTTTTTGTGATGGGAGAGAAGCTTGCGGCGATGGTCACGAAAAACCCCTGGCTGCTCTTTGCTTCGGGTATGCTGTTTTTCATGGTTTACAGCGGATTCATCCATGCGCTTTTCTGGCTCGACATGCTGCCCGAGCATGTCAATCAGGCCAGCCCGTTCAAGCCGCTTTTCATGCCGACGCAGATCCTTATTGCCGGCAGCTGGGCCCTGAGCTTTTTCTGGTATCGCGACCTGCCTTCGGTTTTCGCGCTGCATGCTCTCGTTGACCTTACCATGATTCTGAATGTGAAGTTTTCGCTGTTTGCCTGAATTTCCGAAACGGAAAAGAGCCATGAATCCTTACTATTCCGGGACCGTGCTTGTGGCTGGAGCAACCGGACGCACCGGACAGCAGGTCGTCAGAAGCCTGCAGCGACGCGGCATGGCATACCGGCTGTTCGTACGCTCCGCCGAAAAGGCCCGCCGCCTGTTCGGCAAAGAGGTCGAAGGATATATCGTTGCCGGTTCGGCTGAAAACTCCGACGATATCCGCCGTGCCGTCGAAGGTATAGATGCCGTCATCTGCGCCATTGGAGGAGCGGTTACCGATCCTGAAGCGCCGCCTCCATCGGCTATCGACCGCGACGCGGTAATAAGGCTTGCCTCTATGGCGAAACAGTGCGGCGTAAAACAGTTTATCCTTATCAGTTCGCTTGCCGTTACCAAACCCGACCATCCGCTCAACAAATACGGTCGGGTGCTCGATATGAAGCTCGAAGGCGAAAACGGCGTCCGGGAGCTGTTTCAGGATGAAGGTTATGCCTATACCATCATACGCCCTGGTGGACTGCTTGACGGACCGCCCATGCAGCACAGGCTGCTGCTCGATACCGGCGACCTGATAACCGGCTCGATCGACCGAAGCGACGTTGCGGAGATTGCGGTTCTCTCGCTTATTGTGCCTGCTGCAGGAAACCGCACATTCGAACTTATCCGGGTGGACGAAGCTCCACAGGACTCTCTTGATCATTATTTCGATCTGCTTTTATAACGCATATCCTATTCTCTCTTTCCCGGAGATAACCAGACGAACATAAACCTGCGCCGAGGTCCGCTTTCAGCAATGCTGATCGTTGAGCGGATCCGGATAAAAAGCAATTGCCAGGCAAAGCTTCTTCAGCGAATCTGTCGGCGATATATCCTTGCCGCCCCTCGTCTATGCGTTAACGTTATCCATGCCAATCTTTTCAAAACACGCCTTAATCGCACGATGCGTTACCGTAAAGACATGTCATAAAAAGACTTCACTATCTTATTTATACCGCTGCTTATCAACCGGAATGAACACTTGTATTGCGTTTTTTTCGAAGAACAATACCCAATAAAAGATTACACCTTAAAAAAAATGAATCATATAAAATCTGATATTTTAGATTTATAATGATTTTATCAACACCATAAACACACTATACTCCTGATTATAACGGGTTTTTTATTGCCTCTTATTTTATTTTTTATATATCTTTTTTTATTTGCATTCGTCATAATATATTTTGTCTTTATCGCCACCTAAAAAAGACTTAAAGCTTTTGAGACAAAACTTATATTTTCTTTTTTTATAATTACTTATATATCATTACATAAACTTTTTCCACGATTCTCACATCAAGTTACGCATTATGCATAACAGCAACCATGGTGACCGTTACAGTGCTATAATATCGTCGGATTTTACGGTATCAGTGCATGATACTTTATTCAGTGGACAAACATTCAGATGGGAAATGTATCGCAGTCATTATCCCTATTATGTATCGGTAATACATGGGTCTCCGATCATTATTAAATCAATGGATACGTTGGGTTTATCCATTTATTCCGATAGAGATGAATTAGGGGGATTGCCTCTGAGTAAATGGGCGGAATATTACCTGAGTCTTGACATAAATGAACGGGTTATTATGGAACCCGTATTCCGTTTTCTCCACAGGGATATAGCGCTTTTGGTACAGGATTTCTACGGATTGAAAGTCCTCCGTCAGGACCCTTTTGAAACCGCAGTAACATTTATGTGTGCACAGGGAATCGGCATGCCGATTATCCGGCGCCAGATCGGGGAGATCTGCAGGGTTTTCGGCGATCCTGTTTCGTTTACCTTCGAAGGAACCCGGCACACGAACTATGCTTTTCCTTCGCCTGAAAGGATTGCGTCAGCTCATTCCGAAGATCTCCGGATATGCACGAACAACAACTGCAGGAGAGCCGTTAACGTCCGGAAAATGGCGGAGGCAGTGGCATCCGGTGAACTGGATTTCCGAAAACTCGCATCTCCGGATCGGTCTCTCGACAGCATCCGGGATGAATTATGCCGAAATGACGGAATCGGTCCTAAAATCGCCGACTGCATTGCGCTTTTCGGGCTTGGCCGGTTCGATGCGTTTCCCATCGACACGCATGTCCGTCAGTACCTGCTCGAATGGTTCGGTCTCAAACGGGCTGCGATGCCTTTGACCGTCAATAACTATATGGAGCTGCAGCGGGAAATCCGCTCTGTCATCAACCCCGAAATAGCCGGATACGCCGGACATCTGCTCTTCCACTGCTGGAGAAGGAGGGTGAAGGGACTCAATACGGCTTAGGGGCCGGTTGGCTGCAAGCGAGTAAGCCTGACTCGTAACAGGAGCAAGGCCGGCATCCTTTTTTTCTTATACGACAACTTTTTTCTCAGAAGGTAATTCAATACCTTAGAAAACAATTATCTAACACGTTTTATAACCTGTCCGTAACACAAGCGGAAAGCCAAGAACAGAATGCTGAAAATTTTTGAAAAAATATTCGGTTCAAAACACGATAAAGACATTAAAAAACTTCAGCCGGTCGTCCAGAACATCAATGAACTGCAGCGCTCTTTCGAGACGCTGTCGAACGAACAGCTGAAAGCTAAGGGTGTGGAGATTCGCAACAAGGTGCGCAGCGCGCTCCAGCCGTTCGAGGAAAAGAAAAGAGAATTATACTCGGCTCTCGGAGATCCCGATATCGATCTCGACAAGGCCGACAGCATCAACGACGAGCTCGAAAGCCTCTCCCAGGAGTATGAAAAAACGACGGCTTCGTTGCTCGACGAGATTCTTCCCGAAACGTTCGCTCTGGTAAAAGACACCTGCCGACGCCTTAAAGGCCATACCTATATGGTAATGGGGCACGAAATGATCTGGGATATGGTGCCATACGACGTGCAGCTGATCGGCGGTATGGTGCTGCATTCGGGTAAAATATCCGAAATGGCAACCGGCGAAGGAAAAACCCTTGTATCGACACTGCCCGTTTTCCTGAATGCGCTTACAGGACGCGGCGTTCATGTGGTGACGGTAAACGACTACCTGGCACAGCGCGACAAGGAGTGGATGTCGCCGGTGTTCGAATTTCACGGCCTGAGTGTCGGCGTCATTCTGAATTCCATGCATTCTTTCGAAAGAAAGCAGCAGTACCTTTGCGATATCACGTACGGCACGAACAACGAATTCGGATTCGACTACCTTCGCGACAATATGGCCGGCACCATGGATGAAATGGTGCATCGCGATTTTTATTTCGCAATCGTCGATGAAGTTGACAGCGTACTCATCGACGAGGCAAGAACGCCGCTGATCATTTCCGGACCGGTGCCCAACGCCGACAACAGCAAGTTCCAGGAAATCAAACCATGGATCGAACATCTTGTGCGGACGCAGCAGCAGCTAGTCGCCTCCTGCCTTTCGCAGGCGGAATCCGCTCTCAGGACAAAACCGGGTGATTTCGACGCCGGCCTGGCCCTGCTGCGCGTCAAGCGCGGCCAGCCTAAAAACAGCCGGTTCATCAAGATGCTCTCTCAGCAGGGAATGGCTAAACTGGTGCAGAGTACGGAAAACGAGTTTCTGAAGGATAATGCAAGCCGCATGCATGAAGTTGACGACGAATTGTACTTCGCCGTTGACGAAAAAGCCGGCACTATCGACCTCACCGACAAAGGACGGGATTTTCTGAGCAAGCTGAGCCATCAGGACCGGGATCTTTTCCTTCTTCCTGACGTCGGTTCTGAAATCGCGTCCATCGAAAGCGATACTTCGCTCTCCCCTGCCGATAAAGTCAAGCAGAAGGATGCCGTCTACCGGCTTTTCGCCGACCGTTCGGAGCGTCTGCATAATATCAGCCAGCTTCTTAAGGCTTATTCGCTTTTCGAACGAGACGACGAATATGTGGTGCAGGAAGGCAAGGTGATGATTGTCGATGAGTTCACCGGACGAATCCTGCCGGGCCGTCGTTACAGCGACGGACTGCATCAGGCGATAGAGGCCAAGGAAAACGTCAAGATCGAAGGCGAAACGCAGACCATGGCCACCATAACCATCCAGAACTTCTTCCGCCTTTACAAAAAGCTGGCCGGCATGACCGGTACGGCCGAAACCGAGGCATCCGAGTTCTACGAAATATACAAACTCGATGTTGTGGTTATCCCCACCAATAAACCGGTGGTACGCAGGGATATGGACGATCTTGTCTACAAGACCCGCAGGGAAAAATACAACGCCATAGTCTCAAAAGTCGAGGAGCTGCAGAAAAAGGGCCAACCCGTGCTCGTCGGTACGGCCAGCGTGGAGGTTTCGGAAACACTGTCGAGAATGCTTCGCGCCAAACGCATCGCGCACAGCGTGCTTAACGCAAAACAGAATGCCCGTGAAGCCGAAATCGTGGCTGGTGCAGGCCAGAAAAGCGCGGTCACCATTGCGACGAACATGGCCGGACGCGGTACGGACATCAAGCTCGGGCCTGGAATACGGGAACTTGGAGGGCTCTTCATTCTCGGTTCCGAACGGCACGAATCACGCCGAATCGACCGTCAGCTGCGAGGACGTTCAGGACGCCAGGGAGATCCCGGCGAATCAGTATTTTTCGTCTCTCTCGAAGACGAGCTCATGCGCCTTTTCGGCTCCAACCGGGTGATTTCGGTAATGGACCGACTCGGTCATGAGGAGGGCGACGTGATCGAACATTCCATGATTACCAAATCCATCGAACGCGCACAGAAAAAGGTTGAGGAACAGAACTTCGCTATCCGGAAACGCCTGCTCGAATACGATGATGTGCTGAACCAGCAGCGCGACGTCATCTATACCAGAAGGAAAAACGGCTTGCAGAAAGATCGCCTTTCGAGCGACATCTTCGATCTGCTTCGTGATTACTGTGACATGGTGGTGCGCAAATACGATAAGGCATTCGATGCTGAAGAACTTGAAGAACGGTTGCTCCGGGAGCTGTCGGTCGAGTTCCGTCCGGAAAGTGATCTGTTCGACCGTGAAGGAGCCAAGGGAATAGCAGACAGGCTCTATGAGACCGCACTGGGCTTTTACCGGCGCAAGGAAGAGGAGATTCCTGAAGAGATCATGGCGCAGATCGAAAAATATGCCGTGCTGAGCGTTATCGATAAAAAATGGCGCGAACATCTCAGGGAGATCGACTCTCTCAGGGAGGGTATCAATCTTCGGGCTTACGGCCAGAAGGATCCTCTTCTGGAATACAAACAGGAAGCTTACCGCCTTTTTGTCAGTTTGCTGCAGGAAATCGAACTTGAAACCCTTTCGCTCGCCTTCAAACTGTTTCCGGTGAATCCGGATGAGGCGAAAGAGATCGAAGCCCGGCAGAAAAAGGAGGCTCTCCGGCAGGAAAAACTCATAGCCCAGCACCAGGCAGCGGAAAGCGTTTACAAACATGCCGGAGAAAGTGATTCCGAACAGGGGGAAACACCGCAGCAGCCGGTAAGGGCGGAACCGAAAACCGGACGCAACGACCTCTGCCCCTGCGGCAGCGGAAAAAAATACAAAAACTGTCACGGGCAGCAGCCCTGACGCCATCGAAACGTTTACCGTTCGTTATGAAACAAACCGAACCAGAAGTGACGCTGCTCATGGCCGAAGAACATGGCCTCAATGCCGAAGAGTACGGAAATATTCTCGCTATTCTCGGAAGAACCCCGACTTTTACGGAGCTTGGCATTTTTTCGGTCATGTGGTCGGAGCATTGCAGTTACAAGAACTCGATCGCCGTCCTGAAAACCCTTCCGAGAGAAGGTGAGGCGCTGCTTACCGGTGCAGGCGAGGAAAATGCCGGACTTGTCGATATCGGTGACAATCTTGCCATAGCATTCAAGGTTGAATCGCATAACCACCCGTCGGCTGTCGAACCTTATCAGGGTGCCGCAACCGGCGTAGGAGGCATTCATCGCGATATTTTCACCATGGGAGCCCGCCCGATAGCTTCTCTGAATTCTCTGCGGTTCGGCTCCCCGAAAGATCCAAGGGTTCGCTATCTGGTTGACGGTGTGGTAAGGGGAATCGGCGACTACGGCAATTCATTCGGCGTTCCCACCGTTGGCGGCGAGATTTATTTTGAGGATTGTTACACCGGCAATCCTCTGGTTAACGCCATGTCGGTAGGCCTCGTCGAACACGACAAAACCGTGAGCGCTACGGCGAAAGGCGAAGGGAATCCCGTGCTGATCGTAGGTTCCGCTACCGGACGGGACGGCATTCATGGCGCGACCTTCGCTTCGGAGGACCTCAGCGAAGCTTCGGAAGACAAGCGCCCGAGCGTGCAGGTCGGCGATCCGTTCGCCGAAAAACTTCTGCTCGAGGCAACTCTTGAAGCGATTGCAACCGGATATGTGGTGGGTCTGCAGGACATGGGCGCCGCCGGCCTTACCAGTTCGACCTCGGAAATGAGTGCAAGAGGTATTGAAAAAACCGGTTCCGGGGGCATAGAAATTGACCTCGATCTGGTACCCATACGTGAAAGCGGCATGAGCGCTTACGAAATCATGCTCTCCGAATCCCAGGAACGCATGCTTGTGGTAGCCGAAAACGGATTCGAGGACCGGATTATCGATATCTATCGCAAATGGGATGTTCAGGCGGTCGTTATCGGAAAAGTCATATCCGACAACATGCTCAGAGTCAGACATCACGGAAGCGTTGTAGCGGAAATACCCGCCGAATCCCTGGTGCTTGGCGGAGGCGCTCCGGTTTATACGCGTGAAGCTGTCGAAAAGAAACCGGAAAATCCTCCCGCATCGCTCGTTCCCGACGACAATCTCGATCTTTCAGCGCTCGCCCTCGCCCTGCTTTCACGACCAAGCATTGCCAGCAAGCAGTGGGTCTACCGGCAGTACGACTCCATGGTGCAGACAAATACCGTCACGGCTGTCGGCTCGTCCGATGCGGCGGTCATCCGCATCAAGGGATCGAAAAAAGGCATAGCCATGAAAACCGACTGCAACTCTCGCTATGTCTACCTGAACCCTCTTAAGGGCGGTAAAATCGCTGTTGCCGAATGTGCGCGAAACATCGCCTGTTCAGGAGCCCGTCCCCTGGCTATCACGAACTGCCTGAATTTCGGTAATCCATACAAACCGGAAGTCTACTTTCAGTTCAAAACCTCGGCAGAGGGCATGGGCGAAGCCTGCAGGGCATTCAATACCCCCGTGACGGGCGGCAACGTCAGCTTCTACAATGAAACGTTCCTTGGAGGAGAACGCACGGCTATCTACCCGACTCCGACTATAGGCATGATCGGACTGCTGGACGATATCGACTGCCGCGTCGGATCGACATTCCGCAATTCCGGCGACGCCATTCTTCTGCTCGGCGATCCGGAACTCTCCCTTGAGGGATCGGAATATCTGGTCATGCAGTATGGCACTCCCGGACAGGATGCCCCAGACATTGATCTCGTTCACGAAAAAAACCTTCATGAATTGCTTGTCGGGCTGGCATCGAAAAAACTGCTGCAATCGGCTCATGATATTTCCGATGGCGGGCTTTTTACGGCAATCGTAGAAAAATCCGTGATGGAGAAAGGAAACATGCTCGGTTTCGATATCGACATCGAAGATACAGCCAGCAACCCCTTCCATATCCAGCAGCAGCTCTTTTCGGAGGCGCAGGGCCGCGTGCTTGTGAGTATCGCTCCGGATGCCGCACGGGAGGTCATAGCCGATGCTGTCGGCCTTAATGTTCCCGTACGCGTTATCGGCAAGGTTGCTGACAGTCGGGCGGCCATTGCCATCAACGGCAGAACCGCAGTCTCGTTCACAACGGAGGAACTGGCCGACGCCTATTATCATGCGCTCGAACATGCCCTGCATCTTGATGAGCTTTAGGGAATCAGGAGGAGAGGGAATTGATAATGGGTAATTGATAATTAATTGATAATGGGAAGATTGGTGTCGGGAGATAGCCAATCAGCATATAAGCATTCCTGAAAAAGGAGGATCTATGCTTCCAGTCGTTACCGCCGCGGAAATGGCCAGGGCTGATCAGGCAGCCATAGATGGGCTCCTGATCGGCGGCATACGCCTGATGGAGCTTGCCGGCATGCGGGTTGTCGAATATATGAACGATTTCCTCGATGACGGCATCCGCGAAGGATGCAGATTTCTCATCATCTGCGGTAAAGGCAACAATGGTGGCGACGGCTTCGTGGTTGCCCGTCATCTGCTTAACCGCAAAGCCTCGGTCGATCTGGTTCTGCTCTACCCCCCGCCCTCGCTCTCTGCATCGAACACCGAAGGCCTTGCCTCGCTCGAAGCCTACAGCAGGCATTCCGATATCAGGATATTCGAAAGCGTAACGGAGGCTTTGCCGTTTGTGATGGAATCGCCTTACGACGCCCTTCTCGACGCGATACTCGGCACCGGCCTTAAAACGGCGACGCCGAAAAGCGAACTCGCTTCTCCTGCAAGAGAGGGGATTGAATTGCTGATTGCTCTCAGAGAGCGCCACGCGTCCCCGATAGTTGCCGTCGATATCGCTTCCGGCCTCGATGCGACGTCCGGATTTTCCACAGAACCCGCAGTAACCGCCGACATGACCGTAACGATGGCATTCATGAAGACCGGTTTTTTCCTGAACGACGGCCCCCGCCTCTCCGGCGATGTCAGAACCGTCGAGATATCGATACCGGAATTCCTGCTCGATGAGCCTGTCTGCCGTCTTATCGACCGGGAGTATGCCGCGGAACACTATTGCCTCAGGGAAATCTCAGGGGCAAAACACACGAACGGAAAGGTTCTTGTGATTGCAGGTTCCCGATCCCCGCGTTCGTCCATGATCGGCGCCGCCCTGCTCTCGACAAAGGCCGCCGTGCATACCGGCGCAGGCTATGTCTGCGCATGCCTTCCTGAGGCCTCGATGAGCGTTATGCACACTGCCGTTCCCGAAGCGATTGTCGTGAATCAGGATATGGATAGCGTGCTTGAAAAAATCCGCTGGGCGGACGCTGTGCTTATAGGCTGCGGTCTCGGAAGAGAAAGCAGAACAATTCAATTCATTCGCGAACTGCTCGGGAAACCTGAAATGAGCGCAAAAAAACTCGTAATCGATGCCGATGCCCTTTACGCCATTGCCGAAACCGGTATGCTGCGTGAAAAGCTGACACTTTCAAATGCCGTTCTGACTCCGCATTACGGAGAATTGAGCCGGCTTACCGGAATTCCTGCGGAAACGATCGCTGAAGATCCCATCAACAGGGCGAGAGAGTTCGCTGCTCAATACGGTGTGAACATACTGCTTAAAGGCAATCCAACCGTGCTTGCCGATCATGAAGGACGCCTGCTGCTTAACGATTCAGGCACCGAAGCGCTTTCAACCGCGGGATCCGGAGATGTTCTTGCCGGAATGATTGCCGCACTGGCTGCAAAAGGTGCAGCGATTTTCGATGCCGCGGCAGCGGCCTCGTGGTTTCACGGGCGGGCAGGCGATCTTGCCGACGATGTATCGAGCCTTGTAACTGCCGGTGGCATTCTCGATGCCATACCGAAGGCCATACACGAGATTTTCGAACGCGAAGAGTGAGATGTGAGACTGTCCCGGAAGCGGAACCGGAGCAAACCTACCCGCACTCATTCTTATTCCTCCCGCATATCACTCGTACTCTGCAGCCATCAATCAATCCGTGAAAATCCGCTCCCAATCAGCGGGAACCGCGCGCTTCCCCTCTAAAAAAAAACAGCGCCTGATTTGAACGGCAAAGCCGGGCAACGCAGGCGCCATCCGTGGTAATCCGTGCCAATCCGTGGGCAACTCTTCTTCCCCGGATTCATGTCTCCTATCTTCCCAAAGCAGGTAACTTGAGCTGCAAAGTCACGGTAGGGATGCCGGT
>VGGK01000038.1 GCA_016868665.1 Chlorobiota bacterium
CTTGAAGAGGCAAAAAGAACGGTACAGATCAAGGGATTCAGAAAAGGTCATGTCCCGGCAGGAATGCTCAAAAAGCTGGTCGGTCCGGCAATCGAGGCGTCGATAGCCGAAAAAATGGCATCGAAGCACTTCGCCGCGATCGCCGAGGAGGATGGAATCAAACCGGCAGGCCGTGCGTCCATAGACAGCTTCAACTTCGAAGACGGCCAGCTCAGAATACAGCTCTCATACGAAGTACACCCTGAATTCGAACTGAAAAGCTTCGAAGGCTACAGCTTCAGCCAGCCGCGCTACATTATAACGGACGAGAATGTCCGCAAGGAGATCAACCTGATCCTCAAGGGACATGGAACCCTTGTTTCCGTCGACGAGGCCGCAACAGAAACCGATACCGTCATCGGCGACGTCACGAAAATCGACGAGGCCGGCGAGGCGGAGGAGGGGTCCGGAATGGAAAACCACCATTTCAATCTCGCATACCTTCCCGAAGATAACCCTTTCCGCAAGGCGCTTCTCGGTAAAAAATCCGGCGAGAGCGCCGACGTCGATACGGAGCCCAAAGACGAGGAAACTCCGGTACAGCACTACCGCATCGTCGTCAAGGAGGTGAAACGCCTTGAACTTCCGGAACTTACCGACGACCTGGTAAAGGATATAACCGGGCAGCGATTCGAAAACGCCGATGATTTCACCGCCGATGTCCGCATCCAGCTCGAACAGCACTTCACCATGAAATCGGAAGACGAACTGCTCGAATCGATCTCGGCGAAACTGATCGAAGAAAACCCGGTACCGGCGCCGAAGTCCATGATTGCATCGTTCTCGAACATGCTGGTGGAAAATGCCAAACGTCAGATGGGCGGCAATTTCCCGAAAGGGTTTGACGTCAGGCAGTTCACCCTTGCCATGGCGCCGAATGCCGAAAAGCATGCCCGCTGGCTCCTCATAAGCCAGAAAATCGCCGAGATGAACAGCCTTGCGGTAACTGATGAAGACATCAGGGCTTTCGCAGAAAAAGAAGCCGGGAAAAACCCGTCGATCAGCGTCGAACAGGCATTGAACGCATACATGTCGAGCGAGTTCAGGGACTACGTTTCGGACTCGATCCTCAAGAACAAAGTCTACGACATCATAAAAAGCCAGGTTACCATCACCGAAGAATCCACGCCGATCCCGGAGCACAAAGGCTGAAACCGGCTGACAGAAATCACAACAGAAAAGCAGAGGTCCGTTGCCTCTGCTTTTTTGTTGGCGAGATGGCTGGTTGGCTGGTTGGCGGGATGAGCTTCCAGCCCACCGCTCAAGCTCCCCACTACCCACTCTCCTCCCTCCTCTCTCCTGACTCCTTCTTCACAACCACCGCCATGGCTACGGCAGAGAGGCGGTCGTGGGAAATCGATACCTGCGCGATGCTGACGGTATCCGCCACCATGCCGTGAAGGTGCACCTCGGGCTTTCCCCGGCTGTCGTTGATCACTTCGAAGCTTTTCCAGTGGACCGGTCCCGATATCCCCGTCCCGAGCGCCTTGACCAGCGCTTCTTTCGCTGCAAACCTTCCGGCAATGCCCGGAACGGGGTCTTTTTTTTTCAGACAGTATCCGATTTCCCGGACGGTCATAAATCGTTTCAGAAACGCCTCGCCGTAGCGGCGCCAGGCTCTGCCTATCCGTTCGAGTTCAACGATGTCAACGCCTATTTCCATAAGGCTCAGACAAATGCTATGGTCATGGACAGATCCAGCGCCGTCACGCTGTGCGTGAGTTCGCCGATGGAGATATAGTCAACGCCGGTTTCGGCAATCGCAGCGACATTATGGATGCCAACATTGCCCGATGCCTCAAGCCTGACAGCAGGAGCGCATGATCGGGCATAGGCAACTGCCTGCTGAAGCAGTTCAACGGAAAAATTGTCGAGGAGCACGATATCGGGGCCACAGGGCAACGCTTCGGCAAGTTCGGCAAGCGAACGGACTTCGGTTTCGATCTGCACATCGAGCCCGTTACGCTCCCGGTATGCAACGGCATTGCCGAGGGCATTGGCCACGCCGCCGGAAGCGTCGATATGGTTGTCTTTGATGAGAATCATGTCGAAGAGTCCGAAACGGTGATTTTTGCCCCCCCCTATGCGTACTGCCTCTTTGTCGAAGTAACGCAAGCCGGGAGCCGTTTTCCGGGTATCAAGTATCGCTGCGCCCGTATGGGCGACCCTGCTGACATATGCCGCCGTCCGCGTGGCGATACCCGACATTCTCTGCATGAAATTCAGAACCGTCCTCTCGGCCATGAGCAGCGAAGCGATGTTGCCGGAAACGTCGAGTATGGTCGTTCCCGTTTCCACGGCTTCGCCGTCGCGGCAGGAGAAACCGAGCGTAAGCCCAGGATCGCATGCCCTGAATACCTCTTCCGCAACGCCCGCTCCGGCAAGCGTTCCGGATGCCTTTGCCCTGATCACTGCGTGACCTTGCTGTTCGGGCGAAATCGTTGCAATGGTGGTGATATCGCCGGTATACCGGTCCTCTTCGAGTGCGAGAATTACGGCACGCGACCGGCATCCTGCATAGAAATCGGAGAGCTTGTGTGTCATACTGTCCGGAATGTATCTGTTAGAAAGCATAAGGGTTAATCGGCAGGACATCTCTTACCGCCAATATCGGCGCTTTACCGGCTTATGAACTGCCGGGTTACGCAGAAGAGCCGTTAATGTAAAGGTAACATTTTTCCCTTGAATCCGGATCAGGCACGATCGGGCAATCGATGCATTCTGCAGTGAGAATTTTGACTTTCGCCGCGAGTTGCTCACATTGTATTTTATGACAAAAACAACAACCGATATGACTGTCACAACCCGCTCGTCAGTACGGCTGGTCAACCTCCTTTTTTATGCGCACCACGGCGTACTGAAGGAAGAGCATACTGTCGGAGCGAAGTATGAGGTTGATGCAGAACTGGTATTCGATTTCACCGAAGCCGCACTCCGGGACGATATTTCGAAAACCATCGATTATGGCACGGTTTACCGGAAAATCAAGGCAGTACTGACCCGGAAACGCTGCTTTCTCATCGAAACGGTTGCTTGCGATATCGTACATGAACTGCTTTCGGATTTCCCTGTACTCCAGGAAACAACTATCAGGGTCAGAAAACGTAACCCTCCTCTGAACGGAATTTGCGACTATGCGGAAGCCTGCTTTTCGGCAAAAAGAACCTGATACCGTTCAACGGCACACGGTATACCTCGGCATCGGCTCGAACATCGGCGACCGCCTGACCCATCTGCAGGAAGCCGTCAACCTGCTCGACCTGCTGCCGGATACCTGCGTGACGGATGTTTCGGCCATCTATATGACGGAACCTGTCGGCGTTACCGAACAGGAACGTTTCTATAACGGTGTCGTTAAACTCGACACCGGACTCTCGCCGGATGAACTTCGTTCGCACTGCAAGGCCATTGAAAGAAACCTCGGCAGACCTGAACTTTATATACGCTGGAGTCCGAGGGTGATCGATATCGATATCCTGCTCTTCGGCAGCCTCGTCATGCGAAACAGCGTGCTCGGCATTCCGCACGAGGAACTGACGAAACGGATGTTTGTGCTGATACCCCTGCTCGATATTGCCGATCCCCTGCATCCCGTGCTGCAATGCCCTGTCTCTTCGCTCCTGAAACAATGCCCGGATCGGTCGGTGCCGGTCAGGCTCCGCGAACGGATAGCGATACCACGCTGAATACTGTCGGCTGTCGGCTTGAAGAATGGGACGAATAGGACCTATGGGACGTATGAAAGACCCCGGGAATCAGTTTTCGGAGTTCAATGGCACTATTATCAGTCCTATTCGTCCCATTCCCCGGTGAAACAAAAAAGCGGGCGGCATTTGTGATGCCGCCCGCCTGACGAGGTAACATACAAGCAGCCTTCAGTTCGCGAAGGTTATGTTCAGGTTGCCGGCGGCGAAATCGGCGCCTTCGGTTTTCCTTCCTACCAGTACGTTCGGCAAAATGATGCTCTTTCGGAAGTTGTTGATGTCCACAAGCAGTTCGTCGCCCTTGATATTGACGTTGAGTTTTTTGACCTCGACGTTCGGAAGATGAAGGCTGAGCACATATTTGCCGTTGATTTTTTCAAGCGTCTGGGTTTTATCATAGCTGTAGAGCACTGCCGCCGGGTTCCTGTCGCCGAAAATTTCCTGGCTCAGCATATGCAGCCGATCGGTATTGATCACTTCGGAGGTCTGCTGATGTGCACGGAATATCGGCAGAGGGTAAAAGCAGTTGTCGATCACTCTCAGATACTTCTGCTGGATATCGATGAGGCTCTGCAGGTACTGGTCGGCTGAGCTTTCGGGAAGAATTTTGTTTACCACGGCAGCGTCGAGTTTGTATCCGAAAAGGTTCAGATAGGTCTGCACGCGCAGCGCTTCCTTGATAACCATGTTTTCGGGGTTGAGCACGACGCGGAAGGTGGTGATATTCTTGTCCTGAAGCATCCCGTGAAGTTCTTTCATGTGCTCGTTGACCTCGGGCATAAGCTTGAAGATGTTCTTTTTCGGCATGAACTTCGAAAGCAGCGGCGCAGCGAAACCGATAGCCTTCGAATGCCAGCCTCCGATCTTGTCGGAATACCATCCGTACGATTCGGGCATGCCGAGCAGACGCATGGTTTCGCCTGTCGGGGCGGCATCGACGATAACGACATCGTACTTGCCGGATTTCGCAGCTTTCCAGATGTAACGCAGACTGATCATCTCCTCCATGCCCGGCACAATGGCAAGCTCTTCGGCAACTACTTCGTTAGCGCCGTCATGCATGAGAATCGACGAAAAATAGGAATAGAGCTCGTTCCAGTTTTCCCTGATTTCGGCAAGGACATTCACTTCCATGGCAAAGAGGTTCTTTTCAACCTCTAAGGGAGTCTGGCTTAATTCCCTGCTGAACGCGTCAGCAAGACTGTGAGCCACATCGGTGCTCATAATAAGCACTCGCTCCCCCCGACGGGCAATTGCCGTAGCCGTCGAAGCCGATACGGTGGTTTTTCCAACTCCGCCCTTCCCCAGATAAAGAATAATTCTCATGTTTTTTGCGAAACTATTGAGTAGACTTGACCGTTATTGAACGTTTTGCAGGTGACTCTTCCGATGTTTTCGGATCTGCTGCCGCGCCAGGATCACCGGACTCCGCTGTATGTTTCTTTACAGCAGAATCAGCGAGCCCTGCATGAGCATCCCCGTCGGATTCGATTGTGTTGTATACTTCGGAGCTCCCGGACCCGGATGATACCTCTGAAAGCGCGCCTGCAAGCATCTCTTCCGAAATGGAAAAACCGGAATCGTCGGATGATTCATCCCTGATGGATATCTTTATATTCTGATCACCGGGCGTTTCAGTTTCCTCCGGAACAGCTCCCGATAACGGCTCTTCGCTGCAGGCCATGGAAAGATCTTCCTTCCGCTGCGTCGAAGCATCGCTGTTTCCCACTATCCGGATTTTTTTGCGGCGAACTTCCTGATCGGGTTCCGATACAGGTGAAGGGCAATGTTTATCCCCTTGCGTCTCTCCGGCAGGAACATCCGAAGGCGGCGTGTCCATGGCCATCATATCCCGCACAAGCGCCGATGCCGAACTCTCTTCGGTCTTGATGCTTATTTTTTTGCGCTTGACGACATTGTCCGAATCGTCATCCACTGAAACAGCGCTTTTTCCCCTGCGTTCTTCGGGAAGCGGCAACCCTTCGTCATCAGAATGTCCACCGGTAAACATACCTGACGAGGAAGAACCTGCGTCATCGTCCTTGATGCTGATTTTCTTTCTTCTGATTGTCGAACTGTCGTCATCCTCATCGAAGGACGGCCGTCGCTCCTCCCGGGCCCCTGCATTATCGGTGCGGTTGCGACGATCATTTCTGGATGGCTGTTTTTTATCGCTGCCGAATCCTGTCGTGAGCTTGAGCATTTTGCCGATCGAACCGAGTACGCCGTCATTGCGGACTGCCGTGGTTATGGCGGTCATCACGAAACGCTCTGCCTGCGGGTTTCCTGCGATATTGGCCAGCAGTTCATTCATGGCTGTCAGTACCGTCGCCACATCGCCCGGTACATGCTGCAGATCTTTCATTACCTGTTCCCGTAGTTTGAATGGCGCTTCACCAACCATATCCTTGATAGACGATGCGATTCTCCTGAGCGCGGCAGGATCTGCAGGAAGCATATTTTCAAGGCCTTTCAAGGCATCTGCTGCCGGATTACCCTGCCCTTGCTGACCGGGTGAAGGGCTTTTCTGCCTGCCCTGGGCATGTTCCTGATACTGCCCGGAATCATCCGCAGGCGGATATCCGATAGATGCCTTGTATTGTTCAAGAAGGTCCTGGCCGTAGCCGATCGAACTGTCCTGATGGATCGGCGCCGCTGGCGCCATCGCAATGGAAAACGAGTGGGGAGGACAGACAGTCCTTCCCGCCTGAAGCACTCTTGCCGCTATGGCATCAGGAATTTCCTTCCTGAAGTTGACGCCGAGAGCATCCTCGATAGTCGATTCAACGACGGTATGCAGTCTGGTGATAAGCTCGGCCTCGCGTATTTCGACCATATCGAAAATAACATAGACCGGTTCTTTCTCTTCCCGCCTGATCTTGAGGTTGAGCGTTGCGAAATCGCCGTCCTTGTTCCGACTGTTCACGGAAACAGAGCCAAGGCTGAAACGATCGAGAAAATCCTTGTTCGCGCCTCTTGCCCAGAGGTAGACAGCTTTATCGGTATAGATCAGGTAATCCTGAAAAACGATATTGCCTACGCGCTCCTGATGAGATTCATAGAAAACCCCATCGAAAAAAGCAACAGGATTTTCTCCGGGATTCATGAGATTCTTCTGAAAAAACTCAGTGACATCGTTCAGCTCTGTCTGTCCGGATACATATAAAGAAATTGTGGCCATTACCAGTGTTCTGATCGCGTTAGACGTGTTATCGATTAAACATTAAATCTAATAAAATATGAAAAGAAAGTGAAACTCCTCCGAAAAGTGATTGCAGGCCGGCAATAAACCTTACAGACAAAAATGCGCAGTAAAACAAGCAGGGTTTTTTAACCGATATCGGGTTCTGAAACTCATGCAGACGTTGTCGATAACTGACAGGCAAAAAAAAAGGCAGTGAAAGCATGAGCTATTCACTGCCAGGAATACAGTTTCGAAAGTCGGCTTATTTTGCAAACTTCGACTCGACTCCCTTGGAAGGTACAGCGTAACCAGAAACTTCAGGTGACGAACCACGGAGGCTTCCGCCGCCGCCGCCCATGTTGCCGTAAGCATTCTGGTTGATTCTCATAACACCTTTGCCCAGAGAATCGAACAGCATCCCTACTGTTGCCCAATGTCCTTCAACCATAACCTCAAAAATACGGCCTGAAGCAGCAAGGATATCGGTAAAAACGCCACCACCACTCATAATTCCTCCTTTTGGAATTTAATTATTGGAAATCTACCTGAATTGGAAATAGAAACTTTGCTTCAATTTACAGTAATAAACAGAAAAACACAAACAAAGAATTCACTAATCCTCGAAAGGGAATCCCGTCACCCTATTTTTTCGGTGCGCCTTTCTGGAACGAACCGGCAATGTTCTTCACAGCTTCCGAAGCAGACACTCCTGCATCTCCAACAGCTGTCGCTGCATTGTCTGTTACATTTTCCATCGCGTCAACAGCATTCACATACAGGTCCCCTGCCGCCCTCGACACATCTTTAACCGTAATTGCCACCCTGTCAATTGTCTCACCTACGACTCCGCCAGTACGCCCCAGCATATTCACAACACCTGTAGCATCCAAAATAGAACCGGCTGTATTAAAAACAGTATCAAAAATGTTTCCGACAAGAGTCAACCCGCCAACAACAGCGCCCTGACCTGTCAGCACTAAACTCTCTGCAACAAACGTGAGCCGGTCGGTAAAATCAAGCTCTTTGAATTCCTTACGGAGCTTCTGATAGGATTCTGACATTTTTTTCTCTCCGGTTTAAGCGGGATAGCATTACTGCATATGCCCATTTCATGTTTTTTGGTAACCAATTGCTTTGAGGAAAAGTAATAAAAAAACCTCCACCAAACAAACAGCCTTTTGACTGCCAAATCAGACTTTGTTGAACTCTTTCTGCCGCTGATGCTGACCCTGATGGTTCAGATCGAACGGTATGTGGAGCCATTTGTCCTTGAAAACCGCATCACCCGGTTCGAGGCCGGTAAGGCTGATGGGCAGGGTGATGATCTTTCGCTGGTTGCCGATCTGCACATAAAGTTCATCGCCGGTAACCCAGACGTCGATATCGACGGGGTTGGCGAACATGAGTTTCAGCTGAACCTCGTAAACATCGCCGTTTCTGACAAACTTGATCGGCGGCTCGTTGTACATCAAATCGGCCGGATCGGTTTCGCCGTACATGTCGCGGGCAAACATCTCCAGAGACTTGAGTCCCACGATCTCCTGATCGTACATTTTCAGCTTCTTGACCGGCAGTGGCGAGAATCCCTCCTCGATCTCTCCGAGATATTTCTGCTGAATACCCTTCCACTTCTCAAGGTACCCACTGTTCTCGTTGGTATCGAGCAACCTGTTCACCAGAACCATGTCCACTTTGAAACCATAGAGGTTCAGGTAGGTCAGCGCCCTCATGGTCTCCTTGATCGACATCTTCTCGGCGTTCATGACGAGACGCACGGTCGATTTAACGTTGTCAGTAAGAATTTCCCGAATATCTTCGAGCTCGTCGAACACCTGGTCGACCGATTCGATGGCATCTTCCGGAGGAATAAAGTATGCAATTTTATCGGACATCCTGGACAGCGGCTTGCTGAGCGGACGCATGATATACTTATTAACGTTCTTGACCGCTTTCATACCCCACGAAAGCGTATCGGGAAGAGAAAGCAGTCTGAGGGTTTCACCGGTCGGAGCGGTATCGAGCACAAGCGCGTCGTACAGTCCGGCGGTTTTATAGCGTTTGATGCGCAGGAGAGAGAAAAGCTCTTCCATGCCCGGGAGAATGGTCATCTCGTCGGCCATGACGCCGGAGACGCCCTGGGCCATAAAAATTCTCGTGTAGTATTTCTGAACCGACTGCCAGTTCTGCTTCAGATCGACATAGGGATTGACCTCGATGGCATGCAGGTTCTCCTTGATCTTGGTGGGTTCGGCGCCGAGCGGCAGGTTGAATGAATCCGAAAGGCTGTGAGCCGGATCGGTTGAAAGGACAAGGGTACGATGGCCCAACTCTGATAAACGGACAGCAGTTGCTGCCGACACGCTGGTTTTGCCTACTCCGCCTTTACCTGTAAATGTTAAGATACGCATGAACCGGACATTGGTTTTGTGAATACGATCGAAAGACAAAAAATATAACTCTCTCTGGACTCTGCAAAAGATCTAACATACACACTTCCGGCCACGTTAAAAAATTAAACCGCCATTTTGTTTCCGCAGGAGAAAGGGAGGAAGGAGGAGTGATGAGTGATGAATATGACATATAGTTACAAATACTACAATTCTAACGAGCAGCGCCTGTAGAACCACTACCCACTACCCATTACCCATTACCCACTACCCACTACCCATTTGCATAATCGGTTTCATGTTGCGTTATTAAGATTCTGAACAGTTTTTTCACCCGGCTCTTATATTCCGCTCCGAAAGACATGATGCAAGAAACCGTTACGATCGCAGATGTGAACGCTGCTATCACCGCTTCACGAAAAATCAGCAGGGACGTTTCCGTCATAACGTTCGAGTGCCCCGAAATAGCGCTGGCCGCCCGTCCGGGCAATTTCGTCAACATCAAGGTCAACGCCTCTACGCAACCGCTCCTGCGTCGCCCGTTTTCAATCCATGATGTACGAGGAACCTCCATCGACATCATGGCAAAAACCATAGGAATCGGCACGACAATCCTTGCCGATTCCCCGTGCAGCGCGGCAATGCAGGTGCTGGGACCGCTCGGCAACAGTTTCGATTGCAGCGACCCGTCGCTGGAAACAGCCTTGCTGGTCTCGGGCGGCATTGGTGCCGCGCCGATGCTTTTTCTCGAGAAAAAACTGACAGGAATGGGAACCGCCTGTATAAACTACCTTGGCGGAAGAACATCGGAAGATCTGTTGCAGGAAAACCTCTCGAACTGTCGAATCGCTACCGACGACGGATCGGCGGGGTTCAGGGGAACGGTGGTGGATCTGCTGGCTAACGATATAACGACACTGAAATCGAAAGGAAATCTTAAAGTGTTTGCCTGCGGACCGAACCCGATGCTCAAAGCCGTAGCGGTTTTCTGCAGAACGCACGCCATACCCTGCGAGCTTTCGCTGGAATCGGTCATGGGCTGCGGCATAGGAATCTGTTACGGTTGTTCAGTCGAAGTCAGAACGCCTGATGGCGGCATCGGTACGATTCTTCTGTGTCGCGAAGGGCCGGTCATTGACGGAGAACGACTTGTTTTGTAACTTGTCTGACGCAATACTGATTTCATCAGGAATGACGGCAGTCCGGTTCCGTAGATAAATTATTTTAATCAGCAGCCTGGATTTATTATGGCAAAAGGTCTTAACAAAGTAATGCTCATCGGCCACCTCGGCAACGATCCGGAACTGAGAACGACGGCATCCGGACAATCGGTAGGAAATTTCACCGTGGCGACCAGCGAGAGCTTCAAGGATGCTTCCGGAAACTGGCAGGACAGAACCGAGTGGCACCGCATCGTCGTCTGGGGTAAACTCGCCGAAATCTGCAGCCAGTACCTGAAAAAGGGACGTCAGGTATACATTGAAGGGCGCCTGCAGACCCGCAGCTGGGACGACAGCAAAAGCGGCGAAAAAAAATATGCGACCGAAATCGTCTGCACCGACATGCAGATGCTCGGTTCAGCAAAGGAGCAGGGCGGAGGATATGGCGAAACGGGTACCTCGTACGAGCGTCCGCAGCCGCAATACAACCAGATGTCGCGCGAGACCCGTCAAAGCTCTTCCGATGCTTCTTCGCAGCCCTCAGGGCCGGCGATGGAACACGACAAGGACGACCTGCCTTTCTGAAACTTCGTGGCGCATTGCATGGCCGACGGCAACCCCCCCCCTTACGGGGGAATCCGTCTGCGTCGGCCATGCCGCACATGAGCGTACAGTGATATCATGGAAGCCCTGAAGAAAAAAATCCGGTCGGGCAAAATAGATCCGGTCTACTTTTTTACCGGCCCGGAAAGCTATATCAAGGAAGAGCTTGCCGGATTGATCAAGGCGGCTCTTTTTCCGTCGCCGGAAGAAGCCGCATTCAATACTTCGGTGGCGTACGGTCAGGACATGACGCTCGAAGAACTCGCGTCGAAAGCATCGGAGTACCCCATGTTCACCCCGAAAAAACTGCTTGTGGTCCGACAGTTCGATAAAATCAAACGAACCGGATCGAAAGAACAGCAGAAGCATCAGGAGGTACGGTTCGTCTCGTACCTGGCTGACCCGGCGGATTTTACGGTACTTATCCTCGATACCGACAGCGCGGACAAAAAAGAGCTCGACAAATCACCGTTCAGCGAGCTGAAAAAATTCAGGACGGATTTTCCCGCAATCCGCAGCGTCGATGCATTCGCAACAGAAAGAGCCCGTGCCGCCGGCTGGGATTTCGAACCCGAAGCCCTGAAACTCTTTTCCGCCTACGTAGAGCCCTCTTCGCGGGAAATCGCCCATGAAATCGACAAAATCATCCTGTACGCATCGTCGAAACATGCGGGTAATACCATTGCCTCGACAGATATTTTCGAGTGCGTCGGCATATCCAAAACATACAACGTCTTCGAGCTTGAAAAAGCGCTTGCCGAACGGAACCTCAGGCTTTCAAGCGGTATTTCCCTCATGATCATGGAGCACGAAGGAGCAAAGGATGGACTCGGAGGCATCGTGCGCTACATGACGACGTTTTTCATGCGCATCTGGAAGCTCTCCGTACCTGCCGTCCAGCAGCTCCCGCAAGCAGACATCGCGCGAATTCTCGGCATGTACGGAAAACAGGAATTCTTCGTACGCAACTACCTCGGCTACACGAAAAAATTTACCGTCAGAGAAACGGAAGCGGCAATCATTGCGCTCAGGGAAACCGATGCCGCTCTCAAAGGACTTCTGCCATACTCCGACGAACGCCACCTGCTCCTCTGCCTGATGCAGAAAATTCTCGGAAAAGCCTGAAGACTTTCACCCAAGGGACAAACGGGCATGGGACTTCGATGCATGGGACTTATGGGACAAATGAGACCTACAGGACATAAGAAACTCCTCCCTCCACTACCCATTACCCATTACCCACTACCCACTACCCACTACCCACTACCCACTACCCACTACCCATTACCCATTACCCACTACCCACTACCCACTACCCACTACCCACTACCCACTACCCACTCTCCTCCCTCACATCCACCTTTTTTCCCGGTACCATTCCACTGTTTTCGAAACGCCCTCTTCAAGCGTAGTGCCGGCTATGAATCCAAGTTCCGCAGCGGCTTTTTCGGGCGAGCAGACCCAGTAGTCCTGCACGAGTTCGTTCGCCTTGTCGCGGTTGATAAGCGGGGGCTTGCCGGAAAGCGCGCCGAGAAGTCCTCCCGCGACGCCGATAAGCCGGACAAGCGGCTGCGGAAGCCTGATACGATGCAGCCTGCCGAAACCCAGCGCCGGACGGGCGGCGGCGATGACATCCTCCCACGACCACGACTGCGCGGATGTGATATAGTAGGTGCTTCCTGTCGCTCTGTCCGAACGTGCCGCGGCCATGATGCCCTGCACGAGATCATCGACATAGATCATGCTGAAGCGCTGCCTCTCCGGCCGGCCGGCCGATACAAGAACCCCTCTTGCGAGCATCTGAAAGACCTGCAGCACGTCGCGATCCCCCGGACCATAAACCGCAGGAGGACGTACGATGGTGATCGGAACGCTCTTTGCCGCTTCCAGGCACAGCTTCTCCCCCCGCAGCTTGCTGCGCCCATAAGCGCTGACCGGACGCGGCTCGTCGGACTCCCGCACGCCATGCGTCCCTTCCTCCGCAGGACCGGCCGCGGCAAGCGACGAAACGAGCACGAACCGCTTCAGGCCGGGATTGTGCCCCCTGACGGCGGCAAGCAGATTGCGAACCGGTTCTACGTTCCCCGCATCGAAAGCGGCTTCGTCGGCAGCTTTGGTAACACCGGCAAGATGCACGATCCGGTCGACGCCCGAAACAGCCTGCCGGAGAGCCTCGGGATCGTCGAACCTGCCTCTCACCGCTGAAATGTTCTCATCAGGCAGGCTCCCCGCACTCTCGGGGCGAAGGAATACCCGCACCCTGGCGCCCTCCGTTTCAAGATGCTTCAGCAACCTTGCGCCGATAAACCCCGTTGACCCCGTAATCAGTATCGTTTCAACCATATCCCGTATTTATCCGTTATATACCGTCACCCTGCCGCCGGTGTTAAAAAAACGAAACCGCGTTTTACCGAAAATTTAAAAATTTTAATACATTTCGGTTCGGGATAAACCCCCGACACTGAAACCCGGTCAACGAGAAGAATAACAAAAAGAGACGACCGTAAAAACGAGAAATTCCAGCTTGATCCCCCGCTACAGCTGAAGTAAATTTTGCATGACTGTGGAGAAACCTAAAGACCTTTTCAAGAAATGTTTTGACTTCACCCTTGCAGACGAAGTGAAGGCGCAGGGAATATATCCTTTTTTTCATCCCATCGACGAAACTGAAGGGCCTGTAGTCTCTTTTGCCGGTCGAAAGCTCGTTATGGCCGGCTCAAACAACTATCTCGGGCTTACTGCCGACCCGCGTGTAAAGCAGGCATCGATAAACGCCATCAACAAATACGGTACCAGCTGCTCCGGCTCGCGTTATATGACCGGAACGGTCAACCTGCATATCGAACTCGAAGACAGGCTTGCAGACTATTTCGAAAAGGAACGCTGCCTCCTCTTCAGCACCGGCTACCAGACCGGACAGGGCATCATCCCTACCCTTGTGCAGAGGGGCGAGTACATCGTATCCGACCGCGACAACCATGCAAGCCTCGTAGCCGCTTCGATCATGGCCATAGGCGGCGGAGCCAACCAGGTTCGATACAACCACAATAACATGGAAGACCTGGAGCGCGTGCTTCAGAAAATTCCTGAAAACGCAGGCAGGCTGATTGTTTCGGACGGCGTTTTTTCGGTTTCCGGCGAGATCGTCGATCTGCCGAAGCTTGTGGAACTGGCAAGGAAATACAATGCCCGAATCGTCATCGACGACGCCCATGCCGTCGGCGTTATCGGCAAGGGCGGACGAGGAACCCCTTCAGAGTTCGACCTGGTAAACGAGGTTGACCTCATCATGGGCACCTTCTCGAAAACCTTCGGTTCGCTCGGCGGCTACGTCGTCGGCGACCGCTCGGTCATCAACTACATCAAGCACAACGCATCATCACTCATTTTCAGCGCTTCACCCACTCCGGCAAGCGTTGCCGCGGTGCTTGCCACTCTCGATATCCTGCGCACCGAACCGGGCCTCATGGAAAGACTCATCGCCAATACCGACTACGTCCGACAGGGCCTGCTCAAGGCAGGATTCACCCTCATGCCGTCGCGTACAGCAATCGTCACCGTGCTTATCAGCGACCAGATGAAAACACTTGTATTCTGGAAAAAGCTGTTCGATGCCGGCGTCTATGTGAATGCCTTCATCCGTCCCGGCGTCATGCCCGGCCACGAAGCGCTCCGCACGAGCTTCATGGCCACTCACGAAACAGAGCATCTCGACAAGGTCGTCACCGAATTCTGCACGATCGGCAGGGAACTCGGCATTATCTGACCGGCACGTCCTTCACATCTTCTGTCTGCGATCCCCGGCAACCGCCGGGGATTTGCATTTCAATGCCCGCCGACACACCAGCAGGGTCAGAAAAATGAGACTCGCTGGACGTATGGGGCCTGTGGAATTCCGGAGAGTGATTCCAGGGACGTTTCAAAACCGCAGGCAACGCACATACTGTAATAAGTTGCGCTTTTCCTTTTTTTTTTGATAGATTTAACAATTGCATGAAAACCTTATGTGCGAGTATGTATTTCTTCTGACGCTATTGCCCGACGCGATGTGTTGATGTCTATGTCTGACTGACGAAAAATTATAATAATGTTCTTTAGCAGTTAGTACTCATTGCAACCACACAACACAAAACCATGAAAACAAAACATGCGCAAGTCTACCCCCTTGTCCGTTTTGTTCTGTCAGCATTCTGCCTTCTGGCGCTGCTGGTGCCGCTGCCCTGCTACGCAGCCGATACCGGCACGGTAAAAGGCAAGGTTATCGACAAGGCTGACGGCGAAGGAGTTTACGGCGCTTCCGTTACCGTTGCCGGCACCACCATCGGTACCGCTACCGACATGAACGGCAACTTCACCATCAGCGGCGTACCCGCAAAACAGCAGAAAATTTCCGTCTCCATCGTGGGCTACTCACCCGCGAGCCAGGTAGTCAGCGTCGGCGCAGGCCAGACCTCCGTGGTCAACCTCTCGCTCGGCCAGACCACCATCATGGCCTCCGAAGTGGTCGTCGGCGCAGCGCTCTACAAGCAGGACAGGCTTGAAGTTCCGGTTACAGCCAACGTGGTTTCTGCCGAAAAGATCAAACAGGAACCTAACCCGACCCTCGATCAGGTCGTTGAGGACGTCCCTGGCGTTGTTGTCACCCGCGCCGGAGGACAAACAACCTCAACCCTGCAGATCCGCGGCTCCAATACTTATCAGGGCGGTGCAATCGGCACCCGAGTGCAGGGTTTCTATGACGGATTCCCGCTCAACAGCCCTGAAACCGGTGAAGTTGTCTGGTCTTCGGTCAACATGAACGCAGCCGACAAGGTCGAGGTGCTCAAAGGTTCAGCAGCAACCCTCTACGGTTCGGGCGCCATGGGCGGTGTGGTTAACGTGTTCGGCCACCTTCCGGAAACCCTTGAAGTGAAAGCCGGAACAAGCGCAGGCTTTTACGATGCGCCTCCTTCCAGCGACAAGAGCGTTTACCGCGACGGTTACACCCCGTGGTTCTGGAACAGCTACGTAGGCATCGGCAACAAGAGCGGCAAGCTCAGCTACAGCCTCCTCTACTCGCACAGCGAGGATGACGGTTACCGCCAGAATGCACAGACCCTTCTGAACGACGTCAAGCTGAAAGCGCGCTACGACATCGATGCGAAACAGTACCTGCAGCTCAGCGCCTTTTATAACGAAACGGAGGGCGGCTACGCATACACATGGCCTTATGACGCGACAGTTCAAACCGGAACATTCATCCCTCACCCTGAACTTGCCTACGATGTTTATGTGAACGCCCGATTCCCCGCAGCAGGGCCATACACGAAATACGATGTCTATACGGACGATCTCATCAAGCGGAAGAACGCACTGGCGGGCCTGAACTACGTAAACCTGCTGAGCGACAACCTCACCCTTGACGCCCGGCTCTACTACACCCGCAACGCAACCACTTACGAGTATAACAATACGCCGAAAGACCAGATGTATGCAACCGGCGCCACCCGCTATCCGGGTGAATTCAATGAAACCAGCTCGAACCGGTACGGAGCAGGCGTAAAACTTGACTGGCGAGTAAGCGACAGCCATCGCCTTTTTTTCGGAGTTGACGGCAACATTATTGACGTTCAGTCAACGCAGTATACAGGGGAAATTCCCTCGGCACACCCTTTAAGCAATAGTGACCTCAACGATATCCAGGAAAAAAACTTTGCCGCATTCGTGCAGGACGAGTGGAAACTCACTGACAAGCTGACTGCCCTGCTCTCCCTGCGGTATGACTGGAGCGGTATCGATGCTGATGAGGTTACGTATGTTGACTACAGAAGCCCTGTTTATGTTACTATCCCTGGGGTGGGAACTGTCGCAACATATCCGTATACGAAAACTGAATCAATTGAAAACCCGTCGGTCGATGCCATCAGCCCTCGTATCGCGCTCAACTACAAGGCCACGGACGACATGAGCTTCCGCGCATCGTGGGGAACAAGCTTCCGCGCGCCGACGCTTGCAGAACGGTTTGTCCGAGATGCCGGAATCCTTAAAGGCGTACCGAACCCGGCGCTCGACAAGGAGACCATGACCGCCTACGAAATCGGCGTCTACAAGCAGTTTGGCGACAAGGTCTCGCTCGACGTGGCCGCATTCATCAACGATTACGACAACCTGATCGAATCGGTCAAGCTGCAGGGGACAACATTCGAATTCCAGAACATCACAAAGGCCCGTATCTGGGGCATCGAGACAAGCCTGAACATCCGTCCGAATCCTTCGTGGAACGTCAATCTGGCTTACACCTACATGAACGCCAAAAACACCGACTACAAGCCAAGCACCCCTGCGGTTGCCATTGACTCCAATCCCGATCCGGAATGGCTGCCCATGCGGCCGGAACATACCGCCTCGGCAAGCGTGACCTGGAAAGCAAACGACAACCTGACGCTGAACCTGAACGGACGGTACGTCGGCGAATACAAGGCCGTGAATCTCTATACCAATACCGAAGGCGACAACTACCCCGGCGACTTCGTGGTGTTCAACCTTGGTGCAAAGTACAAAATCACCGACAACATCGGTGCCACGCTGCTCTGCAACAACATCGGCAACGTGCAGTATGAAGAAGCCGAATGGTTCCGCGCTCCGGGCAGAAGCTTCGTGCTTGGCGTGGATCTGACCTACTGAGCCGAAACGGCACAGCGCTACGGCGCAGTTCTTTCGCAGGCCCCTCATACGAGG
>VGGK01000039.1 GCA_016868665.1 Chlorobiota bacterium
CCCGAGGCTGGCGCGGCCGAACTTCGGAAATCGAAACCGAGACGACTGCCTACGTGGCGGGCATTCAACTGCATGTTTCCGAACAGCAGCTTGTCGTAGCGCACCCCTTTTCCTGTCAGGGCAAGAGCGCTCTGTTTGTCTCCCGGCGAACCGCTGACGGTCAGCGATCCATTGACGGTGCCGTAGAGTCCTGCTTTCGATCCGGAAGGTTTTTTTGCATTGAAACCGCCAAGATCGATATTGGAAATCGCGCATCGGAAGGTGCCGGCCCGGTCGCTGCTCAGTTCTCCGTCAAGTACCACCTGCTGAATGCCTTTGGCTGCGCTGAGTCGGTTGAACGTCAGCGAAGAACTTCCGATAACGATGCGGGAGCCTGATGGAACAACCCACATGTTTCCGCCGCTTCCGATGGAGAATTCAGCGATGTTCAGGTCATAGACGCCGCCCCGCTGCTTTGCAGACACCCCGGCGCTTATCTTCCAAGCCTGATCGGGAAGGTTGCCATCGAGGGCGGCAACGAGTTGTCCAGGGGTATAGATCATGTCGAAAACAAGTCCGGAGCCGCGAATTCCCGACGCAAGCAGAGTTGCGGCCGTCCCTTTTGTAGAGGCTTTCGGAATGCCTTTCGACGAGCATTCCATCGAGGCCGTGGCTTTCATGTCGTTCAGCGTTGTGCCTTCCGAAACAAACAGGGGAAGATCGATGGATGAGGTGATCGAGCAGGTTCCGTTGCTGTAGAAAAGCTCTCCTTCGGCGCTTCCCTGAAGCGTCATGCCGTTTACCGGCAGGACGAGCGCAAGCGGCGCGACTTCCCTGACGGCCAGACGATAGGCTACCCGGAACGGTTTGTCCGGGTCAGGCTTTGAAACGTTTCCGGGGATAGGAAGGCCGGTTTTCCAGAGGCTTCGGGCTGTTATTTCTCTTGCTGTCCCTTCTCCGGCAATCAGCAGCGCTCCGGTGAGCTGTCTGAGGGTATACTGGCCGCTGAGCGACGCATCGAGAAAATCGCTGTTGAAGGTGAACCGGGAACCGCCGTCGCGCTGGACGATGGCTGCGCTGCATTCGGATTTGTCTTTAAGCTGGAACCCGTTTACCGATGACGGCGCAAAACGGATGAGTGCTGCGGCATTCAGCGTTCGGGCATCGATGCCTTCGCCTTTCAGCGCGAAGGTTCCGTTCAGATTGGTCGTGAAGTTACTGGATGCAAGGGGCTTTGCAAGGTCGATCCTGCGCATCTTTCCTTCCGCGCTGTACCTTGGTTCCTTCGCGTTCCAGTCGATTTCTCCGCTTGCATCGAACTGCTCTTCGCCGTTCTGCAGCACAAGCGACGTAACGATTTTTTTCTTTTCATAATCCGCCGAGATTGAGCCTTTGCGGATATCCTGCCTTTCCCAGTAGGAGTCCCGGATGTCGGCGGAAAGCGAGAGCTGTTCGAGGTTTTTGAGCCCGGCACTTCTTGCGGAAATGTCGCCGGATGCCTGAAGCAGGTTTTTTCCGCTTTTTCTTCCCGCCGCTTCGGCGATCCGGTACGGTTCGAGATCGTCAAGCCTGAACGAACCCTCCCATGCAAGCTGTTTATTGAGGTTTCCGCTGGCTTCCGCATCGATGGTGACCTTGCCGATTCCGGTCATGAGGGTGAACGCCGTTTCCGCCTGTTTCTGTGATCCTTCAGCGCGACCGAAGAAGCTGACGGCTCCGAGCTGTTCGGCCAGGCTTTCGTATGCGGTATCTCTTAAGAAGGTTTTGAAAAAAACGGGCTCGATGGTCGAACTGTCGCACACCGCCTTGAAGGTCATGTCGTTGTCGCTGCGAATCCGACGCACTTCTCCCTTCAATGAGAGCCGGCTTTTTCCATACGAAATCCGGGAATCGAAAACTTCAAGTGTACCATCAGAGAGCTTCGCGTCGCCTTTGAGACGATAGATGCCGTCCGGCAGGCGAAGTTCAGGAAGAAAGATCTTCAGGTCTTCGGTATGCAGGTTCAGTGCATGGATATTGACAAACGAGCGGCTTGTCTTCAGGCGCTCGACAAACTGCTTTTCATCGCCCTCTTTGAACAGGTCGAAATCGTCGAGCGAAACCGAGAGTTCCGCGTTGCTTCTGCCGCTTCTGGCCTTGAATGCAAGCAGTTCGCTGCGGCTTGGGGAGAAGTGGAAGGTTCCCGAAGCCTCCTCCAGACTGAACCGGTGTGAAGGCAGGCTGAAACTGCCTTTTTCGAGCACGCCGCCGAACAGATTATCCTTGATCCTGAGGTCGGCGATTCCCAGGTCGATGTTTTCCGACCGGTACTCGACAGGCGGTTTTCCTGTCGTCTTTCTGAGCAGGGAGATGCTTCCCCTGCTCACCGAGATTTTTTTGCAGAAAAAACTCTCGATAGGTGCTCTGGAAGAATCCGGTTTGCGGGAGGAGAAAATCCGTTCGATATTGAGTTTTCCGTCTTCACGTTCGATAATTGCGGCGCTGAGGCTGTCTGCCGCGATCCTTCTGAACGAAAGCCTGCGGATTTCAGGCTGCAGCAGCATGAGAAAATTGAACCGCAACCTGATCCTTTTCGCTGCTATAGCGGGCGCTTCGGCCCCGGGCTCATAGATCGACGGTTTCAGGAGCGTTACCCTGTTCGGAAACTGGAGTGTGACATCCTGCAGCTCGAGCCGCCCGAAATACTCGTCGTTGAAGAGATCCACGATCTGATCGTGCGCATAACGGTTGAGCATGCCGCTGTTCAGAACGATGGCGGCGATGACCGACACCACGAAAATGCATCCCGAAATCACCATCAGGATGGCAATTATGGAGCGTTTAATCGTTTCCAAGCCGAGCCCCCGGACAGTAACGTTTCAGGATGGTGTCGATAATGCCGGATGTCGAACGTTCCTCCAGCAGGGGAACAGTCATGACGCTGCCGCCTGCCGCCACAACGGCTTTCGCTCCGGCAATTTTCTCTATCGGCCAGTCGGCCCCCTTAACCAGTACGTCGGGAAGCAGCATGCCGATCAGCACTTCAGGCGTATCCTCATCGAAAATCGTAACGGCATCAACGGCTTCGAGAGCGGAAAGCAGTTCCGCGCGATCTGGTTCGGGGCATACGGGGCGGAGGGGGCCCTTGATGCGACGCACCGAATCGTCGCTGTTCAGACCAATCACCAGCGCGTCGCCGAGTTTCCGGGCAGCCGCCAGATACCTGACGTGACCCGCATGAAGAATGTCGAAGCAGCCGTTCGAAAAAACAACTTTTTTCCCTTGCGATTGCCAGTCGCGTACTTTAATGACTGCTTCCTGATGTGTGAATAGTTTAAAGCTCATCGAAGTGCTTTCCAACCGTTATGTTTACGGTAATGTACTCTACACAATAACTAATATAATGTTATTCGTCGCTTTGGATATATCCAAACCATCGGGAACGGCGACTTCCTTGTTTACCCGGACGGTTATGTCGCAAGCGGTAGTTCAGAACTCTTTTTGTAACATAACTCCGGTTTGCTTTTTTTATCAGTAAACTGAGTCACTGAATGTGAAGAAAAAGACACGAAAAGATATATGTGTATTGATGTTAACGAGTTGCGGGCCAGACTCAGGAGATTTTCCGGAAAAGCGGTCCAGCGGATCACATACAATGTGATCGATCTGCTCGGTTTCATGGTGCGTAAACTCAACAGACCTCAGACCGTTTTTCTTGCATCCCTTATTGGTGATATCATGCACCATGTTATAAGGCTCAGGCGATCCATGGTTTATCGCAACCTGAGTCTGACATTCCCGGACAAATCCGAAGAAGAAATTCGCCGTATCGCCAGGGCCATGTATCGTAACGTGTTCGCAACGTTACTCGAAGTGCTGCGCCTGCCACTGATCCGGAACCGCGAGGATGTGGCCAAACTTGTCGATATCGAAGGCGACGAGGCATTCCGGGAGTGGCATCGCTCCGGAAAGAGAGGCGCGGTGCTGGTATCAGCACATTACGGGAACTGGGAGCTGATGGCTATGGCATTCGGTCTTATGGTCAACCCCATAACCATTATCGTCAAGCGCCTTCGTAACAGACAGATAGACCGGAAGATGAACGAATACCGCACCATGAGAGGCAATAAGGTGGTTTATCCGAAAAAATCCGTTCGGGAAGGTTTGCGCCTGCTTCAGCATGGCGGCGTGCTGGCCATTCTCGGCGACCAGTCCGATCCTGATGAGGCTAACTACGGAGAGTTTCTGGGCCGGCGAACCACGATGTTTCACGGCGCGGCTTTTTTTGCGCTCAGGGCGAACGTCCCGATGTTTATGCCCATCTGCACGAGCAACGGAGACGGGAGATACACAATTAAAGTAAGGGAGGTTGATACATCTGATCTCTCCTTCAGCAAATCAGATACCGCTCTCCTTGCCGCACGCTATACCAGAATGATCGAAGATGAAATTCGGCGCCGGCCCGAAGAGTGGTTCTGGCTGCACAACCGGTGGAAGCGTCAGGGGAGCAGATCTGCTCAGACATGATCATCAAGTTTTTCTTGAGAAACCATCAGATATGGCTTACCTTAAAAAACGGAAAGTTTGAAGCGCGATACTCAACAGGTACGAAGGAGGCTTGAAATACCTGAACCCTGAAACCAACTTGTCTGGTAAAATATCGAAAGCTCTTCGCACAGAACGACTTGCAGTGGTTTGCAATGCCATGAGCGCTTAATCGGTCAATACATGCTCAAATAGATGAAATCAGTCAGTCGCGTTCTTGCTTATCTTATCCCTTCGAAGGGAAACATAGTGCTGGTCTTTTTCGTCAGTATTCTTACCTCGATTTTCAGCGTCGTCTCCATATACTCCGTTCTGCCCCTGCTCAATGAGATATTCAATGCCGACAAAGTTCCGGCAGCGTTTTCGGATGCGCCTGCCCTGCAGAAGCCTGAATCGACCGACATCGTATCGCGTGAAAGCCTGATCGATACCGCTGCGCTGCAGGAGAGCGCCAGGCAGGCGATGTCGAAGCTGTTCCATGCCGAAACGAAAGAGCGTACCCTTTTGAATATCTGCCTTTTTCTTGTTGCAGCATTCGCCCTCAAGAACCTGTTTCTTTATCTGAACAAGCAGATCATTTTCAGGATCCAGACCAAGGCGACCAAGAAGCTTCGCGACGATGTCTTCCGCTCGATTATCGAGATGCATCTTGACTACTTCAATAATCAGCGGGTCGGAAGCCTCATGAACAATGTTTATGGCGATGTTCAGACCGTGCAGTTATCCATCAGCTCGACATTCATCAATCTCATCCAGAACCCCTTCACCATTTTCGTCTATCTCGGCGTTCTGGTAATACTGAGCTGGAAGTTGACGCTGTTTGCTCTTGCCGTTTCGTTTATCGTCTTTATTATCATCAGGGTGATAGGCAGGAGAGTCAAAAAGCTCTCCAAAATATTCCGCGAACGGATGGGGGATATGAACTCCGTGCTCCAGGAACGATTCAATGGTATCAAGGTCATCAAATCAAGCGGATTCGAAGATGTGGAGACCGAACGTTTCAGGATTTTTACGAGCGATTTTCGCCGACTCGACCTCAAGATCTACCGTCTCAAGAACATAATCGGGCCGCTCAACGAAACGCTGCTTGTGTTCGCCGTCGCCATGGTGCTCTGGTTTGGCGGGCTTCAGGTATTCGAAGGCCGCATGACCGCCAACGAACTGATTGTGTTTGCTTTCAGCCTTTATTCGGCCATGGGCCCCCTCAAAACGCTCGGGGAAGTCAATACCAATATCCAGAACGGCATAGCTTCGGCCGAACGGCTGTTCGAGGTTATCGATGCCGAGCCGATCGTCATAAACGGCACCAGACCAATCAGCGGATTTTCCTATACTATCCGCTTTGAAGAAGTCTGCTTCAAATACAGCAAAGAGCCTGCCGAGCCGAATATTCTCGATCATGTATCCTTTGAAATCAGTAAAGGCGAAATGGTCGCACTCGTCGGTCAGTCAGGTTCCGGCAAATCTACGGCGGTCGACCTGCTGCTGCGTTTCTATGATGTGGATTCCGGTCGGATCACAATAGATGGCACAGATATCAGAGAGCTCGATTACAAACAGCTGCGCCGCATGATCGGCGTGGTGAGTCAGGAAGTCATTCTTTTTAACGATACCATTGGCCAGAACATCGCATACGGCGTGCATGAAGAGGTGGTGCCCGAGCAGATAGAAGCAGCGGCCAAACTCGCCAATGCTCACGCCTTTATTGCAGAAAAGCCGCTGCAGTACGATACAGTCATCGGCGATCGGGGTATCCAGCTATCAGGAGGACAACGTCAGCGTATCGCCATAGCAAGGGCTATGGTGAAAAATCCCGACCTGCTCATTTTCGACGAAGCCACAAGCGCGCTCGACAACGAGTCCGAAAAAGTGGTGCAGGAAGCCATAGATAACGCGCTTTCAGACAGAACAGCGCTTGTTGTAGCCCACAGGCTTTCAACGGTAAAGAATGCAGACAGGATTATCGTGCTTGATAAAGGCCGGATTGCAGAGTCTGGAAGTCATGAAGAGTTGTTGCAGATCGATGGTCTTTACAGGACGCTTTATGAGATTCAGTTTGCGGGAAAAACAGATTTGAGTACCTGATCTTCTTCTGCGTACAGAGATGATTTGTTATAACCTGAATTATTCATCAATTGATATCCTTTATGGCACCGAATGCTCCCATCATTCCGGTAAAACGCCGAATGGTATCGGGACGTTACCGTTATGTCGCTCCTGCGGAGCGATAACCCGCTTGGGGAGAAGATTTCTTTCCCGGGGTTTCACCCCGGGCTACCGAGATGCCATCCCTACGGAATGTTCAAATGCGTGAAGCAGCAGTCCCACTCGAACATAGGGTACTCTTACAGGCGTAAAACTGATATATTTTTATTCTCATGAATAATCCAGGTTAAATCGTTGTCTGAAAATCGGGGGACACTACACTTGTTTTTTTTCTAATAGTTCTGTGATTTTTCCAGAAACCGTATCCCACGTATATCCAGCTGTAATCCGTGCCATTCCGTTCTCCCCTAACAACCGAGCTTGGAGAGGGTCAGAAAGGATATGAATCAGTTTTTCTGCGATCTCTTCTGCACTGAGTGGGTCGACAAGGTAACCCGTTTTTCCATCCTCAATGGCATCCACCACACCACCGGAGCGACCACCTATCACAGGCTTTGCACAGGCATTCGCTTCGAGAAATGTGATACCGAACCCTTCTGTATCGCCTGCCCCCTCAAGTTCACGACTGGGCATTATGTAAACATCGCACAAATTGTAAAACTGATTAATTTCTTCAGGTGCAACATAGCCGGTAAAAGTGACATCACGTTCCAGCCCCAGTTCTACTACCTGTCGCTGAATCCGTTCATAATTTTCCCCTTCCCTGACACCGGAGATGAGGTAATGCGCATTTGGCACATGTTTGAGTACTTCCGGCAAAGCTTCAATAACCTTATCATGCCCCTTGCGTTCAACGATGCGGGCAAGTGTCAGAATTACCTTTTTGCCCGCAAGTCCAAAGCGATGCCGAAGTGCATCTGTATCCACTCCCGGATAAAATGTTTCAGGATCAACCCCGTTAGGCAAAACAATTACTTTTTGAGGATTTATACCATGACGGCGAATCACCTGTTCACGGGTAAAACGGCTCACTGCGATGACGATATCCGCCGCATTCAGCGTATTGATCAACCAGCACCGCTTCATCCAGGGCATTTTACGCGTTACTTCCAAACCATGCACCACAACAATTAATCGTGTTCCGTGCTTTTTCACTACCCCCACAAGTCCGCGGGCAATATTCCATGTAGTTGCAATTACCACCTCAGGCAGCACTTCTGACTCATAAAGCGACTTCATCGCTCGGTTGGCATAAAGAGATCGGAGCTGCCGCCAGCGGTTGCCATGCACCTGAATCACCGGGTAAGGCTCCTGACTCTGAACCTTTTCGGCTTCCTTGTTCATGTGGCGTGTCAATACCCGAACCCCATAGCCCATCCGGTGCAGGCTTCGTGCTACCCCTATAGCCCATTGTGCAATGCCACCGACATTGGGCGGAAAATCTTCCGAGAAAATAATTAATGATCTATGGTTCATGCTATGCTATCATAATGTGAGGACAAAGTTCGTGTATTGTTTCGAGCACTGACTGAACAGGAATTGCTTTAATCGAAGAAATTTCCGACACTACTTGACGGTTAGGCACTTCGTATGGGGCAAAGCGTGTCAGGTGAATCACATCTGCTCGGTAAAGTCCCACCACTGGCCGGTTATAACATGACGCCATGTGAATGAGCGCGGTATCGGGTGAGATGAGCAATGTTAACCCTTGTAGAATTGCGGCCACATCGTAAATTGTTTTCGTTTGCGGAGACTTTAGGACATGGCTGAACGACTCTTCCAGCGTCGCCTTATCAGCTACCCGATTCGGCATTGCAAATACGACAATCGGAACTTTCAAATTTTCGACCAGCTTCTGCCATTTTTCTATCGGCCATTCACGCGAAGGCTCCCCCGCACTAAGATTAATGCCGATAATCGACTTTTCCGCGTTATTTGAAACAAAAGCCGCGACTTCCGGCGATACGTCGCCCTGCGGAATATAGGGCCTGCAGGCTCCTGGAGCCAGGTGAACTCCCAGATGGGTTAAAAGCGCACAGTTTTTCTGGACAATATGCTGCTCGAAACCAACCTTGATCAGGTAATTAAACAAGCCCCTGTGATACGGGTGATCGATGCCGACCTTATAGTGGGACCGTATCAGAGCGGTATGCATGAGGAATGTCCACGACGGATGATCTTTCGTATTGAACAGTACATCAAACCGGATTTTCCTCACTTCCGACAAAAAGCCAAGCGCCCGCCCCTTTGCCTGATGTACTACATCGACATTGGTATCGCACTCAAAAAAACCGGCAATCGCACCGAAGGCTACGATATGAATTGTAACTTCCGGAAAAGCTTGCCGCAGATTTTTCAGGAGCGGTGTAAGCAAAATGGCATCGCCGATTTTTTCCTGTGCAAGTATTGCTACTGTATGAAGATGCCCTTCAAACCGGGGTTTTTCGGGCAGTGTACCGAATACACGGCGCATCACGGCAGCCGATAATCGTCGAATTTTGTCTTTTCTCATGCCTTTTGTGACGCCTTTTCTCGGAGCATTTCCTGAAAATAGCGCTCCAGATTCTCCACCATTTTTGGAATCGTAAAATTTTCCTGAACACGCCTCATCCCGTTTTGGCCAAATTCACTACGGAGTACGGGATCGTCGAGTAGACGCCCAATGGCATAGGCCAGAGCCTGCGGGTCGCGTGGTGGCACAATAAAGCCTGTTTTTCCATCCATCATCAGCTCCCTGGCGCCATTGACGTCGGTTGCCACTACGGGTTTTTCGACTGCCATTGCTTCCATGACCACATTTGGCATGCCTTCGAACAGCGATGCGAGCACAAAGAGGTCGCATCCTCCCAGGTAAGGATAAATGTCCGGAGTGAACCCCTCGAATGCTATGCACCCGGCAACTCCTTTTTCCTTTGCCTGTTTTTTCAGTTCCTCATCGAGTTTTCCTTCGCCTGATATCACGAATACCAGATCGTTGCGATTTTTAAGGAGGATCGCGGCGGCATCGATGAGGTAGTTGAACCCTTTCTGTCCGGCAAGTCTGCCTGCACTGTAGATGATTTTCTTGCCAGGGTAACGGGCTGAAAAATCGATCGGCTCGATTTTCTCCGGTACGACAAGCCCGTTGTAGATCACCTTCACGAATTCAGGAGGGATCCATTCGTATTGTGCATAGGCCGCCTTTATCGTGTTGCTGTTGGTGATGATGCCGTCAAGAATCTGTCTGCTGTAAAGCTTGTAGCGGTATTTTTTTGTGCCGAACATCAAGATGCCGTGTCTGGCAAGTATAACCGGTGTTTTGAGGAGTTTTGCGATAAATCCGGCAGTTCCGACATCCGTGTTCAGATTGCAGACAAGAACGTCGATTTTTCCTGACCGTATCATCCGTGCGAGACTAAAAAGATAAAGGCCCGTAATTTTTTCCAGTCTGCCGATTCCGAAACAGGTGACATTGCAGGCGAGGGCATGATCGATGAGTTTCGACCCGGATTTGCCGATAATACGCACATTATGCCCTTTTTTTGTCAATTCGGCAGCTGCCGTGACCATCCATTTTTCACCTCCTCCGAACTTTCCTGTACCGATCAGGTTTACAAAAGCAATATTCATAATGCAGTGGCATGGATTTTCCGATACAGTTGAAAGGTTTTTTCAACCATTGCCTCGACGGTAAACTGCCGGGCTCTTTCAGACGCTTTTTTTTCGTAGTTTTTCCTGAGGGCCCGATTATCGAGCATGCGGATAATCCCTTCGGCCAGCGCCTGGGGGTTTTGTTTCGGCACAAGTAATCCGAACTCGTTGTTTCCAAGCAGTTCAGGTATGCCTCCGGCATCGGTCGACACGACTGGTATTCTATTTGCAAGGGCGTCGATAATGGATGTTCCAAGTCCTTCATCCATTGAAGAGTGAACATAGAGATCAAAGCCGCCGATGAAATTCTGCAGATCCGTTCTGAATCCCGGCATAATGACATTATTTTCTACACCGAGAGCTTTTATTTCTCCGAGGATATTCTTTTTTTCATTGCCGTCGCCAAGGATAAACAAGGTGCAGTTGTATTCTTTCTTCAGGCAGATGCTCAATGCATTGATAAGGGTAATATGGTCTTTGTGGCCGGTCAGTGCGGCAATATTTCCCAGAATGAACTGTTTGCCGTCAATTTTGTATTCAGCCAGCAGTCGGGCTCTTGTATCGGAACTGCCGCATTGCAGCCTTTGCGGGTCCACGCCGCTGTAAATGACTTCTATCTTGGATTCCGGCACATCCTGCCCTATCAGCAGTTCCTTGATGAACTGTGAGATGGCTATGATTTTATCGAGTTTCGCCGATTTGTACTTGTAGAGACTCAGGGGGTTGTTCTTTACTGCAAAATCGACCCGCCTGTGCGCAATCAGATGAAAGTTGTTATATAGATGCTTCGCCTGCAAGGCCAGTGAGTGGGCATGGGTGGTATGGGTATGTACAATATCGATCTTGTATTCCCTGATGATCTGTATAAGGGCATGGACCGCTCCGGGATTCAATTCACCTCTTGATCTGACCGGAAATGTTTTCGTGACATAGGGTGCCGTCCGTTCGAGAAAAACGCTGCCTGGCTGCCCCATGCAGTACTGGGTGACAGGGTATTCCGTGAGGCCTTTTATCAGGTAAAGCCCCTGTTGCTCTCCCCCTCGCCAACCCGGTACCGCGTTGTAATGCAGAATAGTGACTCCCATAATCGATTTGCTGCCGTTTTGCAGGTGTTTTATTGTTTTTTGCGAGTTGATGCTGTGAGCGATTGCAAAAATGCGGTAATTTCCTGTTTCATTAGTGATGTAGAATACTGTTCCATAACACGTTGTCTTGCTTTTGCGGCTGTGATTTTACGCAATAACGGATCCCTGTAGAGAAGATGCAGGATGTCGGCAAGCTTTTCTTTCTCACCATACGATATCAGATATCCGCTTGTCCCCTCCTCGATTATCTCCGTTACACCCCCACCGGCAAAGGTGCTCACCGGCGCGTTTTCAAGGTACATTGCTTCAAGCAGCGCTATGGAGAGTCCCTCGCTGATTGACGTTAATGCAAATACATCACTTTGATGAAGTTGTGGATAGGGGTTTTCAAGAAATCCCGTAAAATTGATTTTCTTTTCAATATTCAACTGTTTTGCAAGCTGCTGAAGATTGGCTTTTTCAGGGCCGTCGCCGATTATGACCAGTTTTGCATTGATGTTTTTCTCATAGCTCAGAAACAGTGCAAAACTTTCGATAAGAAAACGAGGGCCTTTGTTTGTGTCCAGGCGGCCCATGGAGCTTATGGTCATGCACGCCGATATTTCTTTTGGTGCTTCCGGGCATTTCGATTGTATGTTTTCTGTATCAATCCCGTAGTAAATTACCTTTATTTTGTCATCCCGCATGTAAGAGCTTTTCAGCAGGGTTTCCCTTATTTTCCGTGCATTGACGATGATGCCGTCTGCCAGCTTGTTGTAAACAATGTTGTAAACCGGATTGTTTTCAAGATCCCTGACGGCTCCCAGCCACATAATATTTTTTGTCTTGCACAGTCTGCTGACGATACCCGCAAGAAAATAGTCTTTTCTTTTCGACGGTATGATGACGTCAATGCTGTGCTTGCGGACGATTTGAACGAGTCTCGCGATGGTATAGATATCGGCTTCATTAAGGAAGGGAAGCCTGTATTTGGTTATAGTGAAATGCTCTCCGATATCTTCTTTTCTGTACGCAAGTACGACACCGTGCTCCTTTGATAGTGTCGATGTCGCAATCAGTACGGATTGTTCGTTACCGCCCCGGCCTCTCCGGGCGGAGTTGAGGAAAAGGATATTCAATGCAATACCTGTTTATGTCGCGATGCCCGTTTTTCAGTCCAGAGTGCCGACAGAAAGGCGCACCGGAAAGCTTAGGGCCTTTTTTGCTATTGAAAATGTATTGAAAAAATGATTTATTTTGTTTTTTATTGTTACGAAAGTGTTAAATGATTGGTATGGGTATTTAAAAGTGAAAAACGTTATTGTTGCGTATGTCAGAAAAACGGCTGGAATTGCATGATGGCCATTATCTGGGTAAAGGCTCGAAGCGTATCTGTTATCGACATCCTGACGACGATTTGAAGTGTATCAAATTCGATCTCAACAGGAGACGACGGTTTACCGCTGAAGAGGTCAGGCATTACAATCGCTATGCCCGAAAAGGCATTGTTTTTGACGTAATAGCTCCTTACCATGGAGAGGTCAGGACGAATTCAGGTACGGGTTATGTTTTTGGCCTCGCACGTGATTTCAATGGGGAGGTGTCTCAGTCGGTCAGTCATTATCTAAAAAGCTGTCAGGATGAAGCGCTTCTTGACGATTTGTTTGCCGGGATGGTTCATCTGAAGTATTATATGATTTCCAACGGTATTACCCTGACGTTGCTCGAAGACCATAACATGGTTTATCAGCGCGTCGATCAATCGACAGGAAAGGTTATACTAATTGACGGTATCGGCAACAATCAGTTTTTCCCATTGGCAGATTTTCTGATGTTTCATGCCCGAAGGGTTGTTCGTCGAAAATGGTTCAAGTTCGAAAGGAATATGATGAGGGTGTATAAACCCAGGCCGCCTGTTTTCCGCCGTTTCATGGTACTTCATGAAAAAACGACTTGAACGCCAAGTGATATGAGGGATACGATTTCGCTGGAGAATGCCGAGTTCGTTGGCGAATGCTCCATGAGAAAATGTTACTGTCATCCGAGTGATCCCTCTAAATGCATAAATGCATCAAAATCGATATAAATCCGGAATGGAATTGCAAAAAAAATAGACCATTTAAGCTGCCAAAGTCTTTGATTGATAATAATTGCGTAAATACTCTGCCAGTGCAAGATACCCTAACGCAGAATGTGCCCTTTTTCGGTTATAAAAGATTTGGATATAATCAAATAGACTCTGCTGAAGCTCTTCTCGATTACGGAATTTTCTTCCGTAGATCCACTCGGTTTTCAAGGTCTTGAAAAATGTTTCCGTTACGGCATTGTCATAGCAGTTTCCTTTCCCGCTCATGCTTTGGATCATATGGTAATCCGCCAGCTTCTTCCTGAACGATTTGCTGGCATATTGCACGCCACGGTCGGAATGGAAGATAACTCCTGCCGGTGGCTGCCGATGCCGTACGGCCATGTCCAGAGCCGGATTGACTGTCATTTCAGTCTTCAGGCTGGTACTGAGAGAATACCCTGTTATCTCTCGATTGAAGAGCTCCATGATAATGGTCAAATACTGCCAACCGGTCGCGGTACGAATAGAGGTGAGATCACTCGTCCACACTTCGAAAGGAGTTTCTACCGTGAATTCCTGTCCCAGGAGGTTCGGCGCTATCGGCTCATTGTGGTTCGAGTCCGTCGTGACCTTGAACTTCCTGGCACACTTTGCACGAATGCCCATCTCTCGCATCAAACGGGCAGTCCGAGGGCGGCTGCACTGAAAACCCTTCTTCTGTAAAGCATTGGCAATCCTGGGACTTCCATAGGTTTCGAGGCTCTCTTTATAGATTTCCCTGATAGCCGTCATGATCTTCCGGTTCTCTTGCTTTCTGTTGCTTTCCGGACGCTGTGTCCACGCATAATTGAAGATGCGATATAAATCGATATGGCTCAGGCAGGGGAGGCGGAATTTCGGAACGGTGAAGTTAGGGAGTCCGTCATTTCAAATATACCGTTTTAGGCTTCACACGAATATCCCACCAGCGCAGGTTTAATGACCGTACAAGTCTTTTCTCAAGAGCGACTCTTTCTTTATTAGAAAGCCTTATGCCCTTTTCATAATTGTCATCAACCAGTATAGCCATTGGATGCAGTCCTCGCCATAAAAAGCTTTCTGCTCGACGAATAACTGTTCTCATGCTGTCAAGAAGATAACCGTTCCATGATCTCTCCAATCCTGCCCAATAACGTTCAATGCTATTATACTTGCTGTGGTATGGCGGATAGTAGATCAAGTGAACCTCTATGCCTGTGCTGTCGGCAAATTCAGTGATTCTGTGCAGGAACTGACTCCGGCGTCCATTGCATTCCGGACCGTTGTCCATATTTATCACCAGCTTCTTGATGCCGCTAAGATCGTCTTTTCGTGTCTGCCACCACATCTCAAGCCCGTCAACCAGAAAATCGCTGGTTTTGTTACTGGTGCCGAAAAACAGGAACGATCTTCCCTCTACGGGCTCAAGGATGCCTCCGGGGACAAGCTTTTCCCTGGGGTACATGTCATGATCCCAGGCTTCGACAGCGCTGAGTCCTCGGGATTTTCCTCCTCGTGAATACTTTCCAACTTGTATCGTGGCCTTCGTATCGATACTGATTCTCAGTGTTTCCGGATCGGCATCAGCCAATGCGTTTATTTTCCTGACGTTTTCGAAGATCGCGTCTGTTTCGGGCGTTTTTTTTCCACCATCGTTTTCTGGACACGTCGAAGGCGATACTGTTGACGGTTCAGGATATTGGAAATCGTACGAACCGAAGGCAAGGATGATTCCGGCCATCCTTCAGCAATCAAGGCCTCATAGACTGCTTGTGCCGTCATGTTCGTATAGAGCAGGGTGGTGCGCAACTGCGGGTCGGCATGACTCTGCGGTTCCATGATTTTCCGAATCGATTCAAGCAATTCAGGATACTTCTCTTCGACTTTTGGCTTGTGTCTTTCTGTCAAATCATTGACGCAGGCGATGCCGGTTTCATATTCCTTCATACCGAGCATAACCGACGAGCGATTCCATCCGAATTCTGTTTCGGCAACTCTGGCCTTTCCATCCAATATGCTCAACGCGACATCTCCCATGGCTCGGCGTCTTTCAGGCCATGGAATCATGCCAATCAGCCGACCTATCAAATTGACCATGTCTGGTGATATGCCG
Source organism: Chlorobiota bacterium (assembly GCA_016868665.1). Lineage (GTDB taxonomy): Bacteria > Bacteroidota > Chlorobiia > Chlorobiales > Chlorobiaceae > Chlorobium. The sequence continues at coordinate 15,503 of VGGK01000039.1, forward strand.
TTCTGATTCAGTACTGACGTCTTCATATGCAATACCTCCTATGGATGCGTTGCTGTATGAAGCATTATAAACGGTATATCAGTATTTTCCAAATCCCTTACTGCCGACGACCTCGCGCCGATAGACGAGTATGGTGTGATGGCCTGCTTCTGCAAGTGATTCCGCTGCCATGCGTGTCCATTTTTCCGTTCCGCCCCAGGTTCTTGCGGAGTTCATGAGGAGAATTCTCATGGAGAGACCATATTGTTTGTTGTGCGGGCAACCGGAAATGCCTTGCGTATTTTTCGGGAGGTTTGATACCGGTGTTTCGTATA
>VGGK01000040.1 GCA_016868665.1 Chlorobiota bacterium
GCCTAATGAGCATACGAGAAGAGGTACACGCTGACATACGCTCAACAGTGAACGTTCGTTAACAGGCCACAGTCAGGAAATGAACGGCAGCATTCCTGCCCGACCCGCTAAACCAGAAAAAACCGCTTAGCAGCGGCTTCTCTCTTTCCGTAATATTCCGGTCGAAGACAGTATGTGGAATGTATGATTTTTCAAAAAGAGAACATGCATTCTATACGAAAAAATCATTTGACCATACTGCCATATGGTATGTTATACGAAAAACCACTATTGTTTTAAACGACCACGGTTTATACTCCCCCCTGGCTGCTCGGTCAGGTATTTCCAGTACTTCATGGGCATGCCGGATCTCTGCATGCGCGGATTTCTGCGGTCAGGTATGGCAATGCTGCGAAAGAAACCCTGCCAGAGCGCCTGAATCTTCTTTTCCTCTTCGGAGAGCGCCGGAGCAGTAAACTGTTCGATCGCACCAAGCTGCAGAACTCCCCGATGCCAGCGTGCCGCGGTTCGGCGGCATACGTCATAAATGAACCAGTCCTCGGCTCTGAGCCTTTTGCTGAAGTGCAGTGCCAGCGGCTGAAGAATGTTGTGATCGGGCTCCATCCGTGCAAGATATGCACCGTCGCGAAGCTTTTCGAATCGCAGAATGCCCTTGAACCGGTGCAATTCCCGAGATACTTTACGCGATATCGTCACAACATCCCGTACTGCAGGATGCGTAAGATTGCCGTTTACACGGTCACCGTAACGGAATGAGAGTGCAAGGTAGCGCAGGAGGCTGGTGTCGAGCCCATCTTTTTCGGCAAGCGTGAAAAAATAAAAGGTGGAAGCTGCATCTGGCGCTTCCCTGCGAAGACGGTTGAAAAAGGTTTCGGCTATTTGCGGATCGGGAGCAATGAACCGGCCCTCTTCGAACAGGGTGTTTTCGCGTTCGGCAAGCGATACCCCTTCGGGATCCGCCTCTTCAGCTATGATGAAAGCAGCGGCGGCAAGCAAGCCTTCGGGCGTTCCGTCGTAGAGGTAGCGATTCATGGCGTCAGACAAAAAGACCGGGCAGGAGAAGCTGTCCGGATTGTTCCGTTACAGCAGCGGCACCACCGTCTCCAGGAAGAAGGCGGCTGCGGAGCAGGGCTGGCTGCCGGTCTGTTTTTTCGAATGGCCTGCCTGAGCAGGTTATGAAATATCTGGCGCGCTTCATGACCACACCGATCTTTTTCAGACCTTCAGGCGTAATAACGGAGAAACGACGGGCAGCCACGATTCGTCGTGCCGATGTCACGCCGATACCCGGCACGCGGAGAAGAGTTGCGTAGTCGGCGCGATTGATCTCGACCGGAAAAAATTCCGGATGGCGAAGCGCCCAAGCGGTTTTGGGATCGAACGATTCGTCGAGATTCGGAGCATCGTCCGAAAGAATTTCGCTGACGGAAAATCCGTAAAAACGAAGCAGCCAGTCAGCCTGATAGAGCCGGTGCTCACGAAGCAGGGGAGGCGCGGCAAGCACAGGAAGGCGACTGTCCTCGTTGACAGGAACGAATGCGGAATAGTAGACCCGCTTGAGGCTCATCTTCCGATAGAGTCCCTCGGAGAGTCTCAGAATCTGAAAATCGCTCTCGGGACTTGCGCCAATTATCATCTGCGTGCTCTGCCCGGCAGGCGCGAAACGCGGAGCGCAGCGACTCGTCCTGCGCTCGACGAGGCTATGCCGAATCTCTTTGCCGATAAGCGACATCGGTTCGATTATTGCCTGCTTCCCTTTCTGAGGCGCAAGCCTTTTGAGAGAGTCATGGGAAGGCAGTTCGATATTCACGCTGATCCGGTCGGCATGAAGGCCTGCCCTTCGAACCAGTTCGCTGCTGCTGCCGGGAATGATCTTCAGATGGATGTAGCCTCCGAACCGCTCTTCGAGACGAAGCGTTTCTGCTACCGTTACCATCCTCTCCATGGTCTGGTCCGGGCTCTGCATGACTGCGGAACTGAGGAAAAGTCCCTCGATATAGTTCCGCCTGTAGAACTCCATGGTGAGATCAACAACTTCGCGCGCGGTGAACGAAGCTCTCGGAACAGAATTCGAGGATCGGTTGACGCAGTACGCACAATCGTAGACACAATCGTTCGAAAGCAGAATTTTCAGGAGAGAAATGCATCGGCCGTCATCCGACCATGAATGGCAGATTCCGCCCCGCGACGTATTGCCGATGACACATGCAGTGTTCTCGCGTCGGCTGCCGCTGGAAGCGCACGACGCGTCGTACCGGGCTGCACCGGAGAGTATCTGTAGTTTTTCAAGCGTCTCCATAGAAAAAATATAGCCAACAATCAGCTATTTCCTCCGCAATCAACCACAATGCACGATAAGAACTGACACTGACGCACACCGAAAGACAAGGACAAAATAAACCCTCCCACATCCCACTACCTACTACCCACACCCCTTCCTGCCAGTTCGACGACACGCCTCGCACCGGTCACGACGCCCGGAAGTGACTGTCCCGGAAAAACGGAATCGCCGACCAGCAGCATGTTGTCGAAGCCCGTTGCCGGATCCCTGACGTCGAAAAGCGAAGTTTGCGGATATCCGCCGACATAACCGCGATGCCTCCCCGTGTACCGCTCCCACGTAAGCGGAGTACCCGCCTCAAGAAAACGTATGCCTTCACGAAGGCCCGGAATATGCAGCGCAAGCAGATCGAGCATCTTATCGATATAAGTGGATTTCAGTCTCAGGTACTCCTCACGGCTTTTTCCGACGGCTGCAAACCATGGTTCCGGACGGGAATGGGTCGAAACCGTGACGGCCGCGCACCCTCGAGGAGCGCGCCCCTCTTCACCCGGCATCGAAAAGGAGGCGAAAATGCTGTTGCCTTCTCCAGGATTGCCGGACTGCCCGATTATCTGGAGGTGGCGCTCTCCGGCCCCGGCTGCAATTGCGGCATCGAGTCCAAGATAGAGCGTAACTGTTCCCCAGCGGTGTACCGGCCCTTTCTGACGAAGCAGCGGAGAATCCGACGAAATGCCGGCAAGCAGTGCAAGCGAGGCCGGCGTGAGGTTTGCAAGAAACAGGTCGGCCGCAAGCGACAGGCCGCCTGAAGTTTCAACGCCGAATACCTGTCTTCGGATGGTATGCATGCGTTCTACCCTTTCCCGGTAAAGAACCGTGCCCCCATGTTGCTCTATGCTGAGAGCGAGTTGTTCTGATATACGTCCGATGCCTCCCTCGATATGCCATGCTCCGGAAAACGGAAGGTCAAGAGCTATTGCTGCGTTGACCGCATTGGCCTCTCTCGAGGTTGCCTGGGCGGAAATGAGCAGCTGGGCATCGATGAAGCGCATGAATTCGGCATTAGTTTCGAGCCGGTGCTCAACAAGCCACTCATAGGCAGTTTTTGCCGCGAAATGCAGCAGTCGCGACGTACCGGGAAAACCGGAAAATCCTTTGCGGAGCAATAGCGCAAGATCTGCTATCGATGCGGGAGGCCATGGAAGGCCGCCCGCCGCAAGCTTCCAGAGAAGAGCTGAAAGCACGGATTGCTCCTGCCAGAAAGCTCGACTCTCAGGAAAGCGTTCCAGCACGCCCGATCCTTGCCGGTCGAGATCAAGAGTGAGCGAGCCATGGCAATAGCGCCAGGCTACGGTCTCCTGACGGACCGGCCAGGTGATGCCGAGTTCCCTGCCGAGCATATCCATAGGGCCACCGGGGTGAAAACCGCACCCGACTGTCGCGCCGGCATCGAAACGGTATCCCTGCCTGGCGAATGTTGCGGCGCAGCCGCCCGGATATCCCTGGGCTTCAAGCACGGTAACCAGTGCCCCGCGGGAAGCAAGAAGTGCTCCTGCCGCCAGGCCGCCAATGCCTGAACCGATAATGACGGTATTGAGTCCGGAAAGTTCCATGATCTGAGCCGACTTCCATTAAGGTGACCGGGTGACTGCATTTTCTGAAAAACCAACCGTAAAATCATGCTGGACGTTCACTGTTGCCGAAAGCAGAAAAAGAGCACTGTACCGGTTACGGATGGGAAGAAAGCTGCGCAGTAAAGAAGAGCAGAGAGCAGAGAGGGCAAAGCATAAAAGAGTCGGCGTAGCGGGATTTGAACCCACGACCCCTTCCACCCCAAGGAAGTGCGCTACCAGGCTGCGCTATACGCCGATAATCGTGTCTGAGGGAAGCAAAAATAAAAAAATCCGCGGATAAATATAATTCTTTTTGCTGTTTTTGCTTTGCAATCCTTCATGCCGCAATGAACGTCAGATATGATTATCCACAGTCACCTTGCAGATATCGCCGGAAAAGCCGGCCAACAAACCATAGCTCCAGGATAACGAACAATTCTCATAACTATCTATAATATATACAGTAAAGACCAATCCAGACACGTAATCACGCTTTCCCGCGGCTCATCTGTTTCCGTATTCCACACAACATCAACAAGTTATCAACATCGCGCCTGTACTGTGTATCGAACTGCCGGAGGCGACAGGCATCGCGCGCTTCCGGCTACCTGTCGCTGCGGGCATGACGATGCTTGAGGTATTCGACAACCGGAGGCAGAATCGATAAAAAGATAATGGCGATAATCAGCAGTTTGAAGTTCTCCTGCACGAAAGGCAACTGTCCAAAATAGTAACCGCTGTAGCTGAACAGCCCCACCCAGAGGAGCGCGCCAAGAATATTAAACAGAATGAATTTCGGATAGGACATCGCTCCGACACCTGCGACAAACGGCGCAAAGGTTCTGATAATGGGAATAAAACGGGCGATGATGATGGTCTTGCCTCCATATTTTTCAAAAAACTCACGGGTTTTTTCGAGATGTCCGGGATTGAACAACCGCGACTTTTTAAAATCGAATACCTTCGGACCAAGCGCGTGGCCTATACTGTAGTTCACCGTATCGCCCAATACTGCAGCGACGAAGAATACAACGAAAAGCAGATGAGGGTCGAGCTGCGATCCTGGTATTGAAGCAAGCGACCCGGCCGCAAAAAGAAGGGAATCGCCGGGAAGAAAAGGGGTGACAACGAGACCTGTCTCGCAGAAAACAATCAGAAAAAGGATGCCGTACAACCACAGCCCGTATTCTGAAGCGATAACCTGAAGGTGTTTATCGATATGAATGATGAAGTCGGCAATGCCGAAAAGGAATCCGGTGAATGAGTTATCCATACAATGAGGATGTTTCAGGGGAAATAATTCAGAAAGGCACCAGTAATGTAGCGATTGGGCGTCTTATACACAAAACAAGCGGGGTAATTAAACCTCCGCGACAGTATCATGACGGCTTCGCTGATGAATAAGAAAAGTCATAATTATTATATATTGGTATTTTACACACGTAACCGTCTTTGTTTGCAATGAGCTATCTGGCATCTTCGCGCTGCAGGCTTTTTTATGAAGACAGTGCGGAGCATGATCCCGCACTCGAGGAAAAACCTGCAATTCTTTTCGTGAATGGATGGGCAATATCTTCACGATACTGGAAGCCTCTGGTCGGCTTGCTGACACCTGATTACCGCTGCATAACCTATGACCAGAGCGGTACAGGCAGAACGCTGATCAAGGGAAGAAAGCCATCATTTACCATAGAAGGGTTCGCCAGTGAAGCCGGCGATCTTATTGAGCACCTCGGACTGGAAAGATCAAGAAACCTGCATATAGTCGGCCACTCGATGGGAGGCATGGTTGCGACGGAACTCTGTACGAACTATCCCGACGCTCTCGTATCTGCAACCATTACAGCTTGCGGGATTTTCGAAGAAACCGCATTGACGTCTCTCGGGCTTTTATTCCTCGGCGGCCTGATCGACGTTTCGATGAACATGCGGAACATTTTTCAGGTAGAGCCTCTTCGTACCCTTTTTATCAAACGGGCAGCGGCCAAAGAGATAGGCAGGGAATACAGCGACATAATCATCGAAGATTTTACTCAGTCCGATAAGGAAGCTACAAACGCTGTCGGCAGGTTCTCCATTGACCCCGAAGCGCTGCGAACCTACACGTCGCATGTGATCGGAATAGCATCGCCTGTGCTCTGCTGCGTCGGCATGGAAGACCATACCATTCCGCCTGAAGGCACCATAACGCTATTCAAAAAAAGGAAGGCCCTGTCAGCCGCGCCGACTTCGCTTGCGCGGTTCATGAGCCTTGGACATCTTCCCATGCTTGAAGACACCGCGGCTTTCGGTGCGGTACTGAAAAAGCATTTTGAATTTTCCGGACATTTTTATAAACAGAGTGCCGGGGAAAGCCGTCCTGCAGAAGAGTATATGATCCCCTGATGAATACCATGGTACCCGTTGCTTATTACGTGAAAACTCAAAGACTGAACGTCACTGTGAAAACACTCTTATCAAAAACCCTTATTTTCGCTTTCACCGCGTTTCTGCTCGTTACGCTCACGACTCCACCCGCGTTTGCCCTGAACCCGTTCAAGGGACTGCCAAGCCTCGAGGAACTCGAAAACCCGAACCCTGAACTCGCCTCGCTGGTCTATTCCGAAGACGGCGTGCTGCTGCACAAGTTCTTTCTGAAAAACCGCACATTCATTCCGCTCAAATCGATCCCGAAATCGGCTCAGCACGCGCTGATAGCAACAGAGGACGTTTCGTTTTACAGCCACTGGGGCGTGGATCTCAGAAGACTTGCGCTCGCGATGGGCGAAAACATCATAAAAGGGAGAAAACGCTGGCATGGCGCAAGCACCATTACCCAGCAGCTTGCCAAAAACCTCTATCTTACCCAGGAACGCACCATCAGCCGAAAAGCCAAGGAGTTCATCACGGCTATCGAGCTTGAAAAAACCTACACCAAGGACGAAATACTCGCCCTCTATCTCAACACCGTCTATTTCGGTTCGGGAGCATACGGCATCGAAGCGGCAGCAAGAACCTATTTCGGCAAACCGGCAAGCAAGCTGACGCTGCCGGAAAGCGCCACGCTCATTGCCGCGCTGAAAAACCCGACCGGATACAATCCCGTGAAAAATCCGTCGAGTTCCGTAGCCAGAAGGAACCTGGTGCTTTCGCTGATGGAAAAGGAGAAGTTCATCACCCCGGCCCAGGCGGCCGCAGCAAAGAAAACAAAGCTGCAGCTGAACTTTACGCCGGTGAACCATCACGGCCTGGCGCCTTATTTCACGGAATACATCCGGCAGACCATCAAACCTGCATCAATGCTTGGTGACATCAACGTCTACCGAGACGGGCTTACCATTCAGACGACGCTTGACAGCCGGATGCAGAAATATGCAGAACAGGCCGTCAGGGAGCATCTCGCTTCGCTTCAGGCTTCGTTCGACCGTTCCTGGAGATGGCCTGAATCGCTCAAAACCCTGATCATCAAAGAGAGCGCCCGTTTCAAGGAACTGCGAGAAGAAGGCGTTTCCGAACAATCGGCACTCGCCAGTCTTCGGGCAGACAAGGTCTGGCTCGGAAACCTTCTGCGAGAAAAAACGAGAATACAGCTCGCATTTGTTGTACTCGACCCGTCAAACGGACATGTCAAGGCCTGGGTAGGAGGAAATAACTTCTCGCCTGACGATTACCGCTATCAGTTCGACCATGTCTGGCAGGCAAAACGTCAGCCCGGTTCCACATTCAAGCCGTTTGTCTACGCCGCGGCTATCGACAAAGGGATTCCCGCAAATTTCAGAGTGCTTAACCAGCCAATAGCCCTGAAAAGCGGCAGCGGCATATGGTCGCCGAGAAACTCCGACGGATCCTCAGGCGGGCTGACAACCCTCCGCTCGGCACTGAGCAGGTCATTGAACCAGGTTACGGTGCGACTTGCCTACGAAAATCTCAAGATCCCGGAAATCATCAGCTATGCAAGAAGAATGGGCATTTCGTCGCCCATGCCTTCGAACCTCTCCATTGTTCTCGGTACAGCGGAAGTTACGCCGCTCGAACTTGCCGGTGCGTTTGCAACCTTTGCAAACAACGGCACATGGAACGAACCGGTCTCTATCCTGAAAGTTCACGACAAGCATAATCGTATCATTTCCGAATATCGCCCAAATACGAAATTCGCCATCGACTCCACCTCGAATTTCGTGATGGTCTCCATGCTCAAGGATGTGGTGAACAAAGGCACCGGTATCGCACTCCGTTCCCGCTACGGATTCGATTACGAAGCTGCAGGCAAAACCGGAACCACCCAGAGCATGCGCGATGCCTGGTTCGCGGGGTTTACTCCCCAGCTTGCCGCTGTCGTCTGGACCGGATTTGACGATGAACGCGTCAAGTTCACCTCTATGGAATACGGACAGGGTGCAAGAGCCGCGCTGCCGATATGGGCGCTGTTCATGAAAAAGGCTTACGGAGACCCGTCACTTAAGCTAGACAACCGGTATTTCCATATTCCCGATAACGTCATTGCCGTCCCCATTTCCGGCAATACCAATACTCCGTCGGACCTTATGGGCTCGGATGTCTATATCGAGTATTACACGCCGAAAGGATTCAATTATTACAAATCACAACCGGCACAGTCTTCTGATGGCAGCGGTTCCGCTTCGTCGGCGGACGGGGGAGATGCAACGGAACTGCAGCCCCTGCCTGCCGATGAACCAGCCGGCGAGGGCCTTTTCTGAGGGGTATAAAGGTATAAAATAAATCAACACACTCGAATGCAGTCAGTCTTAGTTCTGGATTTCGGATCGCAATACACCCAGCTGATCGCCCGTCGAATCAGGGAGCTGGGTATCTATTCGGAAATTCTGCCCTACAATACCACTCCCGATACCATCAGGGAGCACGCCCCGAAAGCCATCATCCTTTCAGGTGGCCCGACAAGCGTCTACGGTGAATCCGCAATTCTTCCGCATGACGGCATCTTTTCACTCGGCCTGCCGATTCTCGGCATCTGCTACGGCCTGCAGGCCATTGCCAGGCATTTCGGAGGAGAGGTTGCTTCGGCATCGAAACAGGAGTTCGGACGCGCCAGGATGCTCGTCAGCCACGACGAAAAACATGAGAGCATGCTGTTCCGGAACATCCCGGACTCGGATGTATGGATGAGCCATGGCGACAAGGTGGTGCGCATGCCCGACGGGTTCAGGGTCACCGCCAGCACGGCGAATTCCGAGATGTGCGCGCTCGAAAGCTTTGGAAGCAAGGCAGCGCTCAAAGTGTACGGGCTGCAGTTCCACCCCGAGGTGCAGCACAGCCTCTACGGCAAGCAGCTGCTTTCGAACTTCCTTATCGACATTGCAGGCATAACCCCCGACTGGTCGCCGAAACATTTCATCCGGCACCAGATCGAGGAAATCCGTAAAACTGCCGGCGACAAAACCGTCATCTGTGGCATCAGCGGCGGCGTGGACTCCACGGTTGCCGCCGTACTTGTAAGCCAGGCTATCGGCAAAAACCTGCACTGCGTCTTCGTGGACAACGGCCTCCTGCGCAAAAACGAAGCCGAAAAGGTAATGAGCTTCCTCAAGCCGCTCGGGCTCAGGATCACGCTTGCCGATGCATCCGAGCTGTTTCTCAAGCGGCTGAAAAACGTGGCTTCTCCCGAAAAGAAACGCAAGATCATCGGCAGAACTTTTATCCAGGTGTTCGAGGAAAACCTGCACGAGGAAAAATTTCTGGTTCAGGGCACCCTCTACCCCGACGTGATTGAAAGCGTAAGCGTCAAGGGTCCTTCCGAAACCATCAAGTCGCACCACAACGTGGGCGGCCTTCCGAAGCGCATGAAGCTTAAGCTTATCGAACCGCTTCGCGAGCTGTTCAAGGACGAAGTGCGCGCCGTCGGTCGCGAACTCGGCATAGCAGAGGATATTCTCATGCGCCATCCCTTCCCCGGCCCGGGGCTTGCCGTACGTGTACTCGGCTCGGTCTCGAAGGAACGGCTCGACGTGCTTCGCGATGCCGACGAAATCTACCTCGAAGAACTGAAATCAAGCGGACTTTACCAGCATGTGTGGCAGGCTTTCTCCGTCCTGCTTCCGGTGCAGTCGGTCGGTGTGATGGGCGACAAGCGCACCTACGAAAACGTGCTCGCCCTGCGCGCAGTGGAATCCTCCGATGGCATGACCGCCGACTGGTCGCACCTCCCGCACGACTTCCTCTCGCGCGTCTCGAACCGCATCATCAACGAAGTGCGCGGCATCAACCGCGTTGCCTACGACATCTCCTCGAAACCGCCGGCCACCATTGAATGGGAGTAACGAAACTGCTCGCTATTGAATGGCTTGTATCAGAATAGCCTGCGGTACTTCTGTCAGAAAAATCGGTTTGTAAAACAGGCGTGCCCGAGCATGCCTGTTTTACTTTATACAAGCAGCGCCTGCCGGAGATTCCGGATCGCACGGCAGTATACCCTGAAGCCCGTATCCATTCGTGAAAATCCAATCCCCAATCCGTGCCAATCCGTGGGCAACTCTTCTTCTTCTCTTCTACTCCCGACTTCCGTCGTCTTCCATCCGTGAATATCCGCTTTCAATCAGCGGGAACCGCGCTCTTCCCTCTTTTGGCTTGTTAGCCTGACAGCTCGATAGCTCAAGAGCTCAACACAAACACTCTGTAACCCCTCTTCCATAAATCCGTGCCAATCCGTGGGCAACTCTTTCAGTTGAAAGACTTCTCTTGGCCGCTGTTATGCTGCAACCTCCTCCAGCTTTTTCCTGATCCAGTTCCGCTCGTCCCTCCCGACCGTCGACAGGCGAAGTATCGGCAGCCCGCATTTGGCCAGCACTGCATCCTTAAGCAGATTCGGATTATCGATTCGTTGGTTTCATTCGATACGGTTGTAATGATTACAACCCGCATTTTTCTGCCTGATACTTGTGCACCGTATCGATCACGATCAGTTTTTTCCGGAAGCGGCCATCCGCGTGATTGAGATAAAGTAAATAAGTTCATATTTTAAAGTGCAAATAACCTTACAGGTCACAGAAACACCGGTTCAGATCCGGCTCCTGCATCAGGATGGCGGAAAGGATTATTTCACAATGTCTTGGGGCATAATCCGGGATACCTTTCTTTACAAGGGCTTGTTAAAAAAACATGACCGCCTGGTTGCAATCCTGCAATCAACTCACAACAAAGGAGGAAAAACAATGAGAAAAATGGTAGTGGTAACAGCAATGATGGCGATTTTGGCCGTCATGCTGGTTGTTGGTACGGGCTTTGCCAAGCCACCGATCCAGGAGGGAATACAACCTCTCGTGCCCGGCAAGTGTTGTATCGCCGGCAAGTACAAGGGTATCTCGGTAGACGATCCCGCGTGCCCCGCAGGCCCGAAAACGGGATCGTTCATTATGGTTCTGCATCAGACCGACTGCGGCAAAAAGATCAATGGTGAAATCATCGATCCCGCTGACGGCAAGATTACCTCAACATTCGTCGGTACCGTTACGCCCGTGTCACGCAACTGCTGCAGGCTGGAAGGGCAGGTTAAGGGCGTCCCTGGCGGTCCGGATGCAAAGTGTCTCCACGATTTCAAGGCTACCCTGTGCAGGAACAAGCCTGGAAAGTGGTCTACGAAGGACGGAGTATACAAAGACCTGTCCGGACATTGCTGCAGCGGGACATTCAGAATGGAACAGCTGTAAGACATATCTGCAAGGGCACCGGGGCGGCGGGTCTCCCGCCTCCCTGGTCCCGATTTTTCAGTTGCCCTATATCCGGCACACCATCACATGAGGCCATGATGCAGGGTGCCTGGTGCGACAGTCCTGCTCCTCGCGGAATTGGCTTTTGTGGGGATCGTACTGCCTGTTTACGTCCTGCCTCTGCTTCGAAAAAGCAGGGTTTTCTCTATTTTGCTGCTTGGTTGCGAGCGTACCCCGGCAGCTCGACAGTATCCCGCAGGAATTCCTTATATTTGGAATTAACGAATCCCCTCAAATCAATGGATAGAATCACCCTTTCGCAATACCGTCGGATACTCTTTTTCACAGGAGCCGGCATGTCGGCCGAAAGTGGCGTTCCCACCTACCGGGGAAAAGGGGGCGTCTGGAAGGAGTATGATTACGAGGAGTATGCCTGTCAGAAAGCGTTCGATCGCAATCCCGAAAAGGTGCTGCGTTTTCATGAACTGCGCAGACAGGCTGTGCTCGACTGTCTGCCGCATGAAGGGCATCGGGTTATTGCCGGAATACCCGGGGTGAAGGTGATAACACAGAATATCGACGGCATGCACCAGCGGGCCGGATCAGAAGGAGTCATCGAACTTCACGGCACACTATGGCGTCTTCGCTGCGACCGGTGCAGAACGGTTGTCGAGGATCACGGCAAGTCGTATGAGACGCTGAAATGCGCATGCGGTGCCTGGCTCCGTCCGGATATCATCTGGTTCGGCGACATGCTCGATCCTGTTGTCGTCAGAAAGGCAAAACGATCTGTCGAGGAGTGCGATCTCTTTATCAGCATCGGCACCTCCGGTACGGTCTGGCCCGCTGCCGGTTTTCCCGCCCTTGCTCGCGAATGGGGCGCTTATTGCATCGAAATAAACCCGGAACCCTCGGGAGGAAGGGAGTACCACCGCACCATTGCCGGCAATGCCGGTGCTGTGCTGCCGGAACTCTTCATATTCTGATCAGCCAGGGCAACAGTTAATCGACATCAGACCATGACCTGCAGCGAAACGTTAACTCTTCACACCGGCGGATTCTCCGATATTATCTGATAACACCGCGCAAATCCAGCGAATTGTTTCAGCCTCAAAAATGACGGAAGGGAAGGGACAACTGTGCGTTTCAGCTATGATCCCCGTGTCTCGTTATTCATGTCCATGCACACTCGTGCCTGCAAATTGCCGATGCCATTGAAAGCAGTCGTGGCGCAACGTTACAGAAAGAGGGAAACTGATCACAACTGGATCTCCCAAGAAAAAAGGAAACCTGATCAAGGCGTTTCGTTTGCTGAAGATGCTGACTGTTGTTTATTTTTCCTGGTTTTGTCCGGTTAGTTTTTTAACGGTCTGTTCTAAAAGTTTTTGAGCCTCCGAATAATCCGGACTCATTTGAACAGCAATTGTAACATCATTCAGAGCGGATTGATAATTCCTGATTTCATAATAGGTTTGTGCTCTGAGAAAATACACTTCCGGTTGCCTTTTCTCAAGCTCAAGGGATTTCTCGAAATTGTAAAGAGCCTCATTGGTCAGCCCCATCCGCCTGAGCGTCAGTGCTCGGTTGTTGAGGACCTGATAATAACCCGGATCACACTTAAAACTGTCTTCGAAATCTTTTAATGCCTGCCTTTCCTTGTTCAGCATAAAATAGGCAAGACCCCGATGATTGTATATAATAGCACGCACTTTTAATGGCGGATCCGCAGACAATGCTTCACTGTAATAATCAATAGCACCTCTATAATTTTCATTATTATGGGCATCCAATGCCTTCAGGAGATTTATTTCAATGTTTTTTAAAGATTCTCCTTTTTCCTCCAGATCATTTTCATGATTTACCCCCCGATACTTATGAAGTGAATTTACAGAGACCTCTTTTGCTTTTTTCTGCAGTTCCTTAAAACGCTCATGGCCCCAGGCAACTAACTCTTTTTGCTTGTCTCGTATTTCCTGAAATATCATATCCGAAAGCACAAGATTTGCATTGAGTGCCGCCATTTTTTTGCGGATAGCCCGATTGTCCGGGAACTCGATATTACTCTTGTAAAGCAGCTCATGCTCAATTTCAGCCCATGCTTCCTGCAATATTGTCCGGATTTGAATTTCACACGAATGACAGCAAAACTCCGGCATTTCAACACATAAATCTCCCAATGATATTTCCAGATGCACACTGTCATAGGCAAATTCCCTATAAGACAATGCTTCGGATTTTCTCTCAATATCCGCCACATCAAAAGATTCTTTAATAATATCAACCACCTGCTCTACATCTTCCAAAAACGGCACAATAATGCGCAAACCAAGCAAATCCTTAATTTTCTGATTTTGTATGAGTCCCTTGTTGACAAGCCGCTGTTTTTTTTCATTAAGACTTTCAAGAGATTTGACTCTTTTTTTTAAGGTATATTTTAATTCTTTTGCCTGAATTTTATTACTGATAGCTCTGGAAACGTCATTTAATATGTCTTCCCAAAAAGGGAAATTTTTCTGATAGATTTTTTGCAGCTCTTCTTCATTATCGAACATAACAAACTCAAGTAATAATATTAATGGAAGAAAAAAATCGATCTTTGCCTTGTTGCATCTCCCTGCCGGACTGCCGATAAAACCTGCCGATCAATCGGCAGCACCCTTGCCAATCGACATAAACCTCGACCTCAGGCATCACCGTCACTCCTTTTTCTGCCGCTTATACGGGCACGCCTGGGCAATGCTGCCGTCGAAAGCTGCTGACCTACGCTGTCTCGGGCAGGATCTGCAAGCCAGGCCAGATCGTCCAGCAAGCCAAGAGCCTGAAGCACAGCTGCATAAATACCGATACTCACCGAAGGATCGCCCTTCTCAAGGCGGGATAGGGTTGGGCGCGATGTTGACGCCCGTTCAGCCACAACACTCATAGGCAGCCTGCGGCGCATCCGCGCCTCATGAATATTTGCTCCAAGCTTGCACAGCGCCTTGCGCACTGCAGAATTTGGCAGATGAGGTGTCGGCATTTGTAATAAAGATATATCCTTAATCAGATATAATGTAATACCATATTTACATTTTACAAAAAAACGCGATCCCCCCAGGCAGCAATCACAGCATATCGAGAACTAACAATTTGAGGTGTCTAATGTGGCCTCGGATCGGGCAGCGCTCCGCAGAGAAAAATGTATTTGAGGGCGCGAAGCGCAATAAATCCGGAATGATGACCTGTATTGTTAAGGACAAATTAAGCAATAAGCGAATTCTTTCCGGGTCAGTTCCGAATACAACAATGATCAGTTACCGGGATGAGTGGATCATTGCCAGGGTTAACCGCGCCTCCAAAGCAATAAGTTTACGTAGTTGCGAACGATCTCCACCATCACACCATAAGCCATTCATCCTGCATTTGAGGGAACGGAGTCCCGAAGACCTCCTACCCAAAGACTTCTTTCAAACTGGTCCACGGGGAGAAGCAAAATGATTATTCCGGTGAAATGATTCTGACTGTCGGGAAATACATTTGATATCTGTTTTTATCCCGTGTAATCAGTTCAAAACCTGATACTGCGGCATGTGCCCCGATAAAAAAGTCCGGCAATGGAGACCT
>VGGK01000041.1 GCA_016868665.1 Chlorobiota bacterium
GCGGTAAGAAGCGGGGAGGAAAAAATCGACGGTATGTCGGTCCGTTGTGTTCAGGATTGATCGGAAGAAAAGACAATCAATCCTGATTCTGCGGTTCCGCCGACCGCACCCGGGGGACTTCCGGAGGCTGCATCACAACAGGCTCGGGAATCACGGATTCTTTTTCGGCCCATAGGGCGAGGTCTGGCCGCTGCCGTCGGAAACGCCGTCACCGGAATTCGGGGCTGGACCTTCGGATTGCGAGGAGTCGCCGGCACCTGCCGCAGGAGCCGGTTCTTCCTCCTGACCTCCGTTGAGGATCGCTCCTGTAATACCGGAAAGGAACCCGTCGAGCCCCGATCCATAGACAGGAATGGCCGTTCCGGCAGCCAGAAAAGCGGAAACCGCAAGAGCGGGAATGATTTTTTTCATGGTGCGCCTCATTGCTTTATACTGTTGGGGAAAAAGGGAGGGGCAGAGGAGTCGTCCCTGCAATACAGGCAAGTTAACGAACGCTTCATTTATTTGCACCCGTCGTCGCCGGATTTCCTCGATTTCCGTTTTTTTTCAGATTAAGTTTTCCGTCTCAATGCTTCATGACGGGAATTGTCCATACACAGTATTCGCCCTGGGTGAGCCAGGCAAGATTATTCCGGAAGAAAAAAATCTGTCTCCGGCAGCGGCAGGGGATTTCGCGCTTGCCGGGCTGTTCGCCCGGAAAGGCATCGAGGGAGCTTTGGTGCTTTCGTCGCTGAAGAGCGGGAGGACAATTGTGCACGATGCAGGGCGGGCGAACCTGCGGTTTGCTGCGGCATCGACATTCAGGATTCTCAACACCAAAATCGACTCACCTGCGGTTTAAACGCCAAGGGGCTTTAATACCTTATACCTGTGTTAAATAACCCGGTTTTCCATGTGAATTATCTTGCATAAAAACCGGACTTTATTTATGCTTGTTGGCATACATCATGTAAACCCTCGAAATAATTCATTGCCTCTGTCGGGAAAAGCCCGCAAGGTTACTTATTTTGCATTTTTTCCGGCAAAAAAGGCAAATATGTTTTTTCCTTTCACGCTCTGAGCGGAACTGTTGTTTCTGCCGGGAGAGCAGCCCAGGAAACGTGCATCCATCTGTCGCCATTGAGATGGAAATACAGCAAACCGACCGGTGATTACATCCGGCAACCGATCCGAATGGCAGAAACAGGTAAACGCAACCATTAAAAAAACAAAAGATGAGGCTTGGTGTGCAGTCTTTTCCGTTTCGTGAGCAGACCTCCTGTAATCGGACGCTGCTGATGAAGCGGTTTTTCTCCGGTGCGGCATTTCTTATGAGTTTTCTCTTCTTTTCGGCACCTCTTTTCGCGGCGGGAATTGACGAACGCATCAACGACGCAATGGCACCCCTGACCTCCCAGGCGTTCAGGATCGTTTTCTTTTCCGTGACGCTGGGAGGTATAGAAATTCCATTTGTCCTTCTCATGCTGATCGTAACGGCTCTCGGCTTTACCGTCTACATGGGGTTCATAAACGTAAGGGGATTCGGTCATGCCATCGATCTCGTCCGCGGAGTTTATGATGCGCCGGACGGTCAGAAAGGAGAAGTCTCTCATTTTCAGGCTCTTACCGCGGCACTCTCGGCAACCGTCGGACTGGGCAATATTGCCGGTGTGGCCATTGCGATCACCCTCGGTGGGCCGGGAGCCACATTCTGGATGATTCTTGGCGGTCTGTTCGGGATGTCGACCAAGTTCGTTGAGTGCACGCTCGGGGTCAAATATCGCGATATCGAAGAAGACGGGTCGGTCTCCGGCGGCCCCATGTACTACCTCAGCAAGGGGTTTGCCGAAAAAGGCATGGCGCTTCCCGGCAAGGTTCTTGCAATGTTCTTTGCCCTTATGTGCGTAGGCGGATCTCTCGGGGGAGGCAACATGTTCCAGGCCAACCAGGCGTTCAAGCAGGCCGTGATAGCCACGGGAGGCGAGCAGAGCCCGCTGTATCAGCAGGGATGGATATTCGGCATTGCGCTGGCTGTTCTTGTAGGGGCGGTGATCATCGGCGGCATCAGAAGCATCGTAAAAGTGACCTCGAAACTCGTGCCGGCCATGGTCGCCATCTATGTTTCAGCAGCACTGTTCATCATTTTTTCTCACGTCTCTCTGCTTCCCCAGGCTTTTGCCAGCATTATAACCGGAGCGTTTTCACCTGATGCGATGTACGGCGGCTTCATCGGTGTACTTATTCAGGGCTTCAAAAGGGCGGCTTTTTCAAACGAGGCGGGTCTCGGTTCCGCTCCGATAGCGCACTCCGCCGTAAAAACGGACGAGCCCATAACCGAGGGGCTTGTGGCTCTTCTGGAACCGTTTATCGACACGGTCGTCATCTGTACCATGACAGCACTGGTGATCATTATTTCCGGTCTGTACGTCGAACAGGGCATGGACGGCATTGCGCTCACTTCGAAGGCTTTCGAGCAGGTCATTTTCTGGTTCCCCCTTATTCTGAGTGTTGCCGTCATGCTGTTCGCTATTTCAACCATGATTTCCTGGTCATACTACGGCCTGAAAGCCTGGACCTATATTTTCGGTGACAGCCATGTATCAAGTGTCAGCTTCAAGGTGCTTTTCTGCGTTTTCATCGTTCTCGGTTCCGCAATGAACTTCAGCGCAGTGATCGATTTTACCGACGCCATGATTTTCGCCATGTCGTTTCCGAACATCATCGGCCTCTATCTGCTCGCTCCCGGGGTCAAAAAAGATCTCGACTCCTATTTCGGGAAGCTGCGCGAGGGCAAAATCAGACGTTTCAAATAGCCCCATATTGTTTATTTATTGCATAAAACCCGTGTCCATCTGACGTTTCGGGACTCCCGTCGGGTCTTCTCACTCCGAATATTGGCATACCTTTCGAGTTCCGGAGGCATGGCCATCCAGGCATGAAACTCTGGAGAAGAATAATTTTCGGCAGCAGAAGCGCGTGAGCATGCTGCACAGGCCTTGTCGGGCAGCTTTTGAAGCCATTACGGCCCAGATCCGGGAGCTGATGAATGCGTTGAAGAGGTGAGGAAACCGGCAAGCCTCTCATCAGTGACAACAAAAAGAAGACTCCAATCGCATTGCACTGTAATTCCATACAAAAAAGAACCGTAATCCGGTTTTGATTACGCTGTTTTCTTGTTTGACAGGCGGGTTTTCTGAATATTAACAGAGATGTCTTTCGTCACTCTTCATCATGCTTGTGGGTATGCTGAGGAATATTCTGAATTCTGAATTCTGAACCCAGCCCCCGGGAAAAATGGCAATTCCGGATTTTCAAACCATTATACTGCCGCTGCTCCGGTTCTGTGCGGACGGAAAAGAGCATGCTAACCAGGAATCCCTCGATGCTCTTGCAACAGAATTCGGCTTGACCAACGATGAGCGCAAAAAGCTTCTGCCCAGCGGACAGCAACGCGTTTTCGATAATCGCGTGGCATGGGCCCGTGCCCACATGAAAATGGCGCTCCTGATCGAAAACCCTCGTCGCGGCATCTTTCGGATTACCGGGCGAGGCAAATCCATTCTTGAGCAATCGCCTCCTTCTATCGATCTCAAATTTCTGCGGCAGTTTTCGGAATATGTCGATGCACGGGAAAAACCGAAGTCCGACGCATCAACCGAAACAGCGGAAGAAGCGCAAACGCCCGAAGAGCAGATCGAACAGGCCTATGAAACCCTTCGTGAAAATCTCGCCGGGGAGCTGCTGCAGCAACTGAAAAGCGCATCCCCATCGTTTTTCGAAAAAGTGGTGGTCGATGTGTTAGTCCGTATGGGCTATGGGGGCTCACTGAAGGATGCCGGCCAGGCAATTGGCAGAAGCGGCGACGAAGGGATCGATGGCGTCATCAATGAAGATCGCCTGGGACTTGACAGTATCTATATTCAGGCCAAACGATGGGAAGGCACGGTGTCGCGGCCTGAAATCCAGAAGTTTGCCGGTGCTTTGCAAGGCAAGAGAGCCACCAAGGGAGTCTTCATTACCACCTCTGATTTCAGCGAAGGCTCCAGGGATTTCGCCTCAAATATATCCAGCAAGATTATCTTGATTGATGGTAACCAGTTGGCCGATCTTATGATAGAGTATGGCGTCGGGGTTTCGACCATTGTGACCTATGAACTGAAAAAGCTCGACTCGGATTTTTTTGTCGAAGGGTAGGGCAATCGATTATCAAAAAACATGAGTCACGACAGGTACAGCATGTCATTTACAACGGGCAGTCTTTTTCACCGCGAATCGGTGAAACTGGCTGAGCTGTATCTTGATCATGGCGACTGGAGCGCTGTCCGGGAAAAGGTCATCGCAGAAAATTTACTGCAGACCAGAACGCTGAATACGCTCAAAAGAGTCTGCCGTGAAGTAATCTCTCGGATTAGGACGCTGACGCAAACCGAACTCGCATTCCTTGTTGAGGCCAGCCATCAGGAGCAGGCGTATCTCCTGTGGATCGCCGTTTGCCGTCGGTACAGATTCATCGCTGATTTTGCCGTCGAAGTGCTGCGAGAGCGATACATTACACTGAAGACAGATCTGACCTATGAAGATTTCAATTCATTCTTCAATCGGAAATCCGAGTGGCATCTGGAACTGGATGTGATCACCCCGGCAACACGAAGCAAATTGCGGCAGGTGCTGTTCAAGATACTTCGCGAGACAGACCTTTTGAGGGCAAACAACATAATAAATACGGCCATGCTCAGTCCGGGACTGTTGGAACTGATCAATCAAACCGGTTGCATGAATATGTTACACTTTCCTGTATTTGAATCCGATATGAAGGAGGGGATGAAGCAGTGAGCGCAGATATAGCCGGAATGCCGATGCAGGACAGATTTCAGCATCTCTTTGCAGTGATCTCAGGACAGCGTTTTCTCAACAAGCAAGGTCTTGGTAACGAGGTTCCATTCTTCATCTGTCCCTTCAAGCCGGAAGAGTCAGTCGAAATGGAGCGGCTCCAGCGTCAGTTGGTCAATCGCCTTGAGCATGCCGGCGTCCGGATACTGGAGATCAATCTGTATGACCTTTCGATAGAAATCCTCAAAGAACGTGACATCTGGACCCGGATTGTCGAGATGGAAGATTCTGTCTCCAAAGAGCAGCTCAAGGAGCTGTTGCAGGGCGTGCTGGACCCCGAAGCGCATCTCGTTCCGGCTATTGCAGCAAAGCTGGCAAGAACGGACTTTGAGGTTCTTTTTCTTTCCGGCGTTGGCGAGGTGTTTCCCTACATCCGCTCGCACAATGTGTTGAACAATTTGCAGAGCACGGCGAAAGAGAAGCCAACGGTCATGTTTTTCCCTGGAGCATACACCCACACGCTGGAGTCGGGAGCATCGCTCGATCTCTTCGGAAGACTGCGTGACGACAAATACTATCGGGCATTCAACATTTTTCATTGCGAAGCATAAACGATAGAAGAGTTATGACTCTTAAGACCATTTTTCACAAGCCTGTTGACCGGCCGATTGAAGGGGTAATCAAAGCTGACGATGAAGCCAGCCTTCGCCTCGAGATTGAAGAATACGTACTGACCAACGAAGTCGAGAAGCGGCTCGAGTCCTTTCTGGATGCCTACAATAATTATGAAGGCGCCAACGGCGTATGGGTTTCCGGTTTTTTTGGATCCGGTAAATCCCATCTGTTGAAGATGCTGGCGCTCCTGCTTGAAAACCGGCAGATTGACGGAGTCTCAGCTCTTGACCTGTTTCTGCCGAAGTGTGGCGACAACGAAATTCTTCGCGGCGATCTCAAGCGAGCAGTCGCCATCCCGTCCAAAAGCATTCTGTTCAATATCGACCAGAAAGCGGATGTCATCAGCAAGACCCAGATCGATGCACTCCTTGCTGTTTTTGTCAAAGTGTTTGACGAGATGTCCGGATACTACGGCAAGCAGGGGCACATTGCGCAGTTCGAGCGCGACCTCGACAGCCGTGGCCTCTATGAGCAGTTCAAATCGGCCTATGAATCCACTGCGGGCAGAACATGGCAGAAGGGTCGCGAGCAGGCACTGCTTGAAGCAAAAAATATTGCCAGCGCCTATGCACAGGCAACCGGTGCTGACGAGGTATCCTCCACAGGTATACTTGATAAATACCGGACTCAATACTGTGTTTCGATAGAGGACTTTGCTGAACAGGTGCATGCATATATTGAACGGCAATCTCCGGATTTTCGTCTGAACTTCTTTGTCGATGAGGTCGGTCAGTACATCGCTGAAAACGTCAAGCTGATGACCAACCTTCAGACTATCGCCGAGAGTCTGGCAACCAGATGTCGAGGCCGCGCATGGGTCGTCGTGACCGCCCAGGAAGAGATGGGGACTGTTGTTGGCGAGATGGGTAAACAGCAAGGCAACGATTTCTCGAAAATTCAGGCCCGTTTTGCCAATCGCATGAAGCTGACCAGCGCCGATGTGGCGGAAGTTATCCAGAAGCGTCTGCTCATGAAAACAGAAGAAGGCGTTCGTCTGCTTTCTGACATATACCACGTTGAATCCAACAATTTCAAGACACTTTTCGACTTTGCCGACGGATCGCAATCCTACCGGAACTATCAGGATCGGGATCACTTCATTCACAGTTACCCGTTCATTCCTTACCAGTTCGCACTCTTTCAGTCTGCCATTCAGAACCTGTCGCAGCATAACGCCTTCGAGGGCAAGCACAGCTCGGTAGGAGAACGCTCCATGCTGGGTGTGTTTCAGCAGGTTGCGATCCAGATAGGGGATCATGAAATCGGACAGTTGGCGACCTTCGACCTGATGTTTGCGGGCATTCGTACCGCCCTGAAATCCAATATTCAGCGAGCCGTCATCCAGGCTGAGAACCATCTTGATGGCCCCTTCGCGATCCGGTTGCTGAAAACGCTCTTTCTTGTCAAGTACGTCAAGGAGTTCAAGCCGACTCTTCGCAACCTCTGTGTCCTGATGCTTGACGGCTTCAATCAGGATCTGCCTGCGCTACGGAAACGGGTCGAAGAGTCCCTGAGTCTTCTGGAACAGCAGACTTATGTGCAGCGAAATGGCGAGCTTTACGAATACCTCTCCGACGAGGAAAAAGACGTTGAGCAGGAAATCAAAAACACAGAGGTCGAGTCATCAGACGTTGCCGCCGAGCTTGAGAAGATCGTTTTCGATCACGTCATCAAGCATCGGAAGATTCGTTACGACCAGAATGGCCAGGACTACCAGTTCTCCAGAAAGCTTGACGATCGGTTGTACGGGCGAGAACACGAGCTTGCCATCAATGTCATCAGTCCGTTCCACGAAAACGCCGAAAATGAAGCCATTCTGCGAATGCAGAGCATGGGCAGGGACGAGCTGCTGGTCATGATGCCTGCGGATGAACGCCTTGTTCGCGACATGCTCATGTACAAGCGGACAGATAAATATATTCGCCAGAACATATCCATCACCCAGCAGGAGGCAATCAAGCGAATTCTTGGTAACAAAGCTTCCCGGAACCAGGAACGATACGCTGAACTGAAGCAGCGAGTCCAGGCCGGGATAGGCAAGGCCAGACTGTTCGTGGCAGGAGCCGACATTGAAATCGGTTCCGAGGATGCGCAGACCCGTGTGCTTCGGGGATTTCACGAACTTATCACCCGTGCCTATCCGAACCTTCGCATGCTTCGCGGTATTACTTACACCGAGAACGACATCGTCAATTATCTCAAACACTCGCTGCAGGGGCTGTTCGGCAACGACGCTACATCCCTGGCCGAGTCGGAGCAGGAGATTTTGGCTTACATCCAGAGCAACAACCGGGGTGGCGTGCGTACAACACTGAAAAACCTGATGGAGAAATTCGAGCGAAAACCCTACGGCTGGTACTACGCCGCCGTGCTTTGCACGCTCGCCAAACTTTGCGCCCGCGGCAAGATCGAGGTTCGAGCCGACGGCAACCTGCTTGAAGAGGATGAGCTGGAACGGACACTGCGCAACTCCCACGGTCACGGCAATGTAGTGCTGGAACCTCAGGTTGAATTCACCGCATCGCAGGTTCGCGCTCTCAAGGAGTTCTTTGAAGACTTCTTTGATGCGCCGCCCAGCGCCAGTGAAGCAAAGGCGCTCGGCAAAGAGACCGGCACTGCGCTCCATGAACTCACTCATAAGCTCGCCACGCTTGCCGCTCAGTCGTCCCAATATCCGTTTCTGAATGCATTGACGCCGATGCTTGAGAAGCTCAAGGAGCTGAACAGCAAACCGTATACCTGGTATCTGAGCGAACTCCCCCGTCAGGCAGATACGCTGCTCGACATGAAGGAAAGTGTCATCGATCCTGTCCGCAAATTCATGAGCGGGCCGCAGAAAGGCATCTTCGATAACGCCCGTAAGTTCGTTCAAACTCAGGAGCCCAATTTTACCTGTATCGATGGCGAAGAAACCGCGCAGGTGGTCGCCAGTCTGACCGATCAGGAATGTTTCAAGGGCAACCGCATGCAGCAGGTGAAGACGCAAGTCGAAACCTTGCAGGAAAAAATCAACACACAGATCGATGCCGAGATTGCCAAAGCAAGGGAGACAGTCGCCGCTCTAAAAGTCCGTCTCTGCAGCATGGCTGAATTCAGCGCGTTGAACGACGCGCAGCAGGAGCAAGTCACCCGTCCGTTCAACGAATTCAACGCCGCCATTGAGCGCCAGAAACTGATTGCCGTTATCCGCGACACCCTGCGCCGTTTTGAGGAACGCGACTACCAGCTCCTGCTTTCGCGGCTGACCGCATTGGGACAATCATCGACTGTTGCCGAAACGCCACCGAAAATCCGGAATTCGGAGGATGTGTCAAAAGAAAACTCCGAAACAGAGAAGACGCCGACATTGCATATAGTGGAATATATTCCGAGCCGTGCTGTCAGGGTAAACTTCGACAAGGCATGGCTGGCAAATGAAACCGATGTGGATCTGTATCTGGAATCCATGCGCCAGGCTTTGCTGGATGAAATTCGCCAGGGAAAAAGGATTCAAATTTAATGGATGGTAATGAGCGAGACTGAAAAACAACTTCTTGACATGATCAGCCAGGGCGAAAGCCTGATGCTCGAGTTCAAGAGTGACCTTAAAGGTCTTCCGGATCGTGATTTAGTCGCATCTGTGGTGTCTTTGGCCAATACTGATGGGGGTGAACTGTTGCTCGGTGTCGAGGACGACGGTCGGATCACAGGTTTACATACGAATCATCTGCATGTTTCGGGGATACCTGCTCTCATAGCCAACAAGACGAACCCAGCCATTTCGGTCAGGGTGGAATGCTACAACATCGAGGACCGGTTTGTAGCCCGTATTTCCATTCCTAAATCACGGCAACTGGTATCAACTTCCGATGGCCTCCTGGTTCGAAGGCGGCTCAAGCTTGACGGTACGCCTGAAGCGGTACCGTTCTACCCCCATGAGTTTATTCAACGTCAGTCGTCAATGGGCCTCGTCGATCCCTCAGCCATGGTGCTTGAGGATGTGGACGTTACACGGCTCGACCCCCTACAGCGCCTGCGCGTTCGTAATGCCATCAAGAAATACGGCGGAGAACAACCGCTATTGGCTTTGTCGGACGAAGAGCTGGATGGCGCCTTGGGGTTGATTAAAAGCATTAACGGTAAACGGTACCCAACTGTTGCAGGACTACTGCTTCTGGGTACAGAGGAATTGCTGCGTACCCATTTGCCCGCTTATGAAGTCGCTTTTCAGGTGCTGAGTGGAACAGATGTTAAAGTGAACGAGTTCTACCGTAAACCCCTGATAGAGACATTTGAAGAGGTTGAGCTTCAATTCAAACCTTGGGTTGTGGAAGAAGAACTGGACGTCGGTTTGTTTCGCGTCCCGATACCCAATTATGACCGGCGTGCATTTCGGGAAGGCTTCGTCAATGCTTTGGTACACCGGGATTTCAGCCGTTTGGGGGCGGTTTATGTTAAAATCGACAACAGTGGCCTGAACATCAGCAGTCCCGGTGGTTTTGTTGAAGGAGTTAACCTCGGCAACCTGCTGGTGGCGTCGCCTCATTCGCGCAATCCGTTGCTGGCCGACATTATCAAGCGAATCGGACTGGCCGAGCGCACCGGACGCGGCATCGACCGCATCTATGAGGGCATGCTACGCTACGGCAGGCCGGAACCCGATTATGGTCTTTCCGGCCCGTTTCTGGTTAATCTGTTCATGACCAACGTGGCAGCCGACCGAAATTTTCTGAGAATGGTGGTCGAGCAACACGACAGGCTTGACGAGCCGCTTGTTGAACCCCTGATTGTGCTTGCTCGTCTGCGGGATGAGCGCAGACTGACCACCAGTGATATATTGCCTTCGCTCCAGAAAAGTGAGTCTCAAGTCCGGATCATTCTCGAAAAGCTTCTTGAGACTGGTCTGATTGAAGCACATGGCTCCGGTCGTGGCCGAAGTTATACGCTCAGTGCCGAGGTCTATCGACGAAGCGGACAAAAAGCGGCTTATGTGCGGCAGGCTGGATTCGATGCTCTTCAGCAAGAGCAAATGGTGGTCAAGTTTATTCAGTCCCATGGCCAGATTAAACGTGCCTATGTCATGGAATTGTGCCACCTGGATCGAAATCAGGCTTACCGTTTGCTGAGCAGAATGAAAGAATCGGGTCTAATCAAACAAATCGGCGAGCAAAAGGGGGCTGTTTATGAGCTGCCTTAAAAGGATACGCTCGCTTTTATGCTCACTGAGCGTAAATATGCTCACCGGGTATAAAACCGCATGAACTCTCGCGAAAGATACATGCGGCACGCGAATATATGTGCCCGGCTCATAAAAGCGAGCATAGCCGTCCCCCTTTCCATGTCTTACGTGTGCTCCCTGGTTGAAAAATATCGGTGTCCAACAGTGTTCATCCGTTGTTCAAAAGGTCTTTTCTGATATGGAAACAGCAAAACTCAAAAAATTCGCCCAGTTCGCCCGGCGCAGTTTGCTGGAGCAGGTATCAGCCAAACTGAAGCTTGTGCTGGCAGAAAACAGCGCTGCCCGGCGTGAACAACCGAAGGCTGTTGTCGAGATCGAAAAACAAATTGTCGGCGAAGCCGGTAAATATACTGACAACAGTTCACTGATCACTGACCACTCGCGTCGGCAAGCGCAGCTTGTCGAGCGCGTTGCCTACACCTGGTTCAACCGCTTTTGTGCCCTGCGATTCATGGATGTGAACCGCTATAATCGAGTCAATATTGTTTCCCCGGCTGACCCCGGACAGTTCCAGCCCGAGATTCTGGCCGAAGCCAAGATGGGGCATATCGACGAAGAGATGGTGCACGACAAGATACGGCAGCAGATCTTCGCCCTGCTCGACGGCAAAGCACCCAGCCGCGACCCGCAGGGGGAGGCTTACCGCCTGCTGGTGGTCGCCGCCTGCAACTTCTGGAACAAGGCAATGCCGTTCCTGTTCCAGCGCATCGATGACTACACCGGGCTGCTGATGCCCGACGACCTGCTCTCGGGCAACTCCATCCTCGCTTATACCCGCGAGGCGATGACGCCGGAGCTCTGCGGAGCAGAGCCAGTGGTCAGTGGTCAGTGGTCAGTGGCCAGCAAAGACAACACTATCCACCAGTCACTATCCACTAGCCACTCCAACGCCGGTGGCGTTGAAGTGATCGGCTGGCTCTACCAGTTCTACATCTCCGAGAAAAAGGACGAAGTGTTCGACGGCCTGAAGAAGAACAAGAAGATCACGCCCGAGAACATCCCCGCCGCCACCCAGCTCTTCACCCCGCATTGGATCGTGAAGTATCTGGTCGAGAATTCGTTGGGGCGGTTGTGGATGCTGAATCGGCCTGATTCGCGGCTGGTGGATCGGATGGAGTATTACATTCGACCAGATACTTCAGTGGCTCGTGGTCAGGGGCTAGTGGCTAGTAAAGGAGAACAAATCTATGACAGTGCAAAGTTACAAGGATCTGATTGTCTGGCAGAAGGCTATGGCAATGGTAAAGATAATCTACAAGCTGACTCAGAGGTTTCCGAAGGAGGAGCTTTACGGGTTGACCAATCAGCTTCGCCGAGCAGCGGTATCAGTTCCATCGAACATAGCCGAGGGTCAAGCCAGACAAGGGCGAGCGGAATTCAGGAATTTTCTTTCGATAGCCCGGGGATCTCTGGCCGAAGTGGAGACACAGTTGCTCATAGCTCAGGATCTGAACTACATCAACCAAACGCAACTGCAGGAAGTTCTGGAACTACACACAGAAGTGGGCAAAATGCTCAACAGCCTGATCAACAAACTAGCCACCAGTCACTAGCCACTAGCCACTCCGCTTCCACACGCGAAGAAGACTTCCTCCGTGTAAACAAGCCCGAGGACCTCAAAATATGTGACCCCGCGTGTGGAAGCGGCCACATGCTCACCTATGCCTTTGACCTGCTCTATGCCATCTACGAGGAGGAAGGCTACGAGCCTGCCGAGATCCCGGAGAAGATCCTCACGAATAACCTCTACGGCATCGAGATCGACGAACGTGCCGGGGAACTGGCGGCCTTTGCCCTGACCATGAAGGCGGCTTCTAAATACAAAGGGGCCAAGCAGCGCCGGTTCTTCAACAAGGGCGTCAAGCCAAACATCTGCGTGCTGGAGAACGTCCACTTCGACGAGGGCGAGCTTGCGGCAGTGATCAGTGACCAGTGGCCAGTGACCAGTGACGCTTCGCGCGAAGACATTCTGCACGACCTGAATCTTTTTGAGGAAGCGGACAACTTTGGTTCGCTCGTGCGTCCACGCCTGACCTCCGAACAATGCACCAAGCTCCGGGACTATCTGACTGACCACTGGCCACTGTTCACTGGTCACTCTCTCTTCGACAGCATGACCCATCAGAAGGTGCTGCAAGCCTTGCGGCAGGCCGATTATCTGAGCCCTAAATACCATGTGGTGATTGCCAATCCGCCGTATATGGGGAGCAAGGGAATGAATGGACGGCTAACTACTTGGGCCAAAGACAAATATCAACATTGCTGGGACAGAGGGACATCTGATCTGTATGCGATGTTTATCGACCGCGCTGTGCAAATGGCGCTGAAAAACGGTGCAACAGCAATGATTACGATGCAGGGATGGATGTTTACGTCATCATTTGAACTCCTTAGGTCATCCCTGCTGGCCGATAATTCTTTGTCGTCTGTGATTCATCTTGGAACTCGGGCCTTCGATTCCATAGCAGGTCACGTTGTCTCAACAGTTGCTTTTGTGTTTCAAGCAAAAAGCGATAAAGGCCAGCGAGGGTATTTCTTTAGGCTGACAAGCGGCGAAAACGAAGAGTCAAAACGAAAGCTATTGGCAGAAAACGTCCATGCTAATAAAAATGGGATTCGCTACGCTGTACATAGCAAGATTTTTAATAAAATCCCTGGGTCTCCAGTTTCGTACTGGATAAGCAATAAACAGGTAAAAAACTTTGAGACCTTTCCTCTAATATCAAGCATTGCGGGTTTTAAAGCGGGATTATCCACGGGAGACAATACAAGATTTCAGCGAATATGGCATGAAGTTGACTTGTTGGATGTGGCGTTTTCATGTAATTCATCTCAGGAGATTGCGGATCGGAAGTGGGTTCCATGCAATAGCGGTGGCACCTTCCGGAAATGGTATGGGAACAACGAGATCATTATTTTTTGGAAGAATAACGGAGAAGCAATTAAGCAATTCAGGGGCTCGGCTATACGAAATGAAGATGAATACTTCAAGCCCGGACTAACCTATAACAAAATCAGCTCTGGAAAGTTTGCGTGTCGAGAAAAGGAAGCTGGTTTCATTTTCGATGACACTGGCCGAGCGATCGTTTGTGACCGGGAAAAAACAGATACAGTAAAAGCACTACTTTCCTCATCAGTTGCCCACTGTTACCTGGATATATTAGCGCCAACTCTTAGCTTCACAAGCAAGGAGCTTGAAAGGATTCCTTTTTGTGAACCACGGGGTCTCAATTCGGAGATCGTTAAATCTCTAGTCAAGTTTTCGCGTTTAGACTGGGACTCTTACGAAACTTCATGGGATTTCAGCAGCCTAGCGCTTCTAAGTCCCGACTGCCGCCAGCCAAACCTGAAGGCCACCTACCAAAAGCTCCGCGCCCGCTGGCGGGAGATGACGCTGGAGATGCAGCGGCTGGAGGAAGAGAATAACCGTATCTTCATCGAGGCCTACGGTCTGCAGGACGAGCTAAAGCCCGAGGTGACGCTCAACGAGATCACCCTGACCTGCAACCCGCATTACCGCTTTGGATCAGTGGCTAGTGACCAGGGGCTAGTGGCTAGAGAAGAAGAGCTTGAATCCCGATTGCTCACTGAAACAATGAAAGAGTTGGTGAGTTATG
>VGGK01000042.1 GCA_016868665.1 Chlorobiota bacterium
CGGCACCGAGAATATAGTGGCTCAGATAATCGAAATTCGGATTTTCCGGATCATCGATGATCATGTCGAGAATGAGCACTTTACCGCCGGCAGGAAGCGCGTCATATGCTTTCCGGCACATCATGTCGGTGAGCTGTTCGTTTGCCGAATAGAGAATGCGGCAGAACATGACGGC
The DNA here is from genome assembly GCA_016868665.1 of Chlorobiota bacterium. Taxonomy (GTDB): domain Bacteria; phylum Bacteroidota; class Chlorobiia; order Chlorobiales; family Chlorobiaceae; genus Chlorobium. Next base: position 176 of record VGGK01000042.1, read on the forward strand.
ATCGGCTTTGGGATAATTCTCCCTGTATATATCCACTGCAGCACCTCTCAGGCGTTCGCCAACGCCTTTTTCGGCCGCATTTTCATTGACAAGTTCGATTGCGCCCGGAAGGTTGAGGATCGTTGACTGCAGGTTTGTGAATTTCTTAAGGAGGGCGGCAGAAATATCACCGATGCCGCCGCCGACGTCCACGAGCGTTTTCACTCCGGAAAGGTCGGCCTCTTCAAGCAGAAGCTTGATGGCAAAATGGGCATTGCTGCGGTGGATCTCTTCGAAATACAAGTTATCCTCTCGTGTTACCGGCGGATAGGGAACTTCTCCCTTGAAATCGAGCTGCCCTTTCACCGCGTCGGCAAGCCTGAAATAAAATGCGTCGGAAAGGTGTGCCATGGCTTTTGCCACAGGAATCATATAAAGATTCGGCTGGTCGGCATCGGGAACGAACATCGCTTGCGCGAAAGGTGTGAGGCTCCAGCTGCCGTTATCTTCGCAGGTGACTCCCATCTGTCTGAGCGCCTCGAGCAGCATGCCGAGTCTTGGAGGAACCGAGCCGGTTGCGGCTGCGAGGGTTGCCGTGTCTTTCGCCCCATCACCAAGCTGAGTAAAGAGGTCAAGTTCAAGAGCTGCCTTGAAACAGCCGAATTCCACAAGCCCTTTGAAAATAATGTCGTTTGCCCTGTGGTTTTGTTTCAGTAACTCGATGTCGTTCATGTACGGATGAGGCTAAAGAGTTTAAGAAAATGAATGGTACGGAGACGCCGAAGCAGATTTTGTCCTGAAACTCAATTTAGCCTAAATAGGCTTATGAAACAACTGCAGGGAGTCGGTACAATGTGTTATTATCAAGTGATGCATCATATTGCCCATGCCTGCAGAAACCATAAAAGGGAGAGGAGGAGGTATGCTTTCAAGTTTATCGAAACTCACGCCTGAACAGATCGGCGAAATCCGCAAGCTTGAAGAGGAAATCGGCAAAACCATTCTGTCGTTTTCCAGTTACGACGTCATAGCTGCAGGACTTTCGACAGAAGAGCTTGCGCGTGTCCGCGAGCTTGAGAAGCGTATCGGAACGGCGCTTATTGCCCTTGATCCTGCAGGCTCCTGCGGGTCGTGACGCCGATAATGCTTGCCATCCTGCCGGTTATGCCCGCGTCGCGCCGATAGGAGTAGAACAGTCCTGCATCGGCCGAAGAGCAGAATGCGGAACACTCGATCCTCGATGGAGGAATTCCCGCGTCGAGCAGTTGCCTGCGATTTGCACCGGCCAGATCGAGATTGAACTTTCGGGTCTGCCGAAGGGATGGGGCGAGATGCTCGGAATCGAAAGCTTCGGCAACTGCGGCATCGACCTCATAGGCGGACTGCGCGATTCCCGTGCCTATCCATGCAAGCAGATTACGCGGGTCCGTTCCGAACCTCTCCTGCATGAAGAGAACGGTTTTCGTGACGATTCCTCCGGCGGCGCCTTTCCATCCGGAGTGAATTGCCGCTACGGTCATTGTTTTTGTGTCGCAGAGGAGTACGGGGTAGCAATCTGCGGTAAAAACACACAGGAATATATCTTTTTCATTCGTAACAAGCGCATCATATCCCGAAAAGAAGCCCGGAGAGATGGCGTGCAGAATCTCGGTACCGTGAACCTGGTCGGAACCTGCAAGCTGATCGGGTTTTATGCCGAGCAGCCCGCAAAGCTTCAGGGTGTTTTCTTCGATATTCGTCAGGTTGTCTGCGGTATTTCTTCCGAGATTAAGTCCATCGAACGGCGCCGGACTGATGCCCCCCCTGCGGGTGGTTTGCAGGGCAACGAGGTTTTCGATATCGCCGAACAATTCCGGAACGATGTACTCTATCCTTGACATGCGTGGTTCGTGTTTCATAGAATGGCAATAAAGCGTTATAATGCCATGCTGGAGACTGCTGATGTATGAAAATAGCTTTTTTCATGAATGAGGCGGGATTCAGGAGCTTTTTTTGTGATGTTCTGCGCAATATCGGTATATGATGCACCGTTAAAATCGGCACCCCCATGAAAAAACATCCGGACGATGAGCGCTATCAGGATCAGTTCGGGAGCTCGCTCCGGGCTCTTTCCGATTATCTGGGACTGGGAATCCAGATTGCCGCCGGATTCGTTTTTTTTGTATTCGCAGGTTACTGGGCGGATGGGCAGTTCGGTACATCTCCGTTTCTGCTTATCGCAGGAGTTTTCATGGGAATGGCCGGGATGGTTCTTGTGCTTATGAAAACGCTGAAGATAGCGAACCGAAAAAAACAAGGATAGGACGTATTTATTACTTAATAACATGAGAGATAAGCCGCCATGAAACCTTTATTTGATTTTCTGATAAAGTTATGTATCTTGACCGTCATTTTATGGGCGGTAATTATCTGGGGGGTCGCTCCGGGGACGATCGACCTGAGGTCGGTATTCATTGCCTGGGTGATGATATTCGTGAACACACTTTCGGGATACCTTCTTTTTGAGTACGCTTTCGAAAGGGACTCATCGTCGTTCAATAAGGTTGTGTTCGGGGGATTGACTTTTCGCCTCCTGGTGATGATGCTGCTCGTCGGAGTTATTCTGGTGGGAAATTACGTGTCAGATTACGACTTCGTTTTGTCTTTTTTTGCATTCTACTGCATCTATGTCATAGTCGAGATACTTGGATATCAAAAGAAAAACAAACAGAAAAAGAACATTGCATGAAACCGGTAACCGTTGTCAAAGAGGCCAGAGCGTTTCTTAAAGTACTTGTCTTAACCCTGCCGATTCTGCTGAGTGCCGGTAACACGATGTTCGCCGCAGGCGGCGAACACAGCGACAAGCCCGGTGACGTCATCATGCACCATATCCTCGACAGCAACGTTTATGCTTTCGAGCCTTTCGGCGAAGTTCACCTGCCGAAAATCGTGGTAGGCGGTTTTGATATTTCGATTACGAAGCATGTGGTTATAATGTGGATTGCCGCAGCCATCGTCCTGCTTGTATTCGCTTCTGTCGGCGGCGCTTACAGGAAAATGACGGCGAAAAATGCCCCGAAAGGCCTTGCCAATGCGATGGAGGCTCTGGTCGATTTTATAAGGCTCGATGTCGCGAAGTCGAATATCGGTCCCGGGTTCGAAAAATTTCTGCCCTATCTTCTTACGGTATTCTTTTTTATCCTGCTCTGTAATCTCCTCGGCCTGGTGCCATATGGCGCGACGCCGACCGGTAACATCAACGTTACGCTTACGCTTGCGGTATTCACCTTTTTCATTACCCAGACAGCAGCGCTTAAAGCTCATGGCGTCAAGGGGTACCTTGCGCATCTTACTGCGGGAACCCACTGGTCACTCTGGATCATCATGATTCCAATCGAAATCATCGGGCTTTTTACCAAGCCGTTCGCGCTTACCGTCCGACTTTTTGCAAATATGACCGCCGGCCATATTGTTATTCTCAGCCTCATATTTATCAGTTTCATCCTGAAAAGCTACATTGTGGCTGTTGCCGTATCTGTTCCGTTTTCTATATTCATCTACCTGCTTGAAATCTTTGTTTCGTTTCTCCAGGCGTTTATTTTCACCATGCTCTCCGCGCTCTTCATCGGTCTTGCAACCGTTCATGAAGGGCATGACGAGCATGAAGCCGGAGTTGCTCATCACTGAGACGCGGCGACGCTCCGGAAGCGCCTGATGCAGGGCGTTTCCATGAGCGACAGGTTTTTACACTGCTCATAATTTTTTTTATAACATTCAATAATTAATCGGAGGTAATTACACAATGGAAGGTTTAGGATACTTGGGTGCCGGTATCGGCGCAGGTCTTGCCGTTATCGGCGCAGGTCTTGGTATCGGTAACATTGCAGCAGCTGCAGCAGAGGGTACAGCCCGCCAGCCGGAAGCTACTTCGGAGATTCGTACGACAATGATTATCGCAGCCGCGCTTATCGAAGGTGTGGCGCTGTTCGGTGAGGTTATCTGCGTTCTGCTTGCCCTTAAATAAGCAGTGCCGGTCTCAACGCTTTAATCAGAACATATCCCGATTGCGGCCGGTACTGCCAGGCCGCTGTCGGATTTTATCAACCCGTTAAAGGAACAGTGTTCATGCTAACGTCGGGAGTCATACTTCTCAGTGGTGGTCTTTTGAGCCCTAATCCGGGGCTTATCTTCTGGACCGCGTTAACATTTGTCCTCGTACTGCTCATTCTTAAAAAACTGGCATGGGGACCTATCATCACCGCGCTGGAAGAGAGGGAAAAAGGAATTCAGTCCGCCATCGATCGTGCGCACAATGCAAAGGATGAGGCGGAGTCAATACTTCGCAAAAACAGGGAAATGCTTGCAAAAGCCGATGCCGAAGCCGAAAAGATCATCCGTGAAGGCAAAGAGTTCGGAGAAAAGCTTCGTGCGGAAATGACCGAAAAAGCCCAGGTAGAAGCGAAAAAAATGATCACTGCGGCCAAAGAGGAGATTGAACAGGAAAAACACCGCGCACTTGATGTTCTGAGAAACGAGGTCGCGGATCTTGCTGTTATGGGCGCCGAAAAAATCATCAAGTCCAGCCTCGATGCCGACACGCAGAAGAAAATCGTGGAAAGCATGATTCAGGATCTGGCATCAAAACGTAATTGAAAATTCCTTAGGACATGTCAAGTGTAATTGCAAGCAGACGCTACGCATCGGCGCTACTTTCCGCTGCTGAAGAAGGAAAGTTTCTCGAAAATGCCACAGAGACTCTGAACAATATCAAGGAGACGCTCGATAACTCCCGGGATCTCGTTCATGTGCTGCGCAGTCCGCTTATCAATGGCGACAAGAAATCGCATATTCTCGAAGCCGTGTTCAGGGATACCGCCGACGACAAATTGATGTTATTTCTTAAACTGCTGGCCAGGAAAAAGCGAGCAGGCCTTCTTCCGCAAATCATAACCGAGTTTCGGTCCCTGCTTGATGAAAAGAACGGTATAATCAATATCGACGTCAACAGCGCAGTGCAGCTCAGCGAAGAACAGGCAAAAGATCTCGTCAATCAGCTTTCGACGTTTACCGGCAAGAAAGTCCGTGCAAAGATGACTCTCAGAGAAGAGTTGCTGGGAGGCGTTACGATAAAGATAGGCGACACCATTCTTGACGGCAGCGTGAAGCATCAGCTTCAGTTGCTGAGGCAATCGCTGAGTTCCGGAAAAATATAACCGTAAAATACCGACAAAAGACGGTAAATAGCCCGTAATCAACACGGGCTATTTTTTTTGCCCGTTTTTTCAGATATTAGTCAATGCAGTTCAGTGCCTGCAATATGGTTCAAGGGGGCTTTAGCTCAGTTGGTAGAGCGTCTCGTTCGCAATGAGAAGGTCAGGGGTTCGACTCCCCTAAGCTCCACTCCTTATCCTCACCTCCTGTATTTCTTCTCCTCTATTTCATGGTGTGAAATGAGTTTGCATTGGAATGTAATAATTGTGAACTATTGCCGATACTGTGTAATATGACTATAATACTCGTGTATGCAAAAGCCCTGTAATCATTGGAAAAGATGTGAACGATAAAACAGGGCAACCCTCATGTTTTCAATGCGTTCCATATAAAAAAATATACAGGAGATGACGCTATGCACAGCATTAAAAGACAGATAGCGACGATCGCCCTTCTTGCTGCTACCTTTATTCCGACTTATGCCGGAGCGATAGAACCGAAGCCGATTGCTCAGCCTGTGCCGGCAACCTCGGTCGAAACGACCAAAGGATTGTTCGTCGTTATTACCGAGGCGGAACCGATGACACAGATGATGGCGCTGGTGCTTTCAACGCAGACCGTTCTGCAGGGTAAAAGCCTTCATATCCTGCTCTGCGGGCCAGGCGGCGATCTGGCAATGAAGAACAGCCCGCAGGTTATGATGAAACCTATGAATAAATCCCCGCAGATGATGCTTCAGGATCTTATTGCAAAAGGCGTCAAGGTCGAGGTCTGTCCGCTCTATCTTCCGAACAAGGGAAAAGCCCAGACAGATCTTATCAATGGCGTCAGTGTAGCGAAGCCTCCCGTGGTTGCTGAAAATCTTCGCGAAGAGGGCGTAAAGCTCTTTACCTTCTGATATAGCACTTCTTTTGCGCAGGATCCTGATTCCTGCGACCCTGCGCACCGCTGTCACGTCTGTATCCCCCCGCTCCTCGAATTTACGGCCGTCAAAATCAGGGAAGCTGCGCCGGTCAGGAACCTGTCGGCACGATCGGGTCTCCGAGGTAAAAAAACGAAAATAATCAGCTGCGGATTGATAATCACAATGGGAGATCGTACATTTAATCCTTTGTTTACGGGTCTGATTCGTTACCGGAAGTTGCGGAAACGACCGCGTGAGTTCCAGTTCTTTATTTTGTTTCGTATTATGTTTTTTTACCACCAATTCAACGGTCCAACGGAGTCAATACCATGCCGCGTACCAGATCGATCCTGCGCTCATTGCTGATGCTTGTTCCTGCCTGCACGCTTTTTATCTCAGGGTGTTCTTCATCGAAAGTATCGCTCGACGCCTCAGGTTCGGTTGAAGGCCGTTACGCCAAAGCCGCCGAGTATTACAATAAAGAAGATTACAACGATGCCGCCCTTGAGCTGGAGCCGGTTATATTCACTTCAAGAGCGACGGCTCTGGAAGACGACGTGCTTTATCTTCTTGCCCAGTCGTATTTCAAGTCGGAACAGTACCTGCTTGCAATAGACATGTATACGAGACTGATCCAGCAGGTTCCGAACTCTCCGTTCGCACGTCAGGCACAGTTCCAGCTTGCCATGTCGCATGAACGGCTTTCCACCCATTTCGAACTCGATCATGAACATACGGTAAAGGCAATCAGGGAGTATGCTGTTTATCTTGAGAGCTATCCCGGCAGAGACTCGTCCCAGATTGCTTCCGATGTGGATATGTACCGCGAACTTCTGAAAGTCAATCCTGAAAACCAGTCATACCAGGAGCGATTCGCCATAGCTCAGGAGGAACTCAAAAGCGGGCAGTCGCAGGGTTATGCAGAAAATGCCATCAAAACTCTTCGCGAAAAGCTGGCCAAAAACACCTACTTCATCGCACGACAGTATATCCAGCTGAAAAAATACAAAGCTGCAGGCATCTACTTCGACGAGGTGATAAGGCGTTACCCTGATACCAGCTATCCGGAACAGGCATGGAAAGGGAAAATCGATGTGCTGGTCAAGAGAAAAAAATGGTTCGAAGCGAACCAGGCGCTTGACAGATACCTGCAGCTCTACCCCGACAGGCAGTCGGAAATGCAGGAGACCCGCGAACGGATTACGAAGAATTTCAGCAACGCCTGATATTTTCGATTCCCTTGCATGTGGCACTTTACGGCGGGTCGTTCGACCCGCCTCATAATGCGCACCTCGCCCTCTGTCTATTCGCAGCAGAGCTGCTGCATCCCGACAGGTTCCTGATTTCTGTATCGAACAATCCGTTCAAGCGCCGGTACGCTGCTACGGACGTCCATCGAAAACGCATGGCCCGACTGCTTGCCGGTGAACTTGCCGGCGTCGGCATCGACGCCGAGGTAAGCGGGTGGGAACTCGAAAAAAAACAGCCATCCTATACGGTCGATCTTGTGCGTTACGTCAGATCGATCTATCCACACGATCGGCTGACGCTGCTCATCGGAGAAGACAGTTACCGTGAGATAACCACGTGGAAGTCGTGGGAGAGCATCCCCGAGCTTTGTGAACTTGCCGTTTTCAGCCGCTCAGGCGGCGCAGACGGTTCTCATGCGCAGCTCGGTTCTTTTGCCGAGGTTGCGGTTAGTTTCATCGATTTCGACTATCCTGTTTCCTCGACGCATATCCGCGAGGCCATAGCAGAAGGTCGTTCGGTCGCCGGCCTTGTTCCTTCATCCATAAGGCATTACATTGCCGAACACGGGCTTTACGGCAGCGCCTGAGGGCAAGGCGCCAGATTCTGTCACATCGATTCCGGTGCCGATATTCCCAGTATCCCGAAACCGTTCCGCAATACCTGACGGGTCGCTACTGACAGGAAGAGCCTTGCCGTGCGGATTTCCGGTTCCGCCTTGAGGATAGGGCACTCCTGATAGAATTTGTGATAGAGCTCCGCAACAGTGTGCAGGTACTCCACCATTTTCTGCGGTTCGAGCATCCTGACTGACGATCTGATGACTTCAGGGTAATCGAGCAACGCGAATCCGAGCTGAATTTCCTCTTCAAGACAGAGCGCCTGCATCAGATGGCTGCCGGTACCATCGGGCCTGAAGCCGACTTCCTCTGCGGCCATTCGCAACAGGCTGCAGATGCGCGCATGCGCGTACTGAAGATAAAACACAGGATTGTCTTTCGACTGTTTTTTGGCCAGTTCGATATCGAAGTTCAGGTGCGAATCCTTGCTGCGCATGATGAAGAAGAGCCTGGTTGCATCTGCCCCTACATCGTCGATCAGCTCGTCGAGCAGGTCGGCGTTTCCTTTTCTCGTGGACATCTTGACCGTTTCGCCGTTGACCGTCATGGTCACGAACTGGTTGATGGCGACCCTGATACGGCCGGTATCGTGTCCGAGAATGCGGAGCGCCTCGACGACGTCAGGATACTCGTCGATATGATCGGCGCCGAAAACGTTCACGATGAGATCGAATCCCCGGCGAAACTTGTCGAGGTGGTAGGCGATATCCGGCAGCCGGTAGCTGGGTTCGCCGGTAGACTTCACGAGCACCTTGTCCTTTTCCTGGCCGAGCTTCGACGTCAGAAACCAGGTCGCCCCGTCGTATCTGCCAATGAACTCTTTTTCATCGAGCAGATCGAGCACCTGCTGGTTGGCAGACGTTTCATGCTCCGCAGCGGTATAAAGCGTGTGCTCGTTAAAGAAAGAGTCGTGCCGGATATTGATGCGTTCGAGCGTTCTGCGGATCGAATTGAAAATGATTGCCTCCGCCGTGTCCTTGAAGACGGTGTTGTCGGAACTGTCCGCAAGAGCGTCAGCATGTTCCATGAAAAGCACTTCGGCAATATCCCTGATGTACTCACCCTGATAGTGAGTGTCCGGAAAGGAGACCTCGCATCCGCACAGTTCGAGATACCGGTAGCGTACCGATTCGCCGAGAATCTGCATCTGGCGGCCGGCGTCGTTGAAATAGTATTCGCGGGTAACCCGGTACCCCTGGGTAGAGAGCAGGTTCGCTATACAGTCGCCGAGCACGCCGCCTCTTCCCCTGCCGATGGTGAGCGGTCCGGTGGGATTTGCGCTCACATATTCGACGATGGCGGTCTTGCCTTTGCCCGTGCACGACGATCCGTAGCCGTTTCCTTCGCGGATGATATGTTCGACCGACTGCATGATGAATGCCGGTTCGAGAAAGAAATTGATGAATCCCGGTCCGGCGATCTCCATCTTTTCAACGGTACCTTCCGGAAACGCCATGTGCCCGATCAGTTCCGTCGCAAGATCCCTGGGATTCCGGCGGCACTCTCTGGAAAGCATCAGCGCGATATTGGTCGAATAGTCGCCGTTTTTTTTGTCGGCAGGCTTTTCGATCTGCACCTGCTTGTCGGTATTGATTGACGCGGCCCGCAGGGCCTGATGTATGGCTGGAAGGAGAAATTCTTGCATCGAAATGAGTTATAGGATTGCGGTACGTTTTTCAGCACGAGGTTCGTGCAGCCTTCCGAGTATCGCTGAAGGCTTGGCATGCAGGAAATCGTCGATGATATCGATAACATTGCCGAACGCTTCGAACGCATCGCGGCTGTTTGTTGTGGTGATGGCTACACAGCTCATGCCGGCCCTCGAAGCAGCTTCGACACCCGGCAGCGCGTCTTCGAAAACAATGCAGCGATGCGGTTCCACGCCAAGCAGTTCCGCGGCCCTGAGGAAAATATCGGGAGCGGGTTTCCCCTCCCTGACATGATGGGCTCCGACGACTGCCTGGAACAGGTGTTCCACTTCCAGCAGACCGAGCACATAGGCCGTATTTTTAGCGCCGGAGCCGGTTCCGACGCCAAGGCGGATGCCGGCGTTGCCTGCTCGTTCAAGAAAACCGTGCAGACCCGCCAAAGGCTTGATCAGGCTCCGCGAGTTGACGCGGTAGAGAAAATCTTTCAGCTCCGTCAGCCGGTCGGCCTCGACGGCGCTGATATCGGGATCGAGGAAGTAGCGGAGCACGTCGTGCCCCTTCATGCCGGCGGTTTCAACAAGATAGCGTTGGGGATCCATTCCTTCGAGACCGAAGTCCCGGAACAGATCGACCCACGACTGCGCATGAAACGTCATATTGTCTGTCAGCACCCCGTCCATATCGAAAATAAAAGCGTATCTGTTTTCCTGCATATCCGTTCTGTCCTTACCTGATTCGTTCATATGTCGTGTTTTCATCCAAGCATCATGGCGGCTCTCACTTCCTGCATGGTACAAGCCGCAAGCGCCCTTGCTTTCTTTTCGCCTTCGAGAAGGATATCCCTTACAAGATCCATTCTCTCTTCGTAAAAGCGGCGTTTTTCGAGCAGCGGCTCCAGTTCGGCCGAAATCGACGCTGCGCACCGTTTTTTACAGTCTACGCATCCGAGAGCACCCGAACGGCACTCCTCCTCGATCGCCGCGACATCATCCGGAGCGGTAAACCGTTTATGGTAGCTGAATACCGTACACACTTCAGGTCGTCCAGGATCGTTTCTGCGAAGCTTCAGGGTATCTGTTACGGCATTGCGTACCTTGCCGAATACCTCTTCCGGTGTGTCGGAAAGCAGCACCGTGTTTCCGAGCGACTTCGACATCTTCGCCTTTCCGTCGAGGCCGACGAGGCGCGAAAACCTGGTGATCTTCGGCTCCGGTTCCGGAAACACCTCCCCGATCGACGGGTGCGGATAATGGAAGTTGAATTTTCGTGCAATCTCACGGGTGATTTCCACATGCGGAATCTGGTCCTCTCCCACAGGCACAACATTGCCCTTGTAGAGCAGGATGTCAGCAGCCTGCAGCACCGGATAACCGAGATGGCCATAGGTCAGCGACTCCATCTGCAGGTCTCGCACCTGCTCTTTCAGCGTAGGATTGCGTTCGAGCCGTGCAGAGGTGATCAGCATCGAAAAAATCAGGAACAGCTCCGAGTGTTCCTTCACCTGGGACTGGCGGAAGACCGGGCTTTTATCAGGATCGATACCTGCAGCCAGCCAGTCGAGCAGCATTTCGATCGAATGCCGGTAAGCATCCGACGTCTCGAGCGAAGTGCTGAGGATATGGTAGTCGGCGATGAGGAAACAGGTTTCATAAACCTTCGAGCCGTCTTCTGACAGCTGATTCTGCAGGTGAACCCAGTTCTCGAGAGCGCCGGTGTAGTGCCCGAGATGCAGCTTTCCGGTCGGCCGCATCCCGCTTAAAATGCGAAGAGTACCCATAATGGAGTTGTCCGCCGCCGGTATTGCCTGATAAAAGACTGCCCAGGCGGCGCAGTGGCAGTGGTTTACCGTTAAAATAAAGATTACGAAGTTATAACAGCCGAAAGAAAGAAAAAAGCATTTGTTTGTTTTTTGTTTCCGTTGCACTATATTATGCAACTTGTTTCGATTTCTTGACACAAAAAGATTTCCGAAACTTCTATATTCAGAGAGTAAGTCCTATACAACATTCGGTTGCCCAACCATGTCAGGTCCGGAAGGAAGCAGCATCCGGTAATTCGAGTGTGTGATATAGTAAGCTTGCTCTCTTTTTTTTTGAATAAAAATTCGTTCAACGTCAACTGTACGGAAGGCTACTATGGAACAAGGGATCAGAAAAGAGGAACTGCTCAACGCACCGGTCAGGCATATCGATATCAAAAGTCTCAATATAGTACCGCTTATCGACCAGATGGCCGATACAGCATTCCAGGCACGCAACCTTGCACGCGCCGCCTCCATCCTCGATCTCATGCAGCAGGACAGGGAGTGCGCCGTTATCCTCACGCTTGCCGGTTCGCTCATCAGCGCCGGTCTGAAGCAGGTCATTATCGACATGATCGACAACCACATGGTTGACGCCATCGTCTCCACCGGCGCCAACATCGTCGATCAGGACTTTTTCGAGGCGCTCGGCTTCAAGCATTATAAAGGCACCCCGTTCATCGACGACGCCATCCTGCGTGACATGCACGTCGACCGCATCTACGACACCTACATCGACGAAGACGATCTTCGCGTCTGTGACGAAACCATGGGCAAGATCGCCGACTCCATGCAGCCCGGAGCATACTCATCCCGCGAGTTCATCATCGAAATGGCAAAATACATCGAGGCAAACAACCTCGACAAAAACTCCATCGTCTATAAAGCATACGAGAAAGGCGTACCGATCTTCTGTCCGGCATTCAGCGACTGCTCCGCCGGTTTCGGTCTGGTTTTCCACCAGTGGCACAATCCGGATAACCATGTGGCCATAGACTCCGTGAAGGATTTCCGCGAGCTTACGAAAATCAAGATCGAGAACGACCGGACCGGCATCTTCATGATAGGCGGCGGTGTGCCCAAGAACTTCACGCAGGACATCGTGGTTGCCGCCGAAGTGCTTGGCTATGAGGACGTTTCCATGCACACCTACGCGGTGCAGATCACCGTTGCCGACGAGCGCGACGGCGCGCTTTCCGGCTCCACCCTCAAGGAGGCCAGCTCATGGGGCAAGGTCGATACCGTCTACGAGCAGATGGTGTTCGCCGAAGCCACCGTGGCCATGCCGCTCATCGCAGGCTATGCCTACCACAAACGCAACTGGGAAGGGCGTGAAGCCAAAAACTTCAATGCCATGCTTGACAAACAGAGCGTCAGCGCATAACGTAACACAGTAAAGGGGACGCATGAAATTCTTCATCGATACCGCCAACCTCGACGAAATCCGTTCAGCCGCCGAACTCGGCGTGCTGGACGGCGTCACCACAAATCCTTCGCTTATAGCGAAAATTGTCGGTGACCCGTTGAACTTCACCTACAACGATTTCAAGGCGCATATCCGTCGCATCTGCGAGATTGTCGACGGACCTGTCAGCGCTGAGGTGACCTGCCTCAAGGCCGAGGAAATGATTGCAGAAGGCGAAGACCTTGCCTCGATCCACGAGAACGTAGTGGTCAAATGCCCGCTCACCATCGACGGGCTCAAAGCCATCCGCCACTTCTCCGCCTGCGGCATCAAAACCAACGCCACGCTGGTGTTCTCGCCCAACCAGGCGCTGCTTGCCGCCAAGGCCGGTGCGGATTATGTGAGCCCCTTCGTGGGACGCCTCGACGACATCAGCACCGATGGCATGGAGCTCGTGGAGCAGATTGTCACCATGTATGACAACTACGGCTACCCGACCGAGGTGATCGTGGCCAGCGTCCGCCATCCGCAGCACGTGGTGAGTGCCGCCATGATGGGCGCCGACATCGCAACCATACCTTACGGCGTCATCAGGCAGCTCGCCAACCACCCGCTCACCGACGCCGGCCTGAAGAAATTCATGGAAGACGCAGCGGTGATGAAGAAGTGAGCGCTTTGCAGGCAAATGTATCACTAAAGCCGGAAATGCCCTGCATCTCCGGCTTTTTTCATGACCGATCCGGAAAGGGAAAATCCGTCTCTCAACACTCGCGGCATGTCTTGATGCCAAGCAGCTTGTAAAGCGGGCAGAATCCAACGCCTGCCGTCAGCAGGGGGATAAGTCCGATCGCTCCCAGCCAGTTCTGATAAACCACACCGAGCACGATCACAATAACACCAAGGACCGCCCTGATGGCCCGGTCAACCTGTCCCATATTCTTTTCCATAGTCGCTGTTTTTCGGATTATTGTCATATGCCTGTAACCCGCGTCTGTGTTTCTAAAGCATTTGGCGGCTTAGTTTGTTCCCCCAGGGGAATAAACCGGAAATGTCCCTGGAATCCGCCACCTGCCACAAAATGGCCTGACTTCATACAGTTGCCGCCCTGACTCGCCCGGAAAGCCAATAAAATCAGGGGGTCGAATTGTTTTTGCTCTTGTAGTGCCTAATGAATCTTTTTATTTGCTTTTTATGCTTTTGTTTTGTAT
>VGGK01000043.1 GCA_016868665.1 Chlorobiota bacterium
TTCAACCGGATCGTAGACAAATATATCCCGCACCTCCGAATATGCCAGCCTTTCCCGGAGGTAAGATTCGCCATGACTCAAGGCAGGAGCCGTATGCGGTAGTGCCGCACGTACGGATCGGTGCGGGGGGTGCCGGGTAACCGGCATCCCTACCGCGACTTTGCATGTAAAGTAACCACATTGCTTGTGCTCGGGGAAACCTTGATTCGTTGGCAAGTTGAGCAAGAAAACAACGTCCCCTGTTCAAGCACTGTTCAAGTGTTCAAGTAAAAATAGATTTGTCCCGGAGAGGAATTACTCATATCTTAAACATATTTTAAAAAAGCTGTAAAGTAGTAGCATGTATTTCATAAAATAATACTTGCAGAAAAATGTAGAGATTAAGAGTCAGAATCCCCGTTAATACTAAACAGCCCCCTACTCATGAAAAAAATCAATCTCAGAAAACTCGCACTGTTTGGGTTTTTACTCTCGCTATGGCCCTGTGCGGCCAACGCTTTTGAGTATTCTCCGTTGTCGTTTCCGAATAGCCACCCGAAGTCGTTTCTGACGCCTACAGCCTGGGGAGCTTCAAACGGAACGATTTTCTTTGGTATCGGGGGCACTTTTCCTGCGCCCTATTCCGATGACAACGATGGCGGGGCAATGCTTGGCGTCGGTATCGGCGATCCCTATGATGCCGTCGGATTTCACGTCGGCGTTGTCAATTACGATCTCAGCGACTGGGAGCGTATCGGTCTGAACATGCAGCTTCACCGCTATCTCGGCTCAGGCAGTTCGATTGCCGTAGGCGTGGAACGCATCATGTTGACCGGCGAAGATCTCTCTGATGGCGATGAGAGTTACTATATCGTCTTCAGTCAGGGATTAATTGACAAAGTCCAGGCCAATCAGGAGGTCAGCCGCACCAAACTGCACTACAGTATCGGCGTCGGAAAAGGGAGGTTCAGTGAAAAAAGCCCCCTTGATGTCGCTACCGGAAAAGGCGAAGACGGAACCTGGGTATTCGGAAACGTTGCGTATGAGCTTTTTGAAGACATTAACGTTATCTGTGAATGGACTGGTACCAATCTCAGCGCATCTGTTGGGAAGACGTTTTTTATCAGTAATTCCGTTCCGGTGGCTGTCACTCTCGGCGTTGCCGATCTGACAGACAATTCTGGCGATGGGGTCCGGTTTATTGCCGGGCTCAGTACAGCGATATGGCGTTAAAACTAAATTGTTCATACCATGAAGAAAATACATGATATCGCGCGGGTTTGTCTGCTGTTTCTGATGACGTCAGGCGTTTTGCAGACAGTTGTTCCGGGAACATTTGTTTCCGACGCATATGCGGCATACGGAACCGGAAATGCTTCGGATCCGCCGCCTATTCCGCCGCCGCCGCCACCGCCGCCGCCACCGCCGCCGCCACCGCCTCCTCCGGCACCGCCGCCGCCAGCTCCGGCACCTGCGCCGACGCCGCCGCCAGTGGAGGTTGATCTTCGAGGCGGACCTCGCGGTTAATTGGCAGCCATAATTTATGTTCCGGGTCTACATAAGTACTCTGAGCATTGTCTTATGGCTTGGCACCGTTGCCAATGAAATCTTCGCATCGGAGAGTAATATCTCCGATGCGGGTTTTATTGCCGCATGGGTCATGAAGACGGGAGATAACGAACGATACCCCTTTATTATTCTTGACAAGAAGATTGCTCGTCTTTTCGTGTATACTTCCGAAGGCGATCTTGTTGGCGACGCGCCAGTCTTGCTTGGTATGAGCACAGGCGATATTCTGCCTGACGGCATAGCCGGCAAGCCGCTTTCCAAAATACCCGAGAAAGACCGTATAACCCAGGCCGGGCGTTTTTTTGCCCGTAAAGGGTACGATAATAAAGATAAAGTAGTGCTCTGGGTGGATTATGCGACTCAGCTTGCCATCCACGAAGTAGTCAACGTGCCTAACCAACGTCGCCTCGAAAGACTTGCTTCCCCCACACCAACGGACAATCGCATCTCTTGGGGGTGTATCAATGTACCTGTTGATTTTTTTTACTCCACGCTCATGGGTACTTTCAGTTCAGGCAAAGGATACGTCTATATACTGCCAGAACAGCTTCCTTTGGCCGAGTACTTCGGCATTAAATAAGATGCTGAAAAAAGTGAATGCCCCTGCGTTCCATCTCGAAAGTAAACAGGTTCCTTGCAGTATGCTCAGTATTCCTGCCGCAAGATGCAACTTCCCGCTCACCCCGTCCGCACCCTGACCGTCTCTGCTGATTACCATGCATGGTATGCGTTTATTGATCGGTAAAATGAAAAAAAAACATATATCGGCGCAGGAAAAACGAGACAATGCGTTTTATTGCGATACGATTCGTTCTGTAATGAGACACCGGTCGGGTCCGCAGGAATAGTAAAGAAAGACCTTTTAAAGCTTGTTTTCCGGTGAATGCCGATTTTTTCAATAAAGGTGGTACGAAAATTGTTTGATTATTGTAAAACAATAATCTGTCGTTGTAATCCTGAATGGATCGACCTACCTACTCCGGTGGTTTTCAGGAATAATCGGTAGAGCGGTGCACAACCCATCGTAAGATCTGTACCAAATATTTCCGGGTCCCCACACCTTCGGAGCTGCATATGAGTAAGGTTCGGGTTCAACCCGGTAATCAATGCTCTCCATAGAGCAGGTGTTTTTCCGCTTGAAAGACGATTCAGGTACTTTTAACAACTCATTGTTCTCGTTTAAGATGATCATCTCCTTTAATCTTGGCTTTTTCACAAGCAGGGCCAGTATACTCAAAAAATCCTTTTTTGTACAGGAAGAACAACCGAACACCATGAGATACGTTCAGGGCGTTCGTTCTGTGAAAGCCAATGTGAAAGCCAATACAGAAACCCCGCTTGCAACTGGCGGGCCCAACGAAGATGATGGTGCAGAAAGGAATTATCGTCATGCAATCGATATCGCTCGTGAATTGGCACATGCAGATCCCGAAACGTTTTTGCCGGATCTGGCCCGTACCCGGGAAAGCTTTGCGAGCTTCAAAAAAGATCGAGGCGAATTCGTTGAAGCCGCCGAAGGTTACACGGAGGCAGTGGAGAGTTACAGGGAACTGGCGGCAAAGAATGCCCAGGCATACAGAGTGCATCTTGCCCGGACGCTGAACGATCTTGCATTGATCCAAAAAGCCTGCAACGACTTCGATGCAGCTGTCAACAGCAACCATGAAGCATTGCATATAAACAGGGAGCTGGCACGAACCAACCCTCTTGACTACCTGCCCGAAGTCGCAGATACGCTCAAACAGCTTGCCGATCTGCAGCAAGCCCAAAGCAAATGCCATGTCGCAGCCTGCACATACGAAGAAGCCCTGCAGGTATATCGCGAGCTCGCAAACACCAATCCGCAGAAATACTTGCCCGAAGTAGCCGCAACGCTCGAAAAACTGGCTGATATCCACCGGGCTTCAGAAAACCACGACCTTTCCGCACAGGTCTATAGCGATGCCCTTTTATTATGGCGTTCCCTTTCGCGAACCAATTCACAGCTCTATCTGTCGAAAGTCGCCATGACGCTCAATAAACTTGCGGATCTGCACCAGGCCCTTTGCGAATACGAACTTGCGGCCGCATCATACGAGGAGTCGCTGCTGATATACCGCGAGCTCGAAAACACCAATCCGCAGAAATACCTGCCCGAAGCAGCTGCAACGTTCGATAAGCTGGCTGACGCACAAAAAGCCCTAAACGATATCGAAAGCGCCGGAAAAAGCTACCGCGAAGCGCTCCGGATCTATCGCGAACTCGCACGAACCGAACCGGAGCGCTACCTGCCCGAAGTTGCGAAGGTTACCGTCAATCTTACCGTTCTGCTTAAATTCAGGCACAATTTCGAAAGCGCAGAAAAAGGTTATCAGGAAGCGCTTCGCATTTATCGTGAACTTGCCCGCAAGGATGCAGAGCGATATTTACCTGATGCAGCCCGGATGCTCGTCAATCTTGCCGTTCTGCAAAAAGTCCGGAACAACCCGGAAGGCGCAGAAAAATCCTACCGGGAATCACTCGTCACATATCGTGAACTCGCCCGGATCGATGCGCAGCGCTACGCCCCGGAGATAGCAAACATCCAGACAGCGCTTGATGGCTTCATGGCTTGATGGCTTAACTCAGAACTCATCACTCCGTCCTCCTCCTGATCATCAACAACTTGAGCTGCAAAACAACGTCCCCAACTATCCTACGGTGATGTTTCGGTTGTGTTAAAATGATACATATTGTTTCTAAATGATACATTGTATTGGTAAATGACGCAGTTTTCTGTTCATTTTTTTATTTTTTGCCTATATTCAACTGCTGATCCCCAGTGATGCCGCAACGCGGTGTTACAGTGTAAATGGAGGAGAAAGAGAGTTGCCCGGAGTATTTCAGTACACTTTTGATGGTTGTGACTGAAAGCAGCGAAGCTTTTATGCTAGCCGTAACTCCCTATGAAAAATGCGGGTTGATGCCGGTATATCCAGGTTGTCCGTTCATCTATGGTATTTACTTGCTTATTCAAGCAAATACCGTAAGTGGCTGACTTCACCGTAACGCCAGGTGCGGCTCCACAGGCGCGAATATCCGGTAGTTATATCTGATGACGCGGCACAATCCCGTACTGCCCGGTATCGGCCCGATCATCTCCGTTCGATTGTACTTGTCGCTCGTGAAAAACAGAAGAAATCCGTTGTTATTACCAGGTCGGCTTCAACCCCCCCCCAATGCTTCGAATTACCTCGGAATCTCCGGGATACCCGGTCATTAAAGCTCTGATGGGGCTTTTCGGGCTCTCCCGGGCTGCCAAGCAGTCAATCGCGCTGCTGGCCGATGCTCTCTCCGCAGTGCTCGCCGTATGGATGGCCTTCGCCCTGCGTCTCGATACCATCTTTCTGTCGCTGCCGCACGGATCCGGCTGGACACCCTATATTCTTGCGCCGCTCCTTGCCATTCCGGTATTCAAGTACTCCGGACTCTACAATGCGGTGTTTCGCTACAGCGGCTTTACCGCTCTTGCCTCGGTCATGAAAGCATGGGTACTCTACGCGGCCCTGTTCCTTACCGTTATCCTCCTCCTGCCGCAGGGCATCGTACCCCGCTCGGTCGGCATCCTGCAGCCGCTTTTGCTCCTGCTCTTCATCGGGGGAAGCCGCGCCATGGTGCGCTACACGCTGCACGCAACCATGCCCGCCGTCGAACAGGTTGACGGAACGCGCGAAAAGGTGCTCATCTACGGTGCAGGATCGGCCGGCATCCAGATCTGCCGGGCCATGCAGCACAACACCCATTACAAGATAGCCGGATTCCTCGACGACGAACCCGGCCTGCAGGGCAACAGCATCAACGGCGTCACCATCTACGACCCCGCGGAGGTATCCTCGCTGGTCAAAAAGGTCGGCGTATCGGCAATCCTGCTTGCCATTCCCTCGATCAGCCGCAGCCGGCGGAGCGAAATCGTCGATTCCCTCCAGCATCTCGGCGTGCACATCCGCACCCTGCCGGGCATCGAAGCGCTTGCAGACGGGGAAGTGTCGGTATCCGACATCAGGGAGGTCGAAATCGAGGATCTGCTCGGCCGCGATCCCGTTCCGCCCATACCCGAACTCTTCACACACTGCATAACCGGCAAGACGGTCATGGTAACCGGCGCAGGCGGCAGCATCGGCAGCGAACTCTGCCGGCAGATCGTCGCCCTCAGGCCCCACACGCTTCTGCTTGTCGAGCAGTCGGAATACCATCTCTACCTCCTCAACAACGATCTCCTGCAGATCCGTCAGGAAATGCAGATCACCTGCAAAGTCATTCCAGTGCTCGGCGATGTGGCCGACCGGCGCTACATGCGCGAACTCTGCCGAGCCTACCGGCCCGACACCCTCTACCATGCCGCAGCATACAAACATGTACCCATGGTCGAACGGAACCCCGCCGAAGGGCTGCGCAACAACATATTCGGCACCCTCAGCATGGTGCTCGCCTCCTTCGAAAGCGGAGTCAGCCACTTCGTGCTCATCAGCACCGACAAAGCCGTGCGCCCCACCAACATCATGGGAGCAAGCAAACGCATCTGCGAAATGGTGGTGCAAGCCTTCGCCGCCGCCCACAAAGATGGCAAAACCTGCTTCTCCATGGTACGCTTCGGCAACGTGCTCGGTTCCAGCGGCTCTGTCATTCCGCTCTTCCGCAAACAGATACAGAGCGGGGGACCGGTAACGGTTACCCATCCCGAAGTCAACCGCTACTTCATGACCATACCCGAAGCCACCCAGCTGGTCATCCAGGCAGGAGCCATGTCCTGCGGCGGCGACGTCTACCTGCTCGACATGGGTGAACCCATAAAAATCGTCGATCTCGCCCGCCGAATGGTTGAACTCTCCGGACTCAGCGTACGCGACAACGACAACCCCGACGGCGACATCCACATAGAGGTCACCGGCCTCCGTCCCGGAGAAAAACTCTACGAAGAACTCCTGATCGGCGATAACCCGGCAAAAACCGCCCATCCGCGCATCTTCATGGCCAACGAGCGGTTCATGGCATGGGATAAACTCGAAGAAGCGCTCGACGAACTGAGCCTTGCCATCCGAAACAATGACCTGCGCGAAATAAAGACGCTGCTGCAGAAAATCGTTGCGGAGTACAACCCGGCCCCCGAAAGGCCACCTGGGCCAGATACGCGACAAACCCCAGAAACGCCATCGGACACACGTAACGAAAAAGCAACCGAAACGCCGGTAGCTGGGCCACTGACCAACCTGAGCGGCAACGGCCATGCTGCAAGCAGCAAAAACGGTAAGGCGACAACCCGGCAACCCGCTGCCCGGGCGCTACTAACGAGCTCCTACGGACCCTTCGACACCCAGAGCCAGTTCTGCGCAACGCCAGAGCTCAGCGTACTCATCGTCGAAGACGACAACGCCACCAGCAAACTGCTGAAGCACATTCTCAAAGGCTCGCATGTTGAAATCCACCAGGCAACCAACGGCATGGAAGCCGTCGAACTTGTCCGCGAACACCCGGAACTCAGCATGGTGCTCATGGACCTCATCATGCCGCAGATGGACGGATTCGAAGCGACCGTGCGCATCAGACAGCTGCGCCCCGACCTGCCGGTCATCATCCAGACGGCACACGGCGACGACAAAAACCGGACAAAGGCCATGGAAGCCGGCTGCAGCGGCTTTCTCGCAAAACCCGTTGCCATCGACCAGCTGCTCGAACAGATGCAAACGCTCCTGACCCGCTGAATTGCCTCTTGTAACCCGTGACGTATAGTTTTATACTATACGAATCCGTTGTGTTTTATATATTTTTACCGTCACCATACGTTTCCCGACAAGAACAGGAGATTAACTGACCCCATGCGCATCATAAAACCACTCATTATTGCCCTGCTGCTCGTGCAGTTCACGGCATTCACCTGCTTCAGCGGGTACCTGTCGGCCAACCCGATACTCCCCGGGCAGCAGCAGGTACTCCAGCCGGCCTACAACCCGCTTGCCGGCCCGAGCTACCCCCTCGTGCAGGACTCCTACTTCACCGACGACAGTGGCAACATCCTCATGATCGTCAACGTCCTCGGCGAAGTCAACCGGCAAGGCCAGGTCGTCGTGCGCGAAAACGCCGACTTCGCAACCATTCTCGCCCTCTCAGGCGGCCTCCGCAAGGAAGCCAACCTCAAAAAAGTGGTAGTAGCAAGAAAAATGCCCGACGAAAACGGCCTCCTCTCCTACACCATCAACATCAAGGACTACTATAAAAAAGGCGACCGAACCAACTTCATAGCACTCAAACCCAACGACACCATAATCTTCCCCGAAAAAGCCTTCAGCCTCGCCAAAGTAGCCAGCGTACTCAGCGTCATCTACCCCTGGGTATCAATTTATGACCTCATCAATCGGGATTACTGAGTACTGAGGAGCGTGTTACGGATTAAGTGCTACGTGTTACGATGAAGAGGGATGATGGGGAATGGTGATTGTAGTCGGTAGTCGGGGATAAAGAGTATCGCTTTGCGGGAGAGTTCTGAGTTTGACGAGAGGTGAAGAGCGTGTTACGGGTTAAGTGTTACGATGGAAGAGTAGGAGAGAGATTTTGAATATTTCTTCCAATGAAAAAACAGGCGGCTGTTTTGAACGGAGAAGCCGGGCAAACCAGCCGCCAATTCGTGGAAATCCGTGAAAATTCGTGGACAGAGGAGCGTGTTACGGGTTAAGTGTTACGTTGGACGTTGGTAGAGGAAGATTTTGAATTTTACTCCCAATGAAAAAACAGGCGGCTGTTTTGAACGGAGAAGCCGGGCAAACCAGCCGCCAATTCGTGGAAATCCGTGAAAATTCGTGGACAGTGGAGCGTGTTACGGGTTAAGTGTTACGATGGAAGAGTAGGAGAGAGATTTTGAATATTTCTTCCAATTAACAAACAGGCGGCTGTTTTGAACGGAGAAGCCGGGCAAACCAGCCGCCAATTCGTGGAAATCCGTGAAAATTCGTGGACAGTGGAGCGTGTTACGGGTTAAGTGTTACGATGGACGTTGGCAGAGGAAGATTTTGAATTTTACTCCCAATTAACAAACAGGCGGCTGTTTTGAACGGAGAAGCCGGGCAAACCAGCCGCCAATTCGTGGAAATCCGTGAAAATTCGTGGACAAAAAAAAGGAGTATAGCGCACGCGCTGCATAAGAATTGTTCTTTCTCAACCTCCGTGCGGGACAGCTGGATGGCCAGATAGCTCGATGGCTGAAAGGCGAAATAGCAAAACAGCTATCCAGCCTCTTCATCGTAACACATAGCACGTAACACATAGCACGCAACCCGCAACCCGCAACCCGATCTTAACAACGATGCTTACGCTCAATATTAGTTATCAGGTATTATCGGACAGGTTAATTACCATCAAGCTCCCGGATGAGGTTTCGCCCGGCAGGCATGAGTTAGTTCTTGTTCTTGATGAAAAAATACTTTCCGGTAAAAATTCAAAAAAGCTGATGGAATATGCCGGTTCGATACCCGCATTAAAAAAAATAGATGGTGTTGCTTACCAGAGGGAACTCAGATCCGAGTGGAAATGAGCAATCGCTATGTGCTTGACACGAATGCCGTTATTTACCTTCTGAACGGTCGGCTTGCATTTCAGCTTCCGGAAGGTGAGTTCGCCGTTTCAGTTATTTCTAAAATCGAGTTGCTCTCATTTTCTTCGCTGACTGAGAGTGAAGAGCAAACAATACATGAATTGTTGCGGGAACTCGAACAGATACCGTTAAACGATGAGGTAAGCCGAGTGACAATTGAACTACGCAAAAAAAATAATAAGCTGAAACTACCGGACGCAGTGATTGCGGCAACGGCAATCATAAACAATGCGATTCTGTTAACCAACGATCAAATATTTTCAAGTATTGAAGAGTTGAGAGTGCAAGCACTTGATCTTACTCCCAATTAACAAACCGGGCGCCAATTCGTGGAAATCCGTGAAAATTCGTGGACAGAGGAGCGGGTTAGGCCGGAAGAAGGAAAGGAATGGGGAGAAAGCTAAAGTGCTACATGTGAAGGTTTCATGATTGAAAAAATCAGATATGCAGTTGGCGCAGGAAATATTGTGTGGCAGAAACATGCGCTTGAACGAATGCTTGAAAGGGGCATCAGCAGAAAGGGAGTTAAAAATAGTTTGCTTTCCGGGGAGATCATAGAGGCTTATCCGGAGGATAAACCATATTCAAGTTTCCTTGTTTGCGGTCAGGACGATGCTGATGTAATCCATGTCGTTACTGCATACGATGATAATAGTGGAACTTGTTTTATCGTTACCGTTTACAGGCCTGATTTGAAATATTTTGAATCGAATTTGAAAACAAGAAGAAAGAAATGATCGGCAAGAGTACAAGTACTTGCTGTCCATTATGTGGTGGCGAGAAAATTCCGGGAAAAACAACAATGACTGTTGAGCTTGGTTATGGACTTGTCGTTGTCAGAGATGTTCCTGCGACGCTCTGTGCGCTTTGTGGAGCTGACTGGATTGACGATAGCGTGGCTGCCGAAATAGAACAAATTGTGGATGAAGCCCGCAAAAAACATAGTCAGATGGAAGTAATCAGCTTGAAAGTTGGTTAAAGAATTTCCGAAGAATGTGTTACGGGTTAAGTAAATGAGTACTGAGTACTGAGTGCTCAGTGCTGAGTGCTGAGTTTGAAAAGGGGGAGATCGGGTTAAGTGTCAGGTTTGAAGAAGAGGAGAGAGACGTTGAATATTTCTCCCAATGAAACAAACCGGCGGCTGTTTTGAACGGAGAAGCCGGGCAAACCGGACGCCAATTCGTGGAAATCCGTGTAATTCGTGGACAAATCTTGCTCTTCTTTCCAATCCGTGGACGAAACTGCTCTTCCTGAAAGGGACGATGAATTTGCAAACGACATATTTTTGTAGTAATGTACCCTTACATCCTTACTTGACGAAATTAATGCCATGCTTGCAAAGATCACCAGCAAGAATCAGTTGACCCTGCCTAAATCTATTATAAGCTCCGTTCCCAAAACTGATTACTTTGAAATAGAAGTGGAGAATGGCCGTATCATGCTTACGCCTGTGCGTATACAGCAGGCAGATGCGGTGCGCGATAAACTGCAGGCATTAGGTATTGACGACGAGGATGTTCTTGATGCAGTACAGTGGGCAAGAAAAAGTAAGGCATGAGTTTTCGCATAGTGCTTGATACGAACTGCATTGTCTCAGCACTCATATTTTCAAAACACAAGATGGCATGGCTTCGCCACAACTGGCAATCCGGGATCATAACCCCGTTAGTCAGCACAGAAACGGCCAGCGAACTGATAAAAGTACTGACCTATCCAAAATTCAAGCTCACAAAAACAGAACGAGCCCTGTTGCTGGCTGATTTTCTGCCTTACACCGAAACAGTTACCTCTCCTGAAGTCCCGACTGACCTGCCTCTCATCAGAGACAAAGCCGATCAGATGTTCATAACCTTAGCTGTTGTTGGTAAAGCAGAGGCACTAGTCACTGGCGATTACGATCTGCTTGTTATAAAAGATAGTTTTAAGACGGTACCAATTATGTCGCCAGGTGACTTTGAGCAATGGACAAAAGAACGGGTTACGGGTTAAGTGTTACGTTGGACGTTGGCAGAGGAAGATTTTGAATTTTACTCCCAATGAAAAAACGGGCGGCTGTTTTGAACGGAGAAGCCGGGCAAACCAGCCGCCAATTCGTGGAAATCCGTGGACAAAAAAAAGGAGTATCGCTTCGCGGGAGTATCTCTCGCTGACGCTTCGCGGGAGTATCATTCGCTCCGCGAATGGGAGTATAGCGCACCGCGCTGCATAAGAATTGTTCTTTCTCCAACTCCCGATCTTCTACCGCGAAGCGATACTCCCGGGCGGCTTGCCGCCCGATACTCCCGCAATGCGAAGCGAGCATACTCCCGAGCACGAAGTGCACGATACTCCCATCGCAACACATAGCACGTAACACGTAACACGATCTTGACACTCAGCACTCAGTCGATGATAGCGGCTATTTGGTAAGTGAGCCAATAAGGCTTATTTTTTCATGAAGACAAGAAGTTAAACCGCATATAAAGGGTTTAAGCAATGAAACCAATCAAGCAGAGCACCATTCCCATAA
>VGGK01000044.1 GCA_016868665.1 Chlorobiota bacterium
AAATTTACGATCCGCCTCCCTTTCTGTTCGTCCGGGGATCCCTTTCCGATCCCGATCATCCGTCGATAGCGGTGGTAGGAACCAGGCGGGCATCGGCATACGGAAAACAGGCCGCCGCGCAGTTCTCGGGAGAACTGGCTGCCCGTGGAGTGGAAATCGTCAGCGGTCTTGCTTACGGAATCGATACGGCTGCGCATGATGCCGCAATCAGGGCGGGAGGACGAACCATCGCCGTGCTTGCTTCGGGCGTCAACCAGATCTATACCGATCCGAAGGGGAAAATCTGGCCTGAAATCATTGAACGGGGAGCTCTCGTATCGGAAGAGCGGTTCGGCTCCGAACTGCTCCCCGCAAAATTCCCCAAACGGAACCGGATAATCGCGGGCATGACGCTCGGCACCATTATCGTGGAATCCGACCTGAAAGGAGGCTCGCTCATCACGGCCTCATGCGCGCTTGAACAGAACCGGGAGGTATTCGCCGTACCGGGAACCATCTACTCGCACAATTCGCGAGGAACGAACCGGCTGATCCAGACAGGTCAGGCAAAAGCGGTTCTTGCAACGGAGGATGTGCTTGACGAGCTGAACATTCCCGCACTCAGATGTCCGGCCATTGCCTCAACCTGTACCGGCAGCGCGACCCTCACTATTTCCGAAGAGGAACGGCGACTGCTCTCAAGCATGGATACCGATCCGGTACACCTCGATGCCCTTTCCTTGCTGACCGGCCATGATACTTCGAAACTGCTCGTCCTGTTATTCGAGCTGGAACTGAAAAAAGCCATCGTCCAGCTGCCCGGCCAGTTCTTCTGCCGGAACAGATAATACATAAAAAGAATAGTCATGAACGGCTTGCGAATCAGTTCCGCCTGTTACTGCTGAACAGAAACTCATGTTGTATATCGCACCATGGATTCAGCAATACAGATAATGCCGTTTATTGGCCATTCTGTTTCGACTTATTGCGTTTCTCTGCCTTTTTATGGATTTTATCGGGGAATTATTACCTTTGATGGGTATAAACTATCCTTGCCGGGTCTGCCCGGTGATCAAACAACCAAACAAGGAAGATACATGATGAACATGATGCATTGCGCAGGAAAAATGATGAAGAGGGCGCGCCGATTAGTGCCGGCCATGGTTCTCGGCTTGCTTCTTGCCGCACCATCGGCTTTCGCTGCCCGGGGCGCGGAGCGGATCGGGGTGGTTGATTTCGGAAGGATCATGCAGCAGATGCCGGAAACCAAACAGGCCGAAGCAAGCCTGCAGGCAACGGCGGCTCCCTTGCAGAAAGAACTTGAGCGGATGAAAACAGACTTCGAAAACGCTGTTGGAGCATACAAGCAGCAGGCGCCATCCATGGCAAAAGCCGCAAGAGATCAGAAAGAAAAGGAGCTGAACCTGAAAGGCCAGGCAATACAGAAATATCAGCAGGACAAGTTCGGACGCGGCGGCATCGTGGACAAGAAAGAACAGGAACTGATCGCTCCGATCCGACAGAAAGCCCTTGGTGCCGTACAGTCGCTTGCACAGAAAGACGGGTTCACGCTTGTGCTCGACAAATCCGTCATGATTTATGGTACTGCCGACCACGATCTCACGTTCAAGGTGATGAATCAACTGAACATCAAATAATCTCCTGTTGATTCCGCGTTGAAACGCTTTGCAATTTTTCTGAACCTGACGGCGATTCTGCTCTCAGGCGGCTGCGGCGCTCCCCCTGAGGAGCGCCGTTCGCTTGCAACGCCTTTCGAGGCAGATAAACATCCCGTACAGGAGAGCTGGAACCTCGATCTCTCGCTTATGGACGCCGGTGTTAAAAAAGCATCCCTCCGGGCCGCACATGCCGAGGAATTCCAGAGAGAGGGAAAGAGCGTCTATTTTCTTGACGGCGGCGTTGCCGTTGCGTTTTACGGCAAAACCGGCGATTCTCCGACCACCATTACGGCCGACAGGGCTGTGGTACATGAAAATCAGGATATCGAAGCATACGGAAACGTGGTCGCCACTTCAGGACAGACTGTGCTGAAAACGACTTACCTCAAACGTACGGCTGAAGACAGGCTGATCCGTTCGAACAGCCGCGTCGCCATATCAGATCCCGATGGAACCGTTCAGGGCACCGGTTTCGAAAGCGACCAGGCCCTGAAAAAATACAGAATTTTCAAAGCCAGCGGCGAAGCTCTTGTCAAGTAACCGATAAACCAACCGTCAAATCTGTTCATGAAATTACATCTGCTGAAATCTAAAATACATAATGCGATCGTAACAAGCGGAGACCTTGAATATGAGGGAAGCATCACCATAGACAGCGAACTGCTCGAGCTTGCCGAAATGATTCCGAACGAAAAGGTTCTCGTCGTCAACAACAACAACGGCGAACGCTTCGAAACCTACATCATCAAGGGGGCACACGGTTCAAGAGTGATACAGCTCAACGGTGCTGCCGCCCGATGCGCGCTGCCCGGCGATGAAATCATCATCATGACCTTCGCCCTTATCGATCAGAAAGAGGCGCTGCAGCATAAACCGATGGTGCTGATCGTAGACCGGAGCAATAATCCGAAACGCAGGCACCGCGTCGGTGAAGAAGACGAGCCGTTGTCATAACCCCCTTATAAACGAAATGTAGCTACTATGGCGCTTGCAATCATCATCATGGCGGCAGGAAAAGGAACCCGTATGCAATCCGATCTGCCGAAAGTACTGCATCCTGCAAATGGAAAACCGATTGTTGAGTATGTGATTCATACTGCGGAAAGCCTCTCTCCTGAAAAAACGGTACTGATTGTCGGCCATCGGGCCGAACAGGTTATCGAGGCGATGGCAATGTTTCCTGTCGTCCCTGTCCTGCAGCAGCCGCAACTCGGCACAGGACATGCCGTCATGCAGGCAGAACCTGCTCTTGGCGGGTTTTCGGGCGACGTGCTGATTCTGTCGGGTGACGCCCCGCTTGTGCGAAGAAAAACGCTTGCGGAACTGATCGCATTCCACCGTCAGGAGCAGGCCATGGCAACTGTGCTGACGGCCGAACTTGACGATCCTTCCGGATACGGAAGAATCTTGAGAAACCCGGACAACGGCGAGGTCTTGCGAATCGTCGAGCACAAGGATGCAAGCGCTGAAGAACGCATGGTGCATGAAATCAATTCCGGCGTCTATGTATTCGACGCAGAGGTGCTGTTCGAAGCGCTGAAAGAGATCAGGGCCGATAACGCCCAGGGAGAGTACTACCTTACCGACGTTTTCGGCATCTGTTTCGGCAAAGGCAGAAAGGTTTGCGCATGGAAAACCGGGCATGCCGATGAAATCCGCGGAATCAATACGCCGGAGCAGCTTCTCGAAGCGGAACGGATCCTGAAGCTGCCCGGATACGAAAGAGGGTGATTCCTGTTATTTTCTTGAGCGTCGGGGCTTTTTCACATCCGACTCATCAGCTATTTTCTGCCTGCTGCCGGCGGCCAGGGTCGATGGAGATGCATCTTCGACGGCCCTGTCGTCGATCTGAATTCCGGTAGTGTGCATGGAGTAGAACTCGATGAGGTTGCCGTCAGGATCCATGACAAAAAATGCTCGCCCCTCGCGTCTCTGGGCCGGACGGGTAATCAGATGCACGCTGCGGTCATCGAGATAAACCGCAGCCTCATCGACCTCCGAATCGGAAGCGAGGCGAAAACCGAAATGGTCTACCCTGATATCCCTCGCCTCGGGAGCTCCGGGCGTTTCGGCCTTGACGAGCACCAGCATGTCCGAATTGAGCCTCAAATAGGTGATATTGGCGCCGACCCTGTGATCGATTTTCAGCCCGAGTATGCCTGAATAAAAATCCTCGGCGAGCCGGAGGTCGTTGACGCGCAGGGTTATCTGGTTAATCCCCGTCAGTTTCATCATCATCTTCAGCCTGCACCGGTTTTAGTTCTGCCGCCTTTTCGATAGTATAGTCGTATCTGCCGTTCAGATACTCTGAAACCGCCTTGTGCGAAGCTTTCTCCCGGCCTTCGAATTCAAGGCTTATGGCGATCTGCTCCGGGAATATCCTGTCCGATTCAGACTCGCTTGCCGGATTCCGGATCATCTCCTTGTATGGCAGCAGTTTTTCTTCGAGTTCGGAGCGCTCTTCTTCGTGTATCTGGCGCGCTCTTTTCGAAATAGCGACCACCGTTTCGTAGAGGTTGGAATGCGCGCTCCTCAGCCTGTTCAAATCAACGGGTTTAACCGACATGTATCTTGTGATTTACGTAGTTGAAAGGAATTTCGTGATTATTGCAGTCACCTCGTCGGCAGCTCTTTGCAGATCGTCGTTCACGACGACCACGTCGAACGATGCGGCATAGCCAAGCTCGAGTTCGGCCCTGTCGAGCCGTTCCTGAATGCCGTGAGGATTTTCACCGTCCCTTGCCGTAAGCCGCGCTCGGAGCGTTTCCATATCGGGTGGCCTGATGAAAATCAGGAGTGCATTACCTGGAAACAGCTTTTTCAGGTTCATAGCTCCCTTCACATCAAGATCGAGCAGAAGATTGCGTCCGGCATTGACCGCTTCGAGAGTTTTGTCAAGCAGCGTGCCATAGTAATTGCCGAAAAAGTACTCGTACTCGATAAATCCGCCATTTGCGACACGCTCTTCGAAATCCTGCCGATCAAGAAAATAGTAATGATCGCCATGCTCCTCGCCTGGACGTTTCGGGCGAGTCGTAGCTGAAACGGAAAAAGCGAGTCCGGCTATCCGCTTGAGGACTTTTCCTGCAATTGTGGATTTTCCGGTACCTGACGGGGCCGAAAACACAATAAGTTTTCCGTTCGCGACACTCTCTGACATGGCTTGTCACTCAATATTCTGCAACTGCTCGCGGATCTTTTCGAGCTCCTCCTTTATATGGACTACCTGCTGGGATATATCTGCGCTCTGTGATTTCGACGCAATGGTATTGGCCTCGCGGAGTTGTTCCTGAAGAAGGAAGTTGAGCTTCCTTCCCGTACCGCTTTCGCTGTTGTGCAGTTCTTCGAGAAAAAATTTGTTGTGGCTTGCAAACCTGGTCAGCTCCTCGGTAATATCGAGTTTGTCCGCGGCAAGCACCAGCTCCATTTCAAGACGATCGCGACTGTACGCCATATCTCGAGCGGCAATGCTTTCAACTTTTGCTGCAAGCCGTTTCCTGATCTGGTCGAGATTATCGGCGGCCATCCGCCTGATATCAGCAAGCGTGCCATCAATTCCGGCTATGCGGGCGGAGAAATCCTGCGAAAGCTCCTCTCCCTCGCGACGCCGCATACCTTTCAGTGCATCGGCAGCCTCCGGCAGGAGCTCGCGAACTATCGACCACAACCACTCTACGTTCTCTTCGCCGCCGTTTTCGGAATCGAATATTTCCGAAAACCTTAACAGGTGCTCCAGAGAAACCGGTGCCGCAATACCGGCTTCCATCCTTACGGTTTCGAGCAGTTCTCTGTATGCCCTTACTTTCGAAGTATTGACGACAACGGGAATGGACTGGTCTCGCTCCGTCTGCAGCTGAATGAATACCGATATTTTTCCACGCTGAAAACGCGAACGCACAAGATCCCTCACGTCAAGCTCGTAAGCCGATAGCTGACGGGGAAGCTTGACGCTGATTTCCGCAAACCGGTTATTCACCGAACGAAGCTCTGCAAGAATCCTTACCCCGCCCTCAACACGCTCTGCGCTGCCGTACCCGGTCATGCTTTCCAACATGGCATCTCCCTCGCTTCGTACTTTTTATAAAGAGCCGCTGCAGGGAACACCCCTGCAGGAATCAGGCATAAACAGGAATTACTTGCGAAGATCCAGCTCGGCAATGACTTTGCGGTAGCGGTCGATATCGACGTTCTTGAGGTAGTTAAGAACTTTTTTGCGCTTTCCGACGAGCATGAGCAGGCCCCGACGGGAGTGCTTATCCTTGGGATGCTGCTGCAGGTGGCCGGTAAGATCGGTAATCCGGCGACTGAACAGCGCAACCTGAACCTCGGCCTTGCCGGTATTCTCGACAGCTCCGCCAAACCGGGAAATAATTTCGCTCTTGTTCTCTTTTGTCAGACTCATATCGATGCGTTTAGTATGTTAAATCAACTGACCTGTAATATAATATTATTCAAAAAACAACTCGACGGTTTTTTTATCTTTTTCAAGCTGTTCCTGCAGGGCTGCAAGGGAACCGAATTTTTTTTCGTCGCGAAGAAATCCATGAAGACTGAACCGGAGATCCATTCCGTACAAAAGGCCCGAATATCCGAGAATGTGCGCTTCAACCTGTTTGCCTCTTTCTCCCGGTATGGTCGGCTGGCTGCCGATGTTCATCATGGCGTTATATTGCCCGGCGGCGATTATTGTGGTCGCCGCATAGACCCCGGTATGGGGAAGCAGCTTCCTCGGGTCGGGAATCGAGAGATTGACGGTAGGAAAACCCAGTGCGCGACCAAGTTTCCGACCGTCAACAACCTGCCCGCTCACCATATACGGCGCGCCGAGAAAACTGTTCGCCTCGCCTATCGATCCATTATGTAGCAGGGTTCGTATTCTTGTGCTTGAAATATGCGCGCCGTCGATACGCAACTCGCCGACAACCTGTACGGCAAAACCCTGAGCCACGCCAAGCTCGGCAAGTGTGGCGCCGCTGCCTCGGCGGTTCCTGCCGAACCCGTGGTCGTATCCTACCGTGACCTGTTTAGCCGAAAGCGTCCTAACCAGAAGCTCCCCGATAAACTCTTCGGAACTCCATGCGGCAAGTTCCGGAGTAAAGCGCACAACAACAAGCAGGTCCACTCCGAGCGAGCCTATCTGCCCTATCTTCTCGTCGATCGTCGTCAGAATTTCGAGTTTTTCGCCGTCTCCGCCTTTAAGCACCAGTCTCGGATGCGGATCGAAGGTCACGACCACGCTCCTGAGCGACTGCCGGCGGGCGGTTTCGAGCATGCTCGAAATAATTTTTCTGTGCCCCAGATGCACGCCGTCAAAGGACCCGACGGTCACGGCGGAATCCTCCGTTATGGCAGGCTTGAGCGCATCGGGCGTACCGTACGGATACAACTGGCGATTATGGTAAACTAAAACCTGCATGGGTCGATCAACTCCTTTGTACCGACGGAAGTGCGCAACCGGAAAGAATCGCGGCGACCGTTTCCTCTACGCTCAGCGAGCCGCTGAGGGTGTAAGAACCGATCGATGTTCTGCGAAGCGAAGCAAGATAACCCCCGACGCCGAGGATGCGGCCGAACTCATGGGCTATCACCCTGATATAGGCTCCTTTCGAAACATCGAGCACGAAGGAAACATACGGAAGATCGACTGCGGTGATCTCAAAACGGTGTATCACGATCTCCCGTGCCTTGCGCTCACTGACAACCTGACCTTTCCTTGCCAGTTCGTAAAGACGTTTGCCGTTATGCCGGACAGCCGAGTGCATGGGCGGCTGCTGGAGAGACGGGCCTGTAAAAGTCGCTGCAGCGGCATGTATGGCGCGAAAATCGAGATGCTCGGTATCGCAATGGCCGTATTCCGGTGTTTCCGTATCGTGGCTTTCGGTTTGAGCTCCAAGTCTGATTGTACCTTCATAGACCTTGTCCAATGCCTCCAGCCCGGATATTTCGCGGGTTTTTCTGCCGGTAGCAAGAATAAGCAGCCCGGTAGCCCTGGGATCGAGCGTACCGCAGTGCCCTACCTTGCGTTTCATCCCGCTTTTACAGTATGCGTTTCTGACTTTGGCCACGACATCGAACGATGTCCAGTCCAGCGGCTTGTCTACCAGAAGAAACGCTCCGTTATCGCTGTTCAGCTGTTCGCTGCCATGTTCGTGCATCCCGCGCCGTCCTGTTTTTCCGCAAGCGTTCATTCATGCCCTTCCGGCGTTTTTCTGACCTCTCTGAGCAGCTGCTCGATGCGGTTTGCTTTTTCATAGAGCCGGTCCTCATAAAACTCTATCTCGGGTATTCTTCTGAAATGATGACGGATAACCGTCGAGAGCGACTTTCGGATATTTTTGGTCTCATCGTGCAGCCATGCCATTATATCCGCCTGCTGCTCCGCAGATCCGATAATGGAAACATATATGCGGGCGATACCGAGATCTGCTGTGACCTTGACATCGACAATCGTCACAAGCGCACCGCTCCTCGGGAGCTCTTTTTCGAGAATGGCGCCAAGCTCATGCTGGAGCAGCGAAGCCACTTTTTCGGTTCGTATCGACATTACCCGTTCCCCGATGTTCAGAGTTTACGTTTCTTTTCAACGATACGGTAAGCCTCGACAATATCGCCGTTCTTTATATCGTCGTAATTCTTCAACGAAATGCCGCATTCGTAGCCTGCATCGACCTCCTTGACGTCGTCCTTGAAGCGCTTGAGCGTATCGAGCTGCCCGTCATATATCTGCACACCTTCACGAAGCAGCCTGACTTTCGAATCCCGGATAATTTTGCCTTCGAGCACATAACATCCTCCGACGTTGCCGACTTTCGGAACCCGGAATACCTGACGGATTTCAAGCGAGCCGAGACTCTCTTCATGAAGTTCCGGAGAGAGCATGCCTTCGAGCGCTTTCTCCACGTCTTCGAGCACATGGTATATGACGCTGTAGAAGCGGACATCGAGATCCTCTTTTTCCGCAAGCTTTTTGGCATTGACGTTCGGACGAACCCGGAATCCGATTATGATGGCATCCGAAGCGGCGGCAAGCAGTACGTCAGTTTCGGTGATCTGGCCCACCCCCTGGTGGATGATCTGCACTTTCACCTCTTCGTTCTGGATCTTCATGAGGCCATCGGCCAGAGCCTGGATCGAACCGTCAGTATCGGCCTTGATGATCACGTTCAACTCTTTCATGAGGCCCTCCTTGATCTGGCGGGCAATGCTGTCGAGCTTCACGCGGGTACTGCGGCGGAACTCGTGCTCACGCCGGATGATCTGGCGTTTCTGGGCAAGATCGCGGGCATCGCGATCGGAATCCATGACGGTCAGCACATCGCCGGACTGGGGAAGATCTTCGAACCCGAGCACTCTTACAGGCTGGGAGGGACCGGCAAAGAGAATCCGTTTGCTCCGTTCGTCCATGAGTGCACGAACCTTGCCCATCGTATTGCCGGCGACGAAAGGATCGCCTACCTTCAGAAAGCCGCGCTGCACCAGAACCGTTGAAATAACGCCTTTGCCCTTGTCGAGCTCGGACTCGACGATAATGCCGCTGGCGTTGACCTCCCGTGAGAAATTCCCCCTCAGTTCGCGGATTTCCGCCTCGGTCAGCACCTTTTCCATCAGTTCGGAGATGCCGATACCCTTCTTTGCGGAAATTTCCTGACACTGGTGCTCGCCACCCCACTCTTCGACAAGCACGCCGGCTTCTGAAAGCTGTGTCTTTATCTTGTCGGGGTTGGCCTCGGATTTGTCGATCTTGTTGATGGCCACAACTATCGGCACGCCGGCAGCCTTGGCATGATTGATAGCCTCGATGGTCTGCGGCATGACGCTGTCGTCCGCAGCAACTACAAGTATGACAATATCGGTTACCTGGGCGCCTCGTGCTCTCATGGCGGTAAAAGCTTCATGACCGGGAGTATCGAGGAAGGTGATCTTGCGCCGACCTTCCACAGTCACCTCATACGCTCCGATATGCTGGGTGATGCCGCCCGACTCGCCGGCGACGACATTGCTGTTGCGAATATAGTCGAGCAGCGAGGTCTTGCCGTGGTCGACATGACCCATGATCGTCACGACCGGAGGACGCACCAGCAGATCTTCGGGCTCGTCCGCCTCTTCGACAACAGCTGTTGCCTCCACTTCTGAAATGAACTCGGCTTCGAAACCGAATTCAAGCGCTATCAGCTCGATGCTTTCCTTGTCGAGGCGCTGATTGATGGTAACAAATTTGCCGAGCTGAAAGCATTTCTGGATGATATCCCTTGCGGTGACTCCCATAAGTTCGGCAAGTTCATGCGGAGAAGCGAACTCGGTAACCCTGACGATCGTCTGCTGCGACTCGCGGAACGCGTCGGCAGCTTCCTGCTCGCGCTCACGCTCGATCTTGCGCATCTTGCGGAATTTCTGGCGGGAAGCGGATCCTCCGCTGTCGTCCATGCCGCTGATGGTCGTCTTGATATTGGCCGAAATAACCTTGTCATCGACCTCCGGCTTTTTCTTTTTCTTGCCCTTCTTCTTTTTCGCCGCATCGTCGGTCGCCGCAGCCGCAGCGCCCTCTTCACCGGCAGGCTTGACCACTTTCTTTTTTACAGTGCCGTCTTCGGAGACGGTCGTTTCGAATTCCCCCTTGAGCTCGTCGGCCTGTTCCTGAAAATTCTTTTTGCGGCCTTTCTTTTTCTTGTCGGCCTCGCTGCCGCGCTCGAACGGGGACTGCATGTCGAGAGTGCCGATGACCGTAAGACCTCCGATATTTCTGGGAGCAGCAAAAGAAACAAGCTGCTCGTTCACCGAAGGAGCTTCGGGAACAACAGGAGCAGGTTCGGGTTCCTGAACAGCAGGTGCTTCAGGCTGCACATCCTCGATAGCGGCCACTACGACCTCCTCTGGCTGAACAGGCTCTTCATCAGCAGCCGGAGCTTCAGGCTCGGCATGAAAGAGTGCTGCGGCAAGGGCATCCAGTTCTTCCGTTCTGACATGTTCTGGCACGACCGGCTTTGCCTGCAGAACGGCTCCCTCTTTTTTAACGTCCTGGGCTGCCGCCGAAGTCACTCCGCTGCTGAGAGTTTCCTTGAGCTGGCGTTCCTTTTCATAGGTTTTCCTGGACTGCTCTTCGAGCCTTGAAAGCCTGCGCTGCTTTTCCTGCCTGATTTTCAACGTCTCATCGACCATTTTCTTCTCATCGCTGAAATGACCGAAAATCAACTCCCGAGTACCCTGATCGACCATAGAGGATGTAGACGCCACGCGGCCCCCTTCCTGTTTGACAAACTGCAGGACTTCCTGGGGACTGACCTGAAGTTCCCTTGCTATGTCGCTGATACGAAATCGTTTTTCCATCTCCTCAATGGCCATTACATCCTCCTGTCGATTTTATAGACTCTTAATCCTCTCTCTGTTATCTCCGGGGTACCGCTCCGCTTACTCTTCCGTATCCGGAAAAATCGACTCCTTTTCGTCGAACAGGTCGCACAGATCGGCATCCGTGAACTGATCCCTGACCGTACGGTAGATATTGTCGGCGATCTTCTTCCAGTATCTCTTTTCCTCGTCGGTGACTTTGCGTTCCCTCGGTTTAAGCGGCGTCTTCCGGCTGCTTTTCCCGAAAACCAGCACCTCCTCGGCCCTTACCGGCCCTACAAGCGCCTGCTCGATCTCTTCGACGCCTGCTTTGAGCACTTTTTTGGCGGTATCGAGACCTGCATCGAGAAGCTGGTAAATCATGTCGTCGCCGAACTCCTCCCGGAATTCGATGATATCGATATCCGTGGGATCTTCCATCGACTTGTCGATAACATCCCGGTAGACGTCGATCTCGTAACCCGTAAGTTTTTCTGCCAGATGGATATTGTTGCCGTTCTTGCCGATAGCGTACTTGATCTGATCGGGCTTGAGCATCACCCTTGCCTTGCGCGTTTTCATGTCTGCATG
>VGGK01000045.1 GCA_016868665.1 Chlorobiota bacterium
ATCCAGACTTCTGCTGGCCGGCGAGTATTTCACCGGATCCAATCTCGACGATTACTGGGGAGGCGTGTTCCAGGGAGTCAATGCAAAAGGAGCGAAACCCGAGGGTATCCGTTCGAGCGGAGGGTGGGCCGCGTTACGCTACGCATATTCGCCGGCCGTAACCATAAGCCTCGGGGGAGGCTTCGACGATCCCGAGAACGGCGATCTCTCCGGCATGGAAAACCCGAGAACCTTCAACCGGAGCCTGTTTGCGGCCTACGTCAACCAGCTGACGCCGAACTTCGTCTTCGGTCTGCAGCTTTCGAAATGGGATACCGGATACCTGAAAACTCCCGACAGCGATGCGGTAAGGGCCCAGAGTTCGATGACCTACAGATTTTAAACGAGAACACAGGCGATTGTTTCTGCCCTGCACAACGGCATCCCTGCCGATGCCGTTGCCAGGCAACAACGAGGCACTCCTCAGCGGATGATGATCTCTCCCGGCATGGCGGCAAGCATCTGAACCCGTCCGGAACGTGCCGCAATGGCAATCATGCGAAGCATGGCTCCGGAAGGTAGCGGGGATACCGCTTCGCCGATGGCCGCAGCACCGAACGCGCGGGCAACCGCAGCCGGACTTCCGTCGAAGAACATCTGCCACCACGACTGCCGTTCGGGATAGAGCAGGATGCGCGGCTTTTTGGAAACATCCATCTTCGCAAGACGCTGCGCCTCCCTGACCGCATCGAACAGTCCGCCCATCCTGTCTGCAAGGCCTCGCTCCAATGCCTGCCTGCCGATCCACACCCTTCCTCCGGCAACGGAATCCACCGCAGCGGCCGACATCTTTCTCGACCGGCCAACCTTGGCGACGAAATCCTCGTATATGTAACCGGAGGCTTCGTCGAATTTTCGGTAGGCCTCGCCTTCGAGAGGCTTGAATACCGTATTGGCATCGGCAAAACGCCCTCTCGTAACAACATCGCGGCCCAGACCGGTTCTTGCTGCAAGAGCGCTGATATCGGGTTTAAGCGCATAGACACCGATCGAGCCGGTCACGGTAAGCGGCTGGGCGAACACGGTTTTTCCCGCAAGCGCGGCCATGTAGCCTCCCGATGCGGCAACGCCCGACATGGAAACCACAAGCGGTTTTTTAACGGCTGCCGAATCGAGCATCTGCAGCATGTCGGCGGCAGCGAATGCGTCTCCTCCGGGACTGTCGATGCGGAGCACCATCGCCTTCACCTTGTTATCTTCGAGTGCGGCATCAAGCGAACGGCGCAGCATCCCGACGTCGGCGCCTTCATCCGAAGCCATTGCCGCTCCCGAAGCCGAGCGGATTATCGGGCCGGAAAGCGTTATGACGGCAACCGCATCGTCAGTGTCGGCCTTTGCCGGCCAGTCGATCGATTCGCGGTAAACCGCTGCCGAAACGAAAAGATCGTCGGCTTTTTCAGGCTCTTTGCCGCTGATGCGTCGAGCCATCGAACGCTTCAGCTCCCAGCGCGAGGCAACTCCGTCTGCAAGGCCGAGCTTTACGGCTTTCTCCGCCTGCACCAATGCAATATTGTCGATGACGGATTCAAACGAATCGCGGCTTATTCCCCTCTGTTTCGAAACATAAGCGGTATAATCGCCGTAGACGGCATCGAGCAGCCCGCCGACCTGCGCAAGATACTCTGGACTCGCTCCGGTGCGGGTAAAAGGCTCGATACCGCTTTTATATTCTTTCCATTGCGTCGCCTGGAACGCGATGCCGAGCTTTTCAAGCGGCGCGGTATAAAAAAGCGTTTCGGCTTTGAGACCGTCGAGCAGGAGATAGCCTCCCCGTTCGACAATGACGGAATCGCAGGCTGAAGCGAGATGGTAATCGCTGTCTTCGGCGGAATGGAGCCAGGCCACAACCTTGCGTCCTCCGGCCCGGACTTTGGCTATGGCGCTCCGGAGTTCCGTGATTTTTGCCGGCGATACCTGCAGATTCCCTATCTCGAGCAGAACGGTCTCGACTCTGTTGTCGCCTGCGGCATGATCGAGAATAAAGAGCATATCCTGGAAAGAGAGCTGTTCCCCCTCGCCGGAAAGAGGAAACGGATCGCGTACGCTTCCGATCTCTTCGAGAGAGCCTCCCAACGGTACAGTCAGCACGAAACGGCCGGGGAGATCGTGCGACGAACGAAAAACAAAAAACAACACCGCTCCGACTATAAGCGGAAGAAGGAACAGTAACAGGCATCCTTTGCGAAAACAGCTTTTTGCTTGCATAACAGAGAGCATCGATTGATAAACAAAACGGAAAGATTCGGAAGAAAAAACGACAATGAAATCATTCATACAGCAGGCAGCTCACCTGATGCAGCGGATCGCTGCCCGATGCTTTCAGCCCGGGCTCCTTTCTGCTGCACTCTGGCCTGGCGACCGGACACCGAGGGTGAAAACCGCATCCTGAAGGTACATTGAGCGGTCCCGGGAGATCGCCTTTCAATAACGTTCTGTCGCGTTTTGCATCGGGCTCAGGTATGGGAACGGCGGAAAGCAGCGCCCTGGTGTATGGATGGAGGGGATTGCGGTACAGCTCTTCGGAAGATGCGATTTCGACGATCTTGCCGAGATACATGACCGCGACCCGGTCCGAAATGTATTCAACCACGGAGAGATCGTGCGCTATAAACAGATAGGTCAGGCCGAGATCCCGCTGGAGATCTTTCAGAAGATTGATGATCTGCGACTGGATTGAGACGTCGAGCGCCGAAACCGGTTCGTCGCAGATGATGAACTCGGGCCCGACCGCAAGCGCGCGGGCAATGCCCACGCGCTGCCGCTGTCCTCCTGAAAATTCATGCGGATAACGGTTCGCATACTCCCGGTTCAGGCCGACGAGATCGAGAAGTTCGAGTGTGCGCCTGAGTGCGGCGTCACCTTTTGCTATCCGGTGTACCGCAAGCACCTCTCCAAGCATCTGCCCGACGGTAAGCCTCGGGTTCAGCGAACCGAAGGGATCCTGAAATATCATCTGCATCTTCTTGCGAAACGGTCTGAAACCGCCTGCATCGAGGGCTGAGACGTCCTGTCCGTCAAAGGTGACGCTGCCGCTTGTAACGCCGTGCCCGAGACGCAGAAGCGCTCGCCCGAGCGTAGTTTTTCCGCATCCCGATTCACCGACAAGGCCGAGCGTTTCGCCCCGGCAGATATCGAAAGATACCCCGTTAACGGCACTGACGCGTTTCGCCCTGCCATTGACGCCCCCCGGTTTGACGGGAAAATGCACATAAATATCCCTTGCCGAAAGTAGCTGCCGTTGTGGGTCCATCGTGAGAGGAATAGCTGTTTATCGTATTTTTATTAGTATACTAAAAGCGTGCTGAAACTTCCACAAGAAACCTGATAGACCGTTACGAACAAGACTGTTTTGCCTTCCGGAAAGCAACATAACGGCACCCTCTACGTCGTAGCGACGCCGCTCGGCAATCTTGACGACATCACCCTGAGAGCCATAAAAACCCTTCAGCATTCCGAAGCTGTCGTCTGTGAGGATACAAGGCGGGCTTCGATCCTGCTTCGACATCTCGGTATAACCGGCAAGCAGCTGGTCAGCTATCACGATTTCAACGAACAGGCCGCCATCGGCCGCATCTCGCGGATGCTTGCGGAGGGTCTCGACCTGTCGCTCATTACCGACGCAGGCACTCCGGCCATCAGCGATCCCGGTTTTCTCATGGTGCGCACACTCAGGGAAAAAGGGTTCACGGTCATTCCCGTTCCGGGCCCGAGCGCGCTAACTGCTGCGCTCTCTGTCTGTCCGCTGCCAGTCAGCAGTTTTTATTTTGCGGGCTTCCTTCCGCATAAAAAAGGAAGAAAAAGCCGTCTTGAATACCTTTCGTCCCTCGGCACGACATTCGTGCTGTATGAATCGCCGTACCGCATAAAAAAGCTGCTCGGCGAGCTCTCGGCGCAGATGCCCGAAGCTGATGTTTTCATCGCCCGGGAGATGACCAAAATTCATGAAGAGTATCTCGCCGGACCGGCGGAAATGCTGTCGGAACAGCTTTCCGAAGAAAAGGTGAGGGGCGAATTCGTTGTGGTGGTACATCCCGCCAGCGAAGGAAAGCAGAAAACCAATACTCCATACAACAAGTACGAGGACCATGCAGATAATAACTGAACCTGCCTTGATGCAGGCGACCGCAGAAAAACTAAGGCTGCACAGGCAGCGGATTGGCGTCGTCATGACCATGGGCGCGCTCCACGAAGGACATCTGAGCCTGATACAACAGGTCCGCAGCGTTTCGGGAACCGTTATTCTGACGATTTTCGTCAATCCGAAACAGTTCGGACCGGACGAGGATTTTCATCGGTACCCGAGACCGTTCGATCAGGATGCCGCTCATGCCAGGGCTGCAGGCGTGGACTATCTTTTCGCACCTTCCGTCGAATCGATGTACCCGGAAGGATTTCAGACTTCCGTTCGTGCCGGCAGCATAGCCGAAGGGTTCGAAGGCATGAAGCGTCCGGGACACTTCGACGGAGTCGTTACCGTCGTCACCAAGCTGCTGCAAATCACCAAACCCCATACAGCCGTTTTCGGGGAAAAAGATGCCCAGCAGCTTGCAGTCATCCGCAGGCTGGTTCGGGATCTGAATATCGATGTCGAAATCGTTGGCGCGCCCATCATACGCGAAAAAAACGGACTTGCCGTGAGTTCGAGAAATATATACCTCTCCGGAGAACAGCGCGAAGCGGCACAGGTGCTCTACATGGGCATCTGCCATGCGCGCCGGGAAATCGAAAAAAAGCGGACAGACCTCTTTGGTATAGCCAACGAAATCGAGCGGATGATTGCAGAAGAACCGGGATTCCGGTGCGACTATGTCGCATTCGTGGACGATGAGCTGTTCGTGCCGGCAGAAACCGCGGAACCGGATAAAAAGTACCGTCTGCTGCTTGCCGTTTATGCCGGAAACGTGCGGCTGATAGACAACTGCCTCTTCACCGCCTGATTACAGAAAAACACTTTTTTTCTTATATTATAAGATTGATTGTTTTTTCTGTTCCGTAGCCGATTCGAACGGCAGAACCCGGAAGGCAGGTCGCCCATGGCTGTGCAAAAGAGATGAGGAACACTTTTATCACTAATTTTTCAACCGATTTTCATGATTATCAAAAAAGAGATCGATCTTGGCCAGGGAAAAATTCTGTCGATCGAAACCGGAAAGATGGCCAAGCAGGCTGATGGAGCGACCGTCGTCCGGCTTGGCGACACAATGGTACTCGCCACGGTAGTATCAACCAAAACTCCTCCTCCCCCCAATCAGGACTTCTTTCCTCTCCAGGTCGAATACCGCGAAAAATATTCCGCTGCAGGCAAGTTCCCCGGCGGTTTCTTCAAACGGGAAGGCCGTCCTTCAGAGAAGGAAATTCTTTCGGCGCGCCTGATAGACCGCGCCCTGCGCCCGCTCTTTCCTGACGGCTACTATTACGAAACTCAGGTTATCATCTCGGTCATCTCTTCAGACCAGCAGAACGACGCCGACGTGCTCGGCGGCATTGCCGCATCGGCAGCGATCATGGTTTCCGATATCCCTTTCCCGAACGCAATGTCTGAAGTGCGCGTGGGCAGAATCAACGGCGAGTTCATCGTCAATCCCGATATCAACGAACTGCTGCGGAGCGATCTCGACATCTGCATCGGCGGCACGGCAAATACCATCTGCATGCTGGAAGGCGAGATGAAGGAGATCTCCGAAGCTGAAATGGTTGAGGCCATCAGATTCGGCCACGATGCCATCCGCAGAATATGCTCGGTTCAGGACGAATTGGCAAAAGAGGTCGGCAAGGCGAAACGTGCGTTCGCTCCCGCATCGGTTCCGTCGGAACTGACCGGAAAAGTCAGCGAGATCTGCGAGGAGAGGCTCAAACAGCTCGCCTACACCCCACTGGCAAAAGAGGTCCGTGCAGAAGAGACCGCCGCAATATACCGCGAAACCCTTCAGGAAACGCTCAGCCAC
The DNA here is from genome assembly GCA_016868665.1 of Chlorobiota bacterium. Classification (GTDB taxonomy): domain Bacteria; phylum Bacteroidota; class Chlorobiia; order Chlorobiales; family Chlorobiaceae; genus Chlorobium. The sequence continues at coordinate 5,985 of VGGK01000045.1, forward strand.
TTCAAAACGCTTTACGCGGATGCCGATGTTTCCGGCGATCCGGCTGCAGCGATGTGTCTGAACGCCCATGTGATCGAGGAAGAAATCCACTCGATCGAGAAAAAGGTCATGCGCCATATGATCCTCGATGACGCCAAACGGCTTGACGGCAGAACTCTCGAGCAGGTCCGTCCCATTACCATCGAACTGGGCGTCATCCCCAGAGCCCACGGTTCGGCGCTCTTTACCCGCGGAGAAACCCAGGCGCTCGTCACCATCACGCTCGGCACCAAAAAAGATGCACAGTCGGTCGATACCCTCACCGACAACGCAGACAAACGTTTCATGCTTCACTATAACTTCCCGCCCTTCTCGGTCGGCGAAACCGGACGCGTGGGAGGAACCGGACGCCGGGAGATCGGCCACGGAAACCTTGCCGAACGGGCCATCAGAATGGTGGCTCCCACAGAACAGGAGTTCCCCTATACTATCAGAATCGTTTCCGACATTCTTGAATCCAACGGATCTTCCTCGATGGCTTCGGTCTGCGGCGGCACCCTCGCGCTCATGGACGGCGGGGTACCGATCAGAAAACCGGTATCCGGCATCGCAATGGGCCTGATCAAGGAAGGCGATAAATATGCCGTTCTTTCCGATATTCTCGGCAATGAGGATCATCTTGGAGATATGGACTTCAAGGTAACAGGCACCGCCGACGGCATTACGGCATGCCAGATGGATATCAAGATCGACGGACTCGACTACCATATCCTTGAAAACGCTCTCGAACAGGCACGCAGGGGAAGACTCCATATCCTCGAGGTCATGGAGCAGGCCATCCCATCTTCCCGCGATGAACTTGCCGCTTATGCACCGAGGCTCACAACCATACAGATTCCCGTCGATGCCATCGGCCTCATTATCGGCAAAGGCGGCGAAACCATCCGCAGCATCACCGAGGAAACAGGCGCCGAAATCAATATCGAGGACGACGGAACCGTAACCATCGCCTGCTCGAACGTTGAGGGCACCCACGCAGCTCTGGCCACGATCAAGACCCTCCTGGCAAAACCCGAAGTCGGAACAACCTACCTCGGCAAGGTCCGCGACATCCGCGAAGAACTGGGCGCCTTTGTCGAATTTCTGCCGAAAACCGATGGACTTGTACACATTTCGGAAATATCGTCAACCGTAAGGGTCTCGAAAGTCAGCGATCATCTGAAAATCGGCGACCGTGTAAAGGTCAAGCTGGTCGATGTCCGCAAGGATCCACGTACCGGTAAAACCCGCTTCGCGCTCTCCATGAAAGCGGTCGAAATCGACGCAGCCAAAGGCGAGCAGAAGGAAAACGGCCAGGATAACAACTGAGCAGAGCCCTGTTTGCGCATAAAAGCAGTGCAGGCCATCCTGCACTGCTTTTTTTTATAAAAACCGTTTTTTCGGCGGATGGCAATTCATATTTTCAGCCTTCCCGATGCGCAACGGGATGCGGATAAAAAAATCAGAACGAAAAAAACATCATGCGTTACGATTTTTCGGCAGTTGAAAAAAAATGGCAATCTTTCTGGCAGAAAACCGATACGTTCCGCACCGGCGAGTCCGATGACAGGCCAAAATATTACGTGCTCGACATGTTCCCCTATCCAAGCGGATCCGGCCTGCACGTTGGACACCTTGAAGGATATACCGCTTCGGACATCGTCGCCAGGTACAAACGAAGCTGCGGCTTCAACGTGCTGCACCCCATGGGCTGGGACGCATTCGGACTTCCCGCCGAACAGTATGCCATCAAAACAGGCACCCACCCGAAAATCACGACGGAAAACAACATACGCAGCTTCAGGGAAACCCTGCAGGCAATGGGATTTTCCTATGACTGGTCGAGGGAGATAAATACAACCGATCCGGCCTATTTCAAGTGGACGCAGTGGATATTCCTGAAACTCCACGAAATGGGGCTGGCCTATATGTCGGACGTCGATGTGAACTGGTGCGTCGAACTCAAAGCGGTTCTTGCCAACGAGGAAGTTGACGAAAAAATCGCCGACGGCTATACCGTTGTACGCAAACCGCTGCGCCAATGGGTGCTGAAAATAACCGCCTATGCGGAACGCCTGCTTGCCGATCTCGACGAACTTGAGTGGCCTGAAAACGTCAAACAGATGCAGCGCAACTGGATCGGGCGATCGGAAGGCGTTGAAATCGACTTTGAACTGCGATGTCACAGAAAAAACCTGCGGGTCTACACCACCCGGCCCGACACGCTCTTCGGCGCGACCTACCTGGTCATCTCGCCTGAACACCCGATGGCCGAAAAACTTGCAACAGCGGACAACCTCAAAGCAGTCAAGGCATATATCGGCGGAGCGAAACTGAAAACCGAACTCGAGCGCACCGGCCTGCAGAAGGACAAAACCGGCGTCTTTACCGGATCGTACGCGATCAATCCCGCAACGGACCAGCCGCTGCCGGTCTGGATATCCGACTTCGTGCTCACCAGCTACGGCACCGGCGCCATCATGTCGGTACCGGCCCATGACAGCCGCGACTGGGAGTTCGCAAAAAAATTCGATCTTCCCATTATAGAAGTGATCAGAAGCCCGCACGACGTGCAGGAAACGGTCTTTGAAGGCAAGGACAGCGTCTGTGTCAACTCGTCTAACGGCGATATCAGCATTGACGGACTCTCCTTCCGCGAAGCGTTCGAGGTCATGGCAACATGGCTCGAATCGAAAGGAGCCGGAAAACGCACGGTGAACTACAAACTGCGTGACTGGATTTTCAGCCGCCAACGATACTGGGGTGAGCCCATTCCTGTCAAACACTATGATGACGGCGCGCTTCGTCCCGAAACGAACCTTCCGCTGACGCTGCCCGAGGTTGAAGCCTACCAGCCTTCAGATACCGGCGAATCGCCGCTGGCAACCATTCACGACTGGCTCTACGGAAACGACGAGCATGGATCGTTCAGAAGGGAAACCAATACCATGCCCCAGTGGGCAGGAAGCTGCTGGTACTACCTTCGCTTCATCGACCCTCTGAACGGCGATAATCTGATCGATCCTGAAAAGGAGCGCTACTGGATGAATGTCGATCTTTACATTGGAGGCGCCGAACATGCCGTCCTGCACCTGCTTTACGCCCGGTTCTGGCACAAGGTGCTTTTCGATCTCGGCGTCGTGAGCACCAGGGAGCCATTCCGCAAACTCTTCAATCAGGGCATGATCCTCGGCGAGGATAACGAAAAGATGTCGAAATCAAGGGGCAACGTCATACCTGCCGACCATGTCCTGCAGAAATATGGCGCCGATGCCGTCAGGCTCTACGAAATGTTCCTTGGTCCGCTCGAACAGGTCAAACCGTGGAACACCAACGGCATAGAGGGAATAAGCCGTTTTCTCGGCAAGGTCTGGCGACTGGTCTACCCCGAACAGGATGGGTCGGCGGCCGAACTCTCAGGAGATCAATTGCCCGAAGAGCTGCTGCGCCGCATGCATAAAACCGTCAGGAAGGTCTCGGAAGATACCGATTCGCTGAAGTTCAATACCGCCATCTCTGAAATGATGGTGTTCGTCAACGAACTGCAGAGAAGCGGCATCCGTTCGATAACCGCCGTAGAAACCCTGCTTCTGCTCCTGGCGCCATACGCGCCCCACATTTGCGAGGAGCTCTGGCAGGCGCTCGGTCATGCTGAATCGATCAGCAAGGAACCGTTTCCTGCATACGATACTGCACTTGCAGCGGACATCGTCGTACAGATTGCCGTGCAGGTCAACGGAAAGCTCAGGGGCACATTTACCGCAGAGGCCGGAACAGTCAGGGAGGATCTTCTCGAAGAAGCAAGGGACGTGGAATCGGTTCGGAAGTTCCTTGAAGGGAAAACCGTTGTGCGGGAAATCGTCGTACCCGACAAACTGGTCAACTTTGCCGTAAATTAGTCCGGATGAAACTACCGGAATGTCATATCGAAGGGTAACAATTATTGACAACGAGTTTTTTTTTATGTAAAATCAGAATTATATCATTCGTGCGCAATCCGAACAAATAATCTCCACAAGCCACAGTCACCATTCATGCTCACTTGCATGTGAGCAGGATTTTTTTCTGTCAACTCATAAAAACCGGATCAATGGCAACAGACGAAAAACCATCAACCAACCAGGAATCCATCAGCTCCGTTCTTTCGGAAAAGCGCAAGTTCCCTCCTTCAGCGGAATTTTCAGGGAACGCCCACATTTCATCGATGGAGGACTACGAGAAGCTCTATGCGGCTGCAGCCGAGGATCCCGAATCATACTGGTCAGGCATAGCCGAACAGTTCCACTGGTTCAAAAAATGGGACAGTGTGCTTGAATGGAATACTCCTTATGCCAAATGGTTCAACGGCGCCAAAACCAACATCTGCTACAATGCCGTTGACGTGCACATGAACAGCTGGAGAAAAAACAAGGCCGCCATTATCTGGGAAGGCGAGGAAGGAAACCAGCAGGTCATCACCTACGGCGAACTGCACCGTCAGGTCAGCAAATTCGCCAACGTGCTTAAAATTGCCGGTATTAAACCCGGCGACCGCGTTGCCATCTACATGGGCATGGTTCCCGAACTGGTTATCGCCGTTCTTGCCTGCGCCCGCGTCGGTGCCGTGCACAACGTCATTTTTGCCGGCTTCTCCGCTCATGCCATTACCGAAAGAGTCAACGACTCCCGCGCCAAACTCATCATCTGCTGCGACGGAACAAGACGCCGCGGAAGTTCGATCAATCTGAAAAGCATCGTTGACGAGGCTATCGTCAACACTCCTTCCATCCGCAGCGTTATCGTACTGAAAGTGACCGGAGAAAAGGTCAACATGCACGACGGCATGGACCACTGGTGGCACGATCTCATGGGTCTGGCCATGGATGTATGCGAACCGGTCGAGGTCGAAAGCGAACATCCGCTCTTCGTGCTCTATACCAGTGGATCCACCGGCAAGCCGAAAGGTATCCTGCATACCACTGCCGGCTATATGGTACATGCGGCAAGCTCCTTCAAATACGTCTTCGATATCAAGGACGAGGATATATACTGGTGCACCGCCGACGTAGGCTGGATAACCGGTCACAGCTACATGGTGTACGGACCGCTGCTCAACGGTGCCACGCTTCTCATGTACGAAGGCGCGCCGAACTACCCGCAGTGGGACCGCTTCTGGGACATCATCAACCGTCACAAGGTCACAATCCTCTACACCGCTCCGACCGCCATCCGCGCATTCATCCGCGCAGGCAACGAATGGGTCACCAAACACGACATCAGCTCACTACGCCTTCTCGGTTCCGTCGGCGAACCCATCAACCCTGAAGCATGGATGTGGTATCACAAAATCGTCG
>VGGK01000046.1 GCA_016868665.1 Chlorobiota bacterium
GCATCGCTGGTGGTGTTGCCACCCTGGAAATCAAGAACCACTTTTTTGCCCTTGACAGGGGCAACGGATACTTCGAAACAATCAGGAAATAGGGCTTGTTGGTTGGGCTGGTCAGTGTGTATATTGGTGTAAGGGAGTTGCATAGCCGTCCAGTGATTATTTGTTGCCTAAGCACCAATAAAATAACACTTTGTGGCGATTATGCATCCCTTTTTTATTGCCCTCGTGAATTATTCAGGCTATATGCTGTTTGAACATTTCCCACCCCTGACGGATAGAACCCTGCACATCTATCTGGTAATCGCCCGCCATAGGCTTTTTAAATAAAACCGGATCAGCCTTTATACCGTAATCGAAAGCAGCCATGATTATCTCCTTGTTAAAATAAGTTTACATTATCTCCCGCCTTCGGGGTCATCACTCTTTTCTTCACGAAAGTTACTCAATGCAAAAACACGGGACAACCGGAAACTGTTACCGTACTGAAAATTACTCCATCATGAAACGCTGGGTCTTGAACTTGCAGAGAAAAGCCACCAGAGTACGGTTCCATCGTTCGGCGACAACACATCCATCCTGCCACACACCATTCTCAGCATACCATCTGCTCTCCGGGGGATCTCCCTGATTCTGATGAATATTGTGCACCCCCTTTCCATTCCTGAACGGTTCGCCGAATACATAGACTCTCCTGGCATGTTTCAGAAGCGGCTCAAGATCCCGGAATGCATCGGAGCCCGTGCCATAAAGCCATGGCGTGCATCCGGATTTATCAGTGCTCCAGACCTTGATATTCATAGACTCTTGAGCCGCTGCGCACTCTCCCGTAGGCATCAGTTCCTGCGACCGATAATAATCAATCGCTCCGGAATTCGGGTTTGAACGCAGAGCATGCCATCCGTCCTTCAGCCCGGTAATTCCCTTCAGCGACGTCGTGCCGAGTTCCACGACTCTCCATTGTATGCCGTCAGACGAGTTTTTGCTGTCGAGATCCACAGGGCATCGATAGAACACCGGCCCTGCTTTGACCTTGAGATTGCAATGGTAGTACTCCCTCTCCTGCCGGGGCCGATCGCATGAATAGCTGTGCAATGACCCGACAAGAACGCCATAACCGTCATGAAGCGACATATATTGCTGTTTGATTACATAAAAATAAGCGTTATTGCAAGATAACGCGGTTTCGGCAGGATGGCAAATAAGGAGTCAGGGATCAATAAACCCGAACAGGAAAGACCTCATGAAACACGACGATGATTTTTTCATGGGAAGCGAAAACGATATTACCGGTCATGCGGCGGCGCTTATCGTCAGCGAAGCATGGAGAGCCGTTGCCGAACGCGGGCGCTTCACGCTTTCGCTCTCAGGCGGACGCACTCCGGCAGGATTGTATCGTAAACTCGCATCGGGCATAGAAACGGAATTGCTGAATCGGTTTGGCGTTCCAGTCCCGGAACCTGCGGAAGCATTTCATGAAGGGCTTATTGTCATGCCCTGGACGCATACCTTTCTTTTCTGGGGAGACGAGCGGTGCGTTTCTCAGGATCATCCGGACAGCAACTACAGAATGGCAAGGGAAACCCTCCTCGACGAACCTGCCACTCAAGGCGTAAAGGCATTCAGGATGCCATGCGACGGCCTTCCGCCACACGAAGCGGCAAAAAAGTATGAACACACGATACGCACGATACTCGGCGACACAGATAACCATGGGTCCGAAATCATTCCGGTTTTCGATTTCATCCTGCTTGGTCTTGGAGAAGACGGGCATACCGCATCGCTCTTTCCCGGTGATCGGGTCACTCTCGAAGAAACGCAGCGCCTGGTGGTTGCCGTAACGCCTGCTCTGGCTTCGCCGCCGGTACACCGACTGACCATGACGCTTTTGCTGATCAACAGGGCAAAAACCATCTGTTTTCTCACATCCGGAACAGAAAGAGCTGCTATGGCAGAAGCAATACGCAAGAATAAAGCGCCTGTTTCATGGCCGGCCCGGCTCGTACGCCCATTGAACGGCAGAATGGTATGGTTCATATCGCTCCCGTCACCCGACAGTCCGCGACGGTCCCCATGATCCAACCGGATATATTTCAGGCATTTTCCCGCCGACGGCCTCGCGTATCGCATCGATGACAGCCCAGGAGTATTCCACGCTGTCCTGACGGATGAAATTCATCTGATTGCCCTCGAGAGCATCGAGCAGCAGCCGGTGATAGGGTGTCATACCGGGATCGGCAAACGAATCCCGGTAATTGAAACGCATGTAAACCGGATCGGTAATGACCGATTCCCCCGGTCGCTTGGCCCCGAACCGGATGGCAATGGTCTCTTCCGGCTGGATGCGAAGAATAACCTGATTGGCAGTATAGCTGCAGCTTTCCGGAGGCCCGAAAAAGTTCTGAGGAGGACAGGCAAAGGTTATGACGATCTCGGTAAGGGTCTCTGCAAGATTTTTTCCGGCCCTGATAAAAAAAGGCACCCCTTTCCATCGCCAGTTGTCCACGAAAAAATCAACGGCGGCGAAAGTTTCGGTCATGGAGTCCTGTGCCACCTGCCGCTCGGCACGATACCCTTCATACTGTCCGAGCACAACAGCGCGTTCAACGCTCTGCGGGGACACTCTGCGGATCGAACGCAGCACCTTGGCCTTTTCATCGCGAACCGAATCCGCGGCAAGATCGACAGGAGGCTCCATTGCAATGGACGCAAGAAGCTGCAGCCCATGGTTCTGTATGATATCCCTGAGCAATCCGGTCTGATCGTAGAAGGCTCCCCTGTCCCGTATACCGAAATTCTCGGCTATGGTAATTTCGACACGGGCAATATGATGCCGGTTCCAGAGCGGTTCGAAAATACCGTTCGAAAACCTGAATACAAGAATGTTCTGAACGGTCTCCTTGCCGAGGTAGTGGTCGATGCGGAAAATCTGTTCCTCCCCGAATACCGAACCGATCTCCGCATTCAGTTCCTTTGCAGAACGCAGGTCAGTCCCGTAAGGCTTCTCTACGACAATCCTGCGCCATCCGCCGCACTCCATGTGCTTTCCCCCGAGCCCGGCCTCCCGGAGATTGCGGACAATGACGGAAGCAAGAGATGGCGGCGTGGAAAGATAAAAAAGCAGATGGCTGCAGAGACCCGGCTCTCCAGAAACATGCATGATCTCCTTCTGCAGGCTGTAGTAATCCTCAATCCTCTCGATATCGAGCCGAACATGAAAAAATCTGCTGCAGAAATATTCAAGGTGTTCCATGTCATCGATGGTTCCCGAAGAAAACATGATGATCTTGTCCCGAACCTGACGGCGGAACTCCTCATGGGTCAGATCGCGTCGTCCAACGCCTAAAATCCTGTAGGCGCCGGGCAGATGCCCCCAGAGCACAAGCTGGTAGAGCGAGGGATAGAGCTTCCGGGCGGCAAGGTCTCCATTGGCTCCGAAAAGCACAATGGTGAAATTCAGAGGTTCATCCCGCACATGCTCCCGACCTTTCATGATTCGGGAGTAAAGCCATGGCCGCCGAACTCATGACGAAGAGCCGCGACGACCCTGTCTGAAAAATTATCGTCGCTCCGTGAGCGGTAACGCCTGAAAAGCGACGCACCGATAACCGGTATGGCGACCTGCTGTTCGAGGGCAGTTTCCACCGTCCAGCGGCCCTCGCCTGAATCAGCTATCCTGCCGGCAAGATAGCCGAGCTTGCCGTCTTTTCTGAATGCCTGAGCGGCAAGTTCCATAAGCCAGCCCCTGATGACGGAACCATGTGCCCATACCGAGGCTATCTGTTCATGATCGAGCGTGAATTCGCTTGTTTCCAGAAGATCGAACCCCTCTCCGATCGCCTGCATCATACCGTACTCGATACCATTGTGAACCATTTTCACATAATGGCCTGATCCGGATGGCCCCATATGACCGTATCCTCCGGGAACGCACATATCCCGAAGCAGCGGCTCGATAACGGCAAAACCTTCAGGATCTCCGCCAACCATGATGCAGGCGCCGTGCCTGGCGCCTTCGATACCGCCGCTCGTGCCCGCATCGAGATAATAGATCCCTTTTTCGCGCAGCCGGATGGCTCTCATCCGAGAATCGCTGAAGCGGGAGTTGCCGCCGTCAACAACTGCGTCGCCCGGTTCGAGAGAGGGCACGAGAGTCTGCAGGACGTCATCTACCGGCTTCCCTGCCGGAACCATAATCCAGACGACCCTCGGACGCTGCAGAATGGCCGCAAGGTGATCAGGAGAATCCGCAGGCACGGCTCCCTTTCGGCTCAGCGCATCTACTGCCTCCGAAGAAATATCGTAAACAGCGACCTCCCGGCCGAGCTCCAGGAGATGCTCCGCCATATTGAAGCCCATTTTACCAAGACCTACAAAACCAATGTTCACTCAGAAACCTCCCCGAAAGTGTTACTCCGGACTCTCACGATACCAACCGCTCAATGAAACCTCATCGGCATAACGGATGAATGCGGCCGACAGTTCCTGAAGCTCGCCCTGAACCAGTTCGAGAGTGCCGCTTTTGGCCGACTGCTCGATCGTGGAAGACAGCGCCCGCAACTCTTCGGCCGATACCGTCGCTGCGGCGCCCTTGATCGTATGGGATATATGACGAACCTGATCGGTCTGGCCACTCGTTACAGCCTGCTGCAGTTCGCGAATCTGCGTTGGAGTATCGAGCATGAACTGAGCAATGATGATCCTTATGATCTCCTCATCATTCTGCAACCGCTGCATAAGCTCATCGATCTGGAAAACCGACCAGGCAGATCCGCTGCCCCCTCCGCCGGATGAACCCTTCTTACTCTGGTTTTGATTCTCCATATGCTTGCTCATTATAAATGTTGAACATACAACGGATCCCCGCTCTGTTCGGGCCAGGCAAGGCAATCAGGTAAACAGACGCTATATGGCCACGAGACGCTTTTGCTTAGCCGCACCTTGCGCGATAGCGCTCCACGGGGAGCTTCTCAACGGAACGAAATATCCGGCCAAAACCAAAGCAATTAGGTCGATCGCTTTCATGTCTGCCGAAAACATGGTTTTAATGAGGGATAATCCGGGGGTACGGATTTTAAAATGAATATACACAGGGAGTTGCAAGAGGACAACAGGAGGATAAAAAAACGGCTTATTTTCTGTAAAAAACAGAGCGCACGGCAAGGTAAAGGAACTGTCGATGACTGATCAGAGTAAAAAATCCGTCTTCCGGAAACCGGAATACGGATTTTCTGTCAGTCTGTCAGGTAATATTCGAGGGTTGATACCACCCTGATTTTCTTGATATGCGGCGTATTGCTGTCGCGATTCTCTATGGTGAACTGACCCTGACTCGCGCTTTTGATCTTCCCGAGGCGGCTTTTGGAGTCGCTGGCGAATTTTTCGGCAACTGCACGGGCATTCATGGTCGCCTCCTCGATCATTGCCGGTTTCAGTCTGTTCAGTCCGGTATAGAGAAACTCGGTTTTCGCGTCATAATTCTCTCCTGAAACCGCAACTCCGAGTTTGCCGAGATCGACAAGCTTCCTGATCGTCTTTCGAACAAGCTGTACCTCTCGGGTATAGACGCTGACAGTAGAGCTTCCCGCATACCTGAATGCAAAGCGGTTCGCATCGCCATATCCCTGCGCCTGCCGGTCGATAACCGCGGGAGCCGATATCGAAATATCCTTCGCGTCGAATCCTGCGGAGATCAGAAAATCGTACACCAGCCTGTTTTTTTCCTCGATAGCGCCTACCAGGGCGCCGAGATCGTCTGCGGCAACTTCGAACTTGATCGGCCATATGGCTACATCCGCAGTGACTTCCTTCTCGGAAAGCCCTTTCACGGATACAGAACGCTCGAGCGATTTAAGTTTAGTGACTCCTGATGAAAGGAGAAATCCTGCAATAACAAGACCTGCGCAAAGAAATGCGCCGAGAATGAATGCTTCAGCAGTGCGTTTGTTATTCATTGATCGTCAGTAAATTGTTTGTTATTGCGCAAGCGATCCGGATATGCCTTGCAAGGCCTTCCGGCCGGAAAAACATTCCTCTACGGTTCTACAGCCAAATAATTCGAGTATGCGGACGAAGGAACAATTATTCTGCATTGACGAATCCGCGACTTTCGACAAGCGAAAGATAACGGTCTATCAGTGCGCCGTTTACCGCACCCCATGACTGACCGTCGGCATAATCGAGCCCTTTCTGCCGCATGACCGAACAGATCCCGGCATCTTCGAGCAGATTCCTGCAGTGATTATAGAACTGATCGATATCGCCTGCTTTGGCAACCTTTCCGGCTCCCGATTTTATTACCAGTTCCATGCATCCGCCGACATCTGAAACAACGGCAGGCAACCCTGTGGCAAAGGCTTCAAGCACGACGTTGCCAAACGCCTCTGTCGTTGAGGGAAAAAGAAAAACATCGCCGCAGGCATAGGCTTCAGGCAGCGACACACCTGTCAGATAACCGGTAAAGACCGCATCAGGCATTCTTCTGCGCATTTCTGCTTCTTCTGGACCTGAACCGATCATGACAAAACGCACCCTGTCGCCATACCCGTCTCTCATGAAACGTTCATAAACGCTCATAACCACTTCGATATCCTTGTACAGCACAAACCGTCCGGCATAGACAAACACGGTTCTATCCAGAGCATCCCACTCCCTGCGAAGCACATCCGATCGGCGTAACGGATTGAACAGCTCCCTGTCGATACCTCTCGACCATATTTCCACATTCCGGATTCCCTGCTGCTGAAGATTCTTTCTGACGATATCGTTGGGAGCAAAAAGCAGATCACACGTATTGTAGAACCAGCGAAGGTACTTCCAAAGCGGTTTTTCGGCAAGTCCCATCTTGTAATAACCGAGATAGGATGGAAAATCGGTATGATAAACCGATATAACGGGAAGCTTTTTCTTCTTCGCATAAAGCAGGAACTTGCGCCCGATAATATCAGGCGTCGATATATGCACAATATCGGGAGCAAACGCATCCAGCTGTTCTTCGGTCCCGGAGCTGAAAAAACCAAGCTTGTAATCGGGATAAAATGGAATGGGAACCGAAGGAAGCCGGTTGACCCTCAGGGAACCATGGTTATCCTGTTCAGATACATCAGGAGACCATACGACAACTGCATGCCCGTTTTTCCTGAAAGAGGCGACAAGCTGGTAAATGGAGCGTACAGCACCATCCTTGTCTTTGACGTATGTCCCCGTATACAAGGCAATCTTCATGGCATCACGGACAACCGGATCATAGCAGTATACCCGGCAACTAATTACAACGGAGTCATCAGTGACACCGGAATCGGCCGCCGGCAATAAAAAAGCTAAAGTAACATTTCCGCGGAAAAAACCATCGTGCCGCAGCAAGAGGGAACATCACTTCATGCAGAGATCGACCACCATCGGATTGACCAGTCGCTTGAAGTCATGGTAAGCAAGTCTGACAAGCTCGGTATGAAAACCTGCATTGAAGGCTATATCGTCGTCCTCTTCAAGTTCTTCGGCGACATAAACGTCCAGACCATACAGATTTCCGAAAGGAGGCATGGCGCCGATTTCGCATTCCAGAAAAAGAACGGCAAACTCCTGCTCTCCGGCAAGTTCCACATCCCTTGTACCAACGAACTCCCTGAGTCTTTCAAGGTCGAGCTGTCTTGAAGCCGGAAGCACCACCATAGCCAATTTCCCTTGAATGGAAACCATAACTGTTTTTGCGAGTTCTTTTCCCGGCACATGAGCCGCGGCGGCAATCTCCTGCGCGGTATATGCGGGAGAGTGACTCACCACGAAGTATTTTACGCCATGGCTGTCAAGAAATTCTCTCAGTCTGCGAATAGGCATGTTCACACTCCTTATTAAGTTACACAAGTTACACATTTTTATTTACAAACGACGATATACCACCTGCAGGCACCATGCGTTTCTTTTCAGAAGCTCACCCTGAATCCAAACAGCAGATTGTGCGTGTTTATGTCCATTTCGTATGTTTGCTTACCAAGCTCGATGTCCGGATCGGCAGAAGCGAAGTAACGATACTTGGCATCGATTGTAACCTGAGAAGAGACCTGAAAACCAACGCCGGCACCAACCTGAATTGCAAGAACGCCGTCGCTGCAGTCATCTCCGAAAGCATCGACATCAACCTTCGCATAGCTGAGGCCGGCGCTCACGAAAGGAACGATTCTGCTCCGCTCGAACTGAAAATCGAGATAGCCGTTAGCCATGAAAGAGAGGACGGAAACGTCGCTTCCGAGATTGTCGATCTCATTTTTCTGGTAGGCGACCTCTCCTTCCAGGCGATACCCGTCATAGTCCATACCGAGTGCGCCGCTGAAAACTGCTCCGGAATCATATTCAGGATCGCCGAGATAGGGCCCTTTAATGATAAGCTTGTCGCCGTTCAGAAACGCGAAACCTGTCGATCCTCCAACGTAGGGCGTGGCAGCCCGGGCATGAGCAGAAAGTAATAAAAGAAGCGACAAAATAAAGAACAAACCCCCAAAAACCCTGATCATAATTGACTCCGGATGGTATTAGTTAATGGGTGGGACTCATTGTAAAAAAACAATAGCGACAAAGGCTTTGAAAATAAAAGTCAAAAATTTAAAAAAAGCCTCACTTCTTTTTTTAACGGTTTCCACCTTATTACTATCGGCACAACGTCCGAAGAAGAGGCAATGATGCATCATAGCCCGCCTGGATGATATCCGGAACCTGCGCGGTATCAACAAGGTTGAAAGCTGAAAGGTCCGGAGTAATGCAGAGATCTGCATCCTCGATCTGTACGGCTGTTGCACTCGCTATTGCGCTGTAGAACGCATTGAGCAGCACAGCAACGATATGCTGCGGCTGTCGGAATACATGCTTTCCCAGAAGGTCCACGCAGATTGCTTTCTTTGCTCCGATCGAACGGACTGCTGTGACAGGCACATTTTCAACCAGAACACCGTCGACAAGCATCCTGCCGTTATATTCCACAGGCCTGAACACTCCAGGTATGCAACTGCTTGCCATGACGGCTGACGCGACATCACCTTCGACAAAAACGACCTTGTCTCCGGTTGATATGTCGGTCGCCACAATAGCAAGAGGCACAATAGCATCCTTGATATCTTTCTTTCCAAGCAGATCCGTTACGATTTTACCGAACTTCCTGTTGGAAAGAAGCCCATACTGGGATAGAGAAATACCCGACAGATTCAGCCAGTCGAGTTCAAGCGCGACCTCCCGGATTTCCTGCGGTGACTTGCCGAAGGCGTAAAGCGCCCCAATAAATGCACCGATACTCGTTCCGCTGACATAGTCAATTGGTATGCCGACCTCTTCGGCAGCCTGAAGGACGCCTACATGTGCGGCCCCGAGAACCGCACCGCCGCCAAACGCAAGACCGTAGGCTTTCATCCCTCAAAAAAAAATATTCCAACCATGCCGGCTTTCTCAGATTCAGCCCAGATAACGTACAATCTGCTTCAGAAAAAGGTATTTTTTCCGGTTGTACGGCGGATAGCGCAGTCCGGGGTCGGGAAAAAATGATTTAACAAGAACGCTTCTCGATGCCGAAAAAGTTTCAAATCCGGCTCTGCCATGGTATCTGCCGAAACCGCTCACTCCAGAGCCGCCGAAAGGCAGCGTATGGATTGCCGACTGAAAAAGAACGTCGTTACAGCAGAAACCGCCGGATCGGGTCTGGCGCAGCACCTGCTGAATCACGGCCCGGTTTCGCGTAAAAAGATATACAGCAAGAGGATCGCTCCGTTGCCGGATACAGTCAAGGGCCTGATCAATTGCCGAATAGGTCAGAACCGGAAGCAGCGGCCCGAATATTTCTTCCTGCATCAGCGGGGATTCAACGGTAACCCGGAGGATGGTCGGGGCAATATAACGGGCAGACCGGTTGCGCTGGCCTCCCGATACAATCTCGTCAGATCTCATCAGGCTTTCAAGCCGCAGAAAATGCCAGTCATTGACGATCCTCGAATAATCAGGGCTTGATGCGGGATCGGGACCGTAAAACTGCGAAACAGCCTGCTGCATGAGAGCAAGCAGAGGCTCCCGGATCTTTTCATGGACAAGCAGATAGTCGGGAGCTATGCAGGTCTGTCCTGCGTTGAGGAACTTCGCCCACACGATACGGCGGGCTGCGGCAGCAAGATCGGCGTCGCATTCGACGATGCAGGGGTTCTTGCCTCCCAGCTCAAGAACCATAGGAACAATATGGCGTGCTGCGGCAAGCATTACATCGCTCCCGCCCGACCTGCTTCCAGTAAAAAAAATGAAATCGAACCGGTTTTCGAGCAGAGCGCGCGTTTCCTCGACACCCCCTTCCACGACCCGTACCGCCCTGCCATCGAGATAGGTTCCAATAAGACCTGCTATAAGCGCCGAGGTATGCGGCGCAGACTCCGAAGGCTTCAGCACAGCACAATTTCCCGCCGCCAGCGCTGAAACCAGAGGGGCAAGAATAAGCTGCAACGGATAGTTCCATGCCCCGATGATCAGTACCACGCCATGCGGCTCGGGGCATACCGATGCGCGTCCGAAAAGATAGTGCAGCGGCACGCTCCGGCCTTCAGGCCGCATCCAGCGCCTGAGATGCCTCAATGCCTGGCGGATTTCACCGGAAACAAAGGATATTTCCGTAAGATATGCCTCCTCTGCCGATTTGCCGAGATCGGCAAAGATCGCAGCGGAAAGCTCCTGTTCCCGTTCGACGAGAAGACGTCGAAGCGCAAGCAGCTGACCGCGCCGCCACGCATAAGAGCTGAAGAGGCCGCTGCTGAAAGCCGATCTCATCTCATCGAGAATCGGTCGAAAACAATTTTTCTGCATAGGCTTAAATACTATAACATGATTCCCGGTAGACAGGAAACATCAGAGGCATCCGTTAACGATGTATAGTGGTGGCCGGCAGAAAACTTGACAGTCCTGCCGCTTTTTCACTACATTACCACAATTTTTCTTATCAAATCTTAACAACACTTCTCATGGACTGGATAACCCAGCCTGAAGCCTGGGCCGCACTGGCTACGCTTACGGCTCTCGAAATCGTGCTCGGCATAGACAACATCATTTTCATCTCGATCATTTCCGGACGGCTCCCTGAATCGCAGCGTGACAAGGGACGGGTTCTCGGCCTTGGCATAGCCATGATCTCGCGCATCAT
>VGGK01000047.1 GCA_016868665.1 Chlorobiota bacterium
GGGTATCGTTATGTTAGGGACAGAAGAGTTGCCATCAACCAATGACTATGATCAAGATGCCGGCATTGTCGCTTCCCTGTCCGTTCGAGACAGATGTTTCTCTCAGGGAAAAAAGTTACTACCGTATCGGCGGACTCGCGGCGTTTTTCGCGACGCCTGAAACTGTCCGTCAAACGGGAGATCTCCTGTTGTGGAATCAGGAACAGCGGCTGCCTCTTGCCGTCATGGGAAGCGGCAGCAACATGCTGTTTTCCGATGAACCGTTTCCGGGTATCGTGCTGTCTACAGAAAGAATGAACCGGATGTTCTGGATATCGCCCGGCAAGCTTTTCTGTGAAGCCGGTGTTGAAAATACCGAAATCGCGCTCGAACTGCTTCGCAGATCCCGCTCAGGGGGGGAATGGCTCTACATGCTTCCCGGCCGGATAGGCGGCACGGTTCGCATGAACGCCCGATGTTTTGGCGGCGAAATATCCATGGTGGTATCCTCTGTGGTTGTCATGGATTCCGACGGCAGCATCTCCTGGCTTCAGGCTAGCGAGGTGTTTATCGGATACAAAAGCACATCGCTGATGAGGCGGAAAAGTATAGTGCTTGCAACGGTGCTGCGTTTCCCTGAAGAGAAAGCTCCGGAGTCCATAAGAGAGGAGATGGAACATTACGAATCGGAACGCAGGAGACTGCACCATTTCGATTATCCGAGCTGCGGTTCCACGTTCAGGAATAATTACGAGGCTGGCCGGCCAAGCGGACGTATTTTCGAAGAGCTGGGATTCAAAGGGACGAAAAGCGGAGACGCGGAGGTCAGCACCTATCATGCGAATTTCATTTTCAACACCGGGAACGCCTCTTCGTCGGACATTCTTCTTCTTGCCGGGAGGATGCGCCAGGAAGCCTCGCTTTCCGCCGGCATTGATCTTGATCTCGAAGTCGAGTGTACCGGACTGTTCGGAGCCTCGGAACTTGCGGATTGCGGCGTCAGCTCCGTTCCGGCGGAACAGGATTGCGGTAAAGCCTGGGCAGGCATGCTTCTGCTTCCGGGGGAGGACGGTTTTGATGCTTCACGGGGTGCGCCGTTTCCGAGAAAGCTCATACAGGGGCATCTCAGTGGATACAAGGGGGAGGATTTCGCATATTCCGATTGTATTGCCGTCTCGGTTGAACAGCTTCAGTCTGTCGATCGTGCGGCCCGAAATCCGATGAAGCCGTTTCTTCGCTGGACCACTCTTGCGAAATCCGGCGAACTGCGGTATACGGAATCCCGGATGGCTTCAGGAGAATTTGTCAATGAACTATGGACGCGTCCGGTATCGGAGCTTTTCATTGGTCACGGAGGCGACGGAATCGGGTATCTTGAGTTAGAAATGGATCCCTCCGGCGACTGGGTGGCGATCGGATTCAGCCGGAAGAGAGAGCGTGTTTGTGGTGAAGCAGCACTATCGCCCGATCCCTGGAAAGATCACCTTGAACGCTTCAGCGGCGGGGACGGTTTCGGCATGACTGTTTCTTACCGGCTCGTCGAGCCGTTTCTCCATCGGAATGTGCTTTCGCTGCAGTGTTGTGCGAGTACCGGCAACGGCCGCCTTGGATTGTTTCCATGGTGGCATGCATCTGCAGAAAAGCCGGATTTTCATCAACCTGACCGTTTCTTTCGTATCAGGCTTCTCTGAATATCGGGTACGGCAAGGCGCGGTTAACCCTGATATTTCGTACATTGACAGGGGTATGCGTTGCCTTGGGGAACATCACTATACTCATGCTCATGCACAGGCGAATTACATTGCTGTTTTCAACCCTTTTTTTTCTGCTGCTTTTCGGCGGTTGCGATTTGTTTGTCGGAAAAACCGTTGAAGGGAGCCTGGATATGGAAGTATCGTTTCAAGGTTTTTCGCTGGAGCGGGGACTCGATTTCGATAACCGGAATTTCATCGTTCAGGACAGTATTGCCTATGAACTTGTTTTTCTTCCGGATACCAGACTCAGGAACTTTGCGGCTTCCCGAAACGGAATCAGCATACCGGCGCCCGCCGAACTCGGTACGGTGCGCCTGGAGCCAGGCGCCAGATACCGGATACAGGGAAAACTCGTGCCGACAGGGGAGCTTTACAGGAAGATGCCCGTCGAAATGATCCATCTGCGATCCATCGAATACCTTGCACCGAAACCATCAGACGGCGGCCTGCGCATCCGCTTGTGAGGAGGGACGGGGTAGCGGGTAGCGGGGACTGGGGAGTGAGCGATGAGGGTTAAGAATTGGGAATGGGCTGGATGGCGGGAGACAGGAAAACTGTCTCCCGCCTCCCGTTCTCCTACAGATCGCTCTGGGGCATTTTCGATACTTCCGCTGCTGTGAAGACCGGGCCTTCCTTGCAGATGTAGACCGATCCCACATTGCACCGTCCGCATTTGCCAACGCCGCATTTCATGCGGTTTTCCAGGGTCGTATAGACGTTTTCTTCCTGGAATCCGAGTTTCCGCAGCGATATCAGCGTGAACTTGATCATGATCGGAGGTCCGCACAGAACGGCAATACAGTTGTCCGGAGATGGAGCGGCTTCTTCGAGCACGGTTGGCACGAACCCGACATGGTGCTGCCAGTCCGGAGATTCGCCGCCCGGATCGACAGTCAGCACAAGATCGATGTCGCTGCGGTTCTGCCATTCTTCAAGTTCATGCTTGTATACCAGATCGGCAACGGTTCTCGCTCCGTATACGATGGTCACCTTGCCGAATTTTTCCCGCTGGTCGAGGCATGACCAGATAACACTGCGGGTAGGCGGGAGGGCGATGCCTCCTGCAATGAAAAGCAGATTTTTCCCGTAGAATTCCTCGATAGGAAAACGGTTTCCATAGGGGCCGCGGTAGGTCACCAGATCCCCGATTTCCGAATTGGCGAGTGAAGACGTCACTCTTCCTGACTGCCTGAAGGTACATTCGATGTACTCCTTGCGCGTTTCGGGGCTGGCCACGCAGAACGTGCTCTCGCCCTCTCCGAAAATGCCGTAAAGGCCGAACATGCCGGTACGGTAATGCAGTCTGAACATCTCGTGATCGAGGGGATCGAGGAATTCGAGCCGCAAGGTTTTCACACCGGGAGCCTCGTCGCGCTTGTCGACGATTTTCATGATTGCCGGTTTGTAGATGTTCTGCCTGCCGTTGTTTGTTTTTTCTGTCACTTCGCTGTTTTTGTTATCTCTTGCAAGGTTTCTGTAATACCCATGTCAACCGGACACTGTCGGCTGCATCTTCCGCATCCGCTGCAGCTGTTCATGCTGAACTTGCCGGGGAAATAGTTGAATTTGTGCATGATGCGCTGACGCCAACGCGACGATTGGGTCGAGCGGGGATTATGCCCCGATGTGTGCATGGTAAAGAGGGCAAACGAGCAGCTGTCCCAGTTTTTCCGTCTGATTCCGCTGTAGGTATCGCCTTCGTCCTGAAAGTCGAAACAGTGACAGGTAGGGCAGAGGAATGTGCAGGTTCCGCAACCGATGCATCGTATCGAAATTTCCTTCCAGAAATGGCTTTCAAAGTTTTCCGGGTCTGCAAGCCACTCGCGGCAGACATCGAGATCGAACCTTTTCGGGACGTTGGCAATCGGTTCCTTCTCTGCGGCAGAATCGTCGAGCAGGGCTTCGATGCGATCGAAAGCTTCACGTCCCCTTTCGCTGAGCAGCTCCACATGCCATCCTTTTCCCCCCGCTACGGGGCGGAGCATGATATCCGAACCAAGCGGACTGTCGGGTGCGAGCTTGAGGGATGTGCACATGCAGAAATCGTCCGATTCTGTACACGCGATCGTCACCATGACGGTTTCATTGCGGCGCTGGAACCAGTATGTATCCTTGAAATCCCAGCCGAAAAGGGGGTCGTCGATTGCCATCGCGGAGGCGTCGCATGGCCTCGAACCGAAAATGATCCTTTTTCTACCGGGAGGGAGATATTCTTCGGTATCGATTGCCTGTTTACCGATACGGTAGCGGAACATCGGTTCGGTCTGGGGAAAAAACAGCTCCTTGACTGTCCTGTCCGTGAGGATGATCTCAAGATCGAGTTCAGATGCTTTTTCGACCGGTGCGAAACGGGTAACGTTGTTGTTTTTCTGAGGGCCGATAACGTCATACCCTGCGGCATGCCACCTGGTAATGCAGTCATCGAGTTTATCGCGTAAAAGAATTTGTATCATACGATGTACTTAGAGGATGAAAGTCTCGGGATCGTCCTTCTTGAAACTTGCCAGCACGGTTTCCTGGTCAGGGCTCATGCCCGAAAAATGGTCATAGGCGTCAAGCACCTCCATGGCCATTCTGCGGTTGATAAGTCGCAGCGGAATATTGACGGGACATGCCCGGTCACATCCTCCGCATTCGACGCAACGACCGGACAGATGAAATGCCCTGACAAGATTCCATTCGAAATTGCCGAGAGTATGGGACGATGTCTGAACCCATTGCGGCTGGTTGTTGTCGACGATGCAGCGCCTGCAGTAGCACATCGGGCAGACCTGACGGCAGGCGTAGCACTTGATGCACTTTTCGAATTCCGCCTGCCAGAAAGTGAACCGTTCCTCCGGAGTCATGTTTTCGATCCTTTCGACGAGCGCCTGCTCCCCGGCTCCCGGCGCCTGTTCTTTCAACGCCGCAAGCATAGCCGGAAAGTCCCGTACGTTGCTGCCTTCCAGGGCACTGACCGATTCCGCCTCCCGATTGAACCCCATAATGACAATCTGGTCGGGATCGAGCTGCGATTCTGACGCAAGAATGTTCACGCTCCTTATTCCTTCGGGGCCAAGGAAGATCCCAACTTTCTTCCTGTCGGCAAGGAGCCCCTCGGTGACCAGATACCCCGAGAGATTGGCTTCGCATGCCGCATCGAGATGCAGCTTCGATGTCTCGTCGGCAGAACGGACGAACAGGGGCCTTCGTCTGTCAGGAGTGGTTCCTGCGCCGTAGCCGATCACCAGTTTCACCTCTCCCGACGACAGCAGTTCCGCGGCTTTTTTTCTGTACTGTTCCTGTATGCTCATTGGTTCCGGTAAAAATTTAAAGTGAAACCGGGGTTTCGGTTTCATGGATCATAGCCTTGTACTGTTCGAAGGGGCCGAGTTTACGAATATCGTCGGTAAGACTGCTGATAAGTTCGGCGAACTTGACTCCTTCGGCCGCACTGATCCAGGAAAACCGGATCCGGTCGAGCGGTATTCCGGTAAAATTCAGAAGCGCACGGAACACTGTCCAGCGGCGTCGGGCATGGAAGTTTCCGCTGGTGAAATGGCAGTCTCCAGGGTGGCAGCCGCTGACAAGCACGCCGTCGGCGCCTTTCTGCAATGCTTTGAGGATGAACATCGGGCTGATCCTTCCCGTACAGGGAAGCCTCACGATACGTACGTTCGGGGGATATTTCAGCCGACTCGTGCCGGCCAGATCGGCACCGGCATATGTGCAGTAGGTACAGACAAACGCAACGATTTTCGGTTCGAATTGCTCGTTCATGTTTTCGGTTTAATGGTTCGTATGCTGTCAGGGGCCCTCAGAGTCCCATAACCTCGGCGAAAATCTGCTTCTCGGTGAATCCCGCAAGGTCGATGCTGTTCGAGCGGCAGAAGGTCACGCAGGTTCCGCATCCCTGGCAAAGCCCGGGATTGACGAACGCGACCCGCTTTATAAGCTCGCCCGACCGGTTGAGAATATCTTTTTTCTCGATAGCCCCGTAAGGGCAAGCCACAAAACATCCCCAGCAGCCGGAACAGGTGGCCTCATTGTTCATGGCGATAACCGGTTCGCGTTCGAGCCGGTCGCGGCTGAACAGACCGATCACCTTGCTGGCGCAGGCTGATGCCTGGGCAACGGAGTCCGGAATATCTTTCGGAGACTGACAGGCACCGGCAAGATAAATTCCTGCGGTTGCGGTTTCCACGGGTCTCAGCTTGAGGTGAGCTTCGTTGTAGAATCCGTATTCGTCGCATCCGATGCCGATAACCTTGGCGAACTCCTTTGCATCGGGCTGAGGGGTGATTGCCGTGGCAAGCACCACCATATCTGCCGCAATTTCCACCGGTTTGCCGAGCAGGGTGTCAACGCCGCGCACCATGAGCTTTCCGTTTTCCTGCCATACCTTGCTGACCCGTCCGCGCAGGTAGGAGGCTTCATCTTCCTCGATGGCCCGGCGGGTGAATTCGTCGTAACCCTTGCCTGCAGCCCGGATATCCATATAGAAGACGTGGGCTTTGCCTCCATGAACCTTGTGCGCGTAAAGCATGGCGTGCTTGGATGTGTACATGCAGCATATTTTCGAGCAGTATTTCACGCCTTTGGAGGGATCCCTCGATCCCGCGCACTGGATGAAGACAACGGTTTCAGGTTCCTTGCCGTCCGATGGTCGCATGATCTTTCCTGCGGTCGGTCCGCTTGCCGAGGCAAGCCGTTCGAATTGCAGTCCGGTGATCACATCCGGATACTTCCCGTATCCATACTCGCCGTACATGGCCGTGTTCTGGATCTGGAATCCGGTTGCCACCACAATTGCGCCGACTTCGATATCGACGAATTCATCCTGCATTTCGAAGTTGATACAATCTATCGGACAGGCTTTAGCACATACCCTGCACTTCCCGTTTTTGAAATATGTACAGTTTTCCTTGTCAATAACCGGAATATTCGGCACTGCCTGGGCAAACGGGGTGTAAATTGCCGGCCGCTTGCCCAGATTGCAGTCGAATTCATCGCTGATTTTCTTCTGGGGACATTTCTGAATGCAATCGCCGCAGCCCGTACAGGTTTTCATGTCCACGTAACGGGCTTTTTTGCGGATTTTTACTGTAAAATTTCCTATGAACCCGTCAACCTGTTCGATTTCGGAGTAGGTGAGCAGTTCTATTTTAGGATGCTGTGCGGCTTCGACCATCCTTGGCGTCATGATGCACTGGGAACAGTCGAGCGTCGGAAAGGTCTCCGAAAGCTGCGCCATGTGGCCGCCCAGCGAGGGTTCCCGTTCGACAAGCACGACCTCCTGTCCTGCATTTGCAATATCGAGGGCCGCCTGTATGCCGGCAATGCCTCCTCCGATAACGAGAGCTTTTCTGGTAACAGGCACCTCGATCGGCTGAAGTTCGTTGTTGCGCTTCACTTTTTCGATAAGCGAGCGGGTTATGTCGATGGCTTTTTCCGTTGCCTTTTCCCTGTCGCTGTGTACCCAGGAACATTGTTCACGGATGTTGGCGATTTCACACAGGTATGGGTTCAGGCCTGCCTCTGCGCACGCTTTGCGAAAGGTGGCTTCATGCATCCTCGGGGAGCAGGCAGCAACGACGATGCCGGTCAGATTGTTTTCCCTGATGGCTTTCTTGACGTTCTCCTGGCCAGGGTCGGAACAGAAATATTTGTAATCGAGCGAAACTGATACTCCGGGGTGGTCGTCCATAGCCGACAACAGCCGGGCGCAATCGATTCTGGCAGCGATGTTTTCGCCGCAGTGACAGATAAAAACGCCTATTTTTGCCATGCTTGCATTGATTTGATAAGTCGCCGTGCGTTACCGTCGAACTGCCTGGTTGTTCGGACAAGGCAGGATTTCTGTTTTTTCATACATTCAAGAGCGTGTTCGGGTCGAACGGAAGGGCGGAACCCTTCCGTCGTGCTGAAGACTCAGGCATCGGATTCTCCGGCTACAGATTGCTGAGCAGTTCGAGAGCTGGAACGAAGTGCTTGCCTACGGCGACATCGACAGGGTCGGCGCCGCATGCCACGGAAACAAGTTCGGAGATATAGTAGACCGGCATGGGTCTGATATTTTCGTAGCGTTTCCTCATGCCCTCCTGGCGCATATCGAGGTTGGCGTGACAGAGCGGACAGGCCACAACGAATGCCTGGGCGCCGTTAGCCTGAGCGTTCCTTGCGATTTTATGCGCGAGATCCTCTACCATCTCCTGCTGGGCAAGAGTAAGGCCGGCGCCGCAGCATTCTATCTTGAACGCCCACTCTACAGGTTCGCCGCCGAGCGTTTCAACTATGGCCTCCATCTTGAGCGGGTTTTCGGAATCGTCGAAGCACATTGCCTCCGTGGGGCGGACCAGAAGGCATCCGTAGTAACATGCCAGGTTAAGATCCTTAAGCGGCCGTTTGATGCGCTTGGCCAGTTCTTCGCTGCCGTAGCCTTCGAGAAGCTGCGTTATCCCTATGAATACCGCATTTCCGGTCGGTTCGATGCCTGTGGCAGTTTTCACCTCTTCACGAAATTCACTGGATTCGAGAATCGTTTTCCGGGTGGTAACCTGCCGATTCTGGCATGCCGCACACGGGGCGAGCACGAAATCCATTCCGGCAGCGTCGGCAAGAGCCTGATTGCGCGCAGGAAGCAACTGAGCGAGACGGTGGCTCGTGGCATGCGCCGAGGTTGCGCCGCAACAGTTCCAGTCCGGAACCTCTTCGAGTCGGATATCAAGCAGCTCGCACATTTTCCGTACCGAAATATCATACTCCATTGCCGTACCGCCGAGCGAACATCCCGGATAATAACCGATGGTCATCCCGGGCCTGATGGTCGGGGCATTTTCAGGCGAATAGTTCTTTTTTATCGGCTTTCTTTCGGCAACCGGAGCGTGAAGCTCCTTTTCGGCGAGAGCAAAGAGCTTCTCGATCTGCTCCTTTCCGGCAACCCCCTCCTTGCCGCTGAGCGAAGCTATAGGGTTGATTTTGCCTTCACGGATCATCTTTATGCCCGAAGAAGCATCCTGCAGAAAGGTGCGCGTCCGCAGCTTGTAGCTGTTCACAAGCGAAAGTTCCTGCAGACGGCCATGTTTGCGGATGTTGTTCAGCAGCGATGTGTGGAATGCTGTAACGAGTTTTTTCGAGCGGTCTTCGGAGACGATTCCGGTCTTGATGGCAAGTTCCCGAAGCGTGTCCATGGTGGCCGAAATATCCATGTTCTGCGGACATCTTGCCGTGCATGTGTGGCAACCGATACAGTACCACAGTGCATTGCTTCGCATGGCTTCTTCCAGATAGCCGGCCTGGACCAGGCGCATGATTTTCGTTGGCGCATTGTCCATGAACCCGCCGGCAGGACATCCGGCAGTGCATTTACCGCACTGGTAACAGCAGTTGTAGTCGTTGCCTGTGATGCGAACCAACTGCTGCTTGTATGAATCATTCGAGGAGAGGTTGTGTTTTGACACCGGGTTACTTGTTGAAGCGAGTTAAGGAGCGGAAATTCAAAACGACACAAACATGTAATGATACGGAATAAAATTCTTTTATCCAGAAAAAACATTTATTTTTTTGCTGAACAACCAACATGGCGACAGTCAAGAGTTGTTTCAGCACTCTCTGAAAACGAGCTGTCTTAACATTGAAAAACGCAAACGCCGCTTTTATCGTTTATTTTTTTCTTGTTTATACTATGTTCTGTTTCTCTCGCGCATCCCCTTCTTCTGACTGTGCATCTCTGCATGAAAAATAAAGAGCGAACGTCATGGATATAAGCCTCTTTTTGTTTATGATAATGCAGAACGCCCTGTTTTCAGGGCGTTAATCATATTACGAATCCGATTATGTTTGATGAAATTCAGTTTGACAAGATCAAGAGGCTTCCAAAGTATGTTTTTGCTGCCGTCAACGAGTTGAAAATGGCTGAACGGAGGGCCGGAGAGGATGTCATCGATTTCTCGATGGGCAATCCCGACGGCCCGACTCCGCAGCATATCGTCGACAAGCTGATAGAAAGCATCAACAAACCCAGAACGCATGGGTATTCCGTATCGAAAGGCATATACAAGCTCCGCGGCGCGGTAGGAAGCTGGTATCGAAGGAAGTACAATGTCGATCTCGATCTCGATCGCGAGGTGGTGGCTACCATGGGTTCGAAGGAGGGGTATGTCCATCTGGTACAGGCGATCACAAATCCCGGCGATCTGGCAATGGTGCCCGATCCCTGCTACCCGATTCATTCACAGGCATTCATTCTCGCCGGCGGCAACGTGCATCGCCTGAAACTGGAGATGCATGAAGATTACCGTCTTGACGAAGAAGCTTTTTTCCAGAACATCGAAACGGCTCTGAGAGAATCTTCGCCGAAACCGAAATACCTGGTGGTGAATTTCCCCAACAATCCGACCACGGCAACGGTCGAACTTCCTTTCTATGAACGGCTCGTTGAACTTGCACGCAAAGAGCGCTTTTATATTATCAGCGACATAGCCTATGCGGAAATCACGTTCGACGGCTATGTCACGCCATCGATACTCCAGGTGCCCGGAGCGAAGGATGTCGCCGTTGAAAGCTATACGCTTTCGAAAACCTACAATATGGCAGGCTGGAGGGTAGGTTTCATGGTGGGTAACGCAAAACTGATCGGGGCTCTTGAAAAAATCAAGAGCTGGCTCGATTACGGCACCTTCACGCCCATTCAGGTTGCATCTACCATAGCGCTTACCGAAGATCAGAGTTGCGTACACGAGATCACCGAGGTTTATCGACGCCGTCGCGACGTCATGATCCGCAGTTTCGAAAACGCCGGATGGCCTATTCTGCCCCCCCGGGCCAGTATGTTCGTGTGGGGTCATATACCCGAACATCTTCGGCACCTTGGCAGTCTCGAGTTCAGCAAGAAACTGCTGACCGAAGGGAAGGTGGCCGTCAGTCCGGGAATCGGGTTCGGCGCCTATGGAGACGAATATGTGCGTATCGCCATGATCGAAAACGAGGAGCGCATCCGGCAGGCAGCCCGCAACATCAGAAAGTTCCTGAAAACCAACGAACCCTGAACGTCCGTCGCGCTGTTATTGATGTTTCAACTCTTAAGTAGGGGACGTTGTGAAAGCGCCGATGAAAACCGGCAAAGAGTAAGGAATGAAAGAGTCCGACATGAAAGGCATAGCCAGCCATCATGGCCCCGAGTCATGCCTCGACCTACAGCAATGTGGTGGGGAAG
>VGGK01000048.1 GCA_016868665.1 Chlorobiota bacterium
CGAAAGCTCTCGGCCTGCCGATGGGCGGTCCGGCGTTCAAATACCGGGAGTTGCTGCAAAAGCACCGGGTCTCGGTGCTGTCTGCGAATTTTACCCTGTATGGCGACATGTCGTCGAGGGTGATGGCAACGCTCGGGGAGCTTGCTCCTGACATCGAGGTCTACTCTATCGACGAGGCGTTCCTCGATTTCAGCGGATTCCGCCGGTTCGATTTCATGCGGTACGCTGCGCACATCCGCGCTACCGTTCGACAGCATACCGGCATTCCGGTGAGCATCGGTCTCGGGCCAACGAAAACCCTGGCCAAGGCGGCGAACCGGATGGCAAAGAAACATCCCCGATACGAGGGAGTCTGCATGCTCTCTTCGCCGGATGAGATCCGGGAGGCACTCGCCATTCTGCAGGTCGAGGATATCTGGGGTATCGGTCGGCAGTGGGCCCGGCTGCTGGAAGCCGGAAACATCCGGACGGCGCTCGATTTCGCCATGGCTCCGGAACCGTGGGTGCGCAAACATCTGCACATCACCGGCGCACGGGTGCAGGCGGAGCTGAAGGGGCAATCGTGCCTGCCGCTCGAACAGGTGCGCCCGCCGAAGCAGAGCATCTGCACCTCCCGCTCGTTCGGCAGGACGGTCACCCTTCCCGACGAGTTGCTGCAGGCCGTAGGAACCTTTGCAGGAGCTTGTTCACGAAAGCTCCGCAGGGAGGGTTCCGTTGCCTCGATGCTGACGGTATTCATCTGCACAAGTCCGTTCAGCAAACCACACGAAAAGTACCGGGGAACGCAAACCGTCGCCCTGCCGTCACCCTCGCAGGATACCATCGCCCTGTTACGGGCTGCGGAACGCGCATTCGGAGCGATCTGGCGGGTGGGGTTCGGGTACAGGAAGGCGGGGGTGATCGTGAGCGGCCTGGAACCGGTGGCCTCCGCAGCACCCTGCCTGACGCTGTTCGACACGCCGGATCATGCAGCAGGCGAACGGCAGCAACGGCTCATGGAAGCGATGGACAGCCTGAACCTCCGGTACGGGCCGGGTACAGTGCGGCTTGCGGCAGAAAACGCTGATGCGTGGAGGCCGAACCAGGCAATGCTCTCGCCCCGCTACACCACGACATGGGATGATATCATAACGATACGAACGTAAAAAAAGGATAATAGGGGTGACTGCAAATATAACACAATCTCTCCACTCACAACTCAGTACTCATCCATTCAGAACAAGCTCAACTGATCGGATGGGGGCGGCAAGGCCTCTTTTTTCTTCTTTGCAGCCTCTCTGGCCATACGCCTCGATTCCCGAGCCCTGTCCCACTCTTCCGTTGCCGAATTGAATTCGTCCTCATCATCACGAATCTCTTCATCAAGCTGATCGTCAGGCTCGATGACCTCGATCATGCGACGAAGACGTGGCGCCGGGCTCAGGCTGTTGAGAAGCTCTGATAGCTTTTTTTTCCGTGCAAAAGCCTTTTCGATACACAACGGAACTGACGGTTCCTGCATACCGGCCATGACGCAGTACTCCCTGAGTTGCCCTGCGACATCTTCGTTGACAAATTCATGGATCAACGGCAGGTTGAGGGCCTCATAGACGGGTACCCAGTCCGGCCCTTCTTCGCGATGAATGGCGCGAATGGACAGTGCGGGGTTGAACTGATACCACCCCTGCGCAATACGGACGAACAGATGGCGGTTGAAGGCGTAGTCGCGCTTCACCTCATTACGGGCGAGCACGCCGGAGAGATGCTGGCGCCGGTTCCGTTCGGGATAAACCGCGTTTGCCGGCATGTGTTCCCACGCATCGAGAATCGCCCTGCTTTCGAATGCCGCATACGGACGACGGAGATAATAGGTGAAGCGCGTTTTGAACAGCACCCAGAGGGTCTGAAAGAGAAAATACTCGGAAAGATGGCGGTCGATACGGACAAGCCGGTTGCCGGTATTGACGTCGATGCATGCAGGAGCAAGCTGTTCATAGAGCGTTGCGAAGTTGCCGCGGGCAAATTTCGGTTCACGAAAGGCTTCGCGCATTGCCCAATGGAGGGCATTATAGCCATAGTGATCGGTCATTTGCGGGTTGGCGCCCCGTTCGAGCAGCGCTTCGGTCAATGGAACATTCCCTGCTGCCGCGGCAGCCATGAGCGGCGTCTGATTCATAAAAAGACGATGGTCGACTCCATGAAGATCACACTGTCTGAGAATAGTCTTGATCTGCTGGCTGAAATAGGGAACATAGCTTTTCCGCCCGAGGGTGGGGCGCTGTTCGGAGAATCTGCAGGCAGGCATGTACCCGACCTGCTGATGGAGGTGTTCGGCAAGCATCGGTTCATCATGGCAGGTTGCGTATTCATAGAGCTGCTGTTTCAGCTTGTTACCCGGCTGGTCGTCACGAAAGACTTTTATCAGGGTCTCTTTCAGTCGCCCTTCATTGAACACGGGCCATTTAGGGGGTACCTGTTTGAGAATAGTATGCCGGATCGCATCCACCTGCTCCTGTTTACCCTGCAGCTCGAGCTTTCTTGCCTCTTTCTGCCACTCTTCGATGGTTGATTGCGCATCGCCGACTTTCACCTGCCGGGTTACGGCAAGATCGAGCAACCCGAAAAGGCGGTGCTGGGTGTCTGCCTCGATGATATAGAGATTTCTGATCGCCCTTGTAAGCGCGACGTAGAAAGCATTGATAAAAAACCTGTAAATCTCCATGGATTTATCGCTTTTATCTTTTGCTCTCGAGTAGCCCAGCGTTTCGTCATCCAAACCTGATTTTTCGACACCTTCGACTATTTCCGTGAATTCAGCCCGGTTGCCTGAGATAAACCTGAAAAGCACGATATTGTCATATTCGAGACCTTTTGCTTCGTGAATGGAAAAGAGCAGCGGCGTCGAAAAGTATTTTCGGGCCTCCGCCTTGTCTTCGTCACGCATGACAAGCACGGCAAAACGGGTCGAGTTGCGGGTTTTTCTGTTCAGGTCGCCTTTGACCGCATCGATATCAGCCATCAGCACCACCTCTCCGCTCTCTCCTCCGACGGCATCGACAAGAAAATTGCTTTCGCGGTCAATCGAGCCGAACCGCTGCTGCTTTATTCTGAGAAGCCTGTTGGCGAGCCGGGTTGCTTCTTTTCCGTTACGGAAGTTTGCGGTCAGGACGGAGAGTTGCTGCCGCCGGGCAAGGTCGGGGTTGTTCCAGAAAAGACTTTTGATCTGACTCCATGAAAAGAAGTTCGGGTGCACGATCTGGTTGGAGTCTCCGGAGAGCAGAAAATGACCCTGATGTTTCAGTGTTCCGAGTATCAGCGCCAGTTGAACCGGCGTCAGGTCCTGCACTTCGTCGACCACAACAAAATCATACCGGGAACGGGCGATCTCCTGCCAGCGGTGCGCTATGCTATTGAGATCGTAGAAGCCCGCTTCATCTGTCCATTGCCGGTATTTTTCGAACAGATCGTAGATCACGCATCTTTCGGCACCAGTAAAGATCGACTGTCGGACACCCAGACTCATATATGCCTCACGGCTCAGAGTACCTTCGGCTCCGGCAGTTATGACCCCCCGTATCTCTTCGAATGCCTGATGGGCTCCGACAGTACGGGCGAGATTGCGCATTCTTGCAAACCATCCCGAGAAGTCACGCCAGGTCACCTCCCTTCCTGCTGGAACGCGAATGGATTCGACGAACTCCCGATACGAGAGAAAGTGCGCTTCCTGGCCGGGATGTTCGAATCCGTTGGCATAGTAGAGATTACGGGCATTGCCGGCAAGATAGGCCGAATGGGTGACATAAAGAACTTCTCCTTCGGTGTGCTTGAGTTTCTCAAGCGTCAATGCGGTTTTTCCGCTGCCGGCACTGCCAACGATAATCAGCGGCGACGGCTGGCGGTAAATGCGTTCCTGTGCATCATCGAAGGAAATCGGCTTGTCGAGCATATAAACCGTTGTTCGTTCAGGATGCAGATAGCGAACGACCTGCGCATCGGCAATAGCATCCGCTGCAGGCGCATCGGGAATTTTCGACTCGTCGACGACCATTCCACGGAGAAATCGCGAGCGGTCGTATGCATGGTTGGCAATAACCTCGAGCATCAGAATGCAGGTCTCGTCGCCATGACGCACCAGTGTGAAAAGCAGCCGTGCCGCATCATCGAGCCGTGCCCGGTAAAATCGGCCATGCGTAAGGTTGACGAGTTTCTTTACCTGAGCTGCACGAAAGTCGTGTTTTTGGAGCGCTCCGGAAACTTTTATATACGCATCCCTGTACCTGCCCGCATCAAATCCGGCAAATTCAAGAATTCTCATGTGGTATGATTTTCTGTCTTATTCATTGTTTTATTGAATCGGCATAACCGCCTGACAGTCGTGGTGTGCGAAACCGAAACCTATACACGCGTTCACTTGCTTTTCCATTGCAAAGGATCGATGCCCGTAAGCCATTCGAGCGTCCTCCGGAAGCCATCATCGAGCGAAACCTTCGGTTTCCAGCCAAGCAGGTTGCGGGCTTTCGACGTATCGACGAGCGCACGCGATGAAAGCAGGGTAACTGCCTGCCGGGTCAGCATCGGGCGCTGCCGACTGCCGGAAATATGGGCATACCCTTCCATGGCGGAAGCAATAAGGTAGGCTGCGCTGTAGGAAAGATAAAGACCCGGCGGCGGCGCGCCTATCCCTTCGGCAACCCTTTCGCAGAAATTCTCGAATGTCAGGTACTCACCGTCACAGGCAAGAACTTCTTCCCCCGATGCAGCCGGATGCGTTGCTGCAAGCATGAGCAGGTCGATGAGGTTATCGATGTAGACCATGCTCATGCGGGCATGCCGGGCCCAGTAGAACAACTGCCGTTTTCTGATGCCGTCGGCAAGCAGGGGAAAAAGGGTGCGGTCGTTCGGGCCATACACCCATACAGGATAGACCACTGAAGCCGGAAGCCCTTTGGCTGCATATTCGCGCACCGTTTCGGTAGCCCGGATTTTCGTGTCGGGGTAGAGCTGGCCGCGAACGAAAAACGGCATCGACTCGTCAAGCCGTTCGAGGTGCACATGATCGAATACTTCATAGGAACTGACATACACAAACCGCTTCACCCCGTTCCGAAGAGCTGCTTCCGCAACGTTCCGGGTGCCTCCGATATTGATGTCGGCAAACTCCTGAGAATCGCCCCAGTCTGATGTCAGCGCTGCCGCATGAAAGACCAGATCGCAACCGGCGACCGCCCGACCGACAGCGGCGTCATCGCGAATATCGCCTTCCGCGAACTCGACTCCCTGCTGGCGCATCCACGCCGGCGCGTTCCCCTGCCGGATCAGGGCCCGTACCCTGTAACCCTCCTGCATGGATCGCCGGACAAGGTGCGAACCGATAAATCCCGATGCTCCCGTTACGAGTACATCCGCCATAGAAAACTCCACTTGTCAGGTTACAGAACGTTGCCCCCCTCAATTTTGTGCATGCAGTCCCGTGAAATGTTATTGACCGTCCACCCTACGGCCCGCTCGAAAGGGGCTTCGCGAACCGGGCACTCGCCTTTCGTACAGATGCAGCAGGAAAATCTGAGACATGCATCTGTATGCACGAACAGTTCGACGCTCTCCCCGTACTGCTGGCGGATGAGATACTGCAATTTGTTGATCTCTTTCCGGGATTCGCGGACGTTGAGGTACCAGGGCAGGGTAAGGTGGCAGTCGAGATGCAGCACGCTGCCGTATTTGATGATCCTGAGATTGTGCAGGTCGATCCAGTTTTCCCTGCGGTTCTGCTGCAGCAGGGCTACGAGCTTGCCGAGCAGTTCTGTGTCGGCTTCGTCCATGATTCCGCCAAGCGAATTGCGCAGGATACGATAACCGGTAACGAGAATGAAGGTCGCGAATACCAGAGCCACGACGCTGTCGAGCCATGCCATACCGGTCAGGGCAAGCAGAACGAGACCGGCGATAATGCCGATGGTTGAAATAGTATCCGTCTGCAGGTGTCTGCCGCTTGCAACGAGGGCGAGCGAACTGTTTTTCTCTCCTTTGCGGACGGCAAGGGAACCTACCATCCAGTTCACCGCCGCAGTAATGGCAATAAGCGCGATGCCGTAATCGAGCTTTCCGATGACTGCGGGATGCAGCAGGTTATCCACCGCTTCGTTAACGATAAACAGGCCCGCGACGGTTATAAGGGTGCCTTCAACAGCCGCCGAGATAAACTCCACCTTGCCGTGTCCGTAAGGATGGCTGCTATCGCGCGGCTTTGCGGAAATGTAAAGGCTGTAAAGACCTATGAAGCCGCTCGTGACGTTGACGATGCTTTCGAGCGCATCGGTGAGAATTGCCACCGACCGGGTCATGTACCAGGCCGCAAACTTGACGACAAGCAGCACTACGCCGGTAACGGCGATGATTTTCTGGAAGTTGTAACTCTCTCTGGCTGTTGACATGAACCCGATTTATCTCTGCGGCAGAACGGCCTGCCCTCTGCCGCCGCTCAGGATCGACCGGAATCTTCCTCCGCTTTTCCTGAGTATACGGAATTATCGCCACAGAGAACTTCCTTCCAGAGGCAAACCGGTAAAAAAAGCGTTCCGCCGTAAACCTTCAGGGGGAAAAGGATGTTCGGCGGAACGCATGGATATGGCGTTGACCGGACCCGGATTGCCGCTTACAGCACGATATCCGAAGAACGAAGGGCGTTCACTCCCGAAAGCCTGACGGCAAACTCCGCATCGGCATCATTGTCTGTGTTACCATAAAGAATTCCGGATGCACCGTCGAACCTTAGCTGGCCGGGCCCGCTGAAGGCATCGGGGCTGCCGGGAATAATGCGGCTGAATGCCTGGTCTCCTGCAAGAGTGGTGTCGGCATCTATGCCGGACAGATCGAGTCTGTCCTGACGGCTTCTGAAGTCCGTAATAACATCCATGCTCTCGGCCATCAGTCCGCTTTCGGTTGCATAGCTGCTTTATGCCGTCACGTCCCTTGTGGTGGCGTAGCCCGATCACCCGTTTTCCTCTTCGCTCCAGTCATGCCAGGCAAGACCGAAATCTTCGCCGTACAGGTACCGGCTTGCGGCGATTTCGTGCTCGATGTGCAGGCAGGTCACCGAGACCGAGCTCTTCCTGCGCACGGAGGTCGCTGTTCGAGCGGTCGCTGGTGACGATGATGAGCGTGTTCGACCCGATCAGAGTGTGCTGTTTGCTTGCAGACATGGGGGAGCTCCTGTCCTGTTTGAGGTTGTGGTGAAACTGCAGTGTGACCGAAGTAAGTTCCCGTAATGATTAGACAGGGCAAAAACAGTTTTATTAAGGGCGTGCAACGACTTTGTTGCCGTTATGCAAAATCGTCGAGCAGAGAAGGCGGTATTGCCGAACGATCGCAAAACAGATCGTCCGGCATCGAAGAAAGAGTCTGTTATTCCGGATCAGAGGAACTCTTCGAAATAATCGAGGTCTTTATGAAAGGTCTCCTCAAGCGAGGCGAGCGACAGAAATGCTCCGATAAGACAGATGCCGCCTACGAAAAGCGCACCGTAGCGCAACCCGAAAAAGCCGCTGCTGAACTGGAAAAGCATGGTGATGGGCACTACCATGCCGCGCACGAAGTTGGGCACCGTGGTGGCGACCGTCGCCCGCAGATTGGTGCCGAACTGCTCGGCGGCAACGGTGATGAAGATAGCCCAGTAACCTCCGGCAAATCCAAGCAGCGCACAGACGCCGTAGAAGAACGATGCGGAACTGCTGCCCTGCAGGAAATAGAGCGCGATGGCGGCAACGGTCAGCAGCATGAAAATCAGCACGGCCTTTTTCCGGCTCTGGAGAATCTGGCTCAGCAATCCGCTCGACAGGTCGCCTAAAACCAGGCCGAGGTAGCAGAACATCACTGCGTTCCCTGCGGAAACCGGCTCGCCGATGCCGAGATCGAGCGCAAATTCAGGCGAAAAGGTGATCAGCACACCGACGACGAACCAGATCGGGACGCCGATCATGATGGAGTTCAGGTACCTGAAAAAGCGGCTGCGGTCTGTAAAAAGCGCGAGCATGTTCCCGCGGCTTATGGAGGTTTTCTGCTCCATGGTACGGAACATGCCGGATTCGGCAACCTTGAACCGTGCAAGCAGCAGCAGCAGGCCAAGTGCCCCGCCGATGAAAAACGCCGTACGCCAGTCGTAACTGTTGGCGACGAAATTTGCAAGAATCGCTCCTGAGACGCCGACCGAAGCGACCAGCATGGTGCCGTACCCGCGAATGCGGGTGTGCAGTATTTCGGATACCAGCGTAATGCCGGCTCCGAGTTCTCCGGCAAGTCCGACGCCTGCGATAAAGCGGAGCACCGCGTATGCAGGCAGCGAAGTCACGAAACCGTTGGCGAGATTGGCAAGCGAATACATGAGGATCGATGCGAACATGATCCTGAGCCTCCCCTTTTTGTCGCCGAGCCATCCCCAGAGAATTCCGCCAAGCAGCATGCCGATCATCTGCATGTTCAGAAGAAAAACGCCCTCGTCAACAAGCGCTTTCCCTTCGATGCCGAGATCTCTGAGACTGGGAACCCTGACGATGCTGAAAAGCACGAGATCGTAGATATCAACAAAATAACCAAGTGCCGCAACGATCACCGGCATGCTGAACACATCGCGAACCGATGCGTGTTCTGAACCTGACACGAAATCCTCCCGATATGGGTTTGCCGGACCGACCGGAAAACCCGATTGATGAATGCTGCTGAAAAAACGATTCTGAATATGCAAAAAAAGGCATATGTAATCCGTCAGGAAAACGCCTCATCGACGAGTACCGATTCGTATCCTCCGATACTCGTCGAGCACCGGCAGATCGGCTGCGGGAAAATCGTAGTCTCCGATCGAGTCAAGGCTGATCCATTCGAGCGCCTGGTGTTCCCGGGGTCGGGGTTCGCCGAAACGGATTGTGCAGAGGAACGGCAGCAGACGAAGCGAAAAATCCGGATATGCGTAAAATACCGGCTTCAGCATGCCTGAAACCGTAATGGTTATGCCGAGTTCCTCGCGGATTTCCCGATGCAATGCCTCAAGCGCAGGCTCCCCTTCCTCGACTTTTCCGCCGGGAAATTCCCATTTAAGGGCAAGCGACTTTCCTTCGGGGCGCTGTGCGACAAGAAACGAGCCGTCACGCTCAATAATGGCGCAGACGACATCGCCGATATGTATTGGCTGAGGCATACCTTGTTCCGTGGGTTGCACAATAATGTTATCTTCTTCGAACATAGAGGGTAAAAGCGTTTTTTCGAAACCTATTCATGGCAAAGGATGACCAACGACGCCAGGAGCCGCGAGGCTATCGCCTTTGCGCTCAGGCTCCTCTCGCTGAGGAATCACAGCCGGCATGAGCTTGCCGGAAAACTGATGAAAAAAGGTTACGAACACGATGCCGTCGAAGCCGCAATGGACTATCTTGCCGAAAAAAAGCTCATCGACGACGAGGCGTTCGGCAAAGAGCTGATCGGCAGCCGGTCGAAACGCAGACCGGTCGGCGAAAGGGCAATGCGTTTCGAGCTTGCCCGCAAGGGAGTTCCTGACGAAATTGCCGGAAATCTGCTTCGGGAATATGACAGCGCGTTGCTCTGTCTTGCCGCAGCTGAAAAAAAATTAGCCGCACTGCACCGCTATGACGAGGCTGTCCGAAAGAAAAAACTGGAAGCTTTCCTGCGAAACAGGGGGTTCGACTGGCCGATCGTCAAAGAGACCATCGAGAGTCTCTTTCATAACCGGCCGTGAAGATGCGGCGGGTTATACCGCGTCGGCATGCACCAGCGAGCCAACCTCCTCGCCCTGCAGCAGCCTGGTAAAATTCCCTTTTTCGTTCATGTTCATAACAACGATAGGCAGCACATTCTCCCTGCAAAGCGTGATTGCCGTCATGTCCATAACCCGGAGATTCTTGCGAATGACATCGAGATAGGTAATCCTGGGAAAGAACTCGGCTTTGGGGTTCTTTTCGGGATCGGAATCGTAGACGCCGTCAACCCTTGTGCCTTTGACTATCACATCGGCTTCTATTTCGATAGCCCTGAGCGATGCTGCCGTATCGGTGGTGAAGTATGGATTGCCCGTACCGGCACCGAAGATCACGACGCGGCCTTTTTCGAGGTGGCGTATGGCCCGCCTCCTGATGAACGGTTCGGCCATCTGCTCCATCTTGATGGCTGTCTGCAGCCGGGTATAGATTCCCTTTCGTTCAAGCGCATCCTGAAAGGCGATGGCATTTATGACCGTGGCGAGCATGCCCATGTAATCGGCCTGTACCCGGTCCATTTTGGCTGCAGCTTCTGAAACTCCGCGGAATATATTGCCGCCACCAATGACGAGGGCGATTTCAGCCCCCATATCGCGGGCCTCGCGGATCTCTTCGGCATAACGGTCAAGCATGGCGGCATTGATGCCATACCCGTCATTTCCGGCAAGCGACTCGCCGCTCAACTTGAGCAAGATCCGCCTGTATTTCAGCATATCACCTCCATCGACAATGGTGTTGATTGAATCGAGCCTAT
>VGGK01000049.1 GCA_016868665.1 Chlorobiota bacterium
CGAAAGCTCTCGGCCTGCCGATGGGCGGTCCGGCGTTCAAATACCGGGAGTTGCTGCAAAAGCACCGGGTCTCGGTGCTGTCTGCGAATTTTACCCTGTATGGCGACATGTCGTCGAGGGTGATGGCCACGCTCGGGGAGCTTGCCCCGGAGATCGAGGTCTACTCCATCGACGAGGCGTTCCTCGATTTCAGCGGATTTCGCAGATTCGACACCATGCGGTACGCGGCACACATCCGCGCTACCGTGCGGCGGCATACCGGCATACCGGTGAGCATCGGTCTCGGACCGACGAAAACCCTGGCCAAGGCGGCGAACCGGCTGGCAAAGAAGCATCCCCGGTATGAGGGGGTCTGCATGCTCTCCTCGCCGGAAAAGATCAGGGAAGCGCTTGCAATGCTGCAGGTCGAGGATATCTGGGGTATCGGGCGGCAATGGGGCCGGCTGCTGGAGGCCGGAAATATCCGGACGGCGCTCGATTTCGCAATGGCTCCGGAACCCTGGGTGCGCAAACATCTGCACATCACCGGCGCACGGGTACAGGCTGAGCTGAACGGCCGCTCATGCCTGCCGCTCGAACAGGTACGTCCGCCGAAGCAGACCAT
Source organism: Chlorobiota bacterium (assembly GCA_016868665.1). Classification (GTDB taxonomy): domain Bacteria; phylum Bacteroidota; class Chlorobiia; order Chlorobiales; family Chlorobiaceae; genus Chlorobium. The sequence continues at coordinate 605 of VGGK01000049.1, forward strand.
CTGCACCTCCCGCTCGTTCGGCAGAACGGTCACCCTCCCCGACGAATTGCTGCAGGCCGTGGGCACCTTTGCGGGGTCTTGTTCACGAAAACTCCGCCGCGAGGGTTCCCTTGCCTCGATGCTGACGGTATTCATCTGCACGAGCCCGTTCAACAAACCGGCTGAAAAGTACCGGGGAACGCAAACCGTCGCCCTGCCGTCACCCTCGCAGGATACCATCGCGCTGGTACGGGCTGCGGAACGCGCATTCGGAGCGATCTGGCGGAAGGGGTTCGGGTACAGGAAGGCGGGGGTGATCGTGAGCGGCCTGGAACCGGTGGCCTCCGCAGCACCCTGCCTGAGCCTGTTCGACGCGCCGGATAATGCAGCAGGCGAACGGCTGCTGCGGCTCATGGAGGCGATGGACAGCCTGAACCTCCGCTACGGTCAGGGAACGGTACGGCTTGCGGCGGAAAACGCTGAAGCGTGGAGGCCGAACCAGGCGATGCTTTCGCCGCGCTATACCACGGCATGGGAAGAGATCATCACCGTGCGGACCTGACGCTCATGCGGCACTTACCGCCATATGGTAGTGCCGGGAAAAACCGGCGATGAGGCTGGCTTTGTCGAGCCGGTTGACAATACGGCGGGCATTGACCCAGTCGCTCTTTTCCGCATTGAGGTAATCAGCGAACCGTTTGCCGGTGAAGGTGCCGAGGCGCATGCCTTCGAAAAGAATGATCGCGGCAATATCACCCTCAAGCGCAAGATCGGGATTGCCGATGAGATCGATACCGAGCCATTCCGACCACTCCTGGTAATTCCTTCGCCCGGTAAACTGCACGAAGCCGCGCCCGCAGAATTTCACGCCATCGCCGGGGTGCAGATTGCCCAGCCTGATCGCTTTTTCGGGGAACCGCTCATCGATATCGTACATGTCGCGAAAATAGGCATCGGAACCCCGCTCCCGGATAGGCTGCATGGTACGGTCAACCTCGTAGTGCGCGGTGGTCAGCGCATAGGCAAGCCAGCGGAGGTCGCCCTTCGGCAACAGCATTTCCCAATAGGCAAGCAACAGGTTGATACCCTCAACCTGCCGCTGCCGCAGTCTGCCGTCAAACAGATGATGTCGGATGTAGTCGAAAAAGAATTTACGATCAAAGGGTATGAGTAAAAGCACGTCATGTATTGAACCCATCACTACCAAAGTACAGCAAAACACACCATCCAGACAAGAAAGAACGCAGTTTATGGTTGCGTATGCACATAAGGTACCACGAAAAAGTGAGGCTGAAGGGAATTTCAGAAGGAGAGAAAATCAGGAAAAGCCGTAATTTCCTGTATCTGGAAACGCTTCACCCTTTATAGGGGATTTCGAAAAGTGTCGTGAGCGCCCGGAGATGCAAGCTCCTTAAGGAGCGCGAGTATACAAGCACGGATGGAGCGGAGAAACCGGAGTGTACACCACAGTACATGAGGATTTCGAGCGCCGACCAACGAAGCAATCGGGGTGTGGAACAACTTTGTGGAGGTTCCCTTATGTACCGGCTTCGTTCAATCCCATACCAAGGAAAAGATATGGCCTCTGTAACACTCCCTTCCGAATGGCAGAAATTTCTTGCCAAACATGCCGAAAAAGACCTCCGCATGCCTGAGACCCCGAAACCCGTCCTCCCTCCGCAGAGCATACCGAAGGCCCCGAAATTCACAAGAGCTGCGGCCGGAAAACTGTTTGTCAACTACATCGACAAAAATCCCGCAATACGGCAGAACATCATCTGGTGCAGCAGCGCAAGAGGATGGCAGGTCCGGTCACTGCTCGATAACAGAAAGTACTGGCGTTCTTACAGTTTATGGAGTGCGGCACTGAAAAATGAACTGAAGGAAACATTTACAGACCATGTGCTTGATCCACGGAAAAGACTCGTTTCACTTGACCCTTCAAAAACGACGTTCACTTTCGATGAGATCCGCAAGGTATACCTCGCCTACGTGGCACACACGCTTTATCTTGACATCTTCTCCATCGTACCATGGAAACTCGACTCGTTTGACGACCATCAGTTGCGCTGGCTGCTCGACGGAAAATATTTTGCATTCAATTGCGCCGTTGACATTGACAGAAAAACCTTGCCGGATGCAACCGGCAAGTACTGTTTCGGGTACGTTGAAAAAATGAGGACCGAGGTTGACCCCTGGAATTTCTACTCGGTCGCAACCCCTGCACTACCGGGTGATCCGGCACTCCTGTTCACGAAACTTTCAGATGAGCTGGGTGTCCGCAGGTCGGCTACAATATCAGATGCTGTATCAGCAATTGCCCGGTGGTGCCAGGACAATCTTTCTCATGGATCGACAACATATTACTGGGGTGGAGGTGTCTTTACCGGGAGCTCATGGATTGATCAGCTTTATCCATCAAGTGAGGTCATGTTTCTGGGCAGTATGGAACAAACCTTCATCAACGGATTCCGTCAGAAACTCAATTCCGCCTACATCACCCCTCGCCTGCCTGCAGGTGTAATGGTGCCGCAACTCGTTGACACAAAAGGGGTTTTTGCCGATCCGGCTATGGGACAGCTCGATGCACAGGGCAACCCGCAGTTTCCTCAAAGGATCGGGTTCATGAAGCACTGCACCTACAACGGCTGTCAGACCACAGGAGGACTCCTGCACTGGCTGTTCAGAAGCATCAACATTCCCGCACGTCAGTACAGCTGTTTCATGGGGGATGTTGTCGCGGGTAACTATCCGGGAGCATTTCATAAAGGTATCGAAGTATCAATCGGGCAGCCGGAAACCATTGCAGTACCCCACAGCGACCACTTCTATCAGGGTTTCGGCATCTATCACCCCTCACTTCCGGGAGGCAGCTATGTAGCCCATCTCCGGGATCCGCATATTGACCTGATAAACATGTTTCTGCCAAAAAATTTTCTGGAGTGGTGGCTGCCGCCCTATAACAGCGCCTCTGCCTCGGCGGACGCTACGGCCTATGGAAAGAAACAGTATGAACTGTATCTGAGTCAGCTGCTCATGACCGGAGCAACCGGTGCATTCAGCAGCTATGTGATCGAATGGTGGAAGGTATACGAACAGGCCGGGCGGGTCATCTCATCCATGGATACCTCCGCGATCCCATGGATGGTACTGCTCAACAATCTCAGTATGCCGACAGGAGTCCGGGCAAGCGTACTCAGCCTGGCGCAAACAAATATCCGGGCTCGCATTAACGATATAGAAAACGGCATCAATACGAAATGGGGCCGGACACTGGCTGCCTATGAAGCGGGATTCCTGCAGTGGGAACAGAACCTGTACACCAACAAAATCGGCGCTGCGATCTGGACAAGCCCATAAACAGTTTGGGGGAAATAAAGAGCGTGATCACTTCCCTTTCCATTCTGACGGATCAATGGCCATAAGCCAGTCGAGCGTCCTCCGGAAACCCTCATCGAGCGAAACTTTCGGTTTCCAGCCAAGCAGGTTGCGGGCTTTCGACGTATCGACGAGCGCACGAGAGGACAGTACGGTAACTGCCTGCCGGGTCAGCATCGGGCGCTGCCGGCTGCCGGAAATGCAGGCGTACCCTTCCATCGCGGAAGCAAGAAGATAAGCTACGCTGCAGGGAAGGTAAAGACCGGGCGGCTGAGCCCCGATCCCTTCGGCAAGTCTTTCGCAGAAACCCTCGAACGTAAGATTGTAACCGTCACAGACGAGAAATGCTTCCCCCGATGCCGCCGGATGCGTTGCTGCAAGCAGGAGCATATCGATGAGATTATCGATGTAGACCATGCTCATTCGGGCATGCCTGGCCCAGTAGAACATCTGCTGTTTTCTGAGGCTGTCGGCAAGCAGAGGAAAAAGGGTACGGTCATTGGGGCCATACACCCATACAGGATAGACCACGGCTGCCGGCAGTCCTTTTGCCGCATATTCGCACACCGTTTCGGTAGCCCGGATTTTTGTATCGGGATAGAGCTGTCCACGGACAAAAAAGGGCATCGACTCGTCAAGCCGTTCAAGGTGCGCATGATCGAATACTTCATAGGAGCTGACATAGACAAGCCGCTCCACCCTGCTCCGCAGGGCGGCTTCCGCAACGTTCCGGGTACCTCCGATATTGATGTCGACGAACTCCCGGGGGTCTCCCCAGTCGGATGTCAGCGCTGCCGCATGAAAGACCAGATCGCATCCCGCAACCGCCCGCCCGACGGCGGCGGCATCGCGGATATCACCTTCCACGACCTCGACTTCCTGCTGCCGCATCCACTCCGGAACATTGCCCTGCCGGATAAGAGCCCGTACCCTGCAGCCCTCCTGCATGGAGCGCCGGACAAGGTGCGAACCGATAAATCCCGATGCTCCCGTTACGAGTACATCCGCCATAGAAAACTCCACTTGCTGGTTACAGAACGTTGTTCTCCTCAATTTTATGCATGCAGTCTCTCGATATATTATCGACCGTCCACCCTACGGCCCGCTCGAAAGGTGCCTCGCGAACAGGGCAATCTCGTTTCGTGCAGATACAGCAGGAAAATCTGAGGCATGCGTCGGTATGTACGAACAGTTCAACACTCTCTCCGAACTGCTGCCTGATGAGATGCTGCAGTTTGTTGATCTCTTTCTGGGATTCGCGGACGTTGAGATACCAGGGGAGGGTAAGGTGGCAGTCGAGATGAAGCACGCTGCCGTATTTGATGATCCTGAGATTGTGCAGGTCAATCCAGTTTTCCCTGCGGCTCTGCTGCAGCAGAATAACGAGTTTTTCGAGCAGTTCGGTATCGGCTTCGTCCATGATGCCGCCAAGCGAATTGCGCAGGATGCGATAACCGGTAACAAGAATGAAGGTCGCGAACACCAGAGCCACGACGCTGTCGAGCCATACCATACCGGTGAGGGCAAGAAGAACAAGTCCGGCGATAATGCCGATGGTTGAAAGGGTATCCGTCTGCAGGTGCCTGCCGCTTGCCACAAGGGCAAGCGAACTGTTTTTCTTTCCCTTGCGGACGGCAAGAGAACCGACCAGCCAGTTCGCCGCCGCGGTAATGGCCACAAGCGCAATACCCTGATCGAGCTTTCCGATGACCGCAGGATGCAGCAGGTTATCCACCGCTTCGTTGATGATAAGCAGTCCCGCGACAGTGATAAGGGTGCCTTCGACAGCCGCCGAGATGAACTCCACCTTGCCGTGTCCGTAAGGATGGCTGCTGTCGCGCGGCTTTGCGGAAATGTAAAGGCTGTACAGACCAATGAAGCCGCTGGTGACGTTGACGATGCTTTCGAGCGCATCGGTGAGAATTGCTACCGACCGGGTCATGTAACAGGCCGCAAACTTGACGACAAGCAGCACTACGCCGGTAACGGCGATGATTTTCTGGAAGTTGTAACTCTCTCTGGCTGTTGACATGAACCCGATTTATCTCTCTGCGGCAGAACGGCTCGGCCCTCTACCACCGCTCAGGATCCACCGGAATCCTCTTCCGCTTTTCCTGAGTATACGGAATTATCGCCAAAGAGATCTTCCATCCGGAGGCAAACCGGAAAAAAAGCGTTCCGCCGTATACCTTCAGGGAAAAAAGGATACATGGCGGAACACAAGGATAAACCGTTGACCGGACCCGGACAGCAGCTTACAACACGATATCAGAAGAGCGCAGCGAGTTCACGCCTGAGAGACGGATAGCGAACTCCGCATCGGCATCACTGTCGGTATTGCCGTAAAGAATACCGGAAGCGCTGTCGAACCTGAGCTGGCCGGCTCCGCTGAAGGCATCGGAGCTGCCGAGAATGATACGGCTGAATGCCTGGTCTCCCGCAATGGCATTATTGGCGTCCATGCCGGACAGGTCGAGTCTGTCCTGACGGCTCCTGAAGTCCGTGATGACATCCATGGTCTCGGCCGTCAACCCGCTTTCGGTTTCGCTGTCGTACCGGAAAATATCGCGACCCGAGCCGCCGATGAGCCGGTCAGCGCCTGCGCCGCCGATCAGTACGTCATTGCCCCAGCCACCATCGAGGATATCGTCGCCGCCGTTGCCGATGAGCCGGTCGTCGCCAGAGAGCCCTTCGAGTCTGTTGTCGCCCTCGTTGCCGACCAACTCGTTGTCAAGAACGTTGCCCGTCCCGTCGAGATCGGCCGATCCAAGCAGTTCGAGGTTTTCGATACCCGTGCCAAGCTCCCGGTCGACTTCGGATTTCACGGTATCGGTTCCGCCTGAACGGTTTCCGAAGAAACTGAAGAAGCCGTCAAAAGCGGAATTGCTTTCCCGGACGACATCGCCTTCGCTGTCCACATAGTAGGTATCATTGCCCCTGCCGCCCACCATGAGGTCGTCGCCGGTTCCACCGACGAGTATATCGTTGCCGTCGTTACCGGAAAGCCTGTCGTTACCTGCGGAACCGAAAATCACATTATCGTTCCTGTCCCCTGTCAGCGTATCGTCTCCCTCGCTTTCGCCATACTCCCTGTCCGTTACGGTCAATGTAAAGACATCGCTTATCGATGCGCCGCTTTCATCGGCAGCGGTAACGAGGATCTCGTATATTCCTGCTTCCGATTTCTCCGGGGTGCCGCTGAAGGTCATCGCTACCGGATAGGGGGTTTCGCCGCCCTTCGACGGGTCGTAACCGATAAGCGGATCGAAGGTCGCCTCGTCATACTGAGCGGCTTTGGCCGCTGTTGCATAGCTGTTGTATGCCGTCACATCCCAGGTAGATACGTAACCGGACCAGCCGTCCTCTTCCTCGCTCCAGTCGTGCCAAGCAAGACCGAAATCCTCGCCGTAGAGGTAACGGCTTCCGGCGATTTCGTGCTCGATGTTCATGCCGTCACCGATGAAGAGGATGACATGCTCGGCTCCGGCTTCTTTGGCGGCCTGCATCATCACGTCGTATATCTGCGTGTTGTCGATGATCTCCGTTCCGGCATAGATGTCGCCGGCGGCCTCTTCGAACAGATCGGCTCCCGCGCCGCGGGCATAGACGCTCACCAGCTCGTTGGTGTGCCCGCCGCTTCCGTAGGTCACTTCGCCGTCGGGATAGCTCTTGCCGCTCTGTGCAGGCAGGTCGCCGAGACCAAGCTCTTCCTGCGCACGCAGGTAGCTGTTCGAGTGGTCGCTCGTGACGATGATGAGCGTGTTCGACCAGCTGATGCCGTTCGAGCCGCTTTCGACGAACGTTTCGGCTGCCTTGACTGCCTCATCGAGGTCGTAGACCCCGCCTACCATATTTTCATAGTCGTTTGCGTGGTTGCTCCAGTCGATATCTCCCTGTTCGATCATGATGAAGAATCCGTCATCGTCCTGATTCAGCACCGAGAGCGACGCGTTGGTCACGTCGGCAAGCGTCGGGTCTTCGATGCCGCGGGTGATCGAAGGCGAGCCGGGCGTATCGGACACTTCGTAGTATTCGAAGTTGCCTCCCGATGTGCCGAACAGGCCGAACAGCTTTTCGCCATCAGCGAGGCTTACACCGGCAGCTGTTGCGGCAAGGGCATCGCCGCCGTCTGTACCGGTTTCGCGCTCGACGAACATATAGCTGGTGCCGTCCGTTCCGGCTTTGAAGGCATCGTAGTCGTCGTTGTACCCGTTGTCGTTTAGGTCGGTATCCTGCTTCGCGGCATTCTGCGTAGCCTTTGCGAAATTGCCATTGTTATACCCGCCGCCGATCACCACTTCAGGCTGCGTTTCGAACAGAATCTCGTGCGCGATGTCCCAGTAGTTGTTGCGGCTGACGTCGTGGCTCACGAACGCCGCCGGGGTAGCGTGCGAGAATGGCACGGTGCCGGCCACACCGATGGCATAGCCCATCTCTTTTCTGAGCGTTTCGGCTATGGTTTCGATCTCGCCGCCTGCGCTGTCGGTTCTTTCCCAGGCGATGTTGCCATCGACGGTTTTCACGCCGGTTGCAATTGCCGTACCTGCGGATGCCGAGTCCGTGGCTGGTCCGACGCCGGTTGCCTTATCGGGATCACCCACAGGCAGGAAGTACGCTTCCATCGTCTCAAGATCGTGATGCGATGCGCTGAACTGCAGCCACCCGGGCAGCGGCGAACCGTCGGCCAGCGTCGCCGTGTAAGTCAGACTGTCACCCGCATCCACATCGTCGAATGCGTCGGAAAGTAACACATGCTCCAGCTTCGAATCTGCAGCAGTCACCACATCCTCAAGCGGTTCAGCCAACGTCGGCGCATCGTTGGTATTCTCTACCGTAAGCGTAAAGGTCCGGGTGATCGCCGCGCCGTCTTCATCCGTTGCAGTAACCAGTATCTCCAGCATACCGACATCGCCGTTATCCGGAGTGCCGCTGAAGGTCATCGCTACCGGATAGGGGGTTTCGCCGCCCTTCGACGGATCGTAGCCGATAAGCGGATCGAAGGTCGCCTCGTCATACTGAGCGGCTTTGGCCGCTGTTGCATAGCTGTTGTATGCCGTCACATCCCAGGTAGATACGTAACCGGACCAGCCGTCCTCTTCCTCGCTCCAGTCGTGCCAAGCAAGACCGAAATCCTCGCCGTAGAGGTAACGGCTTCCGGCGATTTCGTGCTCGATGTTCATGCCGTCACCGATGAAGAGGATGACATGCTCGGCTCCGGCTTCTTTGGCGGCCTGCATCATCACGTCGTATATCTGCGTGTTGTCGATGATCTCCGTTCCGGCATAGATGTCGCCGGCGGCCTCTTCGAACAGATCGGCTCCCGCGCCGCGGGCATAGACGCTCACCAGCTCGTTGGTGTGCCCGCCGCTTCCGTAGGTCACTTCGCCGTCGGGATAGCTCTTGCCGCTCTGTGCAGGCAGGTCGCCGAGACCAAGCTCTTCCTGCGCACGCAGGTAGCTGTTCGAGTGGTCGCTCGTGACGATGATGAGCGTGTTCGACCAGCTGATGCCGTTCGAGCCGCTTTCGACGAACGTTTCGGCTGCCTTGACTGCCTCATCGAGGTCGTAGACCCCGCCTACCATATTTTCATAGTCGTTTGCGTGGTTGCTCCAGTCGATATCTCCCTGTTCGATCATGATGAAGAATCCGTCATCGTCCTGATTCAGCACCGAGAGCGACGCGTTGGTCACGTCGGCAAGCGTCGGGTCTTCGATGCCGCGGGTGATCGAAGGCGAGCCGGGCGTATCGGACACTTCGTAGTATTCGAAGTTGCCTCCCGATGTGCCGAACAGGCCGAACAGCTTTTCGCCATCAGCGAGGCTTACACCGGCAGCTGTTGCGGCAAGGGCATCGCCGCCGTCTGTACCGGTTTCGCGCTCGACGAACATATAGCTGGTGCCGTCCGTTCCGGCTTTGAAGGCATCGTAGTCGTCGTTGTACCCGTTGTCGTTTAGGTCGGTATCCTGCTTCGCGGCATTCTGCGTAGCCTTTGCGAAATTGCCATTGTTATACCCGCCGCCGATCACCACTTCAGGCTGCGTTTCGAACAGAATCTCGTGCGCGATGTCCCAGTAGTTGTTGCGGCTGACGTCGTGGCTCACGAACGCCGCCGGGGTAGCGTGCGAGAATGGCACGGTGCCGGCCACACCGATGGCATAGCCCATCTCTTTTCTGAGCGTTTCGGCTATGGTTTCGATCTCGCCGCCTGCGCTGTCGGTTCTTTCCCAGGCGATGTTGCCATCGACGGTTTTCACGCCGGTTGCAATTGCCGTACCTGCGGATGCCGAGTCCGTGGCTGGTCCGACGCCGGTTGCCTTATCGGGATCACCCACAGGCAGGAAGTACGCTTCCATCGTCTCAAGATCGTGATGCGATGCGCTGAACTGCAGCCACCCGGGCAG
>VGGK01000050.1 GCA_016868665.1 Chlorobiota bacterium
AGCCGTATCCGATGACGGCACGGCTATCCAGAACTCGCAGATCATGCGGCTTGCGTTCGAATACGCATCGAATTTCGGGCTGCTCATCATACAGCACTGCGAAGATAAAATGCTCAGCCAGGGCGGCATCATGAACGAAGGGCGTTTTTCTACAATGCTGGGCCTCAAAGGTATTCCCGATGCGGCCGAAGCCATCACCCTGGCCCGCGATCTGCAGCTCATGCTGTATCTGCGCGATCACAAGCTGCACGATCCGCTCAATCCCCCCCGTTACCATGTCGCTCACATCAGCACGAAAGCCGCAATCGATCTCGTCCGCCAGGCAAAAGCCGAGGGTCTGCAGGTTACCTGCGAAGTAACGCCGCACCACTTCACCCTGACGGATGAAGACCTTTTCAATGCCGAAGCGAAAGGAAACTACATCATGAAACCCCCGCTCTGCTCCGCCGGGAACCGCCGGGCGCTGCTCGACGGCATTGCCGACGGCACAATCGACGCGATAGCTACCGATCATGCACCGCACGCCGCACATGAAAAAGAGTGCCCTCCCGATCAGGCTTCATTCGGAATAACCGGGCTGGAGACCGCGATCGGCCTTGCCGTAACGGAGCTTGTCGACAAAGATATCATCACGATGCGCCGGGTGGTGGAAATGCTCTCCATCAACCCGAGAGCGATCATGAACCTTCCGCCAGTCAGACTGCAGGAAGGAGTTGCCGCAAACCTGACAATTATCGATCCCGATATCGAGTGGACCCTCACCAGAGAAGGTATGCGCTCGAAATCACTGAATACACCTTTCATCGGAAGCCGACTCAAAGGAAAAGCAGTCGGCATCTTCCACAAAGGAGCTTATATAGAAAACCGCTGAAAACAATACCTTTAAGAATTGATTGGATTTGTCAAAAGCGATTAATTTTATTACATTCAATTTCGTTCAGCACAACAATAAGAATCAGTTGATCAGTCATGGCAAAGAAACAAACATTCGGCGATAAAGGAAAAAAAACAGGCGCCAGCGATTTCAAGGTAGCTAAACTCGTCCTCTCTGTTCCATCAGGAAAAAGCAAAGCCTGGAAATTCGTCGAAAAAAACGTCCGTATTCCTAACGGCGAAAACGAGCAGACCATTCTCGCCAAAGCCGTCAGCGACGCGGTAAAATAAACGACTCCTTCCTCGCAGGGCTCCTTTCAGGTTGCCCTGCATGCTTATCTCACGCAAAGCCTTATATGTCCTCTTCTCCCGACAGCACCATCAGGGCAGACGAAAAATCCGCTCAGCAGGCATGGTTTGCCGAGTGGTTCAATCATCCGCTCTATCTGCAGGTATACAGCCATCGCGACAACGCCGAAGCCTCCAAATGCATCAGGATGATTATCGGGCGAACACAATCCACTGACCGACATCCGTCATCGGTCAGCGTACTCGATATCGCTTGCGGAGCAGGACGTCATGCGCTCGAACTCGCCCGTCTCGGTTACTCGGTAACAGGTAACGACTTATCCCCTTTTCTGCTCGATACTGCCCGCAGCGAAGCGCACAGATGCGGCATCGAGCTTTCCCTGACCTGCTGCGACATGCGGCACCTGAAGGCAGACAGGCATTACAATCTTATCCTGCAGCTTTTCACCAGTTTCGGGTATTTCAATACGGTCGAAGAAGATCTCTGCGTGCTCGAAAACGTATCCTCTCTTCTTGCCCCGGACGGATGGTACATACTCGACCTCATCAATGTACGCCATCTGCGGCGAAACCTTGTGCCGGTTTCCCGTCGCACCGTTGCCGGACTTGACGTACTGGAGGAGCGCTCGATCGAACACGGCAGAATAAAGAAAAAAATCACGATCGCGCCGACTGAAGGGGAACCGCTCCGGTTCTCCGAGTCGGTTCGTCTGTTTACGCCCGAAGAGATCGAGACACTGCTCGATCAGGCGGGACTTGCCATCGAATCAGTTGCCGGAGATTATTCAGGAGCACTTTTCGACAGCGAAGCTTCACCGAGGATGCTGCTGTTCATACGCAAATCCTGAAAACCCTATTTCATCAGCAGGGTTCCCGCGGTTTTAATCCCCGATTTCCGGCTTTTTGCAAGCAGACGCTGATAAAGCTGCGCCGTCAGATAAGCATCGCCGGCAGAAGTATGCCGGTCGTGCAGGCGAATGCTGTAGCGCTCGCACAAGGCATCGAGTTTGTATTCGCCGACCTTGTGAGCGAGATTGTAATAGGGGCCTTTTTCAAGACGTTTTGCCAGGCTTGCCGTATCGATCACATCATTGAACAGCCTTATTCCGAAATAACGTGACAGCAGCTGATTGACCATAGCGATATCGAATCCGGCATGCTGCGCGACAAGCACGCTGTTGCCGATATAGTCGAGAAACCCGCTGACGGCGGTGCGTTCATCCACGCCGAAAGCTATATCCTTGCAGAGCAGTCCATGGACGCTCACCGCCTCACGATCGCCGACCTTTTCCTGGCGCACCAGCACTTCGAAAGAATCCCCCACAAGAATCCGCTGGGCTCTAAGCGACACTGCTCCTATGGAGATGATCTTGTCGTGCCGGACATCGAAACCTGTCGTTTCGGTATCGAAAACGACGAACCTGATATCGGCAAGCGGCGTTGCGACATGAATTTTCTTACGGTTCAGCCTCAGGTATCGACAGACGCTTTCAGGCAGGGAATTATTCCTGCACCGGTAAAGCGCCGTTTCGATGATGAGGCGGTCAATCACGGATGTAATCAAGCTGGAACCTCATGTTAAGTGTTTTCTGCACCTGTCCGATCGTTGTGAAAACGTTGCGCAGCATCTGCCGATCGATTTTATTAAGGCTTTCAGGTTTGATGTAACGACCGGAACTGCCCTGATCGAGCCCGTTGACCACCCGCAGACGCATGAGGAACTCGTAGGCAGCGGCAGCTTCCAGGCAGAGATCCTTTTCAGGAAGAAGAAGATCGGCAAGCCTGTGATATCTTTCGACCGTACTGAGATAATCAGGAATTCTCTGCTCGTAAGCAAGAACTCTTGCCGCATCCGAAAGCGGCATCATGGCTCTCGATTTGATATCGAACTCATTGGCATGATCGCGGCTCTTCTCGACAAGGAAATTTCTGAAAAAGCCGAGCGGAGGAGGGTTCTGCAAGGCATTCTTCGCAAAAAACTCAAGGAAGCCCCGCCCTCTGGCCAGTTCCTCAAAAATCCCTTTTTTCAGATCGGCAGCCAGAGAAGCGTCTCCGTATACCGGCCGGAAATCGAAAAATATCGTGGCGTTCATCAGAGCCTTCGGCTCGGGAGTGAGTATCCATCTGCTGAAATACTTTTTCCAGACCGAAACAGGCTGGCACCACTCGTCATTGCTTGCCATCACCTCTGCCGGACAGAGAGCGAACCCCGATTGTTCCAGTATGGAAGTAACTTTTCGTCCCAGCGCAACAAAAGATGCCTGAACTTCCGCTTTGAGATATTCGGGAGGATCGAGATAGAGCAAGGCGTTATCCTGATCGGTGCGAAGAAGCTGCTCTTTTCGGCCTTCGCTGCCAAGCGAAAGCCAGCAAAAGGGAGTGTCCGGCAGAAGCCAACCCTCCTTTTCGAGAGAGGCAATGGAAAGTCCGATTGCCTTAACGATCAGGGCGTCGTTTATTTCGGTGATGATATTCGATATGAAGTGAACGGCAACATCCTGGCCAATATAGATCCGAAGAAGGTGTTCGGCCTTGTCCCTCTCGACCTTCAGTTGCCCGACCTGATCGGCAGCCATGATCTCCTTCATGATCACAGCCGGATTGTTACCCTCGGAGGTAATGATATCGTGCTCGGAAATGATACCCTGCAACGGAGAATTCACCGTCCCGTCCTCGGTAATGCAGAAATGGCGCAACTTGGTTTTCACCATGAGCATCACCATATCGGCAACCGTTTTCCTTCCGGTAATGGTGTAAACAGGACTGCTCATGATATCGCGAACAGGCTGCTCTTTGACCGATCCCGGCTGAGCAACCACTTTCTTGCGAAGATCGGTATCGGTAATGATTCCGAGAGGATGATTATCGGCAGAGACCACAAGAATGGAACCGATATTACAGTCCGACATGATTTTGGCCGCTTCCCTTATGGTTATGTCGGGAGAGCAGGTAATGACGTTGGCAACCGGCTTGACTTCGAGGGTTTCGTGTTCGAGAAAACTCCGGCAGGACTGCTCGCTGTAACGCAACTTTCGCTGGTCGAAAGCGTTGGTCAGAGACCGCTCCATCACCTGCATGCTCTTGGCGAACTCCCCGGCGAAAAACATCGAAACAGCATTGCTTGCCGCAATGAGACCCCGAATTTTTTCAGCAGGCATTTCATAAATCAGGCTCTCCTCGGCTACCTGGGCGCTGAGTACGTAACTGCTTCCGCCGAAAATCGCCCTCACGCCAAAAATATCGCCTTCGTCGCACAGATCGACCAGTATCTCCTCATCGTCCATCGAGTCAAAAAGTCTTACTGCGCCTTTCATCACCATGAATGCAGCTTCCCTGAGCGTATCGCCTTTCCTGAAGATCATTTCGCCCTCTTCATGGTAATGTATCGATAACGAAGAAGCGAGATCCTGTACGACGGCAGGCTCGAGAACATCGAAAGGGGGATATTTCGACAGGTCTGCGGCAACACGCTCAACAATGGTGTTTGATGCCATGACTGTTCCGGTATAAGATGTTGAAAAATATATCTGACGACTTGTTTGCAGGCCCTGCCGGAACCGGAACAGCTGTTGTCAGCTCAGCATATTCCTCTTCTGGTACCAGTCGAAAGCGCTCCTGATGCTGTTTTCGTGCGGCTCCTGCCTCATCCCGAGTTCACGAACGGCTTTGGAGGAATCGTAATAGAGGTTTTCGGAAGCCACCCTGAACATGGTAAGATTGAACAGCTTGGATATGTTGTTCCTGCGCTTGTTCATGTCGAGCATGGATTTGAGTATCCTGGCCATCCAGAACGGCAAGGGCAGAATAATCTTCGGCACTCCGGAAATATCGCAAATCGTGTCGGCAAGCTTTTTGAACGACACATTGTCACCCCCGATAATATAGCGTTCGCCACACCGGCCTTTCTCCATGGCTGCAATAATGGTTTCCGCAACAATTTCCACATCGATGACGCAAACCCCTCCGAGAGGATAGAACGGAATTTTCCGATTGTAGACGTCCTTGATGAGACGACCTGCATTGAAATTGATATCGCCGGCTCCGAAAACATAGGCCGGATTGACAATCACACAATCAAGCCCGTTGTCGATGGCCTCCGCTACAGCCAGCTCTGCCTGATGTTTGGTTCGGGCATACTCAAGGCCTATGCGGTCGAAGTTCCAGACCGAGGTTTCGTCGAGAGGTTTTTTTCCGTCACATATGCCGACAGCAGTAATGGAACTCACATGGACGACTCGCCGGACGCCGGCCTTCAGCGACACATCAAGTATATTTTTAGTGCCTTCAACATTGATGGCCTGCAAAAGAGGATTACGTTTATCTCCCATATAGGTCAGACCAGCAGAGTGATAAACCTGATCGATTCCATCCATCGCGCTGTCGAGAGATTGCCGGTTCGTCACATCTCCATAGACCAGTGTGATGCGATCAAGCACGCCTTCAAGCGAGGTCAGATCGGAACTTCTCCGGACAAGAACACGAATTTCATCTGCATCGGATGCCAGCTTGTGAACCAGTCGGGACCCTATAAACCCGGTACCGCCGGTCACCAGAATTTTTTTCTTCACCTATAATTTAACTTCAATCATTGAAAGAACGGCATTAATCGGCACTATCGTTCACTGTGCCGCTGCATGCACCTGAACTGCAATTTCTCCTGATATAATTTTTTTTCGGATATCCTCTACCCGATCATGAACCGCAGCACCGATCAGCTTTGCATTTCTGTCGTTGTAAACATAATCGGTATATCGGTCGCCTATACCGAAAACGGTAACCGATCCTCCCTTGAACGTACCCTCGAGCACATCATCGATAGTCTTCAGCACTGCCCGATCTATCGCCTTAACCATGCTGGTAAGCACGAAACCCGGAGCGTCCGGCTCCTGATCCCGATCCGTGCAGATCACCAGTTTTCCGGTCTCTCTTGCTGCTTCGATAACGCCCAGGCCGCTCGCTCCAGCCGCCTGATAAATGATATCGGCACCCTTGGCATACTGGCCAAGCGCCAGCTCCCTGCCTTTTGACGGATTGGCGAAAGCGCTTCCGGTCATGCCGATATAAGCGGGAATGACCACAGCGTCCGGATTCACGTATTTTACGCCCTCGGTAAAACCACTCTCGAACCTTCTGATAATGGACGACTCCATTCCCCCGATGAACCCGACGATATTGGTCTTTGTTGAAAGTCCCGCTACGGCGCCGGCAAGAAACGAACCTTTTTTCTCTTCGAAAACAATGCCTGAAAGATTTTCCGGCATTTTCGCTCCGGCTTTCGGGATATAGTCGATGCAAACGAACTTCTTTTCCGGAAACGCTTCGGCTATGGATGCGATATCGTCGCTGAAAAGCAAACCTACTCCGATCACCAGATTGACGTCCGGATCAGCAGCCATCTGCCTGAGCGCCGCTTCCCTGTCGGCGCCTTCGCCGGACGGTTCGGCATGAATGAATTCAATACCGTGTTTCTCTCCGGCAAGCTCAAGTCCATGATAGGCCGCATCGTTGAACGAGCGGTCTCCGCGTCCGCCGACATCGAAAACCATGCCGACTGTCAACTTTCCATCCTCTTCGCCGTCTGTTGTTTTTCCTGCTTCCGGCTTGCCTGTACAAGCTCCGAGCATAAAGGTGCATACCAGAAAAAGACAGAAGAAATGTTTCATGGTTAAAGGAAAAGAGTGAGGCGGATATGCCATGACGACCGTTAGTCCATACGAAATGGAAGGTAGAAAAAACCCATTCCAATTAAAAACGGTAGTCGCATAAATTTATTTCATTACAATCCCGATAAATCGTAACCGCACACCCGAAGTCTCTTACAACTCCTGATGATCTTGTTATATTTTAAGCAATACGCCTAATGAAAACCCATCGCCGATGACGGTTGAACAGAAAAGCATATGCTTCAGGCCTCCGGAAGGTTTCGAAACCGAATCCCTTTTTGAGGATAATGGGCTTTCGGTTAAACCCGGCAAAACACAAAAGCGCAGAGTGCGCCGGATTTTCTACGATACGTTCGAGTGGCAGCTGCTCGCCAATAATACCGCAGCTGTCCAGGAAAACCGGCTCCTGAGCCTTTACAATCTCGATACAGGCCTGCCGTTCGCATCAGTCGGCCATTCGGCAGCTGCCCGTTTCTTTCGCCCGTTCGAACTTGAAGACGAGAAATTCAGGAGTGAAATTGAACGATACACCGAACTCAGAGCTCTCATAAAACGATGTGCCGTGGAAGTTGACATCGTTTCTCAGAAACTCCTCGATGAGGAGGAGAAAACGATCGCCATCCTCAACAGGGAAACATACTTCCTTTTCAAGGAGAAGAAAAGCCGGATACTGATAACCGAAAATCTTGCCATCACCCCACTGAAAGGATTTCAGGAAGAGGCCGAAACTTTTGCATCCGGCACAGGAAAGCTTCTCGGGAGGGAACACAGAACCCGATATCGCGATCTTTTCATGCAGTTCATGGATGCGGCGGGCGTTCCCGTCAACGATTACTCTTCGAAAATCAGAATCACGCTTCAGCCCGGTGACCCGGTTCAAAAATCAGCCGCATCCCTCCTGCTCGGCACACTCGACATCATGAAGCGGAACGAGCCATGGATTCCCGAAAATATCGACACTGAATTTCTGCACGACTATCGGGTTGCAGTAAGAAGAACCCGTTCCGTTCTCGGCACTATCAGGGATATTTTCGATTCCGGAACCACCGCCAGATACCGGAATGCATTCAGAAATGCGGGCAAAGCATGCAATGCCCTGCGCGACTGCGACGTCTACCTCCTCAGAGAGTCGGATTACCGGGCTATGCTGCCGGAATCGCTTGCCCCCCATATCGCCGCCTTTTTCAAAGAGCTGCATGAACTGCACAGAATCGAGTTGCGCCGGTTCTCATCATTTCTGCGATCGAAAGCATACAGAGCCATGCTCGACGAATGGAACGGTCTTCTCGGGGAAACCGAAAGAAATCCGGTTCCTGTCGCCACCCAAGATACCGAAGACCGCTCCACCCTGGCAGTAGCAAAAAAAAACATCAGGAAAGCATGGAAGAAGGTGCTCAGACACGGCCGGGCCATCCCGGCACAAGCCTCCGACGCGGAACTGCACTCCCTGAGAATAGACTGCAAAAAGCTGCGCTATCTGCTCGAACTGTTCGCTTCCCTTTTTCCGGATAAGACCATGGCCACGGTCGTGCGACAGCTCAAGGAGCTGCAGGAAAACCTCGGAATGTTCGTCGATCTTGCCGTCCAGCAGCAATACCTTGCCGGACACATCGAACAGATGAAGGAAAAACCCTCGGACCCCGAGCTTGCCGCAGCTTTGGGCGGACTGATAACCACACTTCACTGCCGACAGCAAAAAACCCGAAAGCTCTTCCACCGCACCTTCAGGCATTTCGACAACGACGAAACCGAAACCCTTTTCAACGCACTCCTCAACAGTTGAACGCAAAAAAAATGAAAACGATTGCGCTTTACAGCATCAAGGGCGGCGTAGGAAAAACCGCAGCGGCAGTCAATCTTTCCTATCTCGCCTCGAAAGGAGATGCCCGCCAGACCCTTATCTGCGACCTCGACCCCCAGGGCGCCAGCTCCTTTTACTTCAGAATTTCTCCGAGAGACAAATACAACAGCACCAAATTTCTCGAAGGCAGCGCAAAGATCTATAAAAACATCAAAGCAACTGATTTCGAAGGACTCGACCTGCTCCCTTCCGACTTTTCCTACCGCAATCTCGATCTCGAACTGCTCGAAGAAAAAAAGCCTCAGAAAAAACTCAGGAAAAACATCAATGAACTGAGCTCGGAATACCGCTATATTTTTTTCGACTGCCCGCCAAACCTCACGCTCTTTTCAGAGAGCATCTTCGCAGCTGCCGACATCATACTCGTACCGGTCATTCCCACGACGCTCTCCATACGCACCTACGAACAGCTCAGAAAGTTTTTTAACGACACCGGACTGGACTCGTCAAAAATCAGGGGGTTTTTCAATATGGTTGAGAAAAGAAAATCGATGCACCGCGAGATAATAGAGCAACGCGGATCGCATCCCGACTTTCTGAAAAGTTCAGTGCCCTACAATTCCGAAGTCGAAAAAATGGGTATCTACAGGGCGCCTCTCAACGCCGTACACCCCTCATCAGCGGCAGCCAAAGCGTTCCGGCAGCTTTGGGAAGAAATACAAGTTGACCTGCTGCCCTGATCGAGGCTCGCGACGCTCCTGCACGTCAGGCAATCCCCCGATGGATGGCTATGGTTTCCATCCGCTGCGCGATCCCTCTATGGCAGCAAGAATCGAACGCAAGGCAATCCTCGCAACTGACGCGTAACTCACCTTACCGCAACGGCTGCCGATCGCGCGGATTTTCGGCACAAGCACCCGGGCAACATGATCGGGTGCTTCTGCGACAGCTTCAAGAAAACGAAGGGTTTTGGGATCGTTACCCTGCAT
>VGGK01000051.1 GCA_016868665.1 Chlorobiota bacterium
ATCGCTCTTCATAAATATTCTAAAGAAGTTTCGCCGGACTTCAAAATAATTTTTCAGCGCATCCGCCGCGAAGGAACCCAACGGAACAATGCGCTGCTTGCCTCCTTTCCCGTTTACCTTCAGCGAACCTGTTTCGAGGCTCACGTGCTGCGTCTCGAGTCCTATCAGCTCCGATATCCTCAGACCACTTCCGTAAAGCACTTCAAGCATGCAGAGGTCGCGTGCGATTTCAAAACGTTCATAGAGCCCGCCGGTCTGTTCATCTCCGGCAGAACAGACGGACGCCGGACGATCGAAAAGATCTCGGGTCTGCTTTTCGGTAAGAAAACCGGGAACAGGCCTCGGATATTTCGGCGTCGTCACATAGGAAAGCACCGAATGGTTCACAATGCCGGATTGCAGCAGATAGCGGTAAAAACTCTTCAATGTGGCGAGCTTTCGTGCAATGGTCTTCGGCTGCATGCCGTTTTTAAGGAGTTCCCCCATAAAGAGGCGGATATCGACAACCGTAACCTGTCCGGGAAAAAAACATGCCGGATCCTTCAAACCGAGATGCCGCATGATAAAACTGAAAAACTGATCGAGGTCGTTTCCGTATGCGGTCAGGGTGTGAGGTGACACGTTTTTTTCACGTTTCAAATAATCGAGAAACCGGTCGATTTCGCCATAGCGCTCTATCGGGCAGGCGGCAGACAGATCATCGGACAATAGCTCTTTCATACATCAAGTGCGATAAGTTCCGTCTCGTTACGTAAGTAATATAAAACTCCCGTGCGGAGCAGAAAACTGCTGACGGCAGGGCGCTCGCTGCGTTCGGCCAATATATCCTGATAGCATATATCCCTGTCCCACCAGATGCGCAACAGGCTCCTCCAGAGTCCGGAACGCTCATCGAATTCATGAAATGCTGCCGCGACGAGAGGTCCGGACACAATGCACTCGCAATGCGCAGGAACAGAGGGCTCGCGCTCCCTGATAAGCCCGGATTCGGCGCTGCCTTCAACGACCGTATCGGGAAGAATCACATTCTGCCGGAAGGTTTCCGGTTGCAGCGCAGATCTCAGGGCATTGATGGTTCCGGTATCGTTATCCGGACGCCGAATCTCGATGCCGGTCAGAGAATCGATAATCAGATAACTGCGTTCAGGAAAACCCGCAAAAACGGAAGGGTTATAAACAAGCAGCCCTTCGTCGAGCATGCCGCAGCAGACCACATCCCTCCTTGCCCAGACGACCGAACCGGTATCCGGATCGACTGCCCAGAGACCGATATGCTCAGGACTGTTCTGCTGCCATGCGTGCAGAAAAACGAACTGCTCCGAAACCGTTTCCATACCGGTAAACCAGCTCTCGCCTACAGGCTGCTGCGTAGCCTGATCAAAAAGCAGATAGTCGTCAAAAAGCACCTGTCCGGAAAGCTCGTCGATCGAGAAAAAAAGCGAACGGCGCTCTTTTCGGTTTCTCTTCTGACCCGTGATCCTGCCGCTGCCGGTAAACATGAACTGCCAGACTGCTGTATTTTCGCCGGCACTGTACATCCATCTGCGGCATACCTTGCCCCTGTTATCCATGAACCTCCCTGCTCAACCGGTAGATATTGACGGCAACTGGCTGTGCACCGCCATCGTAGTTTGTTGCGAATGGAGTGATTGAAAAACCGTTTTCTCCTGCAAGTTCAAGAAACTGGCCTGCAAGCCGTCTCCTGGGATCCGCAATCCAGGCCGAACCATCCGGCTTGAGCAGCTTGTCGATTGCCGTTACGACCGGCAGCAGGTTTACCCGTTCGTAAAGCACATCGGCTGCAAACACCATATCGAACCGCTCCTCGCATTGAACCAAACGCCAGTCGAGGGTTGCCGTTTCAAGACGGACGCCGTTTTTCAGCGCATTATAGCCAACGAAACGAAGAGCCTCAGTCGAATAATCGGTTGCCAGTACATCGGCGCCATTGGCTGCGGCGACGACAGAAACCATACCGACACCACAGCCGATCTCTATCACCCGCTTTCCTGCAAGCGGAAGCTCACGGGCAATGAAAGACGAGAGCATGATCGCTGAAGGCCATATTTCAGCCCAATACGGCATCTGCTCGTCTTTCATAAACTCTTCGGCAGAGATCCTGTCGAGCAGAGCGTAGCTGTCGAGCACGCAGAGAAAGCTGTATGAACGCGATTCGATCGTACAGGTCGTCTCCCTGAGATCGTACTCGCCTGCAAGTTCCCGATAGAGAACATCGCACCCGGTACGAAGCTGTTCCTTTGTCAGGTTCATTGACTGAAAAGATATTGACGCTGTTGTCGCTTTTGGCGAAAAAATAAAGTTCGCTCTGAATGTACTGAAAATCAGATCGTATTTCTATTTTCCCCTTAACGGCAGCTTGCCGCAACAACCAATAACCATCTACAAGTCCAGATGAAACGAGAGATTCTTGAAGTATTTGACAACACCTTTCCGCAGAGAGACTACACTATTGAAATCGTCAATCCGGAATTCACGTCGGTCTGCCCGAAAACCGGGCTTCCCGATTTCGGCACCATCACCATCAGCTATATCCCCGATAAGGTCTGCATAGAACTGAAATCCCTCAAATACTATTTTCTCGACTTCAGAAACGCAGGCATCTTCTATGAAAATATCACGAACAGGATCCTTGACGACCTGGTAGCCGTTTCGCTGCCCAGAGAGATGACCGTCAGGAGCGAATGGAATGCGAGGGGAGGAATCACCGAGACCGTCACGGTGAGATACGTTGCGGCAACAACCTGAAGACAGGAAAATCCATTAAAAAAAGAAACCCCGGCATGATAACCGGGGTTTATTGCTTGTAATGCGTTCAGGCAGGGTACCTGTCAGTATTTTGCATCGAACCATGGAACCATCTGCTTCACATCCGCATCGGTGATACCAGAGTTGGGTACGACTTTCATGGTCACTACGATTTTCTCGGTCTCGCCCTGTTTGATGTACTTCTTCATCTTGTCCTTGACGGAATCGAGCGTATGACATTTGTTGCACTTGTTATCGACAAGTGTTTTAGCGGCATCGAAATCGATGGAAGCGGTCTCGCCACCCGCAGCCGGAGTTGCTGCCGCTTCTGCTGCTGCCTTTTCAAGGCTTTCTTTAGTGGCCTTTTCGAAATCGGTATCGCCTTCAAGGAATGCGGTCAACTGTGGAACCGAACGGATGTATTTGTCATCGACTGTCGTTGTACGTCCGGCAGAGGGATGAAGAAAACCTGAAGGCCAGATCCACAGAATGACAAAAAGGAGTGCGACAAGACCGAGAGAACCGAGAGGGAAACTGAGAAACCACCTGTCACTGATACGGGAAGACATCTTGCCGAGAACCATGATGATCAGCGAAGCACAGAAGATCAGCATGAACCAGCCTGTAAACGAGCTCAGCGGCGTCGTCAAGGCAGAGATGTTTTCAGCCGGCACCTTGTAGCCGGTTAAAAACGACACCCCGAAAAACAAAGCCCCCATTAAGACAGCCCCGCCGATTGCAAGTGCAATAAGCTTACCGTTTGATTTGTTGTCCATGACAGGTAATGAATTAGGTGTTAGTGGCTTGCAAATGTTTTATTGAATAAGATAAGCATAATTAGTAAAGGCGGCAAACATAAAGGGTAAAAACCTTTACTTTAAAAGTTCCTGCAGAGGAACGTCTGTTCCGTGCAACCTGAAATGACCTTTAATTCCTATTCTGAAAACACATATGATCACCTCGGCAAGCTGTGTCATGGACTTCGACAAGGCGGAACGCGATTTCAATTTTCTTCTGGAGTGCTTTCTCGAAGTGCTCGGCGCGCTCGAAGAAAACGAAGCGGCCGCACATCTGCCCTGGAATAAAAGCGGCCTCCCCATAGAGGGGCTGAACAATTCAGAAA
Organism: Chlorobiota bacterium; assembly: GCA_016868665.1. GTDB lineage: Bacteria > Bacteroidota > Chlorobiia > Chlorobiales > Chlorobiaceae > Chlorobium. The sequence continues at coordinate 3,890 of VGGK01000051.1, forward strand.
GAACCTTGCAGGCATTCTCGATTGTCTTCCAGCTCATCAATATGGCGGAAGAAAATGCGGGCGCGCAATACCGCCGGTCGATGGAGAGCGAAAAAGGAACTGCCGCGCTAACCGGGCTATGGGGAAAAGTTCTGGAGGAACTCAGGCAGAACGGCATGACGGAACAGGAGATCCTGCAGTCGCTGCCCGACTCCTGCATCGATACCGTTCTGACGGCCCATCCTACCGAGGCTAAAAGAAAAACCGTGCTCGAACACCACCGGCAGCTCTACCTGCAGCTTGTGCAACGGGAAAACCGCATGTGGACGCCTCAGGAACGGAACGATATCCGTAACAATATCATAGTAATACTCGAGCGGCTCTGGCGAACAGGAGAAATCCTTTATGAAAAACCCGAAGTATCCGCCGAAAGAAGGAATGTCATCCACTATCTCTACAACATTTTTCCCGAAGTCGTCGCCCTTCACGACAAAAGGCTCATCCAGGCCTGGAAAGAATCGGGGTTCGATCCGGGAGCGTTTGGCGGACCGGCAGACCTCCCCCGATTCCGCTTCAGCAGCTGGGTGGGAGGCGACCGCGACGGCAACCCCTTCGTCACCGCCGACGTGACTGCAGAAACGCTCCTCGACATGCGTCGGCACGCATTGAAACTGCTCAAAGCGAAACTCTCGGAACTTGCATCGAAACTGAGCTTCTCCGAACGGCTGGTAGAACCAGCCGGAGAGCTCCTCAGTCGTATGGCAGCACTTTCGGCAGCGCTTGGACACCGGGGCGAACATGCGCTGCAAAGAAACCGGCACGAACCATGGCGGCAGTTCCTCAACCTGATGATCGCCGCGCTTCCTCCCGAAAAAGAACCCGTATCGACAGAAGGAACGGTCTTCCATTACCGGCTCTCCCGTGAACTGCTTGCCGATCTCGACATGCTTGACAATTCGCTCAGAATCGCCGGTGCCCGGAACATCGCCGCAACGGACCTCATGCCGGTCTACCGGATCGTACAGACCTTCGGCTTCCATCTCGGAGCGCTCGACATCCGCCAGAACAGCCGCATACACGACCTTGCGCTTTCGCAGCTCATGACGGCAGCCGGGCTTGACGGCGCCGGATACCCCGAATTGAGCGAACCCGAAAAAATCCGCTTCCTCGCCGAAGAGCTCCGCTCTCCAAGGCCCTTCACCCATCCCGACATGACCGCAGGAGCTGAAGCCGAGAAGGTACTTGCCTGCTTCCGCGTCCTGCGGCGCCACTGCAGCCGGTTCGGCCCGGAAGGAGTAGGATCTCTCATCGTCAGCATGACCAGAGGAGTATCGGACCTTCTGGCCATCTACCTCTTTGCCCGGGAAACCGGTCTTATGGTGCCCTTCGAAGATGGCGACGCATGTATGCTGCCGGTCGTTCCGCTCTTCGAAACCATCGACGACCTGAAAAAAAGTCCGGAAATCATCGAAGGCTTCCTGCAGCACCCCATGACAGCGCGATCGATCCGCTACCACCAGAAAACAACCGGACCAAGCGCTCCGGTCCAACAGGTGATGATCGGCTACAGCGACAGCAACAAGGACGGCGGCATCTTTTCAAGCATCTGGATGCTCTACCGGGCACAGGAACTTCTGCAGGAAGCCGGAGCACGGTTCGGCACGCAAATACGATTCTTTCATGGACGCGGAGGCAGCATCAGTCGGGGAGCCGGTCCCACGAACCGGTTTCTGCGCGCGCAGCCGCACGGATCTTTCAACGCAGGCATCCGGTTTACCGAACAGGGCGAAACCATCGCCCAGAAATATGCCAACAGAATCAGCGCCATATACAATCTCGAACAGTTCGCCGCAGGAGTTACCGCAGAGCGATTGCGACACAAATCGACATCAGAACCCTGCATCGACATCAAGCCTGTAATGGACGCTCTTTCCGCGCAGGCAAACATCGCCTACCGCAGGCTGACCGGCACCGGGGGATTTCCCCTTTTCTTCAGGCAAGCCACTCCGGTGGACATCATCGAACAGATGCGCATCGGGTCGAGACCATCGAGACGAAGCGGCGAACGCAGCATTGAAGACCTTAGGGCGATTCCCTGGGTATTCAGCTGGAATCAGGCCCGCTTCGCCCTCTCGGGCTGGTACGGCGTCGGATCTGCGCTCGAACATCTCGAAGAGCACTTCCCTGACGTCGAGGATAAAATCCGGAGCAGGGAACTGCTCTGCCCCACCCTTTACTACATCGTCAGCAACGCCGACGCAAGCATCGCAAGCGTTGATCCCGTCATCATGCGGCTCTATGCGGCTCTGGTTGCCGACGACGCGCTGCGGACGAGCATTATGGAGACGATAGAAACAGAACTCGCAAAAACGAGGCGGTACATCGACCTGATCTACGGGGAGCAGCTCGAAGAACAGCGGTTCAACGTCATGCGTTTTATCGGCAAACGCCAGGAAGCGCTGCGGCTGCTTCACCGGAGGCAGGTGCTGCTGCTCTCCGAATGGAGGAAACTCGGTGCCGGAGGGCGTGAGATGGAAGCGGAAAGGATGCTGCCGGAGCTCTTTCTCAGCGTCAACGCCATAGCCGGCGGGCTGCGAAGCACCGGCTGAAATAATTTTCCGGAAGGGAAACGGCAGAGAAAAATAAGCCTCCAACGTAACTTTCAAGCTGTTTTTACGTACCATTCTCTTATGGGCACCTCGAAAAAGTGTTGTGAGCACCCGGAGTGCAAGGAGGACGGAGCGGAGAAACCGGAGTGTACACGTTGTACATGAGGATTTCGAGCACCGACCAACGCGGCAATCCGGGTGCGGAATAACTTTTTTGAGGTACCCTTATCAGCAGTTGCTAACAGAGAAAACCGCCCGTCCATGCTCTCAAGACTCTCAGCCGCATCCCTTGTCGGCATCGATGCCGTCAGGATCGACGTCGAAACCAACGTAGCCGGAGGCATCCCCTCCTTCACCGTCGTCGGACTCCCGGACAACGCCATCCGGGAGAGCCGGGAACGGATTCTCACGGCAATCCGAAACTCCGGCTTCGACCTGCCGCCAAAAAAAGTGACCGTCAACCTCGCTCCTGCCGACATCCGCAAGGAGGGTACGGCATTCGACCTGCCGGTAGCCATCGGCCTGCTCGGTTCGCTCGAACTCGTCAAACGGAAATTCGATGACACGCTCATCATGGGTGAACTTGCCCTCGACGGATCGATCCGCAGGGTGAACGGAGCGCTTCCCGTAGCCATCATGGCCGCTAAAGAGAACATCAGGCGCATCATCCTGCCGCTTGCCAACGCGCCGGAAGCCGCCGTGGCGGTCTCGGCATCGAAAGCCGATATTGACATCTATGGCGTCGAAACCCTGAACGAAACCGCAGCGCTGCTCAACGGCAATGAGAGCCGTCCGCCGATAGAGGTCAACGTCGCCGACCTTTTTGCCGCCGAACCGGAATACCCGGTGGATTTTGCCGACATCAAAGGGCAGCAGGCGGCAAAGAAAGCGCTCGAAATCGCCGCCGCGGGTTCACATAATCTGCTGATGATCGGACCTCCGGGCAGCGGAAAAACCATGCTCGCCAAGGCTCTGCCGGGCATTCTGCCGCCGCTCGGATTCGAGGAATCGCTCGAAACCACGAAAATCTACTCGGTTGCAAACCTGCTTGACAAAGACCGTCCGCTCATGGTGACCAGACCGTTCCGCAACCCGCACCATACCACCAGCAACGTCGCGCTTATCGGTGGTGGCACCACGGCGAAGCCCGGCGAGGTCAGTCTTGCCCATAACGGCATTCTGTTTCTCGACGAACTGCCCGAATTCAGCCGCAGCGCGCTTGAAGTGCTGCGCCAGCCGCTCGAAGACCGGGAGGTCACAGTATCAAGAATTTCGGTAACCACCCGCTACCCTGCAGGCTTCATGCTCGTGGCGGCCATGAACCCGAGTCCTGCCGGAGCGCTGAAGGATCGCGACGGCAACCTGACCGCCGCCCCGCAGCAGATCCAGCGCTACCTCTCCAGAATTTCAGGCCCCCTGCTCGACCGCATCGACATCCATATTGACGTGCCGAAAGTCGAAAACACCGAACTCTTTTCGGGCACGACCGCCGAAAGCTCGCGGGAGATCCGGAAGCGGGTGATACGGGCACGCGAGATACAGAACCGCAGGTTCACCGAAGCCGTCTGCGCCGGCATCTACACCAACGCCCAGATGGGTTCGAAACTGATCAGAAAATTCTGCGTGCTCTCGCCGGAAAGTTCGCAGAAGCTGATGGACGCCATGAACATGCTGAACCTGTCGGCAAGAGCGCACGACCGCATCCTGAAAGTCAGCCGCACCATCGCCGACCTTGACGGATCCGGAACGATCGAGATGAAGCATCTCGTGCAGGGCATCCAGTACCGCAACCTCGACAGGGAGTTCTGGAGCTTCTGATGCCTGCCCTCAAAATCGGCAGAAACGGAGGATGCGCCGGATAGCCAGACAGCCTCTTGCGCAAGACATGCAACTCGTTACACAATCTTCTCCCATGGTTTGCTCTTCAGGTGTATATTCAGGTTTTTCCCGCTCCTTGACAGGGGCGGCCAAACCACCGAATGCACACACCATGAACCCTAAACTCACCCTTCCCTGCGCACTCATGCTGGCAGGGCTGCTGCTCGCTCCTCCAACGACCATGGCTGCCGAAACTCTCGAAGAAAGGGTCGTCAGGCTCGAACAGGAACTTGCCGAACTGAAAACCCTCCTGAAAAAGAGCCCTGAAACAACAGCGCCATCGCCCGCACCTTCGGCTCCGACCGTCACGGCGATCACGACAAATTCCGGCGTAAGGGCGCGACTCTACGGTTTCGCACGTTTCGATGCATCGTACGATTCCGGCCATATCTATCCCGGAAACATAGCGCTCTGGACGCAGCCCGGAACCGACGGAAACGATGGTGAGTGGAACCTCACCGCAGGGGCAACGCGGCTGGGCATCGACATCGGCGGCCCCGATACCGGATCCCTGAAACTCTCAGGCAACATAGAGCTTGATTTTCTTGGCGGCGGCAGCGAAAACAACCTAAATCCCCGACTGCGGCACGGCTATCTGAAAGCTTACTGGCCGGCTTCGGATTTCAGCATCACAGCCGGCCAGACCTGGGATCTGGTATCCTCGCTGATTCCGTTCGTGGACGATCCGGGGATGATGTGGTCATCGGGCAATATCGGCACGCGGCACCCTCAGTTGCGCCTGACGAAGGGCTTTGCGGTGGGAGAAAAAAGCCGTCTTGAAATAGCGGCGGCAGCGTCGAGAACCATCGGCGAGAAAAACACTTTTGATACCGATACCGGAAAAGATGCCGATATGCCGACTGTTCAGGGGCGCATCGCATTCTCCGCTCCGCTGACAGACTCGGGAAAAACTGCAGCAATAGCGCTGTCCGGGCATTACGGGCAGGAGGAGTGGGACTCCGACAAGCTGAACCACCATGAAACCATCGACTCATGGTCGTGCAATGTGGAACTTTCGTTTCCGCTCTCATCCAGACTTCTGCTGGCCGGCGAGTATTTCACCGGATCCAATCTCGACGATTACTGGGGAGGCGTGTTCCAGGGAGTCAATGCAAAAGGAGCGAAACCCGAGGGTATCCGTTCGAGCGGAGGGTGG
>VGGK01000052.1 GCA_016868665.1 Chlorobiota bacterium
TTGTCGAATTCGTGCTTTCCAAATACATAGAATCCGGGGTCGGGGAACTCGATCAGGAAAAGCTGCCGCACCTTCTGCAGCTCAAGTATCAGGCGCTTCCGGATGCCGTTGCGATACTTGGCGGCACGAACAGGATTCTTTCGACGTTCATTGACTTCCAGAGGCATCTGTACCGACTGACCGCCGCATGAGAATCCAAGCAGGACAATACCTTCGATCAAATTCTCGCGACTTCTCACTTGAAATTCACGCAGCAACCATACATCCGCTGTCGGGATACCGCACATCAGCGACTCATTTCAATCCGTGAATCGAACGTCAGCTTTCGCGGGTCTATTTTCTTGTCGAGTTTGTGGGGGTCTTGAAAACGATAAGGAAGACGCTCGATCATTTCTGAAATATCCCCATTCAGGGTATCGTGCTGAAAAACATACTCCGTTCCGGCAAAGTCCGTCTGGTTGGTACGGAGCTTCTCTTTTGCTATTCCGATAAACTCGGGATTGATTTCGTAGCCGACCGAGTTCCTGTCGAGGTTTTTTGCCGCAAGACTGGTAGTCCCGCTGCCCATGAATGGGTCGAGCACCGTTTCGCCGACGAAAGCGAACATCCTGATCAGACGATGCGGAAGCTCTTCCGGAAACACGGCGATGTGGCCATCCTGCTTTGCTCCGGCAAAGTTCCAGTGTCTGGAGAAACAGGTGTTCCACTCTTCGGTGCTCATGGCGGAGCGCTCTTTCTGCTCTTTTGCCGGCTTGGGCGCATCTCCCGGCTTTTTGAACAGGAGAATAAACTCATAATCGAGCTTGAGAATGCCGTTGCGCGGATACGGGAAGCTTCCCATAATTGATGCCCCGCCAGTGGTGTTGGTTGTGGTCACCTTCTGCCAGATCACCGCGCCCATGTAGTCGAAACCGATAGTCTCGCAGAACCTGATGATCTCCGTCCGGATCGGGATAACCTTGTACCGGCCGTAATAAACCGAACGGGCAAACTGGTCGCCGATGTTGATGCAGAGCCTGCAGCCGGGATGCAGCACCCGCTCGCACTCGCTCCAGACAAGATTCAGATTGTTGATGTAGCTCTCATAGCTGTCGTGAAATCCGATCTGGTTCTCCGTCCCGTAGTCCTTGAGCTGCCAGTAGGGCGGCGAGGTAATAATAAGATGCACCGAACTGTCCGGCAGCAGCTTCATCTGCCTGCTGTCACCTTCGATTATTGTGTGACGGGTTTTCAACGGTTAGCTCCTGGGTTAAAGATACTGTAAACGAAGTTAGATGTTTTTTGCCGGAACATAACGGGAAATGACCAGTCGTTCATCGCCACTGCAGAGTAATCCTTGTTTTTTAATTTCTGCCGCACAGATAAAAGCCGGGACGATGCCCGTTTTTTGCTGTATGAGAGAGAAGCTCGTCCCAACTCTGGCACTGAAGTCGTCGATTACATCCAACAGTGCCTCCGTTGCAGCCGCAGCTTTCATCCCCATAACATCATACCGCCCGGAATCGAATTGCGGGACGCTCGCAACTTCGTAAACCTGTCGATCACATCGCTTCAGCGACTCGTTTACCTCCACTGGAATCCCGTACTGACGCGCCGTTTCGGCATAGCGCATGACGAGATACGACACACATTGGATTTTGCGGACGTCCATAGCTGGCAGCATATCGTAACACACATCGAAACTATCGCTTACAGGGGTACCCCCAGTAATGGGAGGTATTTCGAATATTATTTCGTATACTAATGATACGTACAGAAAGAATCGACAATAACTTTTTTATCCCGGCCATGCAGCAGGTCACCATTTCGGATAGCAACATTAACATCAGCAGCTTTCGGGCATTGCGTCGCATTATCAGGGCGCTGGACGTACACTCCCGGCAGCTTTACCGTAAATGGAACATCACCTCGCCACAGATGCTCGCACTGCATATGCTGGCCTCGGGCAGTCCGTTCACGCTTTCGTCGCTGGCAGAAAACCTGAATCTGAGCATGAGCACCATGAACGGCATCGTCGACCGCCTGGAATCGAGGGCTCTGGTCAGAAGAACCCGTTCTACGCTGGACCAGAGAAAGGTGAACCTCGACATTACCGATGCTGGAAAAGCGCTGCTCGACAGCGTTCCGGAACTGATGCGCGATCTCTATTCACAGGCGTTCAACCGCTTCTCGCAGCATGAACAGGTGCTGCTCGGCGAACTGCTCATCAAGCTTGCCGACACTATTGCGTCTGCGGCTCCCGAAATGGCCGCCAATCCGAAAACAATGCCCGCTTATGATGACCTTATCAGCTCAACAGCAAAAGATTTTACGCACCATTGACGGCAATGCCGGATCTGAGCAGTGGAAAAGCTGGACATGGCAGATGCGCCACAGTATCCGCGATCTTACGACCTTCGAAACCCTTCTCGGCATTGAACTCTCTCCGGAACAGCGACTGAGTTTCGGCCAGACAGCCAACAAGTTCCCGATGTCCATCACTCCCTACTACCTTTCGCTGATCGATACTGAAAACATGGAAAACGACCCCGTTTTTCTGCAGAGCGTACCGTCGCCGAGAGAACTGGAAATCATGCAGGGCGATATGGCCGATCCTCTGCATGAAGACGAGGACAGCCCGGCCCCCTGCATTACCCATCGCTACCCGGACCGCGTGCTGCTGCTGGTCAGCAATACCTGTCCCATGTACTGTCGGCACTGTACGCGCAAGCGCAAAGTCGGCGATGAAGACACCATTCCGTCGCGATCGGCAATCAGTGCGGGTATGGACTATATCCGGAAAACCCCGCAGGTACGCGATGTGCTGCTGAGCGGAGGCGATCCGTTTCTTCTTTCCGACAATACCCTCGACTGGATTCTCGGGGAACTGGGAAGCATCAGGCATGTGGAAATCATCCGCATCGGAACCCGAACGCCGGTGGTGTTGCCTTCGCGCATCACCAAAGGGCTTACCTCCATCCTGAAGAAGCATCAGCCGGTCTGGGTCAACACCCACTTCAACCACCCCAGAGAGATCACCCAGAGTTCCCGTAATGCGCTGGCCGCCCTTGCCAACGCAGGCGTTCCGCTGGGCAACCAGACCGTACTGCTTTCGGGCGTCAATGACTGCCCTCGGATTATGAAGGCGCTGATGCACAAACTTGCGCGCAACCGCGTGCGACCTTATTACCTGTACCAGTGCGACCTTTCGGAAGGGTTATCGCATTTCAGGACGCCGGTGGGTAAAGGCATAGAAATTCTCGAAAGCCTCATCGGCCATACCAGCGGCTTCTGCGTACCGACCTACGTGATCGACGCGCCTGGCGGCGGAGGCAAGATTCCCGTCATGCCGAACTATCTGATATCCTGGTCGACCAACAAGGTTGTGCTGCGAAATTATGAGGGGGTGATCACCACCTACAAAGAACCTGATTCTTACGAACAGACCTTCTGCGACCGTAATTGCGCATCGTGCGATCTGCTGCTTAATATCGAAGATGCAGACGACTCCCGCTCCATCGGCATCGACAAGCTCCTTTCGGACCACGACGACACTATTTCGCTCGTACCGGTTTCCAACGACAGACACCGCCGACGGAATAACCATGCATAATGAGCCCTGCACTGGATGGCTCATTGCGTTTTCAGACAACGCACAATAATTGCAAACCCATGCAGAGAGACCTGATTGAACCCTTTTACGGCGCAACGATCCAGCATGGCCCGCAAAGCGACCGCATTTATGTCATGCATGCCGGCGCGTCGGAACACGGACTGCTTGCCGCTCGACTGGCGGAGCTTGCGATTCGGAAGGGGTATACGAAAATAATCGCCAAAATCCCGGAAGCCGCCGCCGCTTCCTTTTTCGAATTGGGGTACCGCAGGGAGGCGGAAATTCCGGGGTTTTACCGGAATGGGGAGACGGCGTTCTTCATGGCCCGCTTTTTCGATGATGCGAGAGCCTGTACCGCCGAGGCCTCTGCGATTGCGCGCATTCTTGAACTTGCGCGACAGGCGGCGGCGGAACACCGGCATGATCCGGCGCCCGGTTCCTGTCAGATCATCCGGTGCAGACCAGCCGACGCGATGGAAATGAGCGAAATCTACCGGAAGGTCTTTCCGTCATACCCTTTTCCGATCGATCAGCCGGCATATCTGCAGGAAACCATGCTGAGCCATATCGAGTATTTCGGCGTTCGAGATAAAAATAGACTGGTCGCCCTTGCCTCCTCTGAAATGGACAGGGAAAACCGAAATGTCGAAATGACCGATTTCGCTACGCTGCCGGAGCAGCGGGGCAGAAGCCTATCGTTTGTGCTGCTTATGACCATGGAGCGGGAGATGCGACAGAAAGGCTTCAGGACGGCATATACCATAGCAAGAGCCCTCTCTCCCGGCATGAACCTCACCTTCGGTCGTGCCGGCTACGCATTCGGCGGCACCCTTATTAACAACACGGGAATTTCGGGCAGCATCGAGAGCATGAACGTCTGGCGTAAGCCTCTGGCATGAACATGCCGGACCGCAACGTACCGGACATGCTCCTCATCTGAAAACCAACCCAAGAACTTCCATTGCTTCCCTGTCGTTTTTCTTCGCTATCTCGCGGACCGACATGCCGGGATCGTCTACAGCAATGCCTTTTTCTGCGAGCGCCGTAACAACGTCGCCGCTCTCTTTGCCTGCAAGTTCGGCAACCGTTTCAAGCCTTGCCGACTGGATGGCCTTCATCATCTTCGCCTTTGGATTGCCACCCTCCTGTGATGCGGGCATGAACACCGCAAGCGCGGTGACGACCAGGCCGCCCGAGATAATGGAGACTGCAGGAATTTTCGAGAAGTATCCGACAAATATTTTCCAGTTGGCGACGGTGTGCAGAACTACGCCGGCAACCATCAGCCAGCTCAGCCACTCGTGCACCGGTTTGATGTAGCCACCTTCGATCTTGAAGAACATGAGGATGCCGGTTACGGCAAGAATGATGAAGCTGCCTATGGCCAGGGGGGTGGCCCATGATTTCATTGATTTGCTCATTTTTTTGCGTCTTGTTTGCTCGTCTATCTTTCCGGCGCAATGTATTTTGTATCGCCGCACCGCTTACAATCTTTCTGACGGCAAACGGAAAAAAATCCTGCAATGGTTCCGGATCGGTCCGGATAAGGTTCAGATAACACCAGCCATGAGGCCTCATGACTGCAGCTGACGGTAGGGCTGATCGCCGAGCCTGCGGCTGATTCCGTTGCGGCGGGCCTCTTTTTTCCAGTTCAATGAGCCGACGAACCGGTAGAGCCAGCCGGGAACGAACGGTCTGGCAAGTTGCCGCCGGGCATCTTCCGGCAGGGGTTTTCCTTCGGCAAGTGCTGCAGCTGCAAGATCAAGAGACTTTTTACAGGGAATGGCCGGCCCCCCGAGACTGCGAAGGGGACGGCCATGCACCAGTCCTTCGCCGCCCCCGATCGAGATGCCGCCCATCCACGTGAATCCCGATTCCGCGGCAAATTCGGCGCCTATCGCAATGGCGGTTTCGTTGTGGTGCGACTCGATGAACCCGCAATTAACGATAACTGCGAGTCCAGCGCCTGAAGGGCCGGCGTTCCGTCGTTCTTTTATCTGCTTCATCACGGAGAGAACGGGGGCCGGGACGCTGTCGATATAGAGGGGAAATGCAAGGATACAGAGATCGGCGCTATCGACGGCCTCGAGCAACCCCGCAAGTCTTCGCTTATCGCGCACTGCTTTGTGGATATGAACGGTTTGCGTCGCAACTCCCCTGGTTTCCAGCTCTTCGAGAAGATAACCGCCGATCGATGCCGACGAGCTTTTCTCCATGCGCGGGCTGCCAACCAGAAGCAGGGCTTTACGGGGAGGATCGTCCATTCCGGAAGCAGTACCCGCATCCGGAAGCTCCATCCGGACTTGCGAGCCCGTTTCGAGCCCCCGAAGCAGTTCTGCCAGCGTCTGACGGATGGCTTCAGTCCCTTCGGTGCGGCAGATAACGCCGCAACCGGCTTTCGCGGAATAAAAGTTGATCGAATTTCGCATGACAAGATACCGGAAAATCGCCGTCTGACGATCGTCAGGCTGATCGAGCCATCCGATCGCCAGCAGGTCGGGGTAGGCCGCGTATCGTTTACGGTGATGCGATTCTCCGTCGATTGTCGTAAAAAAAGGAGAAACATTGGCGATGAAATGATCGAGCATCCGTTTCAGTTCCGGAGAATACCCTCCGAAGGTTACCGGCGTGAGCATGATCAGCAGATCGCTCTGAACGAATTTTTCCGACAGCTCGCGGTTGTCGTCGTCTATTCCGCAGATTCCCGGGGTTTTCAGCCAGCACCCGAAACATCCGTTGCAGTTGCCGATTGATTTCTCTCTGAGAATGATGTGTTCGGTTTCGTATCCTTTTGCCTCAAGAATCGGAACCAGTTCTCCGGCAATCCTGCCACCCGACGGATCTCCTTCGGGCGAACCGTCGAAAATCAGCGCCTTCATAACGGGCTCCTTTCCATTACCCATGCGATGGCCGCTCCTTCGGCTGCCGCAATGACGGCCCAGAAGGAGAGTTCGAGAGCGATGAGCGGCAGCGGTTCTCCGAACTGATTGAAGGGCGTGAAGAACTCCCAGAAAAGATAGGTCATGAAAAAGATCAGGCCCGACATTCTTATCGCTCTCGGCAGGAACCCCGCCGGCCAGGCGACGGCTATCGAGCGGTAGATGAACGCATGGCCGACGGCGAAAAGCAACAGCCCGATAATGATTGGCATCGGCGTATTGACGACAAGCGGCAGAGGTTCGATTTCGGTCCATACCGCGATAAGCTTATGGCTCTGCAAGGGCGAGGTGAGCAGTATCCCTTTGCCGTCCCACCCGAAACCGAACGTACGGAAGGTCAGCAGCATGGCCGCATTCATGGCCATGCCTCCTGCAAGACCCGCGATAATGGTTTTTTTCATGGCATTCTCCGGTTGATGGTTGCTGAATGATCCGGCGGCAGGACGAATTGACGGCAGATGGAATCGAGCTCGAAAAGGTAGAGCGCCGCTCCGGCATCGGGGAACGGAGGAAACTGGCCGGTTATTTCGAGCGATACAAGCCCGTGAACCCGGCTCCAGATAACCATGGCGACGGCGTAGACGGGCAGCTCGGCCTGGTCCGCAGTTTCCATGATCGCGGAAAAACGGTGGCCCGGTTCGAGCGAAGGATGCGGTACGCCTTCCATATCGAGCCGCCCGAGGGCATGCAGCTCTCCAACGGCTGCCAGAAGCGCGCCGAGAGAGCGTATCATGACCGGCAGAAGTTCCTGCATGGGCGGCTCGTATCCCGGCACGGGATTACCGAAAATAAGCAGGTAACGGTGCGGGTGATCTATCGCCCACTTGCGGTAGGCAATGCCTGTAGCCCGGAGCCGGTCGATTTCCCTACCGGGCCCGGGATGCGATTCGCGGGCTTCGTGCTGGCAGTCGCCGAAAGATGCATAGGCGTCGACGATCAGCGCCGTCACCAGCGCATCGCGGTCTGAAAAATAGTTGTAGATTGCCGGCGCCGTGATGCCGAGCTCTCGGGCGATGCTGCGAAGAGAGAGGGACGACGCGCCGGATTCGGTTATCTGCCGCCATGCGGCTTCCTTGATCGACTCTCCGAGATTGGGCAGCTGCGATGCTCTGGAAGGTCTTGCCATAGGATCAATTTTAGTTTACAGTGTAAATATACACTGTAAATCCGAAAATCAAAAAGAATTCAGCATCATGGGCATAACCCTCCGACGCATAGACAAAAGGCGCTCTGGCATTGCCGTTTTTTCATCGTACCTTTTACGGAATGAATGTTTTGCCTGAACACTTCGTAAAATGGTTATCAATGAAACCTCGTCAGGGCACATCCCGGCGCCGTCCGGGCGTCAAGCTTTTCTGGTGGAAGTGGATGGTCGTTTCGAGCTGGGGCGTCATCGTCGCCGGTATCGCCATGGTCGTTCTGCCTGATGTGATGAACAGGTTTTTCAGCCTGCTCTTTTATAACGTAACGGACCATTACACGTCGTTCGGGGAAAGCGCATCGGGCTACATAACCTTTACGCACGGTGTGCTTGGTTCGGTGATGGCCGGCTGGGGCGTCGCGCTGCTCGGCGTGCTGTACGGACCGTTCCGGAGCGGAAATCCGGAGGGATGGCGTTCCGTCGCTTATTCGGTCGCATTGTGGTTTTCGCTCGACACATCCGTCTCTCTGGCATACGGCCTCTGGCAGAACGCCCTTCTGAACCTGATCATCGCGGAGCTCTATATCATCCCGCTCGTCGCAACCTTCAGACAGTTTTTCGGGAAAGCCGGAGCAACAGCTCAGTCCCGGAAAAAATCCCAGTAACCGTTCGATGGCGATCTGTAGAGCCTGCGTTGACTGGCAGGAAGCCCTTTACCGAGAAGCTGCGAAAGGTCCTCGATAAGCACTTTTTTTTCTGCGAAATATCCGTGTCCGAGAAACCCGTTGTCCACTTTTGAGGCATCGACGGTTTCAAGACCTTCCATGACGAAAGGTTCCCCCTTTGATATTCCGATTCTTTTGGCCTTGTGCAACAAGCTTGAAAGAAAGAGCGCCCTGTCTTTGCTGGATGTGTACGAGGTATAGAGCTCGGCCTTGCCCCTTATTTGCGGAAAGAGCTCGCGAAACGTTTCGACATAGACGTCGGCAGCGGCGAAAACGACCCGGGATATTCTGCCGCCAGGCCAGGCGTTGCCCGAGAGCCCGTAGAGCATAACCCTGTTGCCCATGCTGTGCGCGAGCAGGTGTACCTTGTCCCATGGCCCGTCGCCAAGCATGCCGAGAAAGCCCGCGAATTTGCCGTTCGACAGGAATGCCCGTTCTTCGTCCGCGCAGTAACCGGCAAGCGAACCAAGAGACGGCCAGCTGTAGAGTATCACTTGGCCGTCGTACTGAAGATCGAACGAAAACTGGGCGGCCTGACGGGCAGCTTCCTCGAAGGTGACATTGTAGCCATGAAGAAAAACAAGAAGATCGCGGGATCCTTCCGCCCCTTCGGCAAGTCTCGATATAAAGGCATTTTCCTCAAGCTTCTCGACGGATCCGAGAACAACGTACTTTCGCGAATCGTCCTTCTCGCTGAGCAGATGCCACCATTTCTTCTGCTCGACAACGCCTGCCCGATGTACTGCTACCGGTATGGTTACTTCCGCCATACCGCAGGAATACCCGTCCGGATCATGTTCGCCTGAAAACCCCTGATCGCCGCCAGAAGCACTTCTTCGATTGGTTGCATAAAAGACCCTGACCGAGCAGGGCTGCACATCGGCGGCAAC
>VGGK01000053.1 GCA_016868665.1 Chlorobiota bacterium
CGAACAGTACGAAGCCCGGAGGCAGAAATGCGATACCGATGTATTCGATACGGATAAAAAAGAGCGCTGTGGCGAGGTTGGAAGATGAAAGCTCCAGCCCGTAAAAGAACGAATAGACGATACTGCATATGATAACAAGCAGGAAATAGTCGGCACCGCTTGTATGTATGCGCTTCCATGTGCGATGGGCGATGATACCCAGAAGCAGCGTATTGATCCACAGTGGCACCGCATAAGCGTTGAAGTGGAAACTGTTTGTCAGAAAATGATCGTGCAGAGTCATGATATCTCGTCAGGTTATCTGCAAGGTGTTCCGCGCAGGCCTATTGGCCTGATTTGAGCGCTTTCTCCGATATGATCTGCTCGACGTTGGTGGGGATCGTGAGGCTTCGCATAAGGTCAAGCAGATTCTGTTCGACGTTGAGGTTCAGTTCCACGGGTCGCCCGGCCTGAAAGTCGGGATTGTTGCCTTTGAGACGGATTGTGATAAGCGATTTCCCATCCGGAGCCATGGATATGGATGAGAGCAGTTCCACATAGAGAAAGTTCGAAAGTGCTTCATAGGTGGTTCGCAATCCCTGGTTTGCGGCAGCCCGCTCCTCGGGAGAA
This sequence comes from Chlorobiota bacterium, assembly GCA_016868665.1. Lineage (GTDB taxonomy): Bacteria > Bacteroidota > Chlorobiia > Chlorobiales > Chlorobiaceae > Chlorobium. The sequence goes on from VGGK01000053.1 coordinate 610, forward strand.
GTGGCATAGATGATCTGTCCATTCGATTCGGCGTTCATGGCTCCATCGTTGATCTCGATGTACTGATCCGTCATGGTTACGGGTATCGAGCCCTGTATGGTCCCGGTGGCATATATTTTTTTCGTTCCCTGCAGATCGAGCAGTTTCTGAAGGGGAATGTTGTTGAGTTTCAGGGTGGTTGCCGCGGTTTTTTTGCCCATATCATAATCAACCCGATCGATACCAACCGTACCGTCAAAAAAAACTGCGCTGAAATTTGTCAGGGTTGCCACATCAGGTTGTTTTCTGTCACTCCAGAGAGCAAGCGATCCTTTTGGCGTAACGAGATTCAGCTCGCCTCCTGCTGTTTTCCGCTGAAGTTCCTGCAGGGTGAAATCAATGTCAGTTGATCCGTCAATACGTCGTGAGAACCGGATGTCGGGAGCGCTGAACATGAAGTCGGCATCCTGTGCCGGTGCTCCGAAAATTCTTTCTGTTGCCGTTCGTTCAGGCGCCGGCGGCCTTATGCTTATCGTTCCGCCTCCTGTCGAATGCAGTCGGGCATTGCTGATTGTAAATCCTTTCCTGTTTACGATTACGGGCAGATTACCGGAAAGAGCACCCTTGAGGGATGCCTTGAAATCGCCATGCAGCCTGAAGCGTTCAAGCATATTGACGTTATCAAGTTGTACTGAAAAGGGAATACCGCGGTCGAAGTCGGCCGGGGAAAACGTCAGGGGGGAGACCTGCATGTTGCCGTCAAGGGCCGTGGCGGAAAGACTGTTCAGAATGAACTGCCGGGGCTTTCCATCGGGCGGTTTGATGGAGGCCGCAGCGTTCAGTTTTTTCAGCAGGGTGCTTTTCGGCGTTCCAAGATCGACGGAGAAGAGTTTGCGGTTTTCTTTGTCGTAGAAAAAGAGAGCGGAGCCTTTTGTCGCCGCGATCGTTCCGTTCGTTATCCGGAGAGAGGAATTGGCGTATTCAATCGGAAGCGTGCCGCTTATCGTACCGTCGGCAAAGGGTTGTTTCGGTCGGTTACTACTCATTCCGGGGATGCTTCGGAGCGGAATGCCGCTGAAAGAGGCGGTTGACGAGAGCCGCAGATTTCCCGGAACAAGACTTTTTTTTCCGTATGTGAGCGGGATGGTTCCGGAAATTGCTCCCTTGAACGCGCCTTTGGGGGCATCGTGATAGCGAAGGCGATCAAGCAGACGGACATCCTTCATTTCGAGGGAGAGGGAATATTCGCTTTTCAGCGGATCGAACAAAAGGGGTGCCATTTCCAGAGTGCCGCCGAAGAGGAGTGTCGAAAGATGTTTGATCCCGATGCCGGCCTGATTATTGTTCCGGCTGTTGAGAACGATGGTCGCATTGAGGTTGCTCAGAATGTCCTTTGATCCACTCTCCTCTCCCAGATCGATTGAAAACCGGCTTTTTTTTCTTTTGTCGAGGAATACTACCCGCGCTTCGCGTTCGCCCGTGAGCATGGCATTTCGCACCAGTACGGTCGAGTCGCGGAACTCAATGGGAATGGAGCCGCTCAGCTTTCCGGTTGCTCGCAGAGGCCGTTCGGGAGCATGGAACCAGGGGAGCGAATCGAGCGGTATTTCCGCAAGCCGGAGCGTGAACCGGGTTGACTCGTCTTTCAGATCGTACTCTATGGCGTCGGAGTCCGCCTGCATCGCAAAGATATCGACCGAACAGCTGCTCAGCAGGAGGGTGCATGGCTTGAGCGGATCGCGTTTTGAGCCGAACAGCGCCCTGAAATTCCCGAAAGGTGAGATGTTGCTGTCGCTGTAGAGCCGTGCTATCCTCAGCGTATCAGGAGGCTGCTGCCAGTTCAGTGACCGGGTCAGCGAAATGCCGTAAGAAATTCCTGAAAGCCTGAGCTTTTCTCTGGTGACCGATGCGCTGTCTATGGCATAAGCTATACTGACCGGCAGGAATTCCAGTGACAGGCCGTTCCGTCGCCGAATATCGAGTTTCATATCGATCTTCGGCCGGCTGTCGTGAAAAATGTAGTGTGCGGGGTCGGGATTCAGTTTCAGAGAGTCCGCTTCAAGCCGAAGATCTGCCTGAAACAGTGCCGGAACCGTTTTCCCTCCGGTATTCTTTATGCACCATCCGAGTTTTCCCCCCGAGACGGAAAGCCTCCAGGTTGTCGGCGAGCTTACGCAGCTGTCTGCAGGTGTCGTAAAGGAGACGTCGAGCCTGCGGAAGCCTATGCCGGAAGGTCCCGGAATGCCGACGCCGGAAATCCGGATGTGAAACGGCTTCCCCTGGAGAGTCCGGTCAATTATTGCCTGGACATACCAGGGAAACGAAAGCCAGGCAGAGACCGGCACAAGCAGAGCGAGGAACAGAAGCGCCGCAAGGATGAGTTTCGGGGCGCTTATCCGCCTTTTTTCTTCCATTGTCCCTTGACCTGAACCCAGGTGCCTGCCGGAAGGCGAACGTAAATTTTTTCGAACATCATCGTTCCTACCACATCGAGGGAGAGATTGTTCTGCGCAGCTATTTTAGCATATTCCGCGCGGCGCTGGTTGTTGATGGTGACGACAAGCCCTGCTGCATCGGATGCCGCGCCGGGCGGAATGCCGAGCAGCCCGTTATCCACTTCTCCTGCCAGACCCTGAGCGCGTGCGGTTACAAGGTCAAGCGCGAATGCCGGTATTGCAGCTGCGAAAGAGAGCATCAGTAAAACTATCGTTTTCGCTGCTGCAGATCTGACGAATGAACCAATCATAGTTATAATCCTCCTTTTTAGAATAACCCTTTTTTCGTGTCGAGCAGCGTATCGAGTTCACGGTCGACCCTGACACGGATCTCATGATCTATCTTGATATTCATGTTGATGACAATCGGTTTGTCCGGCGCCTCCACCTTGACCGTCGGGCTGCATCCGGCAACACATGCCGCAGCCGAAAGAAGAAGAACGCTGAGTGCGGTTCGTTTGTTCATGGTAGTGATTCTGGTTTCAGGATGCGTCAGTCTTACAGGTATATCATATTCACAGTCAGTTCGGTCTGTTGCCGATCGAGGTTGAAGACAGCCTCGCTGAAGCTTGGTGGTCCGCGTCTGATTTTCGGGTTGTTTGAAACTCCGAAACCCTCCTTCGGAATGAAAATGTGTTTTTTATCCATTCTGCCGTTACCGTTTTCATCGTGCAGCACGCTGATGGCATAGGTGCCATAAGGAATGTTTTCAAACCGGACGTCATGTTCGGTGCCGCTGATTTTTCGGACCCTTGTCGCAACCGCGCGGTCCGATTTATCGGGAAAACCCTGTTTCGACGAATAGAGCGCGACGCCGAGCATGCCCTCGGGTTTACTGATGTTCCGGATATTGACGGTTATCGTGCCGACCTGCACCGGATCGCCGTAGTTCAGGGCGGATTCGGCATGAGCTTCCGGTAAAGGAGCATAAAAAGCGCAAAGCAAGGTGATGCCGGCAAGAAGTTTTTTCATGAATCAGGAGTGCCCTGTTTGATTGATATATACTCAATCTATTAATATCGGTATTGCATCATCTTCATGCAAATTCCGGCAGGGTTTCATCTTTCGTATATGTCTATGTTATCGTCCGAGCAGGCGCCTGGTTTAGATTGATTGCAATGGACGCGGGAATTTAAGATCTTCAGGTATGAACGCGGATACCGGCCGACTGAATTCTTCATACCCGACGTTATGCACTGGATATACCTTATGACGGCAATTATTTCCGAAGTTATTGCAACGACGGCCCTGAAATCCACAGAGGGTTTTACCCGGTTATGGCCTTCGCTTCTTGTCGTTGCCGGATATGCTTCGGCTTTTTATTTTCTTTCGCTCACCCTTCGCCACTTTCCTGTGGGAATCGTCTATGCGATCTGGTCGGGGGTCGGCGTTGCCCTGGTCGCCCTTGCCGGATGGTTCTTCTACCATCAGCGGCTCGATGCCGGGGCTATAGCCGGAATTGTCCTGATCGTCATCGGCGTGCTTGTGCTCAATCTGTTTTCGAAGTCTGCGGTGCACTGAAAAGGATTTGTGCGTTTTTCTGTACGTCTCTAAATACGGCAGGATAAGTTTTTCATGTTTCGTTACATATTGCAGCAACAATAAACCACAGGAAAATACAGACAAACCTCGCAAGCAGCATCCCGATAAACCGGACTTCGGCGGTTTCGGAGGTTCCGGTGGCCACAAGACATAAATCGACAGTTCTCGTCGCTGCAGATGTGCTCGTATTATTCGACCGGGGTATTTGTTTTTATGCGAAAGGCAAAACAGTGGCGCCCCGAGTCATGGGTCCACCTGTTGAGGTTGTCAGCATCCGACGGTGCTGAAAAATCCGCGCAGATTCTGTAAGTGTTCTTACCGGTACGTTCATAGAAATAGGGGCGGCCGGTTTCAGGATCATCGATGCTTAATTGCGGTTGCAGTTTTTCTCGAAGCAGTGTAAGGGTTTCAGGAAGATTTCCCTCTCGAGCATGGTAAAGATCGATTGCCTGCTCAATGTTGCCGATTTCGGCAACCCGTTTCCTGTCAAGCATGATTTTTCTCTGTTCGGATGGCGGGCCGGCAAGAAACAGTCCATAGGTTATTGCTGCCGCAACAAGCAGCGGCACACTCAAGGCTATCCATCTGCGATGCGGCGGATTATTCATGGTTTTTTTCCTCCTGCCGCAGTCCGCCGAAATAATAGATGAAGAGCGTGCCTGCTATTGCCCCTACCACAAGCGATTTCAGGATGAAACGCAGGGTCAGTTCTCCTCCGAGAAAATTATAAAGAAGAGATATGAGGTCTCCCATGAGGATGCCCGCAGCGATGAACAGTGTCAGATAGGTGAGCCAGCGCCGTATTCCGGATGCCCTCCCGGAAGGGGTGCTGAGCAGTTCCCGGCTGATTTTGGCCGACAGGTAAATGAATAACGGGAATGCAACGATCAGTGCGGAAACGGAACCTCTGATCCTCTCGTTGAAATATACCGCGTAATGTTCGCTGAAAGCGGGATCAGGAAGCACTTTGTCGATAAAGGCGAAAAGCAGGTTTCCGAAATTGAATGCCGAGGTATAGAGGGTTGCGAAAAGCAGCAGATAGAAAAACGCTTCACGGGCTGAAAGATACGGTTTCGGCTTCGGTACGGGCAAAGGGAACTCTATTTCCGCATATTCGTCAAGCGCTTTTTCGATCTGTTCCGTCTGCCATCCCGCAGTCAGGAGCGCGGTTGTTATTTCGGTTCGGGATATGCCTTTTTCGAGCGCTCTGCCGATGAATTCCGCAAGATCGCCGATTCCTTTGTCCATAATGCCTTTTCCGTTATGGTGATTTCCGGTAAACCGGCAAAGATCGATTGAACAACGCTTGCTCCTCTCGATTTTATGCCGTACAATAGGTGAACAGCCCGTGCCCCCCAGCATGTTCCGGAAAGGTTGGTTTCGGAGCCCCGGTCGTTTTTTATACTCTTATAATAATCATTTGAACAGTTATCAGGTTTCTTATGACCATAGAAAAATTCGATTTTCAGTTCGATGTACTGGAGCAGAGCCATACAGTTCCGGTACTTGTGGATTTCTGGGCTCCCTGGTGCGCGCCCTGCCGAATGCTTGCCCCGGTGCTTGAAACCCTTGCTGAAAAACATGCCGGATCCTGGGTGCTGGTGAAAATCAATACGGAGGAACATCCTGACATTGCGGAACGATTCGGTATCAGGGGTATTCCGAACGTCAAACTGTTCATCGATGGCGAAGTCGTCGATGAGTTTTCAGGCGCTTTACCTGAATACCAGATCGAACAATGGTTGAAAAAAGCCGTTCCGAGCCCTTTTGACAGGGAGGTTTCAATGGCGGAAGAGTTATTTCGGCAGGGAAAAAAAACCATGGCGCTTTCTCTTGTCGAGGGAGTTCTTCACAAGGAGCCCGCCAATGCCAGAGCTGCGGCTCTGTCCGTGCGTCTCCGGCTTTTTTCGCATCCCCAGGAAGCCCTTCAGCTCTCGACCAGGCTCGAGGGCGATCCGGAGTACGCAGCCCTTATTGAATCGGTAGCCGTTATCGTCCGGCTGCTCTCCCTCCAGCAGGATGAACTTCCCGAAGATCCGGTTCGCAAGCGTTATTGCGTGGCCATCGGAAGCCTTGCAGCCGAGCGATTTGATGAGGCGCTTGATGGTTTTATTTCGGTTATCCGCGAGAACCGGTATTACGATGACGACAGTTCGCGAAAAGCATGTATCGCCATATTCAGGTATCTCGGAGAAGAGCACCAGATAACCGTGAAGCACAGAAAGGTATTCGACAGGGCGCTTTACTGAACCGCATTCCATGCAGGAAAAACCGAAAATAGTGGTCGGCGTGGATCTTGACGGCGTGTGCGCCGATTTTTACGGGCGTATGCGGGAGATTGCTGCCGAGTGGCTTGAAAAACCGTTGGAAGATCTGCCGAAGGATGTTTCGTACGGCCTTCGGGAGTGGGGGGTTCATGACAGGAGCCAGTACGAAAGCCTGCACCGTTTTGCCGTGACGCAGCGGGAGCTTTTCAGCAGTATGCCCATGATTCCGGGGGCAAGAAAGTATCTTCGGAAGCTTTCGGACGAGGGCTACCGCATACGGATCATCACGCATCGCCTCTTTATCCATTATTTTCACGCATCATCGGTGCAGCAGACCGTCGAGTGGCTCGACAGCCACGGGATTCCGTACTGGGATCTCTGCTTCATGAAGGAGAAGGAGCAGGTAGGGGCGGACATCTATATCGAAGATACTCCGGACAACGTCAACCAGTTGCGGGAGAGGGGACTCTATACCATCTGTTTCGCCAACAGTACCAATATGCACATCGCAGCTCCGAGGGCGTTGTCGTGGGAGCTGGCATACACCATGGTTACCGAAAAGTTTCCGCTCAATGGCTCGAAGATGCCTGATTGAGCGGTTGTTCACCCTGTCACATAGAAACAGGCAAATTTAAGATAACCGGTTTCCGGCATGGAAAGCAGAACAGGATGGTCCGGAGGCTGTGAGTTTTTGTGAATCATCCTGAGCTGCCTGCCTGCAGAGAGGGCTGCCTGGTGAATCGCATTCAGGAAATCCTCTTCCGTTACGTGATGCGAGCAGGATGCCGTTGCAAGAAATCCGCCGGGTTTTACCAGCTGGAGACCAAGCTTGTTGAGTCTTTTATAGGCTTTAAGCGCAGCCGGCAGATTTTTCCGGCTTTTGGTGAAACTCGGGGGGTCGAGCACAACGATATCGAACTGTTCTTTTGCTTCCGTCATGGTATTGAGCAGGGTAAAGGCGTCCCCCGCGATCAGGCTGAAGTTGTCGAATCCGTTGAGCAGTGCGTTTTTTTCCGCACGTTTGAGCGTTTCTTCGGAGATATCGAGCAAAATGGCCGAATGGGCTCCGCCATGAAGCGCATTGAGAGCGAAACCACCATCGTTGGTAAAAACATCGAGCACCTCGGCTTTTTCTGAAAAAGCTCTGATGAACCGGCGATTTTCGCGCTGGTCAAGGAAAAATCCGGTTTTCTGTCCCTCATAGAGATCCACGTCGAAGCTGATTCCGGCATCATGAATGATCTGTCGGGTGTTCGCCCTTTCGCCTTTGACGATATCCTTGTAGAGAGGAAGGCCTTCGAGCTCGCGGAGCTGCGATTCGTTTCGCACGACAATCGCTTCCGGCTGCAGCAGTTCATCGATCACTTCGCTGACAAGCGGAAGGTGGCAATCCATTCCGGCAGAAAAAGCCTGAAGCACGACAACGCGGTTGAACCGGTCGATAATCAGTCCTGGAAGGCCGTCCGATTCGCCATGCACAAGACGCCAGGCGTTCGTGTCGTCCAATCTGTATATGGCTTCCCTGAGCCTGAGGGCTTCGGTTATTTTCTTTTTGAAAAATGCCCTGTCAGGCAGTTCTTCCTGGCGCGAGAGCATGCGGAAGGCAATGAGCGAGTGGGGATTGTAAAATCCCGTTCCGAGAGGTTTGCCGTCGTGGGTGAGGAGTCGCACGGTTTCTCCTGCGGCTATATCGTGCGGTACGGTCTGAAGTTCATTGCTGAAAACCCAGAGATGGCCTTTCAGCAATCGCCGTTGTTCTTTTGGTTTGAGACGGATGTCATGCATGGATGGGAAAACGGCTTATTGTTTTACGAACGGAGCTTGTTACATTAAAAACAAAAAATTACGGTATTACAATCCCGCATCTTTCCGGCTTTCGGGGTACCGTGGGTCAATGTGTCATAAAACCCGGGATTCTCAAAACGGTAAATGCTCTCGTCTTCTTATTGGAGGAGCGTCTTATCCGGATCTTCGACAGGCTATTCGCATGCCGGGGTTTGTCAATAATCAATAGTATTTATTGTCTTATGAGGAGATATTTCGTCGTTCTGTTCGTTGCGCTGATATTGAGTTTTCAGTACGGATGTGCGGATTTCGAAACCGTTACCAGAAGCGAGCTTCCGGACCGTTCAACTGAACTTACCGGGGAACTTGCCGAACTTTACCGCAGCGTTGCGGAAGCATCTCCAGTGGTGCACTCGCTTGACGGTTATGCCGATATCACCATACAGACCCCGAGGAAACGCGAGCGTGTCTACTGCAATATTC
>VGGK01000054.1 GCA_016868665.1 Chlorobiota bacterium
GCCGGAGAGCGCGGCCGAGGCTGCCGGACTGCTGAAAACGGAGTCAGGCAGCGGAAAGCGCTTCACCATTGCGGGAAACGGCACCGGTACGACGGGTGGACGGATTCCCGAGGGTGACTGGGTGATCGCCATGCACCGGCTGCAGCGTATCAGCGAAGTGCAGATGCTGTCATCCGTGGAGGCGACGATGAGGGTCGAGGCCGGAGCGGTGCTGGCGGATATTCAGCGGAAGGTGGAGGATGCGGGGTGGTTTTATCCTCCCGATCCTACCGAAAGCCTCTGTTTCATCGGCGGCACCATCGCCAACAACTCTTCGGGGTCGCGGTCGTTCCTGTACGGCGCGACGCGAGAGCATATACGGAGAATTCTGGTGGCGCTCCCCCAGGGGGATCTGCTCGATATTCCGCGAGGGCGGTATGTTGCCGACGAAGAGGGCTTTTTCCGCTTTGACCTGCCGGTCGCCGGCCGGATCGTTTTCAGGAGGCCGCAGTACCGGATGCCGGAAACGAGCAAGCATAATGCCGGCTACTACTCGAAGGAGGGAATGGACCTGATAGATCTGTTCATCGGCAGCGAAGGAACGCTCGGCATCATTGTCGAAGCCGACCTGAAGCTGATACCGCTCCCCCGCCATCTGTTTGCAGGCCTTGCCTTTTTCGCTTCGATCGACGACCTGTTCGCGTTCACGGAGGCCGCCCGCTCGGCGGAAAGCGGCGTGCGGCCGAGGGTGCTGGAGCTTTTCGATTCGCGCTCGCTCGATTTCCTGCGGCAGCAGTACCCCGATACTCCGGAAGGTACCGCCGGGGCGATATTCTTCGAGCAGGAAACCGATCCCGACAGGGAAGATGACGACCTGCAGGCCTGGCTTGATCTTATGGAGCGATGCAGCGTTCCGCTCGAAACGACCTGGATGGCGCTCGACCGGGAGGAACAGCGAAAACTGACGGCTTTCCGCCATGCGCTGCCGCTGCTCGTCAACGAGTGGCTCAGCCGCCAGGAGGAGAGCAAGATCAGCACCGATATGGCGGTGCCTGCGGCTGCGTTCAGGGAGCTGTACGACTTTTACGAGAGTTCGTGCCTGAAAAACAATTTCGTCTTTATTATCTTCGGCCATATCGGCGACGCGCATGTGCATCTGAACATCCTTCCGCGTAACCGGGAGGAGTTCCTGCGAGCCAAAGAGCTGTACAAAGAGTTCGTGGATAAAGTCGCGGCTCTGGGCGGAACGCTTTCGGCCGAGCACGGTATCGGAAAGCTGAAATCGGGCTATCTGGCCTCCATGTACGGCGAGGAGAGCATCAATGAAATGGTGCGGATAAAAAAAATCTTCGACCCGGAGCTCGTGCTCAATATCGGGAACCTGATACCGGCGTCGTATCTTGAGCAATCTGCATAATCACGAGGGAGCGTTTTGGCAAAGAAACCGGACAAGCCGAACTATGTGCATTCCATACAGAACAGGAAGGCGCGGTTCGAGTATCACATCATCGACACGGTCGTCTGCGGCATAGAACTGCTGGGCAGCGAGGTGAAATCGGTCCGGCTGGGCAAGGCAAGCCTGAACGAGAGTTACGCCGTCATCCACCGCGGAGAGGTCTGGCTCGAGAACATGCAGATCACCCCTTACGAGCATAACACGCTCGACAAGCTCGAACCGAAGCGGAGCCGGAGGCTGCTTCTGCATCGGGAGGAGATCCGGAGGCTGCAGTCGAAGATCAGCGAGAAGGGGCTGACGCTCATTCCGCTGCGGGCGTTTTTCACTGAAAGGGGCATTCTGAAGGTCGAACTTGCGCTTGCCAAGGGCAAGAAACTGTTCGATAAACGAGAAACCCTCAAATCGCGGGAGAACGAACGGCAGTTGCAGCAACTGAAGAAGAATTTTTAAGCTTAACTTTTTTGATTTTTTTCAATGCGTTTTCCAACCGTACAGGAACAGCTCGATATCATTGCAGGCAATGTGGTTGAAATCATCAGTATCGAGGAACTCGAAAAAAAAGTGCAGCACAGCCTCCAGAGCGGCAAGCCGCTCAGGGTGAAGCTCGGCGCCGACCCGTCGCGCCCGGATCTCCATATGGGCCATTCCGTGGTGCTGCGCAAACTCCGGCAGTTCCAGGATCTCGGCCATGAGGCGATCCTCATTATCGGCGATTTCACAGCCATGATAGGCGATCCTTCGGGCAAGAGCAAGACCCGACCGCAGCTTTCGGCTGAGGAGGCGCGCGAAAACGGCAAAAGCTATTTCGAGCAGGCGTCGAAGATTCTCGATGCCGGGAAAACCACCATCTGCTACAATGCTGACTGGCTCGGAAAGATGACGTTTTCAGATGTCATCAGGCTCTCGAGCCATTACACGGTGGCCCGGATGCTCGAACGGGACGATTTCGAACGGCGGTACCGCTCGAACGAACCGATTTCGATCCACGAGTTCCTCTATCCGCTCGCTCAGGGGATGGATTCCGTTCACCTGAAGAACGATGTTGAACTGGGGGGAACCGACCAGAAGTTCAATCTGCTGGTGGGACGCGACCTGCAACGGGAATACGGCATCGCTCCGCAGGCGTGCATCACCATGGAGCTGCTTGTGGGCACCGACGGAAAGGAGAAGATGTCGAAGTCGCTCGGCAACGCCGTCTGTTTCAACGATACGCCGCACGACATGTACGGAAGAACGCTTTCAATTCCGGATCAGCTGATCGAAACCTGGCACCGCCTGCTGGTGTCGCACAGAACCGGATCCCTTGACGACCTGAAGAAAAGCATCGAAACCAACCCGAGAGAGGCGAAGCGCTCTCTGGCAAAAGAGATCGTGGCGCAGTACTACTCTCCTGAAGCCGCAATCGAGGCGGAGGAGCATTTCGACAGGGTTTTCGTACAGAAAAAAGCGCCGGACAACATCGAGCTGTTCGAGTTCGACGCGGTAAGCGTCCCTCTGGTAGAGCTGCTCGTGAGGCTTGGCGCCGCACCGTCGAAGAGCGAAGCCCGGCGCATGATTCAGCAGAACGCGATTACGGCTGACGAGGAGAAAATTGCCGACGTGAATGCCTCGATCGTGCCGGGAGATGAACCGGTAATCATCAGGGCCGGCAAAAGAAAGTTTTATAAAGTCGCGGCGAAAAAATCGTTTTGAATGCCGTCGCTTTTTCCTATAATTGAGCAACTCGACCATCGAGCAGGCAGTCATATTACACTAATCCATCCGGAGGAACGGCATTGTCATTCGTCCCGAAAAAAGTATTTTTCACCAAGGGTGTCGGAAGACACAAAGAGTATCTTTCATCGTTCGAGCTCGCGCTGAGGGATGCAAAGATCGAAAAGTGCAATCTTGTAACCGTTTCAAGCATCTTCCCGCCCAAGTGCCAGCGCATCAGCGTCGAGGAAGGATTGAAACTGCTCTCGCCCGGCCAGATCACCTTTGCGGTCATGGCGCGCAACTCGACCAACGAATATAACCGGCTCATATCGGCTTCGGTGGGTGTGGCTATCCCTGCCGACGATACGCAGTACGGCTATCTCTCCGAACACCACCCATACGGCGAGTCGGACGAACAGTCCGGCGAGTATGCCGAGGATCTTGCGGCCACAATGCTTGCCACGACGCTCGGTATCGAGTTCGATCCGAACAAGGACTGGGACGAGCGGGAAGGCATCTACAAGATGAGCGGCAAAATCATCAATTCCTACAATATCACGCAGTCGGCCGAGGGCGAAAACGGTCTCTGGACAACCGTCATTTCCTGCGCGGTTCTGCTGCCCTGAACAGATCAAGAGCTCTGCCGCCGCAGTGCGGGGCAACATCCACCGCCCGCCGTGGAGATGCGGGCACATCGCTTACATACGGAAACGGGGAACAGGGTCGGAAGACCGGTTCCCCGTTTTCTTTCATTCCGCATCCTTTTTGTAACTTATGGAGTTTCTTGCCTCCCTGGAGCATATCCGCACGCTTGACGAACTGATCCTGTGGGGCGGCTATGTCCTGCTCTTTGCCATCGTTTTCGCCGAAACCGGGCTGTTCGCAGGGTTCTTTCTGCCCGGCGACTCACTGCTGATCACTGCCGGGCTGATAGCCGCGTCGGGCAAACTTGACATCGTTGCCGTCATCGCGACGCTGAGCTGTGCCTCCGTACTTGGCGATACGACCGGTTATCTCATAGGAAGGCAGTTGCAGAAAAGTCTGTTTTCAAAGCAGGAGACGATTTTTTTCCACCGCGAGCATCTGAAGAAAACCGAGGCGTTCTATGAAAAGCATGGAGCGAAAACCGTTTTTCTCGCCCGGTTCGTACCGGTAGTACGCAGTTTTGCCGCAACGCTCGCGGGCGTTGCCGGCATGCCGTACCGGATATTTCTCTTTTACAGCGTGAGCGGCGCCGTGCTCTGGGTGCTTTGTTTCACGCTGACCGGTTATTATATAGCTACCCTGTTCCCTGAGGTGGTGGGCTATCTGCATGTGGTGATCATGGCGGGAATCGTGCTGATCGTCATCAGCGCCATCAGACACCTCAGACCCGGAAAACATTCATGAACCTACTCTCCCTGTGATGTATGACTGAATCCTTACATACCGATGTTCTGGTGATCGGCAGCGGCATCGGCGGCCTCTATTTCGCCATCAATATGGCCGAACATGCAAAGGTTACCATCATTACCAAAAAAGAAAGTTCAACGTCGAACACCAACTGGGCTCAAGGGGGCATAGCGGCCACAATCGACAGCGGCGATTCGGCCGAACTGCATATTGCCGATACGCTCAATGCCGGCGCCGGACTCTGCAACCGCGACATGGTTGCCATAATGGTGAATGAGGGCCCGGAGCATATCCGGCGCCTTATCGAACTCGGGGTAAGGTTCACCACGTCCGATCACGACCATCTGCATCTCGGCAAGGAGGGAGGGCATTCGCGCAGCAGAATCGTGCATGCGCATGATTTCACCGGGCGCGAGGTTGAGTCGGCACTGCTCGACCGGGTGAACGCCCATCCGAACATTACCCTGCTGGAACACCATTTCGCCATCGAACTGCTGACGGAACACCATCTGGGCATCAAGACCAACGATATCACCTGTTACGGCGCATATGTGCTCGATTCGATGCAGCGCAGGCCGAAAAAAATCATGGCCAGGGTTACCCTGGTGGCTTCGGGAGGGCTCGGCCATGTGTACAAGCATACCACCAACCCGGATATCGCTACCGGCGACGGTATAGCGATGGCTTACCGGGCCGGTGCGGAGATTGCCAATATGGAGTTCATCCAGTTCCACCCGACGTCGCTCTATCATCCGAAAGCAAAATCGTTCCTGATTTCAGAGGCTGTCAGGGGGTTCGGCGGCATCCTGAAGCTGAAAAACGGCCAGGAGTTCATGCACAAATACGACAAGCGGCAGAACCTGGCTCCGAGGGATATCGTGGCAAGGGCTATCGACTCGGAGATCAAGAAGTCCGGCGAAGAGTGCGTCTTTCTCGACGTGACCCATATCGACGCGGCCAAGACCAGGGAGCACTTCCCCACCATCTGCGAAACCTGTCTGCAGTACGGTATCGACATTACCAGAGAGATGATACCGGTCGTTCCGGCCGCGCACTATTCCTGCGGAGGCATCCGCACCGACGAGATGGGCAGGACGACGCTCAACCGTCTGTACGCCTGCGGCGAATCGAGCTGTACGGGCGTGCATGGAGCGAACAGGCTTGCCAGCAATTCGCTGCTCGAAGCCCTCGTTTTCGCATGGCGCTCCTACGAGGATATCTGCCGCCAGATCCCTCTTGTTGAGAACGATACCAGGTTTCCCGACTGGGACGACAGCGGAACGGTCAGTCCCGAAGAGTGGATTCTTGTGTCGCACAACAAACGAGAGGCCCAGGAGGTGATGAACGACTATGTCGGCATCGTACGCAGCGACCTGCGCCTGCAGCGGGCAAAACGAAGAATCGATTTCCTGAAGGAGGAGACCGAAGCTTACTACAAGAAAACCAAGATCACCACCCAGGTCCTCGAATTGCGCAACATGATCAAGGTTGCAAGCCTGATCATCGAAAGCGCCATCAAACGCCGCGAATCGAGAGGACTCCACTACACCACCGACTACCCGGAACGCGACGACAAGCATTTTCTTATCGACACGGTGCTGCGGTCGTTCTGAAGAAAGGAGCCGGGATTGAAGAGGAAGAGTTGCCCACGGATTAACACGGATTGGCACGGATTATTGGGTTACGCTCTATGTGTTACACTTTCTTGCTATTGAGCTTTCGAGCTGTCTCGCTATCCGCCATGAAGAAGAAGATCGCGGTTCCCGCTTATTGAATGCGGATTTTCACGGATGGAAGAGTGTGGGATGTGAGTCGTGGGCCGGAAGCCCGGGGATTGAAGAGGAAGAGTTTTGCCCACGGATTAGCACGGACCAAGAGCAGGGGACGTTGTTTTGCAGCTCAAGTTACATTCAAGCATGGGACTTATGGGACGAATGAGACGTATAGAACTCAGGAAGACTGTTTGCAGGGGTTTTTCGTAAGTCCCATAGGTCCTATTTGTCCCATAAGTGCTATTCTTTCTCCCCCTCCCCCATTATCAATTAATCTTCTCCTGCCAGTCTCTGGCGTAGCGGAAGTCTATGCCGGGGGTTCGGCTTGAGATTTTGGCGATGACCGGCATCATTCTTTTGTACTGGTTGCGGACGACCATGGCTCTTACGCGGTCGTAGAATGCGGGAGAAATGCCTTCACGGAGAATGGCCTGGCGGTCCATGCGTTTTTCGAGCATCATGTAGAGCAGGCAGTCGACTTCTTCGTATGAGAAGCCGAGGTCGGCTTCGTCGCTCTGCCCTTCCCAGAGGTCGGCGGACGGGGCTTTGGCAAGCAGCGGTTCGGGAATGCCGAGATGGCGGGCAAGGCCGCGGAGCTGGGTTTTGTAGAGGTCTCCAACAGGATTGACTGCCGATGCCATATCGCCGAAAAGGGTACCGTATCCAAGCAGCAGCTCGGTTTTGTTGCTCGTTCCGATGACGAGGCTTCTGTCTCTTGCAGAGATATCGTAGAGATAGACCATCCTGGTGCGAGACATGATGTTGCCTCTCCTGAGCCTTTCTTCCCGGGGCATAGTGCCGATAAAGGCATCGGCCGCGGATGAAATGTCAATGGTCTGGGAAGGGATGCCGAGTTTGTCGACGAGCAGCCGGGCATGTTCGACGCTTTCGGGACTGCTCGACCGATAGGGCATGAGCAGGGCGAGTACATGAGAAGGGCCGAAGGCTCTGGCGGCAAGCTCGCAGACCACGGCGGAATCGATGCCACCGGAGAGCCCGACAACTACGGAGTGGAAGCCGAATTTGCGGATTTCTTCAAGAAGAAACGACTTGAGCAGCTCTTCAACGATTTCGTAGTCGAGATGGAGTTCTTCAGCTTTCATCATACATGCAGCGTATCGATTAAACGGATTATACCTCTTTCGACAACGAACAGAGCGATACTCACGACGACAAGCAGAAGCGAGGCGTTTGCATGGGGCACCCGGACAGGAGGCGGATTGCGTTTGAACAGCTCGTTTATGCCGTCGATGAGAATGACAACGGCATATACGGCCGCAACGGAAGCAAAAAGCCAGCTCCATCCACCGAAATAGTAAAAGGGTTCGACGAGCCAGAGGGGAGTAAGGGAAAAAGCTGCCAGCGCTGCAGCGTCTGTATCTGAAGCTGCGGCCTGACCGCTGCCGAGGAGGCGAATCATGCCGCCGGTAACAAGGTAGAGCGCCGCGATATCGAGCATGAAGGTGGCAAGCGCAGTGTACATGGCCAGACGTGGCGTGCCGACAAGGGGAAACTTCACAAGCTGAACCATGGCGATGACCGGCAGGGCGTAGTCTTTCTGAAGATTCAGTTCAGCTGAACTTCGGGCGGAGAAAAAATCCTGCAGGAATTTCCGTCGGGAAAAAAGAACCGCCGCTATGGAGAGAAAAAGCCTTTTTATATCCATCTGCGTTATCTCCTGAGCCATCGTTCGGGGTTCTGCTTGACAGTCCCTTTCCATATCTCGAAATGAACGACCGAACCTCCTTCGGGCATTTTGCCCGAAACGCCGATAAGTTGCTGCGATTTGATGATGTCGTTTTTCGCCACGTTCAGTGAGCCGAGATTTGCGTAGACGGTCAGAAAGGAGTCCGGGTGCCTGACGATCACGATATTTCCGAAAGTCGGAAGATATGCTATCTGCACGACTTTTCCGCCCGATACCGCCCTTACGGGCGTACCGACCGGCACAGATATGTCAATGCCGTTATTGGTCGAAACGATTTTCAGGTCGCTGTCTTCGCTCGTACCGAACCTTTTCGATACGACGCCTCCCCTGACCGGCCAGGGCAGCATTCCGTATGCCTTGTTGAAATCGGCGGAAACGCGCTCGATCTCTTTTGACGAGTAGTCGGGAACGACGGTCGGAGTCTGTTTCGATGCGTATTGCTTCGGCGCCGTCTTTGCCTCCGCAGCGGGCGTTTTCGGAGCGGAAGATGCGGATGGAGTCTGGATTGTACTGCCCGAGGCAAGTTTCTGCTGTTCGAGACGCTGCTGTTCGAGGCGCGCCGCTTCAGCCCTTCTGCGCTCTTCCTCCAGCCGCTTCTGTCGGGCCTCCTCGGCTGCCACGGCCTTCTGCTCGGCGAGTACGAGATTCCTGATTTTCGACTGGATCTGCTGCCGCTGCTTTTTTGCCGTCTCCAGCTGGGCCGAGTACTGCTGTTTGTCTTTTTTGAGCTGCACGAGCGCAAGTTCTTTCTCTTTGCGCGTCCGGGCATAGCTCTTCAGATGCTGCTCCTGTTCTTTGAGCACCGCGGCTTTTTGCCGGAAGCGCTTTTTAAGCGTCGCCTGGTTATTTTCGAGCTGGGC
>VGGK01000055.1 GCA_016868665.1 Chlorobiota bacterium
AGCATGGCGGCATTGATGCCATACCCGTCATTTCCGGCAAGCGACTCGCCGCTCAACTTGAGCAAGATCCGCCTGTATTTCAGCATATCACCTCCATCGACAATGGTGTTGATTGAATCGAGCCTATGAATAAATATGATCAAAAAAAAAGCCTCGTACAACGAGGCTTTTTTTTGATTACTCTCCTAACTGATAGCGGACAAACCCTTTAACATCAACCTGAGCCTGATGCTTCTTTCTGAAGTCAATGAGCACATCGGCAACTTTCGCATTGCTGTCCTTGATAAATACCTGCTCGATCAGCACCACCTCCTGATAGTACTTTTCGAGGCGTCCGGTGACGATCTTATCGACGAACTGTTCCGGCTTGCCCTGTCCGAGCGCCTGCTGGCGGTAGATCTCCATCTCCTTTTCGATGTACCCGGCCGGAACCTCGGAACGATCGACGACAATCGGAGCGGATGCGGCAACCTGCATGGCGAGATCCTTTGCCAGCTCCCTGGATTCTTCGGGCTTGTCGGTGACAAGCTGTACAAGAGTGCCGAGCTGAGAACCGGGGTGAACGTAGGATTCAACCACACCATCGGGAGCCTCGCAGAACACGAGCCGTTTGAGTTCGAGCTTCTCGCCCAGTTTGCCGGTCATGGTTGTCATTGCGTCTTCAACCTTTTCGCCTCCGAAGTCTTCGCCAAGAGAAAGGTCAAGAAGGGCTTCGGGAGAAACCGCCCCGCTCTGAAGCGCCAGAGAAGCCAGGGCGTTGGCAAAACCGGTGAACACGTCGCCGCGGGCAACGAAGTCGGTTTCGCAGTTGAGTTCAAGTATGACTCCGCTCTTGCGATCGTCGGCAAGCCTGATGGCAACCATCCCTTCACGAGCTTCTTTTTCGGCTCTTTTGGCAGCAAGCGCGGCACCTTTCTTGCGAAGGTACTCGATAGCTTTCTGCATGTCGCCGCCGGTCTCCTCAAGGGCTTTCTTGCAGTCCATCATGCCTACGCCGGTAGTATCTCTCAGATCTTTGACGTCTTTTGCTGAAATCTGGCTCATTGGTTTAGAATCACTCTTTTATATTTTGTTATAGTAACGCAGCGTACTCATGAATCTTATTCAGCTACTGCTGCGCCTTCGATCTCTTCTTCCTGCTCGTCCATTTCGGCAATCACTTCCTGCTCGACTTTCAGCGCGCGTGCGTTGATGACGGTTTCGGCCGCAGCCTTGACCATGAGCTGAATGGAGCGGATGGCGTCGTCGTTTGCAGGAATGACGTAATCGACTGTTTCCGGATCGCAGTTGGTATCGACCATCGCGAAAATGGGAATGCCAAGCGAACGGGCTTCCTTGATTGCGATGTGCTCTTTTTTGATATCGACCACGAACAGCGCGGCTGGAAGCCTTGTCATGTTGGCGATGCCACCGAGAATCCTCATGAGCTTTTCACGCTCGCGGGCAAGCATGAGGCGTTCTTTCTTGGTGATCATATCGAAAGTGCCGTCCGTTTCCATGCGGTCGATGGCGTTCATGCGCCTTATGCTCTGACGGATGGTCGAGAAGTTTGTCAGCATGCCGCCAAGCCAGCGCTCGCAGACGTAAGGCATGCCCGCTCGATCGGCCTCTTCGGAAATGATGTGCTTGGCCTGTTTTTTCGTACCGACGAACATGATTTCACGGCCGGTAGATGCAATGGCTTCGAGGGCCCTGAGCGCCTCGTCGGCAAGGACGACGGTTTTCTGCAGATCGATGATGTGAACGCCGTTCTTTTCCATGAAAATGTACGGCTTCATTTTCGGGCACCAGCGGCGTGCAAGGTGGCCGAAGTGCACTCCTGCGCGGAGCATGTCTTCAAGCTGGAACTGTTGTGCCATGAGTGTATTCCTGTAGTTTTAGTTTGAGCCTCTACCATGCTGCGGCTCCGAGGGATCCGGCACCCGAGAGTGCCGGACACTTCCATGAAGCATCATCCGGAAGCGATCCGGAATGACATGGTATGCGGGATGTTTACTGAAAAAAAATATTAACGCTTCGAGAACTGGAAACGTTTACGGGCTTTCTTGCGTCCGAATTTCTTGCGTTCGACCATACGGGGATCCCTGGTCAGGAGTTTTTCGGTCTTCAGCACCGGACGGACGGTTTCGTCAAATTCGGTGAGCGCGCGGGCAATGGCAAGGCAGACCGCACCGGTCTGGCCGCTGAGTCCGCCGCCGTGAACGTTGACCTTGATATCGAACTCTTCAGTTCTTTCGGTCAGCGCAAGAGGCCTGAGCGCCTTTGTGCGTTTGACCTCGTCCTTGAAATACTCTTCCACCGGAAGCTTGTTGATGATGACCCGGCCTTTGCCCGGAGTCATGAACACTCTTGCCACCGAGGTTTTACGGCGTCCTACGGTATCGATAACCTCTTTCATTCCCTCTTCTTTAATGGTGTTTAGTTAACTTTGAGCTCAACGGGGCACTGCGCTTCGTGCGGATGCTCCGTACCGGCATAGACCTTGAGTTTCTTGAACAGCTGGCGACCGAGATTGTTATGCGGAAGCATTCCCCAGACTGCATGTTCGATGACTTTTTCGGGTTTTTTCTTCAGCAGATCCCTGACATGATCGATCTTGACGCCACCGGGATAGTGCGAGTGGTGGAAATAGCTCTTGTATTCGACTTTCTTGCCACTGAGGCCTACTTTTTCCGCATTGGTCACGATAATGAAGTCGCCGGTGTCGATGTGCGGAGTGAACCGGGGTTTGTGCTTTCCCCTGAGTACCCTGGCAATTTCAGCTGCCATTCTTCCTAAAACCTGGCCTTCGGCATCAACGACATACCACTTCCGCTCAACTTCTGCAGGCTTTGCCGAATATGTTTTGAAACTTAACGTCTTGCTCATGCTGCTACAATGGATTAACTGGACTTTTCCGAAAAAATAAAGTTTAGCAATGTAAATTATTTCATTTAATTCTACAAATTATAGTATTACACTCTTCACCGAATTACAGACAGCCGAATCATCCTGCTGCACCGCACAAGACCGTATTGCCGTTATGAAGCCACTGATTGCTCTGGTAGGGCGCCCGAACGTAGGAAAATCCACTCTTTTTAACAGGATTCTGCGTCAGAAAAGCGCTATTGTCGATCCCACGCCCGGCGTAACCCGCGACAGACATATCATGCCGGGAGAGTGGCAGGGAAAACAGTTCCTCCTGATGGATACAGGGGGCTACTGCATGGAAGGCGACGTCATCAGCATGGCCATGCTTGAACAGACCATGACGGCAATCCGCGATGCGGATTGTGTTGTATTCCTCACCGACGTCCGTTCCGGACTGACCTATGACGACCTTGAAATCAGCAGGATGCTGCAGCGGCAGTTCAGCGAGAAGCAGATATTCTTTGCCGTCAACAAGGTAGAAAGCCCCCAGCTTGCCATCGATGCGGAATCGTTCGTCAGCACAGGGTTTACCCATCCCTATTTCCTTTCTGCCCGCGACGGCAGCGGCGTCGCTGACATGCTCGACGATATCCTCGCTTCACTCCCGGCACATGAGGGCGACGGAAGTGACGACGATCCGGCAATCAGGCTGGCCGTGGTTGGCCGACCCAATGTAGGCAAATCGAGTTTCGTCAACGCGCTGCTCGGGACAAACAGGCACATAGTATCCGATATACCAGGCACCACGCGCGACGCTATCGACAGCCGGTTTACCCGAAAGCAGCAGGAGTTCGTGCTTATCGATACCGCGGGTCTCCGAAAACGCACGAAAATCGATGCCGGCATTGAATTTTACAGTTCGCTTCGTACCGAAAAAGCCATAGAGCGATGCGGGGTTGCCCTGGTGATGCTCGATGCAAGGCAGGGCCTTGAAAAACAGGACCTCAAAATCATCAATATGGCTGCAGAACGAAAAAGAGGCGTCCTGCTGGTTGTGAATAAATGGGACCTGATCGAAAAGGACTCGAAAACCAGCAGACTTTATGAAGACAACCTTCGTTCGCACATGGGCAACCTCTCATGGATTCCTGTGCTGTTCATCTCTGCCATGACGAAAAAGAATCTCTACCGCGCCATCGATACTGCAGAGCAGATCAGTCGGAACCGTCTGCAGAAAATTCCGACAAGCACACTGAACCGTTTTCTCGAAGAGGCTCTCTCCACCAGGCATCCGTCCACAAAATCGGGCAAGGAGCTGAAGATCAAGTACATGACGCAGATTGAATCCCACTGGCCGGTATTTGCTTTTTTCTGCAATAATCCGGAGCTTGTGCAGAGCAATTTCAGAAAGTTCCTTGAAAACAGGCTTCGCGAAAAGTTCAATCTTGAAGGAGTTCCGATTTCGCTGCGGTTCATGGAAAAGTAACCGCCGGAAAGCCCTCCTCCCTCCGGGAACATCGCCAATGCAATTCGACCATTAATTTCATTTAAGTACTATGCACAAAGCAGAAGCATCGCAGATCATCGCCGCACTGCAGACCGTCATGGAGCCCGACCTGAAAAAGGATCTGGTCTCGCTCGGTATGATACAGGATATCCGTATCGACGAACAGAACAAGGTATCGTTCAGCGTGGTTCTCACGACACCGGCGTGCCCCATGAAAAACCATATCAGACAGGCCTGCATCGACGCCATCCGTACCTATGCTCCGCTTGCCGACGAGATCGAGGTGAACATGACCTCGAAAGTCACTTCAGGGTGCGGACATCACGGAGAAGAAAAGGAACGCCCGCTGAAGGGTGTGAAAAACATCATCGCCGTCGCGTCAGGCAAAGGCGGCGTAGGCAAATCCACCATAGCGGTCAATCTTGCCGTCAGTCTTGCCGAAACCGGCGCGAAAGTCGGCCTGATCGACGCCGATCTCTACGGACCGAGCATCCCGACCATGTTCGGCATCTACGACGCCAAACCCGAGGTTGTCAATAAAAACCTTGTCCCGGTCGAGAAATACGGCGTAAAGCTGATGTCGATCGGATTCCTTATCGAAACCGACACGGCGGTCATCTGGCGCGGGCCCATGGCTTCGAGCGCCATCAAACAGTTCATTACCGAAGTGGAATGGGGCGATCTCGACTATCTCATTTTCGATCTTCCGCCCGGTACCGGCGACATACAGCTGACGCTGGTACAGACCATCCCGCTTACCGGAGCGGTTATCGTCACCACACCGCAGGATGTCGCGCTTGCCGATGTCGCAAAAGCGGTCAGCATGTTCCGCAAGGTGCACGTACCGATTCTCGGACTGGTGGAGAACATGAGCTACTACGAACTGCCCGACGGATCGAGAGACTACATTTTCGGAAAATCGGGCGGAGAGAAATTCGCAAAGGCCCAGGGCATTGCCTTTCTTGGCTCCATTCCTGTAGGACGGGAGATTCGCGAAGGGGGCGACAGCGGCACGCCGTTCGTTATCGCAAACCCCGGAACCTTTACGGCTGAGGCGCTTGCCAGCTCTGCCAGGGAAGTCGCCCGTCAGATTTCCATGACCAACGCAGGAATGGGTGGCGGAGCGGAACATTCCTGTTCGTCGGGTTGTTGCCATTAAGTGCCCGCACAAAGGCATTCAGGAAGTTTTTTTTATCCTGTTTTTTTTAGCGGGAAGTGATATTATAAGAGCTTGAAGCAGATCCGGCTTTTCAGTTTTTTATGTATTTCAAATCATTTTAACAGCATTCGATCATGAGCACCAAGGATTATCTGCCGAACAGCGACGGTCTCTACGACAGGGTTATCGCTGCACTTGAAACCGTTCGCCCTTACCTTCAGGTGGACGGCGGCGACTGCCAGCTCGTCGGCATCACCAAGGATATGGTTGTGGATGTAAAACTTCTCGGAGCTTGCGGTTCCTGCCCGATGAGCACCCTCACCCTCCGCGCCGGTGTCGAGCAGGCCATCAAAAAGGCTATTCCCGAGATCGCCCGCGTCGAGTCGGTCTGAACCGGTAAAAGAACGGAAAACCAAAGCGGCTGCCCGGCACCTTCACCGAGGCAGCCGCTTTGGTGTTTATTGAAACAGCAGATATTGCAAGTGGTGCCTTCAGCGATCTATCCCTGCATTATAACGGGCGACAATGCGCTTGATCTCTTCCTGATCAGGCTTGTAAAGTGTTTTAAAATCAGACGAGTTGCAGATTTGTCTTGCAGCTACCTCCACACTTACATGAAAAAGCGTTGATAATTGACGCAAAATATCTTCGACAGTTCCTGTTCCTCGCATCGCTGCGATTGCCTGATTTCTGGGCAGTAAAAATTCGGCAGCAAAGGCCCCTGCCCGCTGCTCCAAAGACTTGGGGGACATTCCCCCAAGCACTTCAGCCATCGGCAACCCGTTTTTACGATCCACCAACAGATGACAGATCTCATGCGCTAACGTCGTACGCCGGCCATTTGTGTGACTACAGCGTGCTCCCTCTGAACAATTCAATAGAACGACGGGACCATGATGAGTACCCCAGGCGGCTACCGCATCAAGATCAAGCGCTGATTCCGGCAACGTAATTTCGCGTATTTCGACATGCCATTGCCGAAGGATGCTCTCGGGTTCAACCAGTTGCCCTTCACTCATATTCAGTTCATTCCGCATCCACTCAGCCAGCAGGTACCCCTGCTCATACGGACGAACATCCTGATCAACCACAGAATCAGCTTTCACAGCAAGCTCATCCAAAACAACGGTATCATGATGTTCAACTGCTCGAATCGCCTCGATCAATGCAGTCTGAATCGCCGGAGAGCAGACTGCCGAGGTCATCCTTGCTGCTGCAAGTAACTCGGAATCATCTTTCACCGTATCCCAATATTGTACAGGGTCCACACCATCTTCCAACCTTGTTCTGGTTTCGCGATCCATGCCGCTCAGGATATCAAACCTTATTTCATCTGATAACACATCTCTCTGACGCCACTTTTTGACAATTTCTCCGGCATATCCGGTACATTCATCACCAACAACGTCAGCCAGCAGATTACCGACTGACTCCAACGTATCAATCACTTCCTGAAGTGGTCGGATATAATTCTTTTTTGGAGACTCAAGAGATATCAGACAATCATTCCCGCATCGCATAATAATCACAGAAGGAACAAACACGCCTTTCAGGGCAAAAGCAAGATTATGACGCATGGCAAATGCATAGACCAGCATATCTTCTTCTTCAACCACAGCTTCAGGCATTGACAGCCAACGGCGTTCAGCCTCCTCATACAATGTGTTCGGATAGAGCGGATTTACCGGAATAGGATAACCCTGTTCCAATACAATCCATGGCCAGTTCTTTGCCAGATACTCGAGTAAATCGAACCATGACCAGTTGATTGGCGCCTCTTCATCTGCCTCTGTTTCAGTTGCCCAAATCAGATCGTCAGCATAAAAAAGCCTGCCCTTTCCCCATGCCTGATGACGACGAGAGCATTGCGCCATATCAAATCGAAACTCGAAATGCAATCCTTCCCTGGAGCCTATTGACCGTATTCCTTCCACCATTTTTTGAATTCCTTTTCTGTGCCCTCTGCTTGTGCCTGCTTTTCAAGCTGATTTATAATAACTCGAGGCAATCGAGGACGACCTCGTAAATCACCTCGCCACGGGTAGGCATGGTAAGACTTACCGGTATTGTCAGGAACAGCTTCATATATCACACCCTGAAAGACTGCGTAGATCCGATCTGGCAATTCCATAGAAACATCCCGGAGAGGAATGCCCCGATTAAGAACCTCACCTGCTTCTTTCTCCGAAACGCCGCAGGGACACATTCCTTGAGCACCTTTATGGCTCCCGATAAAACCAGCTTCAGTTTTTGACCAGGTGTGTTTTCGGCGATGCTCCCCCTTTTCATATTTCCACATTGCAAAAAAGTAACTCGCTGATAAGTACATGAAATATACAATAAAACACAATCGCAAACTGCATCTTGTTAAACGTTGCGCTGAAGCATACAGTTCGCCCATCTACCTGGTAACGGAATACCGAAATTACAGCGATCATGTTTTCATCCAATATCTCCTCTCCTGATCTGATACGCTTCACTCCCCCACTAATCCGGATTTCTCAGCAGCAGTTCCAGTGATTCTTCATTAGCGACGAGGACATCCCTTGGCTTGCTGCCGTCGGCTTCGCTGACAATGCCGCTGTATGCAAGCTGATCCATCAACCGCCCCGCCCTGCTGAATCCGAGTCTCAGGCGCCTTTGAAGAAGCGATACGCTTGCCTGCTGATGCATGACCACCAGCCTTGCCGCTTCCTCAAACATTGCGTCGCGGCCGTCCCGATCCTGCATGCCGCCGGCAGACATCGAGCCTCCTTTCTGCATCTCCGCCGCCGGAAGCATATAGATATTTTTCAGGGCCTCCTGCGACCCTATAAACCTTGTGATCTGCTCAACCTCGTGGGATGACACATAAGGGGCCTGGATCCTCATTGACTTCGGCTGATCCGAGGGCTGATAGAGCATATCGCCGTTACCGAGCAGCTGTTCGGCACCGGAACCGTCGAGAATCGTGCGGGAGTCGACCTTGCTGGCTACCTGGAAGGCGATGCGGGCGGGAAAATTTGCTTTGATGATACCGGTGATAACATCGACCGAGGGGCGCTGGGTAGCAACGATAAGGTGAATGCCGACGGCCCTGGCAAGCTGGGCGATCCTGATGATCGGTTCCTCAACCTCTCGGCCGGCCGTGA
>VGGK01000056.1 GCA_016868665.1 Chlorobiota bacterium
AGAGTCCGGCGCCGGCATTGAGCGTATCGGCAATATGCAGTTCGGCCGAATCGCCGCTGTCGATTGTGGCCGCTATGCCCCCTTGAGCCCAGTTGGTGTTCGACGTCGAACTTTCTTTTTTGGTAATGATGGTAACCTTTGCATGTTCGGCCATATTGATGGCGAAATAGAGGCCGCCGATGCCGCTGCCGATCACCAGAACATCGGTATATAAGGATTCAGTCATACATCACAGGGAGAGTAGGTTCATGAATGTTTTCCGGGCCTGAGATGCCTGATGGCGCTGATGACGATCAGCACGATTCCGGCCATGATCACCACATGCAGATAGTCAACCACCTCAGGGAACAGGGTAGCTATATAATAACCGGTCAACGTGAAACAAAGCACCCAGAGCACGGCACCGCTCACGCTGTAAAAGAGAAAAACCCGGTAAGGCATGCCGGCGACGCCTGCGAGCGTTGCGGCAAAACTGCGTACTACCGGTACGAACCGGGCGAGAAAAACGGTTTTCGCGCCATGCTTTTCATAGAACGCCTCGGTTTTCTTCAGATGCTCGGGGTGGAAAAAAATCGTCTCCTTCTTTGAAAACAGACTTTTCTGCAACTGCCTTCCTATGAGATAACCGGTCGTATCGCCAAGCACGGATGCGCAGCTCAGCGTTACGATAACTGCAACGATGTCGAGTTTGCCCGACGCGGCTATAAGCCCTGCAGTGAGCAGCAGCGAGTCTCCGGGCAGAAAGAACCCCGCAAACAGTCCGGTTTCGGCAAAAACGATGGCAAAAAGCAGGAAATAGCCGCCATGGAGGATCAGTTCGTCAAGCGTGCGGATATGCTCCAGTGAGGCAAAAAAATCCATAGGTTGCAAGATGGATGCGGAATTAAATAAAACGGGGAACCGGTCTTCCGACCCTGTTCCCCGTTTCCGTTCGACAGTGATGTGCCCGAAATATTCCCGGCGGGCGGTGGAGGTTCCTCTGCGCGGCGGCGAGGGAGCCTCATGATCCGTTCAGGGCAGGAGTACCGCGCAGGAAATCACCGTTGTCCAGAGGCCGTTTTCGCCCTCTGCAGACTGCGTGATATTGTAGGAATTGATGATTTTGCCGCTCATCTTGTAGATGCCCTCCCGCTCGTCCCAGTCCTTGTTCGGATCGAACTCGATACCGAGCGTCGTGGCAAGCATGGTAGCCGCAAGATCCTCGGCATACTCGCCGGACTGTTCGTCCGACTCGCCGTACGGGTGGTGTTCGGAGAGATAGCCGTACTGCGTATCGTCGGCAGGTATAGCCACGCCCACCGAAGCCGAAATGAGCCGGTTATACTCGTTGGTCGAGTTGCGGGCCATAACAGCAAAGGTGATCTGGCCGGGAGAGAGCAGTTTCAACCCTTCCTCGACGCTGATGCGCTGGCACTTGGGCGGGAAGATGCTTGAAACGGTTACAAGATTGCACTTTTCGATCTTGGCATCCCTCAGCGCGAGCTCGAACGATGAAAGATACTCTTTGTGTCTTCCGACACCCTTGGTGAAAAATACTTTTTTCGGGACGAATGACAAGGCCGTTCCTCCGGATGGATTAGTGTAATATGACTGGCTGCTCGATGGTCGAGTTGCTCAATTATAGGAAAAAGCACCGGCATTCAAAACGATTTTTTCGCCGCGACTTTATAAAACTTTCTTTTGCCGGCCTTGATGATAATCGCTTCATCTCCCGGCACGATCGAGGCATTCACGTCAGTGATTTTCTCTTCGTCCGCCGTCACCGCGTTCTGCTGAATCATGCGCCGGGCTTCGCTTTTCGAGGGTGCGGCGCCAAGCCTCACGAGCAGCTCGACCACAGGGACGCTGACCGCGTCGAACTCGAACAGCCCGATGTTGTCCGGTGCTTTCTTCTGCACGAAAACCCGGTCGAAATGCTCCTCCGCCTCGAGGGCGGCTTCGGGGGAGTAGTACTGCGCCACGATCTCTTTTGCCAGAGAGCGTTTCGCCGCTCTCGGATTGGTTTCGATGCTTTCCTTCAGGCCGGCAAGGGATCCGGTTATGTGCGACACCAGCAGGCTGTGCCAGGTTTCGATCAAATGATCCGGAATCGAAAGCGTCCTGCCGTACATGTCGTGCGGCGTATCGTTGAAGCAGACGGCGTTGCCGAGCGATTTCGACATCTTCTCCTTTCCGTCGGTACCCACAAGCAGCTCCATGGTGATGCAGGTCTGCGGCGCGATGCCGTATTCCCGCTGCAGGTCGCGTCCCACGAGCAGATTGAACTTCTGGTCGGTTCCCCCCAGCTCCACGTCGTTCTTCAGGTGAACCGAATCCATCCCCTGAGCGAGCGGATAGAGGAACTCGTGGATCGAAATCGGCTCGTTCGAACGGTACCGCCGCTCGAAATCGTCACGCTCAAGCATCCGGGCTACCGTATAATGGCTCGACAGCCTGATGACGTCAGAAAACGTCATCTTCCCGAGCCAGTCGGAATTGTAGCAGATAGTGGTTTTGTCTGCATCGAGAATCTTCGACGCCTGCTCGAAATAGCTCTTGCCGTTTTCGCGCGCCTCCCCGGCCGAAAGCTGCGGGCGGGTCTTGCTTTTGCCCGAAGGATCGCCGATCATGGCCGTAAAATCGCCGATGATGAGAATCGCCTCATGGCCGAGATCCTGGAACTGCCGGAGTTTGCGCAGCACCACCGAATGGCCCAGATGGAGATCCGGGCGCGACGGGTCGGCGCCGAGTTTCACCCTGAGCGGCTTGCCGCTCCGGAGGCTGTGCTGCAGTTTTTTTTCGAGTTCCTCGATACTGATGATTTCAACCACATTGCCTGCAATGATATCGAGCTGTTCCTGTACGGTTGGAAAATGCATTGAAAAAAATGAAAAGAGTTACGCTTGAAAATTCTTCTTCAGTTGCTGCAGCTGCCGTTCGTTCTCCCGCGACTTGAGGGTTTCGCGTTTATCGAACAGTTTCTTTCCCTTGGCAAGCGCAAGTTCGACCTTCAGAATGCCCCTGTCGGTGAAAAACGCCCTGAGCGGAATGAGTGTCAGCCCCTTCTCGCTGATTTTCGACTGCAGCCTTCTGATCTCCTCCCGATGCAGAAGCAGGCGCCGGCTCCGCTTCGGTTCGAGCTTGTCGAGCGTGTTATGCTCGTAAGGGGTGATCTGCATGTTCTCGAGCCAGACCTCTCCGCGGTGGATGACGGCGTAACTCTCGTTCAGGCTTGCCTTGCCAAGCCGGACCGATTTCACCTCGCTGCCCAGCAGCTCGATGCCGCAGACGACCGTGTCCATGATGTGGTACTCGAACCGCGCCTTCCTGTTCTGTATGGAATGCACATAGTTCGGCTTCTCCGTTTTTTTTGTCAAAACGCCCTCTCGTGATTATGCAGGTTGCTCAAGATACGACGCCGGTATCAGGTTCCCGATATTGAGAACCAGCTCAGGGTCGAAGATTTTTTTTATCCGCACCATCTCCATGATGCTTTCATCGCCGTACATGGAGGCCAGATAGCGCGACTTCAGCTTTCCGATACCGTGCTCGGCCGAAAGCGTTCCCCCCAGAGCCGCCACTTTTTCCACGAACTCTTCGTACAGCTGCCGGGCCCGCAGGAACTCCTCCCGGTTACGGGGAAGGATGTTCAGATGCACATGCGCGTCGCCGATATGGCCGAAGATAATAAAGACGAAACCGTTTTTCAGGCACGAACTCTCATAAAAATCGTACAGCTCCCTGAACGAAGCCGCAGGTACGGCCATATCGGTGCTGATCTTGCTCTCCTCCTGGCGGCTGAGCCACTCGTTGACGAGCAGCGGCAGCGCATGGCGGAACGCCGTCAGTTTTCGCTGCTCCTCCCGGTCGAGCGCCATCCATGTCGTTTCGAGCGGAACGCTGCACCGCTCCATAAGATCCAGCCAGGCCTGCAGGTCGGCATCCTCCCTGTCGGGATCGGTTTCCTGCTCGAAAAATATAGCACCGGCTGTACCCGCCGGCGTGTCGGGATACTGCTGGCGCAGGAAGTCGAGCGAGCGCGAATCGAAAAGCTCCAGCACCCTCGGCCGCACGCCGCTTTCCGTCGAGCGGGCAGCCTCCGTGAACGCGAACAGGTCGTCGGTCGAACCGAAAAAGGCGAGACCGGCAAACAGATGGCGGGGGCGCGGTATCAGCTTCAGGTCGGCTTCGACAATGATGCCGAGTGTTCCCTCGCTGCCGATGAACAGATCGATCAGGTCCATCCCCTCCTTCGAGTAGTAGCCGGCATTATGCTTGCTCGTTTCCGGCATCCGGTACTGCGGCCTCCTGAAAACGATCCGGCCGGCGACCGGCAGGTCGAGGCGGAAAAAACCCTCTTCGTCGGCAACATACCGCCCTCTCGGAATATCGAGCAGATCCCCCTGGGGGAGCGCCACAAGAATCCTCCGGACATGCTCGCGCGTCGAGCCGTACAGGAACGACCTCGACCCCGAAGAGTTGTTGGCGATGGTGCCGCCGATGAAACAGAGGCTTTCGGTAGGATCGGGAGGATAAAACCATCCTGCATCCTCAGCCTTCCGCTGAATATCGGCCAGCACCGCTCCGGCCTCGACCCTCATCGTCGCCTCGGAGGCCGAGAGCATCTGCGGTTCGCCTGTACGCTGCAGCCTGTGCATGGCGATCACCCAGTCACCTTCGGGAATCCGTCCTCCCGTCGTACCGGTGCCGTTTCCGGCAATGGTGAAGCGCTTTCCGCTGCCCGCCTCCATTTTCAGCAGTCCGGCCGCCTCGGCAGCGCTCTCCGGCAGGTAGATGCCCGGCGTATGCCCGGTTCTCAGGTTGCTCGTATCCGTCAGGAAAGCCTGTACGGACTGCGGATCATCCTTGAATATCACTCGGTCTCCTCCTCCGTTACGGTTGGCGGTGCGCTCTCTGCGCTTTCCGTCCGGGTGGCCGGAGCGCTCGCCTTCGGCTGAACTTCCGGCACCGCATCAGCCGCAGCGGCACTGCTGTCCCGGCTTCCAGCCGGGGCGGACGGCCTGCCGGTTTCCTGGCCGACCGAATCCGGCAGCTCAGGTTTTTTCTCCTGCACATGATACCGGATAAGTTCCCTCGCGATAGGAGCTGAAACCGCTCCGCCGTACCCTGAATTCTCCACCAGCACGCAGACGGCAATTTTCGGATTCTCCATGGGAGCGAACGCTATGAACCAGGCATGGTCCCTGCCGTGCGGATTCTGCGCCGTACCGGTCTTGCCCGCCACCTCGATGTCCGGCAGGTTCGCCTGCCTGCCCGTTCCTTCCGCCACCACGCCTCTCATCGCCTTTCTGATATACTCAACATTCTTTTCCGAAAGCGGCAGCTTTTTGTGCCGGTAGGCAAGCGGCACGTACCGTCCCGTCGCCGCATCGCGGTACCCCTTCACAATATGCGGCTGGTGCCAGGCTCCCCTGTTGGCCAGTGCCGCAGCGTAAGCCGCCAGCTGTACCGGTGTGGTGCCGAGCTCACCCTGGCCGATAGCGAGGCTGACCAGATACCCTTTCGTCCATCCGCTCCGTCCGTACCGTTCGTTGAAAAATTCTGTCGAAGGCAGGAGTCCGGAACGCTCGCCCGGAAGGTCGATGCCGGTTTTGGCGCCGAATCCGAGTATCCTGCCGTACTTCGTCCAGTTTTCAAACCCCGTCTGGAATATCAGGCTGTAAAAGTAGACGTTGCTCGAATGAATGATGGCCTTGTTCATATCGATCAGTCCGAGCGCATGCCCCGCATGATTGCGGAAAGCCCGTCTCCCGAACACGAAACTGCCGCGATCAAGGAATAACGCGTCCGGGTTCACCTTTCCCTCCTCGAGAGCGGCCATGGCAAGCACCATCTTGTATATCGACCCCGGGGGGTAGACCGCCTGCACCGTCCGGTTGAAAAGCGGTTTCTGGGGATTGTTCATGATACTCCGCCACCCGTCAGGATCGGTCGAGCCGTTGAAGATTTCAAGGTCGTAATCTGGCGCGCTGACCAGCGCCAGTATACCTCCGTTCGACGGGTCGATTGCCACGACCGCTCCGGATTTTCCGGTTTCCCTTATCAGCTCCTCGGCCAGCTGCTGCAGGCCGGCATCAATGCAGAGGTAGAGATCGTCTCCCCTGATGGCCGCAATGTCGCTTCTGCCTTCGTCGTACCTGCCTACATATTTGCCAAGCGGATTGACCATACGGAACCGGGCCCCCTTCTGCCCCTTCAGCCGCTCCTCATAAATCTTTTCAAGGCCGCTGAACCCGATCTTGTCTTCCTGGGTGTACCCTTCCTCCGAAAGTGTCTCGAGCTGCTCCTTCGAAACCAGCCTGACATAACCGAACAGGTGCGATCCGTAGACGGAACCCATATATCGGCGTTTGTTGTCCGCCTCGATCAATACGCCCGGAAGCTGCCAGAGATTTTCGCTCAGGCGGGCTATCAGCACGGGATTGAGGTTTTTGTTGACCGTTGCCGCCGAAAACCGGTTGAAGCGTTTCCCTTTAAGGATTTTCTCCTTCACTTCATCCACAGGCATGCGCATCAGCCTGGCCAGAAGAGGGGCTTTCGAAAGCTGGAACTCGGCCGGCACCACCTTCACCGAATACAGCGGCTGGTTATCCACCATGATATCGCCATTTCTGTCGATCATCCGGCCTCTCGGCGCCTGCTCCCAGACCCTCCGGATACTTGCAGCCGACGATGCCGTTCCGAACTCTTCGAAATTCAGCACCTGCAGATAAAAAAGGCGTCCGAAAAGCAGGCAGAATACGGCGATCACCAGATAAAAAACCAGTGAAGCTCCCCGTTGAATGGTATCCATCAGCTACTCGGAAAGAGTTGTTCTCAGATAAAGCCTGTTCACGATCACGCCGAGCAGAAGGTTAAGGACGCAGGCAAGCGCGCCATTGGCGAAAATACGCAGCAGGAGCTGCTGTCCGAGCGGGTTCTCAACCAGGTTGAAAACAAGGTTGCCGGCAAAAGTGGCCATCACGATGGCCAGATACAGCATCCTCGATTTCTGTGACCTGGTGGCGTGGCTCTCTTCCGGCACATGGAAATAACCCGCCATAAACCCCTCGATTGTCCTGAACAGCAGGTTTACGCCGAGATTTCCCGAGAACAGGCCGGCAATAAGGCCGGCCGCGAAACCGAAAGCCATGCCGGTGCGCTGACCGACATAAACGGACATGAGGGAAAGCAGCACCGTCACCATATCGGGCGAAACGCCAAACAGCGACAATCGGGACATGCCGAATATCTGCAGCAGGGAGACTACGAGCAGGACGATAACAAGTGGAAGGAGGGATTGTCTCACGGCTCAGTTCACAGGATTGAAGGTTGAGGGTTCTCCTTGCGGCATGATGTTGTCAGGCAGAACAGGCTTTTCCTGATCTCTCTTAACCGGAGCGACAAGCACATAGGAGAGGGTTGAAAAATCGACAGCCAGCCTGATATCTATGGTATAAAAAAGCTTGTCGGGCCGGATACGCACCACTCTTCCCACGGGAATGCCGCCTGGTGCGAACGTGCTGAAATCGGTGGTCAGCATCTCTTCTCCCCGTTTGAGCGGACTGCTGATCGGCATATGCTCGATGCTCGCAAGATGTTCTCCTCCGCCGTTCCAGGCCAGAATCCCCATGGCATTGCTTTCCGAAGAAATAACGCTCACCTTGAAATCGGTATGGATGACCGGCATGATTGCGGCATGACGCTCTGTAACGTAAACGACCCTGCCGACAAGGCCTTTTGGCGTAAGCACGGTCATATCCGGCCGGATTCCTCGGTTTTTTCCTGCATCGATCATAAGCATGTTTTCCCGCGTGCTGAACTTCCTGTCGATCACCCGGGCAACCACATAGCCTGAAGTGTCGAACGACGAATCGGCTGACAGGACGCTTCGGGCCTTCGTATCGCGCAGAATCCTCTCATTCCGGAGGCACTTCGAAAGCAGCTCCGTATTCATGAGCATCAGCCGCTCGTTCTCCTTGCGAAGATTGAACAGGTAGCCGTAATTGACGATCTGCTCGTTGACCGATGCCTCGATCTCTTTGAACGAACCGCTGATTTTCGATACGATATCATCCTGCTCGAGGCGGATGACAAGCAGCGCTATGCCGCAATAGAGCATCAGCAGCAGATATGCGTTATGTCTGACGAGAAAAGATAAAAACTTCTGCACGCTCTTTAATATCCAATTATTAATAGACGCAAAACCCGCTCCTCCCCAAGGAGCCCCGCGATTTGCCCGGGCGGTTATTTTTGTTACATTTTCCTCTTCCGGGAAGGCTCTCGATCGTCTCAAACTGACAACCATGCAAACATATGGTGCAAAATGCAAATATAACAGATAAATTTATAGTTGTCGGCGACAGAGTGCTCATCAGACCGAAATCTCACGACGATCGCACGAAATCGGGCATCTATCTCCCCCCCGGAATCCAGGAAAAAGCCAGAATCCAGAGCGGATACATCATGAAAACCGGTCCCGGCTACCCGGTAGGCCCCCCTCCG
>VGGK01000057.1 GCA_016868665.1 Chlorobiota bacterium
GTTCGACATTTTTCAGGCAGTTGAGGCGTGGAAGCAGATTGAAGGTCTGGAAGACGAACCCGATTTCCCTGTTCCGTACCCGTGCAAGCTCGTCATCGTTCATTTCGGCCACGTTTTTCCCGTTCAGTTCGTAGATGCCGGATGATGGGGTGTCGAGGCAGCCGATGATGTTCATGAGCGTCGACTTGCCGCTACCAGAAGGGCCCATGATGGCCGCATAGTCGTTTCTGTTGAACTGCAGGTCAATGCTGTCGAGCGCTTTGACGGTCTGCTCTCCCATTTCATAATACCGGCAGAGCGCGACCATATTGATAATGACCCGGTTCATAGTGCGGTTCAGAGTTTTGATTTCGTAATGCGACAGCCGTCATAAAGCTCTGTGGTGATGGCGCTGTAGCTTCCCGAAACCACCTCTTCGCCGGCTTTGAGGCCGGATGTGACCACTATGTGCGTATTGTCCGTGGTGCCTGTGCCTGTCTGACGGAAATACGCCTTACCGTTTCTGACGACAAATACGCCCTGAACGCTTTCCGGTTTTCCCTGCCGGCCGCCGGACCGGTCGGTTTCATTGCCTGCCGGAGGAACCCTGTCGCCCGAACCCCTTACCGTAACGCTCTGAATCGGTACGACAAGCGCGTTTTTCACCCGTTGCGCCTCGATGTCGGCGGTAGCGCTCATGCCGGGTTTGAGAAGGCGTTTGTGGTCGAGAATGCGGATTTTGACTGAGAAGTTCGTGACCTCCTCCTGGGTGCCAGCGGCCTGTGATACTGCCGAGTTCGAAATTTCATGCACGATGCCCCTGAAGATGCGATCTCCGAAAGCATCGACGGTAATGGATACGGGATTGCCTTTACGAACGTTGATGATATCGTTTTCATTGACTTCGACCTCGACCTGCATGCTGTCGAGATTTGCCAGACGAAGCACTTCCGTTCCGGGGAACTGGCCGGTACCGACTACGCGTTCGCCGATTTTACTGTTGAGCTTGATGATGGTTCCGTCGATCGGAGCTTTTACTACGGTTTTGCGCATCCGTTCCTGATTCTGTTCAAGCAGGCTTCTGTTCTGTTCGATAGCGAAACGCGAAGCTTCGTAGGAGGCTTTTGCTGCGTCGGCATTGGTTTTTGCGGCAAGATAATCGGTCTCAGAAATCAGTTTTTCCCTGTAGAGCAGTGAGGCTTTGCGGAAATCGTCCTCGGCCTTGATTTTTCTTGATTGGGCTTCAAGGCTCTGCGATTTTGCCAGGTTGAGTTGTGCCTGGCTCTGTTCCACCTGGTTGACATAGACGTCGGGCTGAATTCTGAAGAGCAGTTCCCCTTTTGCTATTTGCTGGCCGTCCCTGACAGGAAGTTCGATAATCTCGCCTGAGACGTCGGGAGACATGGCCACATCGGTTTCCGGCCCGATTTTGCCGGTTGCAGTCACGACGTGAACCACCTCTTTGCGGAAGGATGTCACCGTGGTCACCTCCACAGGTTTTTCGCGCGAGAAAAAAAACAGAGCGATCGCCGCAGTAGCGAGAAGAAGGGCTGCCGCAGCAAAGGTTATCGTTTTCCAGTTCCGCCGTTTCTGCTGTTTTTTCATTGTCGGAGCGCTGTTTTCTCTCTGTTTAATCGATTGTAAGGGTTCCTGCCACGTAATTGAGCACCTCTTTCTGCAGCGCAAGGCTGTAGGTTGCCTGGCTGAGGGTGGACATGGCGGCGAAAAGCGTCGAACGGGCTGCGCTCAGTTCGACGAAACCCGATGCCCCAAGATCATATTTCCTCTTGATGGCTTCGTATGCGGCTTTTGCCGCTTTGAGTCCGGTTTTTGCCGATGCGATGCCCGCCGCTGCCGAACGGTATTCCAGGGCGGCCTGCTGCATGTCGATGGCAATGTCGGATTGCAGGTCTTCGTAATCAAGCCGCCTGTTCAGATGGTTGATTCTGGCCTGTTCGACGTTGTGCCGGGTCTGGAATCCGTCGAAAAGCGCCCAGCTCATATTGAGCGAAACCGTATAGCCGAACGAATTTTCAAGCTGTTCGTCAAGCGGGGGATAGGCAAACGAAGTCTCCAGACCATCACTGGTCTGGCGCAGCGATTCGATGCCGCCAGTGCTGATAGCAACATTCAGGTCGAGCTTCGGATACCATGAGGACGCAGCCTGGCGGATCTGCCATTTTGCGGCATCCGCATCGAGTTTCCGGCTTTCGATATCTGAACGGTTCTGCAGGCCGAGGGCGACAAGGCTGTCGATATCGGGTTTGACCGGTTCAGCAGCAAGTGTTGATGGAGGCAGCGGCGCGAGCACAAGCCGGGTGCGCGCATCGAGGCGGAGCCTGCGCAGCAGTTCCAGTCTGCTCTGTTCAAGCCGGGCTTCGGCCTGATTCGCCGAAAGTTCGCTCCGGGCGGCTTCTGCCTGCTGCTGGTAGAGGTCGGGCAGTGCCTTGAGCCCGATCTGGAACTGCCGTTCGCTCAGGGTAAGCTGGTCTTTTGCGGTCAGCAGGTTTTCCTGGGCGATTGCAAGGACTTCCTGGTTGAGCAGCACCTGGTAATAGTTCTGGATAACATCGAATGCCACGCTCTGGCGGGCGCGGGCAAGAGAGAGTTCGGCGCTCCGCTCCGATTTAAGGGCGCTCCGGAGCGCCGCGTAATCCCTGAACCCGTTAAAGAGATTGAGGCTGGTGGCGATCGAGAGGTCAATGCTTTCCTGCTCTGTTTTCAGCTTTACGGCTTCCGGGGGCGTGGCGGAATTCAGGCGGTATGTCCGACTGACCGAAGAAGGGATATATCCGGCGGAGGCGGAGATTTTCGGAAGAAAGCTGCCGTAACTTCTCAGAACGTCGGATCCCTGAAGCTGCAGGGCGTTTTCGGCTTTTTTCAGTGACGATGCGTTTTCAAGCGCTATGCTTATGCAATCGTCGAGCGAGAGATGTTTTTCGGTGCTTTCTGCTGTCGCGCCAGCATGCAGCGGGAGCAGCAGGACGATGAAAACTCCGACGATACAGGTTATGTGTGCGAATTTCAAAATAATGAAGGTTGTTCTCCGAAGCGTTTGCCGGATAAACGATGATTATGCCGCTCTGCCCACAGATAAGCCCGATAAGCTCGAAATAGTTTCCCTGCATCAACGGGGAGGCTACGGTAAACTCGTATTGACGGCTCAGAGTTTTTCAAGCAGGGTATCGATTTTATCCCTGTATTCATCTGCAAAATCCGGTTTGAGCTGGATGAGGGATGTGTATACCCGGATGGCCTTTTTGTATGCGCCCTGCTGTGTGAAAAGGATTGCAAGCGTTTCCGTCGGTACGGAGATAGGCTCATCGTCAGGAAACGGTTGCTTCTGTTCCGCTATCGGAGTGGGATCGAAACTCTCCGTGGTATTCTCGGGCTGGAAATTCTGCAGGGCGGCCGTAAGTTGTTCGAGTTCGTCGGCCACCGGATCGAACCCCATGGCAGATTCCTCAGCACTCTTTTCGGCACAGAGAGCCTGCAGTTCGATCAGTTCCTTCCATGCGACCTGATTGGCAGGAGCAAGATCGCAGCATCGCTCCAGATGGCTTCGTGCAGCGGAATACTGACGCATGCCTTTGAGCGCTTTGGCGAGCAGCAGGTTGACAAGGTACGAATCGGGCAAACGCTCAGCAACTGGCTGCAACTTGTTCAGTCCCGAGTGGTATTCTCCCCTTGACAGGTCAAGGGATATGTCGGCAAAAAAGAGATGCGGTTCCGTTAACATGGTTCAGCGGCTGAAATGAGCTTTTTCGGTTCAGTCGGCAGAGATGCCATTGTTCTCGAAGGCGCAGCGAAGGAGTCTGTCGATAAGCTCGCCGAAGGGGATTCCCGAAGCTTCGAACAGCTGCGGGTACATGCTGATATCGGTGAATCCCGGTATGGTATTGATTTCGTTGAGGACGATGGCGCCGGTTTCGTCGTTGACGAAGAAATCGACACGCGACATGCCGCTGCAGCCAAGCGCCCGGTACACGGCGATGGCCTGTTTTCTGACTTCCTCGACAAGTGTTTCGGAAAGTCTGGCGGGAATGAAGGTTTCAGCCTCGTTCCGGATATATTTGTCCTCGAAATCGTAAAAGTCGCTTCCCGGCTGTATTTCTCCCGGAACCGAGGCGAGAGGGTTCTCGTTGCCGAGTACTGCGACTTCTATCTCTTTTCCCTTCACGGAGGCTTCGACCAGCACTTTCCGGTCGAGACTGCACGCAAGCAGCACCGCTGCTCTGAGTTCCTCCCGACGATGAACCTTCGTGATTCCGACCGAAGAGCCGAGGCTGGCAGGCTTCACGAATACCGGCCAGGCGAATCGGTTTTCGATGTTATCGTCGATGGCGTCGGCATCGGCATTGTAGTCCGATGCAAGCAGGGTCATTCCCGGTGCGGTCGCTATGCCGGCATCTCCGGCGCACAGTTTTGTCAGAGCCTTGTCCATGGCGATTGCCGAAGCCGATACGCCGCATCCCGTGTAGGGAATCCCGAGCGTATCGAGCAGTCCCTGCACTCTTCCGTCTTCTCCGTAGCTTCCGTGCAGCACGTTAAAAGCCACATCGACTTCGAGCGCCCGGAAATTGAAATCGAAAAGAGGCTGGCCGGATGCCGCCGCCCTGGAGCGGAGTTCGGCTTCGGCCTGCTGTCTTGAGGTTGAGCGCATGAGGCCTGCAAGGTCGAAATCGAGAATTTTCGCCGCGATGCCTTCGCAGAACCATCGGCCCTCATGGTCGATATAAAAGGGGATGATCCGGTAGAGCAGGGGATCGATATTCAGGGCTATCGAGCGAGCCGATATGATGGATATTTCATGTTCGGTCGATTTTCCTCCGAAAAGCAGGGCGACAGTTCTCTTTGACATCGAGAGAGGATAGGATAAAACGAAATGGTTGTTCTGAACCGGCTTCCGGCAGGGTCCGTGCAATTGGCTGCATGAATGTTCCTGTAATTTGCCGGCTGTTATTTTCAGGAAAATACCCCTCCGCATCCATACAAACAACCCGGCGGGCAGGAAAAAACCGTTTCATGTTTTTTTATCAGCCGCCGAACGACATGGTTCTTTTTCGAGGCAGGGAAACTTTACCGGAGGGATCCGGAGTTTTTGTTATTTAAGGCAGGGTTAACCAGATAAAAGGAAACGATTGTTATGAAAAGCAGAGGCAGGTATTCTGCATGGGTGCTTACAGCGCTGGTGCTGCTGACGACAGCGTCCTGTACCGGAATTTCCGTTATGAGCGATTACGACCGCGACTATGATTTCACGCGCAGCCGAACCTATTCATGGGTTTCAGGTGCTGATGCCGACAGTGCGGACGTTCTTGCAGAAAATCCGCTTGTCACCAGGAGGGTACGCAGTGCCGTCGACCGGGAGCTTGCTGCCAGAGGGTTCCGGGATGCGGGCCGGTCAACGCCTGATCTTCTGCTTGTCGCTCACGGCTACGTTACGCTGAAAACAGCAGTGCGTTACGTGACGCACGATCCGTTTTACTACGGGTATACCTACCGGGGCCGCTTTTTCCGCTACCGTCCATTGCTCGCTCCGTTCTATGAAATGCCTGTCACGGAATCGTGGCGCGAAGGAAGGCTCATTGTCGATATGATCGATGAGCGACGCAAGGAGCTTGTCTGGCGCGGTTCGGCATCAGGCGCGCTGAAAGATTATCGTACCGGCGAGGCGATGCAGAAAGATATCGATATTGCGGTATCGAAAATCTTTTCCGATTTTCCTTCCACGCAAACAGATGCGCGGCAGGCTCAAGGGAACTGATGTTCCGCAATCTGCCGCTTATGGAGTTCGGCAGAATCCCGGGAGGATGGAATTGGAGGAGATGTTTACGAAGGTTTACGGTATCGATACAGCTCGGTCGAGCGGTGAGTGGAACATGGAGTTCGACCGAAGGCTCATGCAGGCTTTCCTCGACGGCCGGTTCAGGGCCCGCTACGGAGAGGGGAGTTGCGTCTGGCGTTTTTACGCATGGCACCCTGCGGCCGTTACGCTTGGCTATAACCAGGATCCTGGCTCGATCGATTCGGAGCGGTGTTCCGCCGAAGGTATCGATATCGTCCGGCGGCCTACAGGTGGAAGGGCGGTACTGCACGCCGAAGAATTCACTTACAGTTTCATAGCGGAAACGGCGGATCAGAATGCCGTTATCTACCGTATGGTTCATGAAGTGATTCTTCATGCGCTTGAAGCGCTCGGCGTTCATGCCGAATTCTGCCGTTCATCGCTCGACATGCCGAAAGGCGCCGCCATTCCCGTAACCTGCTTTACTGCCTCCGCGCGATACGAACTGCAGGCAGAAGGCAGGAAGCTGGTGGGATCTGCGCAGCGGCGCACCGGAAACGTGCTGCTTCAGCATGGCTCGCTGCCTTTTACTGAGGCGCACAAAAAACTCAGCCGGCTTGTATCCGTTCACGATAAATGTGAGGCCGCGGCTATCCGCGCCGAATTGGAGAGAAAAACTGTTTCCCTCGAAGAACTTCTGGGTTATATTCCAGCGTATTCCACCATGGTCGGGCTGATCCGCGACGCGTGGTTCAGGTATTCGGGCATGGTGATGTCGATGCTCGAACGCCGGGAACTCGAATCGTTTCTCGGTTTTTCCCGATACCCGTCAACAAGAAATCCTCAGCCAGAGCAATGAACTCCACCAATCAGCAGAAACCGGCTCACGTGACCACCCGCAGGCTACTCGGCATGAAAGAGAAGGGCGAGAAGATATCGGTGCTCACGGCATACGATTTCACTATGGCACGTATTCTCGATCGTGCGGGAGTCGATGTCATTCTTGTCGGGGATTCGGCAAGCAACGTGTTTTCCGGCCACAATACGACACTGCCTATCACCATCGACGAAATGATCTATCATGCAAAGGCCGTCGTCAGAGGGGTTCAGGCCGAAACCAGCAGAGCCATGGTGGTCACCGATATGCCGTTCATGAGCTACCAGCTTTCGGGCGAGGAGGCGCTGCGCAATGCCGGCAAGATCATGAAGGAGCAGGAGTGCGACGCCGTCAAGCTGGAAGGCGGAAAGGTGATTGCCGAAACGGTCAGACGCATTACCGATGTCGGCATTCCGGTCATGGGCCATCTCGGGCTGATGCCCCAATCGATCTACAAATACGGCAGTTACAAGGTGCGGGCCCAGGAAGAGCACGAAGCCGAACAGTTGCTCGAAGATGCGCGGCTGATCGAGGAAGCCGGAGCCTTCGCCATCGTGCTTGAAAAAATACCCTCCTCGCTTGCCGAAACCGTAACGGCCCAGCTGAGCATACCCACCATAGGAATTGGCGCCGGATCCTCCTGCGACGGCCAGGTTCTGGTTATCAACGATATTCTCGGGCTTAACAGGGCGTTTCGCCCGCGTTTTGTCCGACGGTACGCCGATCTCGGAACGGTTATCGAAGATGCCGTCAGGCAGTATGTCGAAGACGTCAAATCAAGGAGCTTTCCCTCGGCCGACGAAAGTTACTGAGCGGTTCAGAAGGAACAGAGAGTCATTTGGATCACTATTGTCGGTGGTTAGGGTTTTCAAAGCCGCCTGAAAGATCGTACCTTTAAGTCCGAATTCTTTAAAGGCGCTTTTTTATGACAGATAGTGACAGACAGTCTTCAGACAGACGGTATCCGCCTCTGATCAAGAACGATCCGGACGGCCCTTCCCGATACTTTCCGTTCGTTTCACGTTCTTTCGTGCCATCGCTCTTTACCGTCATGAACATGGTATGCGGCTATACAGCCATTATCATGGCCGGCGAAGGGAGTTTCGCCGCGGCATGCTGGTTCATTATTTTTGCAGCATTTTTCGATACCATCGACGGATTCGTCGCAAGAATCACCAACGGCATATCGAATTTCGGCATCGAGCTCGACTCCCTTTCCGATCTGGTCTCATTCGGGGCGGCTCCAGCCTATCTCGTTTACTGCTATACCCTTCAGGGTATGTACGGCTATACGGGGCTCTTTCTCAGCGCCCTTGTCATGGTTGGAAGCGGTCTTCGCCTCGCAAGGTTCAACATCACGCTTATCGGCTACAGCAAGGAGTCTTTTTCAGGGCTTCCGTCTCCGGCGCAGGCGCTGACGCTTGCGGGCTTCGTGCTCTGGATGCATACCG
>VGGK01000058.1 GCA_016868665.1 Chlorobiota bacterium
ATAATGAGAGAGTGGAATATCTTCAAGGATGTGCATGGTAATCTCGCCGTTGCAAAACAGGCTGCAGGTTCACACAGTATTTTTGTCGCTGGCCCTTATACCTGGCAAGAGGCCACCAACTATATGCGAGCCCATGGGGCACCTGGGTGGTAAGATCTACCTGTTCCATTGCATCCTGCTCTGTTGACACTTCAGGAAACTGCTCTTTCTTGCCCTTTTCGGCTTCCGCTTCGGAGCAACATAGGTGCGTGGCTGCTCATCATGTCCGCACTTCAATAGCCGTATATGGTTCCCGCTTGCACATCGCTTGCTCCGCCCTGCCTCATAAACCAGTGTTCGAAAACGTTGCGCTCCACTTTCAGAAAGCAGGAGGCAGTTCACCAATCTGAAGAGTCCTCTGCAGAAAGGGCGTGTTTGGCAATCCTGTATTGATAAAGAAGGCGTTGAGGGGACGCCCCTTCTTAACAGCACGTCTTCCCCTTTTGCTTTGTGTTTCCACATCAGTTTCCGGTTCTCCGCCGATGCCGAAATTCCGTTTTTCGCGCTCATGATAAAGAATGTCCAGGCAGTCCCCCTCTTGCCACGAAAAGGGTTCTTTGGCGGGTTTTGTTGCGATTGTTCTGTTTTCATCGTCATTTAACCATGCAAA
The DNA here is from genome assembly GCA_016868665.1 of Chlorobiota bacterium. GTDB lineage: Bacteria > Bacteroidota > Chlorobiia > Chlorobiales > Chlorobiaceae > Chlorobium. The sequence goes on from VGGK01000058.1 coordinate 650, forward strand.
TCAAGGAGTCAACTTCCAAAATTGCAAGGATGATTCATCGAATTTTGACCCGGAAACTTCAGGATGCATTGCGGAACTATCCTGCAGTTGCGTTGCTCGGACCCCGTCAATCAGGGAAAACGACGCTCGCCCTTGAAGTCGGCAAATCGTTCGACGTACGGTATCTCGACCTTGAATCCGAACAGGACAGAGCAAGGCTTGCCGATCCCGAACTCTATCTCTTCGATCAACGGGAACACCTTGTGATTCTTGACGAAGTGCATCGTACTCCCGGCCTGTTTCCCGTTTTGCGTGGCCTTATCGACAAAAGCCGAAGGGCCGGCAGACGCTCGGGGCTGTATCTTCTTCTCGGCTCGGCATCCCTTGATCTCCTGAAGCAAACCGGTGAGTCGTTGGCCGGAAGAATATCGTACATCGAGTTGACGCCGTTCACCATCCTTGAAGCCGGAGCGGCCAACGTCGGTCTGCTCTGGACGAGAGGAGGGTTTCCGGACAGTATGCTGGCATCCTCCGATCTGCTCAGTTTTCGCTGGCGGCAGGATTTCATCAGAACTTATCTCGAACGGGATATTCCCCGGTTCGGGCCGCGCATCGCCGCCGAAACGCTGCGCAGGTTCTGGACAATGCTGGCGTGGCATCAGGGCGGTCCGATCAACATGTCGCAGTTTTCGAGGAGTCTCGGCATCGATGTGAAGACGGTCAGCAACTATATGGACCTGCTTGTCGATCTTCTGCTGGTCCGGCGTCTGCAGCCCTGGCACGAAAATGCCGGCAAGCGGCTTGTGCGATCCCCGAAAGTGTTTATCAGGGACAGCGGGCTGACGCATGCCCTGCTGGGCATAGCGGACAAGGATATGTTGCTTTCCCATCCGGTCGCTGGACAGAGCTGGGAGTGTTTTGTCATTGAAAACATACTCGATTCGGCGCCTGCTGATGTTCAGGGCTATTTCTACCGTACGGGAGGGGGAGCGGAGATTGACCTGTTGCTGGTTTGGCCGGACGGGAAACGGTGGGCTGTTGAAGTCAAAAGAAGCCTTGCCCCGAAACTTGAAAGGGGATTTCATTCCGCACATGCAGATCTTGGCCCGGAGTGCTCGTTTGTCGTCTATCCGGGAACCGAACGGTATCGCATGTCCGAAACGGTCGAGGCGGTTTCACTTGCAGACCTTGCGCTCGAATTGCAGCAGGCAAACAACCCATAACCCCTGGCGTACGGGCTGCTATCCCCTCAAACCGCCAACGGAACGCTCGACGCTCCTGATTACTGCAACGTGTTGTGAGCACGCATCAGAATCTGATTGACCGCCGATGCCGAAATATCGTTTTTCGTGCTCATGATACAGAACGTCCTGCTATTTCTACAGTACTTCCGAATCTGTGTTTCGAGAATGAAAAACCATTCAGGCGTCAGCAGATTTCCGTTTAGGCTCCAACCTGATGATTAAGTCACAACCGACAGCTTCAGCGTATTTCCTGAGGGTGGTAATGGATGGGGCATGTTTGCTGCCAGCCTCAAGCCTGGAGATTGCGCTCTTTGTCGTGCCTATTTTATTTGCCACAGCCTCTTGAGTCATTCCGGACTGCTTGCGTGCAGAGAGCAATTCCCTGATCAGTGCGTACTTCGGCTCAAGGGCTTCATATTCCTTGCGAAATTCCTCATCTTCAAGATCCTTGCGTATAGCTGCCTCAACGTCATAACGTACCGGCTGATAGGTTAAGTCTTCCATTATTGTACCTCCTGCATTCTTTTTAGGGCAAGCCGAAGCTCTTTTTGCGGCGTTTTTTGGGTCTTTTTAATAAAGCTGTGCAGGATGATGATTTTTTTGCCTTTCACATAGCAGTAAAAGGCTCGACCGATACCATCCCGGCCTTTAGGCCTCATCTCAAATAACCCGCCACCCATCGCTTTGGTATGCGGCATCCGAACTTGTGGACCATATTCCATGACGAGCAGAGAAATACGCCTGTAATCCGCCTTGATGCTCGCAGGCCACTTTTCGATATCCGCCTCAATAGTTGGGTGAAAATATTCGATTTCGTAATGCATAAACAAAGTTAGCGAATATGACAACTACGTGAAAGCGTTTTTCGAATAAAAAGTTCAGAAATCCCGGCCCTCTCTCAATTCCGGGGCACTCCTTATTACTGCAATTCTTCTCGCACACGCATCAGCATCTGATTGACCCCCGATGCGACTCTATGCCCCTTCAGGGGCGCAGTTCCGAAGCAACAGAGGTGCGTGGCTGCTCATCATGACCACGCTTCCATCCCCGTACGTGCTTCCCAATTGCACATTGCTTGCTTCCTCCTGCCTCATAAACCAGTGTTCGAAAACGTTGCGCTACGCTTTCAGAAAGCAGGAGGCAGTTCGCCAATCTGAAGAGTCCTGCAGAAAGGGCGTGCTTGGCAATCCTGTATTAATGCGTATATTAAGACCTGAATATAAAACTGATTTCAGATCAGAATACAAACCTTTCGTATCATGAAAAGCATTCGTATTTCAAGCGATATAATCCCGTTGGGTGAGTTCAAGACGGGCATTTCCGCCTGTCTTAAAAAGGTCCGGTCAACAGGTCACCCGCTGATTATAACACAGAACGGTCGGCCCGCAGGCGTTTTGCTGTCACCCGAGGAGTATGACAACCTGGTGTACCGGAAGCAATTTATCGAATCCATCGAGCGAGGAATGATGGCTGCTGAGGTCGGCGACGTGTACAGTACAGAAGAGGTGAGAGCAAAGCTTGCGGAAAAAAGAACAACGGGAAAGCAATGAACATTGTCTGGTCATCCGAGGCTCTCGGAAAGCTCGATGAAATCGAGAGATTCATCGCGCAGGACTCTTCTCAGCGGGCAGCCGTCTTTATTGACCGACTTCCGGAAAAAGGCGATTCGATTGCATTATTTCCCGAAATTGGAAGAGTTGTTCCCGAGTTTTCCCGGTCAGACATCAGGGAGATACTGTTCGGAAATTACCGGATTGTTTACAGAACAGCTCCTTTGCACATTGTGATTCTCACTGTTTTTGAAGGTCATCGGAAACTGCGTTCCGAAGAGTGTGAACAGGAGTAAACGGTCATCCTGAAATTCCGTACCAGCCAGCACACTGCTTCCATCCCCAAGCGGACGCCCCTTCTTAACGGCACTTACTCCCCTCCTGCACTGTGTTCCCGCATCAGTTTCCGGTTCTCCGCCGATGCCGATATGCCGAGCAGGCGTGCAGCTCCGGCATACGACATGTTCTGCTCTTCAACGAACGCTCCGGCAAGCTGCTTTCGGATGAGCGAACACTGGCGGTTACGGCTGCCTCTCCTCTGTTGTACCCTGCCGAACCGATGCCTTGAAGGCAAAAAACCGATTTTTACACTCCCGGAATTCTCTTCTTTGCTCTTAACGTGTTATTTTTCAGGCCGACAGTATTGTTTACCCATTAACCTTGTTATCGTGACGGGAGCGGAGTCGAAAGAGCGTCGAAAGACTACGGAAAAAACAGCAACCGGCGTACAGGATGCGCTCAGCGTGCGTAAACTCGTTGCTCCCCGGAACCGTTCGGCCAAGACGCTCTCGAAGCTTGCGCTTTTTCTTCGTTTTCTGAAGCCGGTTACATGGATTCCCGTGATGTGGAGCTTCCTGTGCGGGGCGGTTGCAAGCGGTCGGTTCGGATGGGAGGATCTTGCCGGATGGAAGTTCCTGCTGGCGATGCTGCTGACCGGACCTCTGGCTACCGGCACCTGCCAGATGCTGAACGATTATTTCGACCGCGATCTCGACGAAATCAACGAGCCTGACCGCCCCATTCCGGGCGGCGCCATTTCGCTGCAGAACGCTACCATCCTGATTGCGGTCTGGTCGGTACTGTCGGTTATTGCCGGTTACCTGATCGAGCCGCTGATAGGCTTTTACGTCATTATCGGCATCATCAATGCGCACCTTTACAGCGCGAACCCTATCAAGCTGAAGAAACGGCTCTGGCTGGGCAACATCATCGTCGCGGTTTCGTACCTCATCATTCCCTGGATTGCCGGCGTGATCGCCTACGATCCAGAGTTCACGCTTTCCTCAATGCTGCCATCGCTCGTCGTTGCCGGCATGTACACCATTGCGAGTACCGGCACCATGACCATCAACGACTTCAAGTCGGTTGACGGCGACCGGCAGAACGGCATCAGGACGCTGCCGGCAGTGTTCGGCGAAACCAATGCCGCCATCATTGCCGCCGTGCTCATCAATATCGGCCAGGGTCTCGCTGCGGGTTATCTGCTCTATACCGGGCAAACGCTTTTCGGCTGGATAACGGCGCTGCTCGTTGTTCCGCAGGTGATTCTGCAGTTCGGCCTTATCCGTTCGCCCCGAACCATGGACGTGCGCTACAATGCCATTGCCCAGAACTTCCTTGTTGCCGGCATGCTGGTATCGGCCTTTGCCATCAAAGCCACACAGCAATGATGCACCTCGGCACGATACCGGCAATATCGGTCATCCTGCCGACCTTCAACCGGGCAGGACTGCTCGAAAAAGCCATTGAGAGCGTTCTGGCGCAATCGTTTACCGACTGGGAACTCCTTGTGGTGGACGACGGCAGTTCCGACGATACTTTTACGGTGGTAAACAGGTATGTGGAAGCAAACCCTGCCGTCCGTTACCTGAAGCACAGCAACCGGAAGCTGAACACCACGCGAAACACAGGCATCCAGGCGGCATTCGGCACCTGGCTCACCTTTCTCGACAGCGACGACAGCTATGCAACCAACCATCTTGAAAGCCGCATCCGGTTCATGCGGGAGAACCCCGAAACCGACCTGATCGTCGGCGGGTTCCACACCGATGAGGCGATTTTCGTGAAGGATTGCTACAATCCCGACCGGATGATCGATATCCGCGAGTGCATTGTCGGCCCTACGCTTTTCGGGCGGCGGGAGGTATTTCTTGCGCTTGGCGGATTCAAACCCCTTGCCTATGCAGGCGAAACCGAACTCTGGTCGAGGGCGGAAAAACACTTCAGGCTGCAGAAAATCGAGGATCCGAAAACCTACATCTATACTCGGGCTGACGACAGCATCACCTTAACCTTCAACCCCTGAACCCCGCATGGAAACCTCTAAAAAGTTATTACGCAACCAAATTGCTACGTTAGTCGGTGCTCGAAATCCTCATGTACTACGTGTACACTCCGGTTTCTCCGCTCCGTCCGCCTTGCTCTTTGTTCGCTCATCACACTTTTTAGAGGTTCCCGCATGATCAGGAACGTCACAGTCTACTGCAGTTCGAGCAACCTTGCGCCGGAATCCTATTTCGAATGCGCAGCAAGGCTGGGACAAGGTCTTGCCGAACGCGGCATGGGTCTGGTTTTCGGCGGGGGCCATGTCGGGCTCATGGGGCGGACAGCCGATGCGGCAATGCGTCATGGCGGCAAGGTTACCGGTATTATTCCCCGCTTTCTCGAAGAGCGGGAGGTTGCCCATTACGGCATTTCTGAACTGGTGGTGGTGGAAACCATGCATGAGCGGAAGATGAAGCTGACCGAGTGGGGCGATGCGTTCGTGATTCTGCCGGGAGGATTCGGTACCCTCGACGAGTTGATGGAAATCATCACCTGGAAGCATCTCGGCCACCACCGGAAACCGATTCTGCTGCTCAATTGCGAGGGGTTCTGGGATCCTTTGCTCGTGTTTTTCGGACGGATTGCCGAAGCCCGCATGGTAAAGGACGACTACGGAAGCTATTACACGGTTTGCGGCACGCCGGAAGAAGCATTCGATATTCTCGATGGCTTACAGCAGCCGGCAAGCTGATCGGGAACCGGAAGAGGAAAAGTTATGTTCTGGCAAGATGTAAAGATGAAAAAGGTTACGAATCTCCGCCCCCGATCTTGTCTATGATATTATGAACAATTATTACCCCGCACTCGGACTCACCCTTCTTGCAGGCCTTTCAACGGGCATCGGCAGCCTGCTTGCGCTGATGGTCGATCATACGAACAAGAAGTTCCTCACCATGGCTCTCGGCTTTTCTGCGGGTATCATGCTCTATGTTTCGTTCGTGGAAATCATGCCGGAATCGGGTGCGATCATCAGGGAAGAGATGCAGGAAAATATTGCCGGCTGGATAACCACAGGGGCTTTCTTCGGCGGCATGCTTTTCATCTGGCTGATTGACCAGCTGGTGCCGGATTTCGAAAACCCTCACGAAATGTCGATGATCGGTACCATGAACTCGGCGCCATCCGAGGAGGCCCGCCTCCACCGCATGGGCATATTCACGGCGGTAGCGATTGCCATCCACAACTTTCCCGAAGGTCTTGCGGTGTTCTTCAGCGCGCTTTCCGATCAGAATCTTGGCGTGGTGATTGCGGCAACCATAGCGCTGCATAACATTCCCGAAGGCATGGCCATTGCAGTACCAATCTATTTCGCCACCAAAAGCCGCATGCGGGCGTTCAGCTACTCGTTCCTTTCGGGCCTTGCAGAACCGCTTGGCGCCATTATCGGCTATGCCTTGCTCAAACCGTTTCTCACTCCGGTGGTTTTCGGAAGCGTGCTGGCCGGAGTAGCGGGCATCATGGTATACATTTCGCTTGACGAACTGCTGCCGGCAGCCGAGGAGTACGGCGAACACCATATCGCCATCTCCGGCCTCATCCTCGGCATGGTTGTGATGGCAGTCAGCCTGCTGATGCTGAATTAGGAGTCAGGAGTCTCCTGCCTTCAGTGGCAATCGTGCCCTTCGCAGGCCTGTTTCGGGCCAACCTTGTTCAACGTTCCGGTGCTGAAGCGCGCCAATGCGTCTTCCACGGTGCGGGCAAGACCGGCCATATAAATGTCGATTCCGGTTTCCTGCAGACGTGCGGCAGCCCGGGCGCCGATACCGTTACAGATCACAGCCTTGATACCCATTCCGGTAAATGCGTCTGCCGGAGTGCAATGGCCGTGATCGTGCTGGCTGTTACCGTTTTCAATAATGTCGAAAGCGCCGTTTTCCGTATCGGCAACCGCAAAAAAGGG
>VGGK01000059.1 GCA_016868665.1 Chlorobiota bacterium
GAGAACTGCGCGGCGGCCTGTTTTCCGTATGCCGATGCCCGCCTGGTTCCTACCACCGCTATCGACGGATGATCGGGATCGGAAAGGGATCCCCGGACGAACAGAAAGGGAGGCGGATCGTAAATTTCTTTCAGAAGGGCCGGGTAAGAGGGATCGACAATCGTCACCAGCGAGGCCTGATGGCGTTCCAGCTCTTCAAACTGGATAAGAGCAGCTTCTTCGGCTTCCCGTCTTTTGCCGGCGCTGGAAAGGAATCCGGCTATTTCTTCGGCAAGCGAGCGTCCGATGCCGGGAACCTCAAGAAAAACATCAGCCGATGCCTGTAGCAGATCGGGTCGGCAGCCGAAGCGGTCGACAACAGCTTTTATTCTTGCCGGACCGAGTCCCGGAATGCCGGAGAGCGTCAGCAGGAAAAGCCCGGCCTCCAGTCTCTCATGCGGCTTCTTCATCGATGGAGTTTCAGAAATCGCGCTTCATGAGAATACCGGCAAACCCTTTCAGATATTCTCTTCCCTCGGCATAGGGCAACGTTTCCAATGCCGCAAGCGCATCCTCCGTGTCGCGGTTGATCATCGCGCGGGTTTCGTCGAGTACCCCGCTTTTTTCGAATATTTCGCGCACTTCGGTTACGCGTTCGGCTCCGATTCCGTTGTTGTCGATGATGGACTGCAGCAACTCCCTGTCGCTGCCGGTGGAGAGCTCTATGGAGCGCAGGAGCAGGTAGGTTTTCTTTCCGTTTATCACGTCGCCACCGGCTATTTTTCCTGATTTACCGTTATCTGCCATAATGTCGAGGAAATCGTCCTGGATCTGGAACGCCCTTCCGATTTTTTCGCCGAAGGTTACCAGCGATTTCAGCTGCTCCTCTGTTCCGTTTCCGGCCACTCCTCCTGCTTCGAGGGCTGCGGAGATCAGCCTGCCGGTTTTTTTCGCGATCATGTCGAGATAGTCTGCGATCGTGGCGTTTTTTTTCTCCTCGAGTTCCATATCGAGAGCCTGGCCTTCGCAGATCGTGATGTTGGCGTGATTGAGTATGTGGATAAGTTCCCTGTGCCGCAGGGTCTTCGATTGCAGGGCCAGTTCATAGGCATAGGCGATCATCATATCTCCCGACAGGATCGCGGCATTCGTATTCCACTGCTTGTGGACGGTCGGGCGTCCGTGCCGCAGATCGGCCTGATCCATGATGTCGTCGTGCATCAGGGTGAAGTTATGCAGGATTTCGACGGCCAGCGCTGCGTTGAGGGCCTCTTCAGAGGAGCCGCAGACCGATTCCGCGGCAAGCAGGGTAAGAAATGGCCGGATTCTTTTTCCTTTTCCTTCGAGAATGTACCTTGCCGGAGCGTAAAGGGTTTTCGGATTGTCGGAGCTGAAGCATCCGGAAAGTGCCTCGTTGATGCGCTTGTGGTAGCGGCGATATTTCTCTTCGACGAGTGTCTGCTCGAGGGTGATTGTCATGAGAGGATCGGTCGGTGTTTATAGATGAGATGCTGTTGGCCAAGCTGCCCGGGTGACGGCGTTCCGGTCAGAAACAGGACAGCCCTCAGATCGTTCAGCCAGGTTTCTATGGTTTCTTCGAGACGGTTTTCGTGCAAAGCCCTGAGCAGTTGGCCAGCCGATGCCGCAATGCCGGCGCCGAGGGCAAGCGATTTGGCTATATCGATTCCGCTCCTGATGCCGCCGGATGCGATGATTTCGAATGATCCGTATGCCGGCAGTTCCCTCAGTTTCGCCACTTCGGCAATGCATCTGGCGGTAGGTATGCCCCAGTTCAGGAGTTCTCGGAGGGCTTCGCTACTGAACCGGTTTTCATTGCCCGACTGGCGGATATAGCGTAATTCTTCCACTTTCTGCCAGCTGATGCCTCCCGCACCCGCGACATCGATGACCCGGACGCCGGCATCGAGCAGTTTTCCGGCGCAATCGCCGGAGATGCCGCAACCCACCTCCTTGGCGATGAGCGGGACAGGAACGGCAGCGGCAAGCCGCGACAACTCTTCCAGGACGCGGCGGAAATCGGTATCGCCCTCGGGCTGGAACATCTCCTGCGCGGGGTTCAGGTGTACGATCAGCGCATCGGCTTCAACCAGCTCAAGCAGGGTAAGGATGTCGGCGGCGCTCAACCCTTTGGCAACTTCCGGCGCGCCGATATTGGCCAGCACCGGGATTGAGGGAGCATATTTTCTTACGACGGCATAGCTTTCGCGCTGAGAGCCGTTTTCCAGAGCCTGGCGCATGCTGCCGATACCGAGCGGGATGCCGAAATGTTCGGCGGCTTCGGCAAATCGGCGGTTGAGCATGACCGCCTTGTCGAAGCCGCCGGTCATGGACGAAATCATGAGCGGCGCGCCTATTTTTCTGCCGAGAAAGGTTGCCGTCAGCCCGATATCGGAAAAACGCAGTTCCGGAAGTGCGTTGTGGCGGAATCCGAGCGTCTCGAACCCCGATGTTGTCCCGTCGAACAGTACGTCGTCCCGAAGGCACAGCTCCACATGGTTATGCTTGCGTTCAATTGTTATATTGGAGGGTGCGTCGTTCATGCGGTTCAGCATCTGGTTCCTTCATGATTTTGTATACGTGAGCATAAAAATAAAACTTAATAAAAATATCCCAACTTTTCAGCCAGTCATTGGCTTGCCGTCATGCTGAAAACGCTGTTCGATATTGCGCTGCGCCATCTTTCAGGTCGCCGCCGGCAGACCCTGACCACCGTCGCCGGTGTGGCGGTGAGCACCATGGTGCTCATAACCACCATTTCGCTTACCCGGGGTCTTCTGGATTCGTTTGTGGAAATTATCGTCAATGTGGCTCCCCATATTACTATCAGGGGGGAACGGATCGATCCGGTTCCGGTAGAGCTGCCCGGTCTGGCGGTGGCCGGCGGTACTGCGATTGTCGAGGACAATATAAAAAAACAGGAGCGGGAGGAGGTTCGCAACTTCCGCCAGATTCAGGATCTGTTCGCCTCGTCGCTTTATCGTGACGAAGTGCTTGCCGTTTCGCCCTATGTCGAATCCCAGGTTATGGCCCTCAAGGGAAACCGAAACGAACCGGTGCTTCTCAAAGGCGTCGATATCGATCGCGAAGACCGGATCAGCGGCATTGGCGGAAAGCTCGAAAGCGGCGATATCGGCATATTCAGGAATACGGCGAATGCGGTGCTTGTAGGCAGGACCGTTGCCCGCGACATGAAACTTGCCGTAAACGACGAAGTCATCATCATTCCGGCATCGGGAAAAAGCCGTCAGTGCAAGGTTGCGGGAGTCTTCTTTACAGGTGTCAACGCCGTCGATAACAGCATTGTAGGATCGCTCAAACTCGGCCAGATCATCGAAGGCATGCCCTCGAACAAGGTTACAGGCATAGCCCTGAAAGTGAGAGATCCCATGAACAACAGCAGGCTTGCGGGGGATCTGCAGAACATTATCGGTTACCGGGCCGTGACCTGGCAGGAACAGAACGCGAGCGTGCTCTCCCTTTTTACCCGGATAGGCTATATCGTTTTTTCGCTGGTAGCCTTTGTCGGCGTCGTGTCGGGTTTCGGAGTGGCCAATATTCTTGTGACGACGGTTTTCGAAAAGAGCCGCGATATCGCCATCATGAAGTCGCTCGGTTTCTCGGCACTGCAACTGGTCGCCATGTTCATTCTCGAAGGATTTCTCGTCGGCCTTGCCGGAGCGCTTGCCGGAGGAGTGCTGGCTGTCGGATCAATCGATCTCTTCGCCAGCATACCGGTCGAGAACGCCCAGGGCCCCATCACCAAAACAGGATTCAGCATGTCCCGGAACCCGATATATTTTATCTATGTCATCGGGGTAACCGTCTTTATAAGCACCATCGCCGCAATCCTGCCTTCCGCCAAAGCCGCCAGACTGGAGCCGGTAAAAGTGCTGCGCGACAGCAGTTTGTAGGGAGCTTCAGGAATGGGACTTATGGAAGAATAAGACAGATGGGAGGAATGGGACGAATGGGACTTATGGGACGAATGGAAGAGTTAAGATCATGAACCGGAGTTTTTTTGTTCTATCGGTGCTATTCCTGCTTTCTTTCAGGGTGCTGCAGCAGGTAGAGTTTGTAGTACAAACCCTTCCGGGCGAGCAGTTCCTGGTGGCTGCCGGTTTCCCTGATGCGGCCTTTATGCAGCACGATGATCCTGTCCGCTTTCTGGACGGTCGAGAGCCGGTGGGCGATCATGATCGAGGTTCTTCCTTCCATAAGCTGGGCGGTCGCAGCCTCGATGAGCTGTTCGGTTTCCGTATCGACGGAGCTGGTGGCTTCGTCGAGCACAAGAACCTGCGGATTGTAAAGCAGGGCGCGAACGAATGCAATCAGCTGTTTCTGTCCGGTCGAGAGCCCGCTGCCGTTTTCCCTCACCATATAGGAGTATTCTCCCGGCAGCCGGCTGATGAATCGGTCGGCTCCGACTATGCGTGCGGCTTCGGCTATCTCTTCGTCGGTGACTCCGGGGTTGCCGAATGCGAGATTCTCCCTGAGCGATCCTGAAAAAAGGACGACGTCCTGCATGACGACGCCAACGAGTTTGCGCAGCTTATGAACCGGTATGTTGCAGAGTTCGACGCCGTCGATCTGCACCGAGCCCCTGCCGTAAGGGTAGAGGCCCGAGAGGATATTGATGATGGTGGTTTTTCCGCTGCCGGTGGCCCCCACAATGGCGATTTTCTCTCCATGGCGGATGTCGAACGACAGATCCCTGAGCACCCAGTTTTCGTCGTCGTAGGCGAACCAGACGTTCCGGAACGCCATGCTCTCCCTGAAGGTGGCCTCGACAGACCGGTCCACGGAATCTGCCTGTTCGACAGGTTCTTCGAGCAGTCTGAAAATCCGGTCGGAACTGGTCAGTGCAGTCTGCAGAATATTGAATTTGTCGGAGAGATGCTGCAGCGGTCGGAAAAAAAGCCAGATATACTGAACGAAGGAAATAACCACGCCGATGGTGAGATCGGCTTTGAGCAGCCTGACGCCGCTGTACCAGATGACCAGGCCGGCAGCAACCGCGCTGAGCAGTTCTATGGCAGGATAGTAGAGCGAGAAATAGAACACCGTCCGGATATTGGCATCGCGATGGTCGGCATTGATTGTCGCATAGGCGCTGAATTCATGCTGCTCGCGACTGAAAAGCTGCACGATGTTCATGCCGGCGATATGTTCCTGGAAAAACGTGTTCAGGCGGGCAAGATGCGTGCGAACGTCCATAAACGCCTTGCGTACCCGGTTCTTGAACGTGACGGTCGTATAGATCATCAGCGGAAGTACGCCGAGCACGATGAGCGTGAGCTGCCAGTCGAGCCAGAACATGAGCGCCACGATAAAGAAGATCTGGGCGATATCGCCCAGAATGGAGACGACCCCGCTCGACAGCATTTCATTGAGCGATTCGACGTCATTGGTCGTTCTGGTAATCAGCCTTCCGATCGGGTTCCGGTCGAAAAACCTTGCCGGCAGTTTCTGCAGGTGGCCGAACACATCCATTCTGATGTCGAACACGGCCTTCTGCCCGATTATCTGCGTGATCCATGTGGCCGCATACTGTTTTATTCCTTCGAGCAGAATAACGCCCAGAAGCAGCATGCTGGTAACGATGAGTCCGTTCAGATCGTTTCCGAGAATGTTGTCGTCGATCGCGACCTTGGTGAGGTAGGGGCGCAGCGGACCGAAAACCGAACCGGCAAGCGTGATGATTATTGCCGCAGTGACGAGCCCTCTGTAGGGTCTGAGATAGCCCAGCAGCTTTTCTATGATATAGAGATCAAGTGACCCTTTCTTTTTTTTCAGGGTTTCGTCCTGCTGCGTCGTGAAGCTTTTGGCGGCTCCCGGAACTGTGCTCATAATGATTGCCCGGCAATAGCCTCAGAGTTCGGGAGAGCGTCTGGCGATTTGCGACATCATATCAGCCGCCAGGGATTGAGCTTCATTCATCGTCGGCGCCTCGGTATAGATCCGAACGACCGGTTCGGTATTTGACGGGCGGAGATGTGCCCAGCTGTTCCGGAAATCGAGCTTCAGACCGTCAAGCCGGTTCGCTGTCGCTTCGGGGTAGTCGGCCGCTATGCTTGCGAACAGGGCATCGAGACCCTTTCTGTCGAGCGAACCGAGGCGGATTTTCTCCTTTGCCATGGCATAGCCTGGAAAACCGAGCCGGAATTCGGACAATCTGCCGCCTTTGTGCTCCGACCGCCATGCGGTGAACGCCTGAACGAAAAGCGCGATACCTATAAGAGCGTCCCTGCCGTAGTGCAGGTCAGGAAGGATGATTCCTCCGTTGCCCTCGCCGCCGATAACCGCCCCGGTTTCTTTCATCATGGCCGTGACGTTTGCTTCTCCTACCTTTGCGCTGCTGCAGCTTACGCCGTGTTTTGCTGCAATATCGGCGAGCGCGCGGCTGCTCGAAAGATTGTTTACGACCGGCCCCCTGCTGATGCCCAGCCAGAAGTCCGCGCAGGCCACCAGCGTGTATTCTTCGCCGAAGAGCGTTCCATCTTCGCAGATTACGGCAAGCCGGTCGACGTCCGGATCGACCACGAGACCGAAATCGCAGCAGGCATTCCGCATGAGCCCGATGGTCTCCTGCAGGTTCTCTTCTATCGGCTCGGGATTTCTCGGAAAAAGTCCGGTACCGTTGCAGGCAGAGAGGGTGAGCTGGCCGATGCCGAGCTTCCGGCAGAGTTCAGGCACGATTCTGTAACCCGCGCCTTCCACGCAATCCACGAGCACCCGGTAGCCTTCGCCGGCGATGGTATTCGTATCGATGCAGGGAAGGGAAAGAATGCTGTCGATGTGCACCCCGTCGTAACGGTCATTCGATGCGATTGTCCCGATTCCGTCCCAGCGTGCAGGACTGAACGATTCCCTGTCGGCTATTTCGAGCAGTTCGTCAACCTCTTCGGCGGTAAGGAATTCTCCCCGATGGTTCAGCATTTTCAGGGCATTCCATTCGACCGGATTGTGCGAAGCCGTGATGATGAGTCCCCCGTCGGCATGTTCGGCTGCCGCAGCGATTTCGACGGTAGGCGTCGTGGCGATGCCGAGGTCGAGCACATCGCATCCGCAGAGCACGAGAGCATTGCCGACCAGTCCGGCAATCCGGCTGCCTGTAGGCCGGGTATCCCTGCCGATCACGATCCGCGGTTTTATTCCGGTCAGTCCGGTTCGCTTTTCCTGCGAACGCTTCGTCCAGGCGGCAAACGCCATGGCGAAAGCCGTCAGGTTTTTAGGCGTAAGGCTTTCGCCGACTACTCCCCGGATACCGGAGACGCTGATCATCAGGCTCATAGCAGGATGTTTATCATTTCGGTCAGAAAAAAACTGCCGCAATATAAATAAAAAACCTGCCATTCATTCCGTTGCGCCTTTCCACTCCCGACCCCGGGCAGAAAGACGCGCGTCCCGAGGACGGGATGTTTTTAGTTTTTTGAAATATCCGCTTTTCCTGTATATTATATGCCTTTTGATTATCAGCAACGTTGCAGACCAATACTCTAACAGCATCCGTTTATGCCTCTACACAAATCGGCTGAGAAAAGACTCCGTCAGTCAGAGAGAAGAAACGCCAGGAAC
>VGGK01000060.1 GCA_016868665.1 Chlorobiota bacterium
GGAAGCGGTCTTCGCCTCGCAAGGTTCAACATCACGCTTATCGGCTACAGCAAGGAGTCTTTTTCAGGGCTTCCGTCTCCGGCGCAGGCGCTGACGCTTGCGGGCTTCGTGCTCTGGATGCATACCGAATCCATTTTCTCTCCCGAGAGGGTTCAAACCGTGCTTGCGTGGTTATCGGTCATCCTTGCGGTACTGATGGTCAGCAAAGTCAATTACGATGCCCTGCCGAAACCGACGGTCGAAGCTTTCAAGCGTCAGCCTTTGCAGTTCAGCCTCTATCTGGTGGCAATTTTCTGCGTTCTGCTCTTTCAGGCGAAAGCTTTTTTTCTCTTCATGTTGTTGTATATTCTGCTCGGGGTTATCCGCTCGCTCGGTCTCTGGATCAGGCAGTGGCAGACTTGATTTTTTCACTCTATCCTGCATGCACCATGCCATTCAACGCCAAGATAAAGGTTACGCTTCGCCAGTCGATTCTCGATGTGCAGGGAAAAGCCGTCGAGCATGCCCTGAAAAACCTGGGCTATGCCTCCGTGGATTCGGCAAGGATCGGCAAATACATCGAAGTGAGCATCAACGAAAACGATCGGACGGAAGCCGAACGGATCTGCAACGAGATCTGTCAGAAACTGCTCTCGAATCCGGTTATGGAAAACTACGCCTTCGAGCTGGAACACGTCAATTAAACCTGAAATTCCATTATGGCTCCAATAAATGCGGGAATTGTCGTTTTTCCCGGCTCCAACTGCGATCACGATACCGAGTACGCCCTCGCTTCTTTTGAGGGGGTGAGGCCGGTTCTGCTCTGGCATAACGAGCACGATCTCAGGGGTGTGGATCTCGTCGTTCTTCCCGGCGGTTTTTCCTATGGCGACTATCTGCGGGCGGGCGCTATCGCCCGTTTTTCGCCGATCATGCAGGAAGTGGTCGACTTTGCCCGAAAGGGATACCCTGTACTCGGCATCTGCAACGGCTTTCAGGTGCTGCTCGAAAGCGGATTGCTCGAGGGGGCGCTTTCGCGAAACCGCGATAAAAAATTCATCTGCTCGCCAACCACCATACGGGTGGAAAACGCCACCACCTCTTTCACGAGCCGTTGCCGGCCCCGGGAGGTGCTCTCGATACCCATAGCGCACGGCGAAGGCAACTACTTCGCTCCGCCCGAGGTGATCGACCGGCTCGAAGAGAACGGTCAGATCGTTTTCCGCTACTGCGACGCCCGGGGTAACGTGACTCCCGAATCGAATCCGAACGGTTCGATCGGCAATATCGCCGGCATCATAAACCGGGAAGGAAACGTGCTCGGCCTCATGCCCCATCCCGAACGGGCAAGCGAAACCCTGCTCGGATCCTCGGACGGCAGAAAGCTGTTCGAGTCGCTTTTCGACTCTCTTGCCGGAAGGCAGTAACCCGCATAATCCCCGGATTTCCGTGACAGAGAAAGGGAAAGTTTTTTCATGGCTGCTGTTCGACTTCGCCAATACCTCGTTCAGCGTCATGATGGTCACCTTCGCATTTCCCCTTTTCTTCAAGAATGTCATTTGCGGCGGCGATACTTCGGGCGATATGCTCTGGGGAGTCGGGGTCAGTGTTTCCATGCTGCTTGTCGCACTCATTTCTCCGGTGCTTGGTGCCGCTTCCGACTACTCGGGCCACAGAAAACGCTATCTCTTTTTCTTCACCATGCTCTCGGTGGTCGCCACAGCGATGCTCGGCTTTTCCGGTCCGGGTATGGCGCTGGCGGCTATTTCGCTTTTCGTGCTTGCCAATATCGGCTTTGAAGGGGGGCTGGTTTTTTACGATGCATGGCTCAAGGAAATAGCTTCTGAAAAGAGCATTGGCCGGGTTTCGGGCTACGGCTTCGCCATGGGATACCTCGGCTCGCTGACCATTCTTCTGCTTATGCAGCCCCTGCTCGGCGGTGGAATCGTGCCTGAAAATGCCGCCAACGTCCGGTTGAGCTTCTGGGCTACAGCGCTCTTTTTCGCTGTGTTCTCCCTTCCGCTTTTTCTCGTGCTGCGGGACCGGAAAAAACGCGAAGGCCGTGCGATTTCCGCAGCCCTCGTCGCCAGATCCGTCAGGGAGGTCGGTTACACCATCCGGCACATCATGAGTTACCCCGATCTGGCGAAGTTCCTGCTCGCATATTTCTTTTACAACGACGCCATTCTTACCATCATCGCATTTTCTTCCATATACGCCCAGAATACGCTTGGCTTCGGTACCGGGGAACTCATCATTTTTTTCATGCTGGTGCAGACAACCGCGCTTGTCGGCTCCATTTTCTTCGGTTTCGTGACCGACCGCATCGGACCGAAACGGACGATAGTCGTGACCCTCTCTATCTGGTTCGGCGTCGTATTCACAGCGCTTTTCGCAGAGACAAAGGAGCTTTTTTTTACGACCGGCATGCTTGCCGGCATGGCGATGGGTTCTTCCCAGGCCGCTTCACGCTCCATGATGGCAAAACTGACGCCACGTGAACATGTAGCCGAATTTTTCGGTTTCTATGATGGAACCTTCGGCAAGGCATCGGCTATAGCCGGGCCGCTCGTGTTCGGATTTGTGTCGTCACAGGCGGCCAACCAGAAAGCGGGCCTGCTTTCGCTGCTCTTCTTTTTTGCGGCTGGTCTGCTTCTGATGCTTCGGGTACGTTCGAACAGCGGGGTTCCGGGAGCGCGCTCCGAAGAGGTCTGTGCCGAGTGACGCTTACAGGAAGCCCGCGAGTTTACCCGAAGAGCAGCCTTTTGGCGCATCTTCGGGTAAACTCCGCAGTCAGAGGAAACAACATGACACGACACTCCGGATTTTCCATGAACGTGCTGTCAGATAGAGGGGCCTATCTTCGTGAACTGCTGTCGTATTTCTGGCGGAACCTTCTTGGCGGCAGAATCTTCATCAGCGCAGGCTCTCTCGCATTCCAGACCCTGCTCTCCATGGTGCCTTTTCTGGCGGTTGCGCTTGCGGTGCTCAGTGCCTTTCCTTTCTTTTCCAGCCTGAACCGCTCGATCGTGGACTTCATCCTGCTGAATTTCGTACCCTCGTCCGGCAACGAGTTCCGTCACTATGTTGAAGAGTTCGTTGGCAAAACCTCCACCGTCTCTCTGCTCGGAGGCGTTCTGCTTGTTGTCATCGCCCTTTCCCTCATCTCCACGATCGACCATACCCTCAACGGCATCTGGAAGGTTCGCACCCCGAGAAAGCCCATGCAGGCCTTCCTGCTCTACTGGACGGTGCTCACGCTCGGCCCGCTGCTGATGGGCAGCAGCCTTGCTGCAAGCTCATATATATGGTATACCGTCTTCACCGAGGGGCCGATGCGTGAACTGAAATTGCGCCTTATTTCGTTTCTGCCTTTCGTGAACTCGCTTGCGGCATTCTTTCTGCTCTATATCCTCGTGCCGAACCGCAAGGTCAGGCTGCTGCATGCCTTTTCAGGAGCCTTTTTCGCTGCCGTGCTTTTTGAACTTTCCAAAAAATGGTTTGTGTTTTATGTCAGCCGCTTTGCTACATTTGAGCATATCTATGGCGCGCTTTCAGCCGTTCCGATGCTCTTTTTCTGGGTTTATCTCGCATGGCTGGTTGTGCTGACGGGGGCGGAGCTCGCTTCGAGCATGGGCTCTGTGCAGCAGGAAGCGAAAGTCTATCAGGCCGGAACCCCACTGCAGGCACTCTATCCGGTGCTCTTGATGCTTGCGGCAGTCAGTTCGGCACAGGAGCGGGGAATGCTGCTGAGAACGGCAGACCTCCGCAGGCGGAACGGCATCGTGGCGATGAGCGCTTCAGCCGCAGCGGCGCTTGCCGATTGCCTTCTGCAGGCAAGGGTGCTGCAGGAAACAGCTGAAGGGAAGCTCGTTGTCGCGCTCGATCTTTACCGTACGACCCTCTACGAGCTGTACAGCAGGCTTTCCCTCGAACAGGCGGATGCCGCTTTTGCTACAGGATCGTCCGACCGCGGCGGTACGGCTCTGGCCTCGCTCGACAGGGAGGTTGCCGCGTACATGAAGGAGCGCATGGATGTGCCGGTCGCATCGTTCTTACACGACACCAATATTGAACGTTTATGAGTTATCAGGTTATCGCGCGTAAATACCGTCCGCAGACCTTTGCCGACATTACCGCGCAGGAGCATATCACCCGCACCATCCAGAACTCCCTGCGCATGGGTCGGCTCGGCCACGGCTACATCTTTTCCGGCCTTCGCGGCGTCGGCAAAACCACCGCGGCCAGGGTCTTCGCAAAAGCCGTAAACTGCCAGAGGATCATCGAGGACGCCGAATACTGCAGAACCGTCACCGAACCCTGCGGAGAGTGCGAAAGCTGCCGTGACTTCGATTCCGGCACCAGCCTGAACATCTCGGAATTTGACGCAGCATCCAACAACAGCGTCGACGACATCCGCATGCTTCGTGAAAACGTACGCTACGGGCCGCAGAAAGGGCGCTATCGCGTTTACATCATCGACGAGGTGCACATGCTCTCCATCGCGGCCTTCAACGCCTTCCTCAAAACGCTCGAAGAGCCGCCGCCCCATGCGATTTTCATTTTCGCGACCACCGAACTGCACAAGATACCCGCGACCATCGCATCGCGATGCCAGCGGTTCAACTTCAAGCGCATTCCGCTCGACCGGATACAGCAGCAGCTCCAGCAGATCTGCGACGCCGAACGGATTGCCGTCGAACCCGATGCTCTGCAGCTTGTAGGCCGAAAGGCGCACGGTTCGATGCGCGACGCGCAGAGCATTCTCGATCAGGTCATCGCCTTTTCCGACGATTACGTGAACGGCGGGGCCATCAGCTACACCAAGGTTGCCGAACTCCTCAACCATATCGATGACGACCACCTTTTCGCTGTAACCGACGCCGTGCTTGAGCGGAATCCGGCCAATATGATCGAAACCGCCCAGTTCGTCATCTGTAACGGCTACGACGAACAGGACTTTCTCGAAAAGCTCATCGAACACCTGCGCAACCTGCTGATGGTGCAGAACCTCCGTTCCACAAAGCTCGTCGAAAGGCCCGACGCCGTCAGGGAGCGCTACCAGCGCGATGCCGAAAGATTTACCCCTGCTGCGGTGATGCGCATGATCGATCTGCTGGTGCAGACCTCGCGGGAGCTGAAATTCCAGTTCGAGTACCGGTTCCGCTTTGAACTGGTGCTGCTCAAGCTTGTCGAGCTTGCCGGAACTGCTCCGTCGTCTTACGCGACGACGACGGCGGTGCAGGCGGAACAGCAAAAAAAAAAGCCCGCACTGAACCTCTGAAACGCTCGCAGGCAGCGGATGCGCCCCAGCCACAGGCACCTTTCGTCCAGCCGACCGCTCCAGCCGCGCCCGCACCCCACTCGCCCGAAAGGGCACCCGCGGCAGCAAAGCCGAAAGCGACCACGCCCTCGATAGATCTCGGGTCATGGCAGAAAAAGCTATCCGGCTTCGGCTCCGGATTTTCGCCTCTTTCCAGCCGGAAAGCCGAGACCGCCGGGCAGACCATCGAAGAACCCACCGAACTGCTCGCCTCGCTGCCGGATATCGGGACGCTCAAAATGGAATGGCACCTCTTTCTCGATTCGGTGTCCCGCGCCGACCACAGCGTGCTCAGCGTCCATCTCGGCTCCTGCGAGCCGGTATTGTGCACCGACCGCGGCGTCCTGACCATCTCCTGCTGCAGGAAGTTCTCCTACGAAGAACTGCTGCCTGAACTGCCGGCCCTGCAGAAATCGGTGGCGGCTTTCTACCGCCTTCCGCTTACTCTCAGGCTCGTCTACGATGCCGAAAAAGATGCCTGTACAAAAGAGAAAACCGTTTTCACCCTTTTCGAGGAGCTTTCCCGCAAAAATCCCGTGGTGCAGTTCATCATCAGGGAGTTCGGCGGCGAACTGATCTACTGAAACGGGTTGGCAAGTGTTTTATAAATCAGCTAAAATTCTTCATATTCAATCTTTTCGTCCAAACCGGATCATCACCTATTTTCAAGACCATTACAGCCATGCATAGATCGGCAGAGAGCCCAGCGACCCTTCTTCAGAACAGATACAGAACAGACTATTGCGGCCTGCTTGGCCCCGACAGCGAAAACCGCACCGTCAGGCTCGGCGGATGGGTTCACCGCAAGCGCGACCACGGTGGCCTTATTTTCATAGACCTTCGCGACCATACCGGCATCTGCCAGCTCGTCATACAGCCCGAACAGGAGAAACTGTTCAGGGCTGTCGAGCATCTTCATAACGAATCGGTCATCACCATCGAAGGCCAGGTGGTCAGACGCAGTCCCGAAACCGTCAATCCTCGCCTCGCATCGGGAGAGATCGAGGTTGTCGTGCGCTCGGTCGGCATCGAAAGCAACGCACACACGCTGCCCTTTCCGGTAGCCGACGAGGTGCAGACCTCCGAAGAGCTCCGCCTGAAATATCGTTTCATCGACCTTCGCCGCGAAAAGCTGCACGAAAATATCATATTCCGCAGCCGGCTCACCGCCGAAGTGCGCCGTTTTCTTGTCGAACAGGGATTCATCGAAATCCAGACACCGATTCTCACGTCGAGTTCGCCCGAAGGCGCACGCGACTTTCTCGTACCGAGCCGCCTGCACCCCGGCAAGTTCTATGCGCTGCCGCAGGCGCCCCAGCAGTTCAAGCAGCTGCTCATGGTAGCCGGATTTCCCCGGTATTTCCAGATAGCGCCCTGCTTCAGGGACGAAGACGCTAGAGCCGACCGCAGCCCGGGCGAATTCTACCAGATCGATATGGAAATGGCTTTCATCGAGCAGGACGACCTGTTCGTTATTCTTGAAGGCATGTTCAAGCACCTCGTCGAGAGCATGTCGGAGAAACGGATCACGCAGTACCCCTTCCCGCGCATCAGCTACAGGGATGTCATGAACCGCTACGGCAGCGACAAGCCCGACCTTCGCATCCCGCTTGAAATCCGGGATGTTACCGGCCTCTTCGTCGATTCCTCCTTCAAGGTCTTCTCTTCGAATACCAAAGAGGGGTGCGCAGTCAAGGCGCTCGTGCTCAAAGGCCGCGGCAACGAATCGCGCCTCTTCTACGATAAAGCCGAAAAACGCGCACGCGAGCTCGGATCCGCAGGCCTTGCCTATATCCAGTTCCGCGAAGAAGGGCCGAAAGGACCGGTCGTCAAATTCCTCGGCGACGCCGAAATGGAGCGCCTCAAAACGCAGCTCGGACTCGAAACCGGCGACGTCGTCTTTTTCGGGGCAGGGAAGTGGGAACAAACCTGCAAGATCATGGGCGGCATGCGCAACTACTTCGCCGACCTCTTCGAACTCGATCGCGACGAGCTCTCCTTCTGCTGGATCGTGGACTTTCCCATGTACGAGTACAACGAAGAGGCCAAAAAAATCGACTTTTCGCACAACCCGTTCTCCATGCCGCAGGGAGAAATGGACGCGCTCGACACCATGCAGCCGCTCGACATTCTCGCCTACCAGTACGACATCGTCTGCAACGGCATCGAACTCTCCAGCGGAGCGATCCGTAACCATCGCCCCGACA
>VGGK01000061.1 GCA_016868665.1 Chlorobiota bacterium
GTAGAATTCCTTCGTAGAGCCGGCTTTCGCCCAGATCGCGATAGCGATGTAGAGCAGAAAGGTAGCGCCTACAATGGTATACGTCCACATCTGTACATCCATAGTGGTAATACGCTTGATTGTTGAATAAAATTAATAGAAAACGGTTTTTGAACGGGTCAGTCTTCGTGCACGTCGAACTTTTTGTCGAGGCTGTTCATCAGCGAAACGTAGACGAAGATCAGCACGACGAAAATGTAGATCGATCCCTGCTGCGCAAACCAGAATCCGAGCTTGAACCCGCCGAGTTTGATTGCGTTAAGCGGTTCGACAAGCAGGATGCCGAACCCGTAGGATACCACGAACCAGGCGATGAGCAGCCCGATCAGGTAGCCGAGGTTGATTTTCCAGTACTCCTGGAGTTTCCCTTTTTCCATGGCTTGAAACGTTTGTTTGTTGAGTGTTAGGCAAGGCTGAGAGAATGGACATTATAAATTGAAGTTACGGAAAAGAATCGGTGTAAAACAGTCAATAATTGTTACGTGATTATTTTCGGATCACTGTTTCCGTCGCATACATCCATGGATGCGACGCTGTTTTTTTCGATTGCATAAGAAAAAAACAGATACTCTGTTCGGAGGGGGCAAAAAAAAGCCGCAGTCGCCTGCGGCTTTCTGAGTTCAGGCAAGCTTTCGCTTAGAAGCTCACCGTAGCGATGAGTTCGGTACGAAGTCTGCTGTAATCGGTTTCAGACGATCCGACTTCCGATCCGAGAGCCCAGTAACGGACGGTCGGGGTCAGGCTGAAGCTGCCCATGGCTGATTCGTATACCTTGTAGTTGTACTGAGCCCAGACGAACAGGTTGTCGTAATCGACATCGCCGCCATCAGTTTTGTCGTTGGTGTGGTTGTAGTCAACCCATGCAGTCAAACCCTCATACTGGCCTTTCAGGCGGAGCAGATAGCCGTTGTAGTCAACGTCATCTCCATTGGCATCGTCATCCTTGCAGACAGTGTAGAAACCGCTGAGGCCGATTTTTGCATCACCGGCCGGTATGGTAACGTTCATTCCGAAAGTCTGCGGAGTGATGTCCATGTATCCGAGAGGTCCATCGCCGTCGGTCAGGGTAAGCAGTGCCTGAGGTTCGATGGTGACATCGCCAAGATTGACTTTATAGCTGAGGTGAGCTGCGTATCCGTCGTTCAGCATGCCGTTGTCTTCAGCGGGAGAGTCCTCGTTAAGAAGAACCAGAGTCGCATTGAGTTCACCGGAACCGATTTTCGCACCGTAGTTGATTCCGAGAAGGCGATCCATATAGAACGTGGCGACAGGAATATCCACTGGTGCCTGGGGATACATGGCAAGGTCGAAGATCGGGTTGTTCATGCTGTTGAGCGGCAGACGACCCATCATGTAATGGCTGTCTTCCATCATACGCCCGAAGTAGAAGTTGGAGATGTCGAGATTAACATCCTCAAGATTGTTGTCGAGGCTTACCCAGCCGCCTGCTCTGAATGGATTAGTATTGCTTGTTTTGTTGTCTGAAGCGAGCATGGCTTTGAAGAAGTAACCTTCGCCAAGGTCTGCAGCGGCTTTCAGGCGAATCCGGTAAGCGAAGTTCAGATCTTCAGAATTGCCATCTTCGACTCCATTTACTTCACTGTCTGTAAACTGGCCTCTGAGGCGAAGCGAAGCGTCACCGCTGAATTTGATTTCTGCGGATGCGGGGGATGCGTAAGCAATCACCGCGAACATGGCTGCAAGCGACAGCATTTTTTTCATAGTCTTTTTCTCCGTTGTTGTTTTGTGTGTGGTTTATGTCTCGATCGAACAATCAACCGTTATCGCCCGCATGGTGCAGGGCGTTTACATGCTTAAAAAAGAACAAGTGTGGTTTTTGTAAAGCTTTATGTTAATAAAATACAACCATAAGAACAAATTTCGTTCGTTCTTTTTTTGTTTTCAGGGGTATTTCTTCTACTATATGCTTATATAATAATTGTTAATACCGAGGAATGCAAATTTTTTTTCGCCGTGCGGCGGAAGGTCGTCGAAGTCGGTAACGTCGTACTGCTTCAAGAGATGGCTGCCGAGCCCGCCGGTATTGAACACGCAGATCTCCCGTCTTTCTGCTGCAGGCCATGCGTTGCCCGTGCAGAGGCCGCAACGGCTGCACAGCGATTCGTTGAATATCGGGTTTTCGGGTTTCGGTGGTGGATTCAATGGAGTGCGTAGCGAGAGCAGGATACTGAAAACGGTAATTGAGAAAACAGGGATTCTCTTCGGACACTGCAACAGATTCGGTTTTACGGGACTTTATTTATTTGTTTATTGAACAGCATCGCAGTCTGTTTATAGCACAATCAGTTCGCATCATGTCGAAAGTCATTCTGAGAGTAAGCGCGCTTTGCGTTTGGCAGGGGAGTGTCCTGCTTATCGAGCATAAAAGCTTCGCTCCCGGCGATCCGGCGCTGCCCGACCGGTACTGGATTCTTCCCGGAGGCGGGGTCGAACCGGGAGAGACTCTCGACGAAGCGCTGAAAAGGGAGATGCAGGAGGAAACCGGTCTTCAGTGCAGTGTGGGTTCCCTGCTTTTTATCAAGGAACTGCTTTATCCCTTTCCCGGAGCGCGCCAGCAGGGGAGCCGACATCATTCGGTTTCGCTCGGGTTCGGCTGCACGGTAACCGGCGGGGAGCTGATAACCGGCAAGGATCCGGAATATGCCGACGACGAGCAGATGATTCTGCAGGCGAAGTGGGTGCCTTTCGAGGAACTTGCCGCCTGTGAGCTCTACCCTCCCTTTCTGAAGCAATATCTCTTCGACCACCGCGAAAGCGGCTTTGCCGCTAAGGCGCCGGAGTTTTTCGATTCATGGCAGTGAGGCTCGCAAAGGCCTGAGCGGAGAGGGCACGAAAAGACCCCGATCACCGAGTGCTTCAACCGATTATATCTGCACCTGCATGCCGATTTCGATCACCTGACCGGAAGGAATGTCGTAATATCCGGTCGCGCTGATAGCGTTGCGCATCATGAGCGCATAGAGCTTTTTGCGCCACGAACTCATTTTTGACTTCAGACCGGTTACGATTTTCTCGCGGCTGAGGAAAAAGCTGGTCGCTTCGAACCTGAAATGGAAACCCTTGTGGTGTGCAAGCGAAAACACCTGCCGGATGCTCGGTGATTCCATAAACCCGTAGCGCGCGATCACCTTGTAGATGCCGTCGCCGCATTTGACGACCTCCACCTTCCGGCTGTTCGGCACCCTTGGCACCCGTTCGGTGGTGAAATGGAACAATGCCACTTCCGAATGCAGGATTTTATTGTGCCGCATATTATGCAGCATCGCTACGGGAATGATATCGGGATTTGCCGTCAGATAAACCGCCTGACCGGCAACCCGCTGGGGCTGCTGCAGGGCGAGGCTCTCGGAGAATTCCTCGACCGTCAGCGTTCTGTCCTTCAGCTGCTTCAGCATAAGGCTTCTGCCCTGCTTCCATGTGTTCATCATCGTAAATGCCAGCAATCCTATGACAAGAGGGAACCATGCTCCGTGAAACAGCTTGCTCATGCTTGCCGCAAAGAACGTAATATCGATAACGGCAAAAAAGCAGACCAGCACGATCACCGCGGTCTTGTTCCATTTCCAGAGATCCCTTGCGACAAAAAAGAACAGAACCGTCGAAATGAGCATGGTCGTGGTCATTGCGGCGCCGTATGCGGCAGCGAGCTTGCTTGACGATCCGAAACCGACAACAAGTCCGATGGTCGCAATCATCAGCGCCCAGTTCGACGCAGGAACGTAAATCTGCCCCATGTGGCTTGCCGAAGTGTGCTTTACCGTCAGTCGCGGCAGGTAACCAAGCTGGATAGCCTGCTGGGTTATGGAATAGACTCCGGTAATGAGCGCCTGCGAAGCGATCACGGTGGCCATTGTGGCCAGTATCACCATAGGAATGAGCGCCCACGATGGAACCAGTGCATAGAAAGGATGATGCGAACCATGCGGCGACTCCAGCAGGAACGCTCCCTGACCGAAATAATTCAGCAGCAGGGCAGGAAGGACGAAAAACGCCCATGTCAGTCTGATCGGACGGCGACCGAAATGGCCCATATCGGCGTAGAGCGCCTCGGCTCCGGTTACGGCAAGAAAAACCGCTCCGAGAACGAGAAAGCCGTGGAGGCTGTTGTTGAGCAGGAATGCGATACCGTACCAGGGATTAATCGCCTTGAGAATTTCAGGAAAGCGGATGATTTCTATAAAACCGAATATGCCGATGCAGGTGAACCAGAGCATGATGATCGGTCCGAAAAGAGAGCCCAGCCTTGCGGTGCCGTTATGCTGAAAAAAAAACAGCAGTGCCAGAATGGCAATCGTTACGGGAATAACCAGATCCGAAGCTCCGGGAGCGATGATCTGAACCCCTTCAACCGCGCTCAGCACCGATATGGCTGGCGTAATCATTGCCTCTCCGATCAGAACCGAAGCGCCGAAAAGACCAACGCTTACCAGAAGCCACCGTTCATGCCGGTTTTTTTTGCAGTGGCCGATGATAAGCGCTGTGAGTGAGAGAATTCCTCCTTCGCCTTCGTTATCGGCTCTCATGATGAAGGTGAGGTACTTGAGGGTAACTATAAGAATCAGTGCCCAGAACAGCAACGAAAGCACTCCAAGTACGTTATCGTGAGAGATCGAAATGCCGTAATCACCGTGAAAACACTCCCGGATGGCATAAAGCGGACTGGTACCGATATCGCCGAATACCACACCGAGAGCCGCAAGAGAGAGCGTCGCAAGGCCTTTAAAACTCGAATCGCCCGATAAATGAGATGATTCGCCGCCTTCTGTTGAACCTGCCATGAACAAAAAAAACTGATTGAAAAAAGGTAACGCGTCACACGCGCATGCTCCGTACCACCGGATCAGCAAAACCGAATTTACAGAAAAAGAATCCGGGAAATCAAACCAGCCAGATAAAAAGACCTTTATACCTCCCATATTACGTCATATCAAAAGGTTCGGCAAAAAATAAGCGTAAATAAAAGAGGATAAGAAAACACTTATGCCGTACGTGAGCGCGATACTCCTATCCGATACTTCCCAATCCCCAGCCCCGTAGGGGCGGCATATCGGTAGCCCGGGGTGCAACCCGGGGACGGCCCCCCCAATGGGTTTTCGTTCCCGACAAACTCCTTTCCCCTCACGCCATCCAACCAAAAGAATAAAAGATTTGCCCACGGATTGACACGGATGAGCACAGATGGAAGAGGAGCGGGATTGGGTTAAGCTCTATGGATTATGCTTTATCGCCATTCAGCTGTCAAGCCATCAAGCTATCCAGCCATCCAGCCGTCAAAAAAATTACCCGCAAGGCTTACCGAAAGAGCAATTCCGATTCTCCCGCGCAGAGCGCGATACTCCCTCCTCTTCCCATCTTCCGCCCTCTTTCGTATATTGCTTTCTGCAGTTTGCAACCACCCAAAATACCGACACCATGGCCGCTTCAATGATCGAGAATCTTGAGGAATCGATAAAACTTGAACTTAACCTTGCCAGGCTTTACACGCTTTTCAACGACCTGTTTCCCGACGACGAGGATTTCTGGTGGCAGCTCGCCATGGAAGAACGCGGTCACGCATCTCTTCTGCAGCAGGAAAAAAAGCAGCCGCAGCCGACGGAATTTTTTCCGGATAATCTGCTCGCTGCCGATCTTCAGATGCTTTTCGAGGCAAACGCCCGTATTCTCGGTCTGCTCGAAACATTCGCTAAAGCCGCGCCCTCGAGGGAAGATGCGTTCAGAACCGCGCTCGATCTCGAACTTTCGGCCGGCGAAGCGCATTTTCAGGATTTTCTCGACACTCCGGATCCTTCTCCCGCCGCATCGATTTTCAGGCAGCTCAATCAGGAAGACCGCGACCATGCCGAGAGAATACGCTCATATATGCGGGAAAACGGCATTGTCTGCTGAATAAACCGGTTACCGGAAACGATGAATCCCGCAGGGGCGTTTCATGCCAATATGTTTATCTATTATTATTGTTTAATAACTATAACCGCAACCAACCAGGGAGAACCCGAATGCTCAGCAAAAAACTTGAAAAAGCGCTGAACGAACAGATAAACCACGAATTCGCATCATCGTACCTCTATCTGTCGATGGCGGCATATGCCGAATCAGAGAACCTTCCCGGCTTTGCAAACTGGCTCAAACTGCAGACGAAAGAAGAGATGGGACATGCCATGAAACTCTACAAATTCGTCAACGAGCGCGGTGGACGCGTGGAGCTGCTTGCCATCGGGCAGCCTGAGGCCGATTTCAGGTCTCCGGTAGCGCTTTTCGAGCAGGTGCTCGGCCATGAGCGTAAAATCACTTCGCTTATCAACAGCCTTTACGAAATCGCGCTTGAAGAGAAGGACTATGCCGCACAGGTGATGCTGCACTGGTTCATAGAGGAACAGGTCGAAGAAGAAGCCGCCGCTTCGGAAATTCTTGAAACCCTCAGGATGGCCGGCGAAAAAGGCCATGCGCTCATCATGATGGATCGTCAGCTTGCCCGCCGCGGACAGGGCTGAAAAAGGACAACAGAAGGTCTTCTGAAGCTGCCTCGACAGGGCAGCTTCTTCATTTTCGAGGCGGGGGCAGATCGACAAACTGTTGGGAAAACTCTCCTCCCTCGCCGATCGTCATCTCGCTGTACCGGTAGGGAAAATATCGGAAACTTCCTCCGTTCACCACCGTGATTCCCTCCATTTCGTACGACTGGAATCGATGAAAATGACCGTGGAGCACAACGTTTGCGTGAATGGCCTTCATTACGGAAAGATAATCGTTACGGTTTATCAGCTCCATGGTCCAGTCGAAAGCCTGATCGACAGGCGACATCGTTCCATATACTTTCAGGGCATGATGGCAGAGTCCGATTACAAAACACTCCTTCAGGGCATCGGCCACTTCGGGCTGCCAGAGGGCCCGCAGCTGCGAAGGATCAACCAGACCCCGCGCGCCGAGAGGATTGTCCGAACGGTGCCACGGCCAGACCGAATCCACCGCGACGAATCCGATGGCAATCGGGGAAAAACGGATCACCTTCACAAAGGGAAACCTTGCGGGCACTTCCGGGTCGCCGTTCATCAATTCGCCGAACATGGAGCAGAACGCGGCAACGCGCTCCCGCAGAGCTTTCCGGCGGCTTCCGGGAAACGGGTTCAGAGCATTGTAGATGCGCATCTCCTCCTCAAGGTTAATCAGGTCATGATTGCCCGGAAGCACCGTTGTCCGCTCCCAGCTCCAGAACCCGTACTCCTTCAGCACATTTTTTATCACCGACCAGTCATCGGGTGTGGCTGCATTGCAAAGATCGCCGGTAATGACAAGATGATCGATTCCGATCGCCGAAAAATGATCCAGCATTCTTCCGAGCATGGAGATTGTTCGGCGGTCGTTGTTTCCGGCAAGATGAATGTCCGAAATATGCGCTACAGTTACTCTTTTGTGAATCACATCATGCGGAT
>VGGK01000062.1 GCA_016868665.1 Chlorobiota bacterium
ACAGGGTCAGCCTGCGAATTGAGGTGATTTCGGAGCTCAATGGCCTGCCTGTGTGTTCCCCTGTCAACGCTTCCCCACCCCATTGCTGTAGGTCGAGGCATGACTCGGGGCCATGATGGTTGGCTATACCTTTCATGTCGGACTCTTTCATTCCTTACTCTTTGCCGGTTTTAATCGGCGCTTTCTCAACGTCCCGAAGACTTCTTCTCTGCGCAGTCCAGTGGATTTCGGATCGGCATCAGAAAACGGAGCCGCTCGTCCCTGCTGAAAATACCGGGAAGATCAACCTGTTTTTCACGAATCAGATTGGAGGTGCGGAGCGATTCTTTCCAGAACAGGCATCTGATCTCTTTCTTCACTTTTCCCATGCCGGTTTTCCTGTATATCTCGCCCATCTCGTATCGGGAATCAAATGCATGGGAAAATGTTATCGATCCGCCTGAATTTCCTCTTCGGCCTTTCCCTGATATTGTGACAGCAAACCGGATAAACCGATCCAGTTTGCTGCGGCTGTAATCCCGTAAAAAATCGATCTTGTTATTCCCGTAAATTCGTTCGGCAGCGTGGTTGAGAACCTGACATTTCGGATGCAGAAACAGCATGGATGCGGTCAGTGTTGTCAGATTTCGGTACGGACCCAGGGCAAGGCATACCGAATCGATATCCTGAATATCCAGGAACCTTGACGTCATCAGGTCCAGGGCATCGCTCGACTGCAACACAAATTTCTTCAATTCACCCGGCAACTCAGGCATTTTCATTTTTTCCACCCCATTATTCCTTAAACCGGACGTGGCCGCGTATCGGGCAGTGCTCCGCAGTTGACAATCAATCCGACTGCGCAGCGTATCTGCACCAGTCGCTTGTTCGTCTGCCTGCAGGACGGCGTGCTATGCTTCCTTGTTATGTACCGGTCTGCGTTTCGCCGCAAAAAGCAGCATGACATCCTGTACGACTCTGTCGGAGTCGATGGCGAGCAGCAGCCATTTCCCGTCATGAAAGGTCGTGGCCCGGTCGTATTCCATTCGGGTTTTCTCCGATAAGCCGGTCCTGACTGCTTCGACTTTTTCCCGCTCGGCTTTTCCGAAAACGATCAGCAGAGCAAAACGATCCTTCTCGGGGATCAACGTACAGAATGATTTGTTCTTCCTGAACCTCAGGGACCAGCCGTGCTTCTTTCCTCCGTAGAGCCACTCGGGAGAAAAAATGCCCGGGTAGTGCGCCCGTATCGTCTGTGTGATGCGTTCCCAGTAAGTATACGCATCCTTGCCAACCCAGTCGGCAACCGCAGCATCGGTTGGCGGGTTTCCGGGCTCTGTCATGCGATTTGTGGATTCGTTCATGTATTTCCCCGCATAACGCCTGACATAACCCGCTTGCTGGAAACGGGCGAAACCCCCGGCTGGCCGGTCATTGTATTAATGCATCTGCAAGCCCGACCAGCCGGACTGCCATTCATCGTTGCGCAAGCCATTGCTCAAGAATACGCAGAACTGAAGACCGGTGAGATTCCAATGCTGCTGCTGACTCCAGGGATAGAACACAGCGATCGGTTGCAGGCCACTGCAATAGCTTGTCGGGATCGTCAACAACGAACGACTTGGCATTGCTCCTGGCTTTGGCTCCGGTATGCAGAACCAGCTGGATGTTTTTGGGTGGATAGAGCTTGAAGGTTGCAAAATAATCATCGAGCTTGAAACTCGGCGCGTTCCACTTGACCTCTTCGGTAATTCGCCTCTCGAGTCCAAGGATCATGCGGCGCAACTCCTCTATCCCCGCCTTGTGTGGGTGATCCAGCCTGGCCAGGAATGCGGTCACCGCTGCTGATGCAATGCCATCTCCTTTCAACTTTTCCGGAACCATAGCAGATCGTCTCTCCTGATGGGGCAAGGTTCCCGCGGATCGTGCAGAGCGCTCCGTGGAGGAAAATGTATCTGACGGTATGGAGTGTCTCCGCCGCCTGTTTGCCTGCCTGCGGCAGACGTGCAGACTGCTCCGGAGCATTGGCCCGTCTCTTTCAGTGCAAAATAAGCAATACGCGAATTCTTTCCGGGTGAATCCTGTCAGTCTGTTCTGGATGCAACAGTGATCCGTTGCAAGGATGAACACAGCATTGCCGGGATGAACCGGGGCTCCGGGCAATGCGTTCGGGTCATCGCAAGCACCCTATCCACATCTCAACCGTGAAAGGCCGCCTCGATCGCGGCAATATCGATTTTCCTCATCGTCAGCATTGCATCGAACGCCCGTTTGGCGGCTGCGCGGTCGGGACTGGTGAATGCTCTCGTCAGGGCGATCGGCGTAATCTGCCAGGAGATGCCCCACTTGTCCCTGCACCAGCCGCACTCGCTCTCCTGACCGCCTTTGCCGACAATCGCGTTCCAGTAGCGATCCGTTTCGGCCTGATCTTCGGTCGCAACCTGAAACGAGAACGCCTCGCTGTGCCTGAACGCGGGTCCTCCGTTAAGCCCAAGGCACGCAACACCCAGCACGGTAAACTCGACCGTCAGAACGTCCCCCTCTTTTCCCGACGGATAATCTCCGGGTGCGCGATGCAGTGCGCCGATCGAGGAATCGGGAAATGTTTCGGCGTAAAAACGCGCGGCTCCCTCGGCGTCGTTGTGGTACCAGAGGCAGATCGTGTTCTTTGGAATCTTTGTCATGTCATCGCTCCGTTGAGACTGGATTTACGGTCATCAGCGAAGCATCAGTGAGTTTGGCATGAGCTGTCTGACGTGGCCGCAATACATAAAGCAGACAAGAAATCAGACGAACTGGTTTGTCTGTGTTTTCTCGTAAAACACCTTGCCGACTCTTTTTATGTGATCGAGCACATCCGGATCGGAAATGGAGTGCAATAGGGAAATATCGAAGGTATAAGGCAGGTGCAGATCGTCAATATCATCCATTATCCGATACAGAACGGTCAGGTTCAGATCATGGCCACCAGCGAGAGTCAGATCGATATCCGAACCAGCCCTGTAATTCCCTTTGGCTCTTGAACCGTAGAGTATGGCTTTATCTACCTGCCCGTAGCGCGCAATCACACCATGAATGCGCGCTATGGTCGTATCGTTGAGTCCATATTTCATTCCTGCCTCTCACTTGTAAGCGGTTCAAGCGTATCAAGAAGCTTGCGGTAGGCGGCATGGTAATGATTGCGGATTGCCTCTGCGATTTCTTCGGCAATTTCCTGATTATAGGTATGTGATGTCAGATTCCGGCTGTTGATCATCTGCATCCATATCTCACCATCTTCGATCAATCCCAGCTTGCAGAGTCTCAGGCCGTTGTCGTCGAGGCGGCTTTACCAATTACCTCCCATCGCGCTTCAATGGTGTCAGCCGACAAATCGGCACCACACGCCCATTCTATGAAGTACCCCCCGTTACTCACCTTCATAAATTCATTATGGTCTCGAAGCTCTTCAAATGCTTCATATTCCAGATAGGGAGTGACATCAAAGCGGCCAATACGACCATCTTCAGCAATAATTGACAGCACCCAATCTGGTTGGGGATGTAGTTCCGCAATTCTCATTGGTCAAGCCCTTTTATTGGAAATGGTTTCTTGCCGTTTGCGGCTAAATTCCAGTCAGCAAGCAGATCTTCGTGATGAATTTCGATCCATGCGACAACCAGCTTGTGCTTGTTCGGCGGCAGATCACCTGCCAGAAGCGTTCCGTCAAGAATTGAGTACACTGCTACTTTTCCCTGATAATCTGCATGAATGTGTGGCACATGATGTTTCTCGGTATCCCGAAAAAACATCCGTATTAGAATCCCATAGAACATTGAAATCGTAGGCATTCTCTCTTCCCTCTGTAGTGTTTGGCTGCTATCCCAAACGAAGGGCAACAGCACTTCTCAGCTTTTTAACACTTCAGCTATCTGCATCGAACACAAGTTCGTATTTGAAATGTACACAACATTTTCAGGTCATAAAAAATGCCGGCTCAGCCCAGGCTATTTCAGGAATAAGGAGGGAACAGCGTCGTCGTGGCTCACAAGGGTAACGCACGGGACAGGTCGTCATGCTCAAAAGCGCTCTCTTTCCGCTTGATTTCTACCGGTCGTGCACCGACAGTTTTTACCATCTCAATTGAAAAACCGGTCAAGAAACGATCTTCATATCTCTTTTCCGTTTTGTTTACGTCGTTGCGAACTATCTCCCCCATCACTCCATCAGCCATTCATCCTGCATTTGAGGGAACGGATCAACGTCCCGGAGACTCCGTGTTTGCGATAGCAGTGAATCCTGCCACGTTTACGTCGATGGTTGCCTTATCCTTTGTCCAGTTTGGTTCAGGATCGAGAAATCCCGTACCAGCCGAGACTACCACCAGGTCCACCGTGCCCAGTTCTGAAATAACAGTCTTGAGAATGTCCCTGGCTTCTTCGGGGATGGAAACGTCCATCTTGTGAATGAGCGACGATAGCGGTAATTCTGACCGGAGCGATTCAAGGAGCTGTGTTCGCCGACCTGTTGCGCAGACAGAGTATCCGTTCCTGGATAGAACGAGCGTCAATTCCCTGCCAATGCCGGACGTGGCTCCTATGACTACTGCCTTCTTCATTTCATGCTTCTAACGTGGCCGCGGGTCGGGTGAATGGCGCTGCGGAACAGCGGCAGACGAATACGCGAGCTTGTTATGCGTTTCTGGTAAATCGACACCGCGGGTAGTTTTCGCATCCTAAAAATTTCGAACCGGCATTAGGCCCCTTCCTCGCCGTTCTCTCCACAAGATTAGAGCCACACTTTGGGCAAACAGTAGCCGAACCATGTCGCTCACGTAAAGACCGAACATGATCTCTGGTGGTGAGTGAAGACTCATAAACGAGCCTTTCAAGTTTTCCGACTATTCTATCGATTTCCTGAGGTGCGAGAATGTGAACCTGAAATTGTTTAATGAATTTCCCAAGTCCGGAATTTATGACATTATCTGGTAAGCGGGTTTTAAATCTGCAATCTCCAACGAAGAAAACGACTGTACGGACCTTCGATTCACTAAGATCAAGATACTCGCACAGTACCTTTTGCTGTCTGAAGGTTTGTCGTAACGGGTTTTGAAACGAATACTTTCTGCCGTATACCAACTGCGTCCATTTTGGGTGATCCCCAGATCCAAAAATCCAGCCCTTTTTGTTCTTTGTCTCTACTATGAATAGTCCATATGGCGAAACAAGAATATGGTCGATCTGTGTGGTTCCATTCTTGGCTGGAATGATTACGTCATGAAATCTACGATAAACCTCTTTGTCAAGAGAGACCCACATAATAAATGTGGTCATTTTTTCGCCAAACCATCCCCGAAGTGACATCATTTCATTTACACATAACGTGACCGCAAGGCGGGTGAACGACTTGCTTAACCTGAACAGGCCGCGAAGCGGCCAGGGCGCGGCGCTTGCGAAAGCAAGCGGCGTGACCGATGGCATTGTCAGGTTGAAGCGCTTGTTATCTTTCAACGCATCTGTTTCCGAGCAAGCACGGCAACAACGGATGCGATCATCACAGCCCCCACAACCGCTTCAAGAGTACTCAACAGCCGAAGCCACGGGAAGTTGCTCGAATAGTGCAAATCCCCATAGCCGAGAGTCGCGAATGTCGTGAATAAAAAATACAGAGCCTGCAGCGCTCCTTCGACCGCGGAATTGGTGAGCTCCGGTGTACCCAGAAACCAATACAGAGCCGCAAACAGAACGCCCACAGCACCCGCAGAACACAACACGTTTCGGACCCGAATACCGTAGCCATAGAAGGCCTCGCTGCAAACGTCGCCAAGCCAGCGCCCAAACTGCATCGGCTTGAACCAACCTGAACCGGACGGACGCAGAAAGTACCGCCTGTGTGCCTTTCGCTCGACGTATAGGAACTGATCAGCACGATGCCAGATTTCTGATTTCGAATAGGCTTGGCGAAAGAACCGGAGTAAATCGGGTAACTGCTGGCCCGCCATAGTGCGCCCGTCCAACTCGCGCCGGAAATCAGTTGGGACTATGGTTGCGTGGTCGATCTGCATGTTGCCCAAGTACGCGTCGCCCCAGAACACTTCGGTCAGATTGCAGTCCGAGAACCGGACCTGTTCAAACCCTGCACCATAGAAGTCAGCCTCACTTAGATTGCATTTTTCG
Organism: Chlorobiota bacterium; assembly: GCA_016868665.1. Lineage (GTDB taxonomy): Bacteria > Bacteroidota > Chlorobiia > Chlorobiales > Chlorobiaceae > Chlorobium. The sequence continues at coordinate 6,135 of VGGK01000062.1, forward strand.
AACTCAACTTCGAAGCCGCCGGACATTGCAAAACACGACCTGACCATAGAGCAGTTATGAAACTTCGCATGGGTGAGCCCCATCAACGAGAATGCGGTGCCGTCAAGCTTGCAATGCCAGAACTCCGAGTACGCAAGATTGGCTTTCTCTAGCCCACTCAGCCCACTCAGATCTTCTTTCCAGAACTTGATGCCTCGCAAGTCGTCTTCGTGCAGAACCCAAAACGCACCGGGCTTCATCGCTTCAGCTGGATAGAATGGGAACTCATAAGGGGAAGTGTTCTCCTGGTGCTCCAACCAGTGCCGGTTGAGTATGCCCCGCACCCCGGCACCTCGCCTTAGATTCTCGAGCACCTCTTCCTGCACTCGCTGGCCCTCATCGGTCTCCCAACGGTCTCTCAAGAACCGAACGGTTCGAAGGTCAAACTCAGCGCCCTCGCGAGTATTCATATGCGATACTCCAAGCAAAGATAACGCCAGCCGTAACCGGCGCATTTGTAGTGAGCAACGCGAACGAAAAATGCGTCCGAGTTTACGGCATTGTTAGGCATTTTATTTGCTTTCCACCTTTACCTGTGTGAACCGAAATTCGTGAATTTCTCCACCTACATTTACAGCGAACTCAATCTCTTGCGGTTGATCTGAAACATCCGGCAATTCAACTTTAACAATGCCGCCGTGCCATGCTTTTGGAAATATGGTTTCTTTCTTCAAGATTCTTGCTGACAGACTGCTTAGGTTCGCCTCTCCTTCAGCCTGTAGCCGAGCGAAACGTGCTTCTGAATTAGCTTGCGCCGCATTTTGGGCGGCTTGGGCTGCGGCGTAATTATATGTGGTGCCTGAATAGGTGCCGTAACCGTACGCGCTGGTACCATAGCTAGAATAAGCGGAGCCTGAATATGTACCATATGTATTTGAATATCCGGCGTTTGCTGCATTCATTGAATCCGCTGCTCCTTGCAGCGCTGCCGCTACTGCCGCCCATGCTTGACGTTTCTTTTCTTCCGCTACAAGTTCATCGTAACTGAAAACTTTAAGAGCCAACCTCTGATCGTTTGTTTTGGAATATACAGTCACATCATCTGTAGAAAATAGGATTTCGTGATTTGTTCCGTTGTTTACTAAAGTGGACCCCATTGAGCAGACAAAAAGAGGTCAAGTTTAAGGTGGTAACCCACCGGTTGCTTATGCAGCTTCTTGTTGCTGCCCTGTAGTCTCCGATGACCCTTCGGAGGCACTCTTTTGAAA
>VGGK01000063.1 GCA_016868665.1 Chlorobiota bacterium
GTTTCTGAAAAAAGCCATACCCGGAAATCCTCATTGATTGGTAAACCCATGCGCCGGGAGAAAAAAACGATATCGCGTGATCCCCCGATGTTTTCGAAAACCGCCTCGTTGCTTACGATTTTTCGCGCTATGGGTTATTCCCCCTCGCCAACCGGCTCGTTACTGTAGGTAGAAAGACGTTTCAAATTGTGGTCATAGGACATGGGCTTTTCATTGCGCAGAAGATCGACGATATAATTCGCCTCGGCATAAGGAATACCGGAAACCAAATCAGAGCCCCCGCCCTGATAATAAAACGCAATGTCAGATGTACCGCCGATATTATGAAAAACAGCGTAGTGGGTTACGACTTTTCGAGCCATGGAAAATCTCCTTGTGATGAGTTGGAAATAACAATCAGGCATAACTCCGGCCAAATCGCCATACAGACCGCCATCGATCAAGGCCCCCTGCCCTGACGGTCATTCCGATAGGGTGATGCTCTGTATCAGAACGCATGACGATTAATCGTAAAGTTATGATTTTAAACAAGTAAATCCTCATTCTGTTTTTCTGGCTCCAGGAAGAAAAAAAAATGATCGTTACCGAATAAATCGGTCCGGTTTCAGCTTTCGGAAAGAAATCGTACCTTGGAATGCCGCAACTATACAGGATCGTTTTTTCATGCAGAAATCCGTTTCATCAAAACCCCTGCGCCGCAGCCGTCAACGCGAAAGGCTGCTTGATATTCTGCGCGGAACGTCCACGCACCCCACCGCGGGATGCCTCTACGACATGCTGAAACCGGAATTCCCCAACCTCAGCCTTGGCACCGTCTACAGGAACCTTGCCGTGCTGATAGAAAAGGGTCTCGTAAAAAAAATCGACTCCGGCAGCACCTTCGACCGCTTCGAAGCCAAAACCACGCCGCACTACCACCTTATCTGCCGCGAATGCGGAACCATCATCGATTTCGAAAAGCGGATGTTTCCTGAAATCGAAACAATCATAAGCAACGAGGCAGACTTTACCGTCGAAGGACACCGCATCGATTTCTTTGGCACCTGCAGCGGATGCAGAGGCCGAAACAGGAATAATTCTTGATTGAACCGGATATTTTTTTTATTCTATTATCAATAATCATTCCGATTATTTCAAACAGCAACCAAGGCGATCCGCAAAAACTCATACATTATACTTTACACTTATCAATTTACAATCATAACCGCACAGCTTGCGCAGCAACAACACGAAAGGAGGAACTATCATGAGCGAACAGGGCAAGTGCCCCGTAACGGGCAGAACGGCCGGCAATCCGGTAGCCGGCGGAGGCATGTCGAACCGTGACTGGTGGCCGAATCAGCTTAATCTCGATATGCTTCATCAGCACTCTTCCCTCGGCAATCCCATGGATGAATCATTCAACTATGCCGAAGCATTCGAAACACTCGACCTTGCGGCCGTAAAAAACGACCTCTATGCGCTCATGACCGATTCGCAGGAGTGGTGGCCGGCCGACTACGGGCACTACGGCGGGCTTTTTATACGTATGGCATGGCACAGCGCGGGTACCTATCGTACCAGCGACGGCCGCGGCGGCGGGGGAACCGGAAATCAGCGCTTTGCACCGCTCAACAGCTGGCCCGACAATGCGAATCTCGACAAGGCACGCCGGTTGCTCTGGCCGATCAAACAGAAATATGGAAAAATGCTTTCCTGGGCCGACCTCATGATCCTTGCAGGCAACTGCGCGCTGGAATCGATGGGATTCAAAACCTTCGGGTTCGGCGGAGGACGCGTTGACATCTGGGAGCCTGAAGAGGATATTTACTGGGGTAAAGAAGTCGAGTGGCTCGGCAGCAATCGCTACAGCGGAGAACGAGATCTTGAAAACCCCCTCGCCGCCGTTCAGATGGGGCTGATCTACGTCAATCCCGAAGGCCCGGACGGGAACCCGGACCCCGTCGCCGCAGGCAGGGACATTCGCGAAACCTTTGCACGCATGGCCATGAACGACGAGGAAACCGTGGCGCTCGTCGCCGGCGGACACACCTTCGGCAAATGCCACGGCGTCGGCGATCCGAAACTGATAGGCCCCGAGCCGGAAGCCGCCCCTATCGAGGAACAGGGTCTGGGCTGGAAAAGCGGCTACGGAAGCGGCAAGGGGGACGAAACCATGACCAGCGGACTGGAAGGCGCATGGACTCCAGACCCTATTCATTGGGATATGGGCTATCTCGGCATGCTCTACAAATACGAGTGGGAACTGACCAAAAGCCCGGCAGGCGCCTGGCAGTGGAAACCGAAAGATGTAGCAGAAGAGGATCTCGCGCCGGCGGCCCACGATCCGTCCAAGCGGGTACCGACCATGATGACCACCGCGGACCTTGCGATGCGCATGGATCCGATCTACGGACCGATCTCCCGGCGGTACTACGAGCATCCCGATCAGTTTGCCGACGCATTCGCTCGTGCCTGGTTCAAACTGACCCATCGCGACATGGGGCCGAAGTCGCGCTACCTCGGAGCGGAGGTTCCGGCGGAGGATCTTATCTGGCAGGATCCGGTACCGGCGGCAGATCATGAACTGATCGACAACAGGGAAATCGCGGAACTCAAAAAGCGGGTGCTCGCCTCCGGCCTGTCGATTCCCGAGCTGGTCTCGACAGCCTGGGCCTCGGCCTCCACGTTCCGCGGATCCGACAAACGCGGCGGAGCCAACGGCGCCCGCATCCGGCTCGCGCCCCAGAAGGAGTGGGAAATAAATCAGCCGGAACAGTTGAAAAAAGTGCTTGCGATGCTCGACGGAATACGGGAAGCGTTCAACAGTGAACAGACAGGCGGAAAACGTGTTTCGCTCGCAGACATAATCGTGCTTGGCGGATGCACAGCCGTCGAAGAGGCCGCAAGACGCGCAGGCAGCGAGGTGACCGTGGCATTCACGCCGGGCCGCACGGATGCCTCGCAGGCAGAGACCGACGAGGAATCGTTCGCCGTACTCGAACCGAGAGCAGACGGATTCCGCAACTACACCAGGAAAAAATACAGCGTGACGCCGGAAGAGATGCTGATTGACCGCTCGCAGTTGCTGACGCTCACCGCTCCGGAAATGACGGTTCTTATTGGCGGCCTGCGTGTTCTCGGCGTCAATTACCGGCAGTCTCCGCATGGCGTCTTCACCAGACGTCCGGAAACGCTCACCAACGACTTTTTCGTAAATCTGCTCGACATGGGCACGGAGTGGAAACCGGTTTCGCATGAGCACGACACGTTCGAAGGCCGTGATCGCAAAACCGGCGTACCGAGGTGGACCGCCACCCGCGTCGATCTTATTTTCGGCTCGAACGCCCGGCTCCGCGCCGTCTCGGAAGTATACGGAAGCGATGACGCACAGGATAAGTTCGTGCACGACTTCGTCGCCGCATGGAACAAGGTGATGAATCTCGACCGGTTCGACCTTGCGTAAAACGTATGGGGGGTCGGCCCGGCAATGGGCCGACCGCCGGATATTGCCGTTACTTTATCTTCCCGCCCCGGTAGAGGAACAGCGAAACCCTGTCGTTTTTCCGGATGGCCGCCTTGACCGACTCCACATTCCTTTCGCACTGCAGAAGCGTTTTCCATGACAGCAGATGGCGCTCTTCGTGAAAATCGGAGTTGCCGATATAGTTGAATTTTTTCAGCCCCACAACATTGAAGAGATCGTCCCGGTTGGCAACCTCCCACGCATCGAACATGGTGGCAAGCCGCTCATGGTTCTCCCAGAGATAAAACGATGGATCATCCCCGGAATGGTTCCTGATGTAGGGATGGCAGGCAACCGAAATGCCCTGCTGCTTCCTGATGCAGGCGATAATCTCCTCGACTGTCAAGTCAGGCGAAATATATGACTTGATATCGAGCGCGAGAATATGGTATCGAGAGGTATTGTTTGTCAGCTCTACGCCGGGAATAAGCAGCATGCTGTACCGCTCCCAGGCGCTTCGTGCCGCCTCCCAAAGCTCCTCCTGATAAGCGCCGAACTCCGCGCTATCCATGACCGACAGCTCCGCAACCGGCCGTCCGGATCGTCTGATACTTTCGGTATCGAGCACGTGATCGGTAATCGCTATGACGTCGAACCCCGCTTTGCCATAGAGCGAAACAACCTCGCCCGGCGAATACTTGCCATCGCTCCAGGTGGTATGGATATGAAAATCACAGTAGAGCCATTGCATAGGGTTCCAGCTACGTTATAAAGCCTTGACTTATGCGCGAAAGGTAGCCAACGAACTGTTGAGAAACGGTGACAGCTCTGCAAATTTTATGCCCATTAAACACCGGAGCGGATGTTATCGACTGATTGAGCAGCTAATGGGCATGCGCTTTTGCAGGCAGCATCGCCCTTGCGACCAGCACAATGAGCGCCACTGCCGACAGCATGGCAACCAGACCGCCCTCTTCGTGAGCCGATGCCGCAAGCCAGCCGGTGATGTCGATGCCGAGCGCACCATAAAGCGCGTTGACGCCGATGCCGGAAAGAAACGACATGGCCACGATCACCGCAACATAGACCACGGTGGCTCGCCTGCCGATAAGCTTAGCGATAACCGTAATGGCCGCTGCGTTGGTTGCCGGACCGGCCAGCAGGAACACCAGCGCAGCGCCGGGTGAAATGCCCTTCAGGGCAAGAGCGGCCGCAATCGGGGTCGAAGCCGTGGCGCAGACGTAGAGCGGCACGGATATGGCGAGCATGAGCAGCATGGAGAGATACTCGTTCGAGAGGTAACGGCTGACTATTTCAGGAGAGAGAAAAACTGATATCACCCCGGCAAGCAGAACCCCGAAAAAAAGCCATCCGCCGATATCCTTCAGCAGATCGCCGAAAGCGAAACGCATGCCTTTCATGAATTTCGGGGCCAGACCCTCCGGTTCCGGCTCCTTATGGCTGCAGCAGCAGCCCGACGTGCAGGCGTTCTGCGGTTCCGCCGCCGGAGTCGTCGCTGTTTCCGGGCGCTCGCTCCTGAAATGCCTGTCGGTAAAAGAGACCGCAATTCCGGCCGCCACGGCGGTGAAGAACGCCACGACCGGACGGATGACAGTCATGAGCGGATCGAGCAGCGCCCATGATACCGCGACGGAATCCACGCCGGTCTCCGGCGTCGAAATAAGAAACGAGGTGATTGCGCCTTTTCCCGCACCCTGCTTTTTCAGTCCCGCCGCCGCGGGCAGCACGCCGCAACTGCAGAGGGGAATGGGCACGCCCATAGCCGCCGCCTTGATAATCGAAGCCGTACTCCCGCCGCCAAGATGACGGGCCACGAAATCGTCCGGAAGAAACGCCTTAAGCAGACCCGCCACTAAAAAGCCGAGCAGCACAAAGGGCGCCGATTCCAGCAGCACATTCCACGAAGCCAGAAGGACGGCCATGAACGCATCTATAATAATCATGATCATTACCTTTACCCTTTACATATAAACATATGATGATGTATTCATACATATAAGAAAAAAAAGAGAACTATCGTTTCAGCTCCCTGACATGCTCGGAACCCATGCGGACAAGACCAGAAATATGCTCGTCGTCAAGGCTGTAGAGCACATTCTTGCCCTGCTTGCGGGATTTCACGATCCTCGCGTCGCGCAGCACCCTCAACTGATGCGACACCGCCGACTGGTTCATACCGAGCAGCGCCGTGATATCGCACACGCAGAGCTCCGAAAGGTAGAGCGCATCGAGGATCCTGATCCTCGTGTTGTCGCCCAGCACCTTGAACAGCTGCGCAAGCTCTTCCGAAGGAACTGTGCCAAGCATCTGAGTGCGCACCGACTCGACCACTTCCGAATGTATGCACTGCTCCTCGCAGCGGTCGTGTTCATGTTCCTGCATTCGAAATCCGGTTTATATATGAACAATTATTCATATAATAACGAATAATAACGATCCTGTCAACAAAAAAAAGGGCACAAGGCCCCTTCACCGAATATCCAGGTTTTCGCGGCCGGAACAAACCGGATACCGGCATCCGACGACAGATCGCTTTACCGAAAAGCCGTTATTGACGCAGTACAATCATATCTGCACTTGCATACCTATCTCAATCACCTGACCCGATGGAAGATCATAATACCCCGTAGCACTGATAGAGTTACGGATCATGAGGGCATAGAGCTTCTTTCGCCATATGCTCATTTTTGATTTCAGGCCTGGAACGATTCTTTCGCGGCTCAGAAAAAAGCTTGTAGCCTCGATGCGGAAATGAAACCCTTTGTAATGTGCAAGAGAAAAAACCTGTCGTACACTCGGAGACTCCATGAATCCATAACGGGCAACAATCTTGTAAATTCCGTCTCCGCACTTCACAACCTCAACTTTTTTGCTGTTCGGCACTCTCGGCACCCGTTCCGTCGAGAAGTGCAGCAAAGCCACTTCCGAGTGCAGCATCTTGTTATGCCTCATGTTGTGAAGCAACGCCACTGGAACTGAATCGGGATTAGCCGTCATATAGGCCGCCTGTCCGGCTACACGCTGCGGCTGCTGGAGCGCCAGGCTCTCGATGAACTCTTCCACCGTAAGGGTCCTGTCTCTCAGCTGTTTCAGAAGGATACTCTTCCCTTGGCTCCAGGTATGGAAAAGGGTAAAGATGACAACGCCGATGGCCAGCGGGAACCAGGCCCCGTGAAGCAGCTTGCTGGCACTGGCCCCGAAAAACCCGAGATCGATGACAAAAAAGAAACTGACAAGCAGATTGACCGCCACAGAATTCCATTTCCATATATCTCGAGCCACATAATAGAAAAGAACCGTCGAAATCAGCATGGTTGCCGTCACGGCCACACCATAAGCTGCCGCAAGTCTGCTTGACGAACCGAAACCCGCAACCAGCGCAATGGTCGAGAGCATCAGACTCCAATTCGCTGCAGGAACATAGATCTGACCAATATGGTGCGCCGAAGTGTGTCGAATGGTCAGACGCGGAAAATAACCAAGCTGGATCGCCTGCTGGGTAAGAGAAAATACGCCGGTGATTAGCGCCTGAGATGCGATGATGGTAGCCGTTGTCGACAGAACTACCATAGGAATAAGCCCCCATGATGGGACAAGCGCATAAAAGGGATGATGCGACTCTTCGGGAGAAACAAGCAGGAGAGCCCCTTGTCCGAAATAGTTCAGAAGCAATGCGGGCAAAACGAAAAAAAGCCAGGTGAGCCTGATAGGCTTCTTGCCGAAATGGCCCATGTCGGCATACAGTGCCTCGGCGCCGGTGACCGAGAGGAATACCGCCCCGAG
>VGGK01000064.1 GCA_016868665.1 Chlorobiota bacterium
ACAAGAAGAAGCTATGGGAGAACCTTTCCTTGCTCAAAAAGTGCAATATCAACTACAGCGTTTTCTTCAGCATGAATTTTCTTGAAGACAAGGAAACAGTAAGAAGACTTGTTGATTCCGGATGCAATATGGTGCTCGTCGGGTTCGAATCAATCAAACAAAGCACACTGGAAGCCTATAACAAAGGGCATGTCAACTCCGCGGAAAAATTTGCAAGCGTGATCGAAGAGTGCAGAAAGGCCGGGTTGAACATTCAGGGAAATTTCCTGGTCAATCCTGCACTTGACACCTTTGAGGACATGGATGACCTCGTCGAGTTTGTCGGCAAAAACCACGTATTCATGCCTATCTTCCAGATCATTACCCCTTACCCTGGAACAAAAATGTATTGGGAGTACAAAGAAAAGGGTCTGATAACCGATGAGGACTGGGAGAAATACAACGCCATCAACCTTGTCATTCGTTCTGAACACTACGATCCCGTAGCATTTCAGCACAAATTCATGACCAGCTATTACAAAACATATTCCTGGGGAAAAATCGCCAACAGGGTCAGACGCAACCCCTACAAAATGCTGAACCTCATAACCAGTCTTGCATTCAAAAAAAATCTGAAAGAGCAGCTTGAAACCTTTGAGCTAAACAATAACATCAGAACACCATAAGTAACGAACATGCACGAAACCGTAAACTACACAACACTTTTCGCTCCGGTAGCCTTTTACCTTTCCGGGGTAGTTATTGTTACACTCATCAACCTGTTTATCGGAAAAAAACCTGACCGCACGAAATAACGAACGGTAAGGCGACCTGACTGAACGATCAATAACGACGACTCGGTGGCGGCGACTTACTTTTCGCCCATTTCATCACGGGCAGTTTCCAGCATTTCCACAGTAATTTCCTTGTAACCTTTTTTCATTGCATACTCTTCAGCCATAGACCTGATCTTCTCCTGCAAAAATCCCGGGACAGCTTCAAGCAAATCCTGAGCTTCATCACTCCATATCACGGATCTTTTTCTTGAAACAACGCTCCGTTCATACTGTTCGAGAAGATCATCTACAAAGGACTCGATGGCATTACCGTCTGATGACTCGACGGGATTAAAAATTTTCTCGACAAGGATTCTGTTGGTCAGAAGGTGTATTTTCAACTGCGGCAGGTAAAAAACCGCCGCCATCGATTCTGGGGTCCCACATGTCAGAAAAAGTGCGACTCTCTTCTTTTTAAGATGTTTTTTCAGGTTCCCCTGTAAAAAAGCGCCCAAAAGCTGTGGCGATACAACAAAATTATACACCGGGGCACCCAGGATAACAATATCAAACTCCTTGACAAAACTGTAATCCGCAGTAGCTATGCACTTCGCTTTTTCAACATAAAGACCGGATTCGGCAAGGAGCTGACCGATGGAATCAATCAACACTTCAGTTGAACCCCCTTGGGTTTTACTGTCGTACAAGATAACGGCTTTCATTATTTCCGGATTAAGATACGATTTTAAGTAAATAAAAAGTATTTTTTACCTATAAAAGGAGTAATACTCCCGGCAAGAGTTACAGTCATTGAACGAATAATAACAGACTCCTCCCGTAAATCAAATAAAACCAGCATAAAAGAATAACCTGCTGATACCTGGCGACTGTGCCTGAGTATCTTTTTCCATTTGTTCAGCAGCAGAAAATGTATTAAATTATAAAAAATAAAAAATCCCGTAAAAGAGGGTTAAACTGTTTCAGTTATATAACTTCTCAATAAACCTAAATCATAACCCACTATGTCAAACGGAACAAGCAACGATTTGTCTGGAGCTATCACCAATCTGATGGATACGCTCGGCAAACTTGGCCAGCAGCAGGTTGAAATGCTCAACAGCGGCATCAAAACCGCATCCCAAATGATTGAGCCACTTGGCAAAACAGCTACCGATCTTGCCGGTAACGTGCTGAACACAGTCAATCAGGTACTGCAGAGCGTCTCTTCAGCTCTTGCTCCGAAAAAGTAAGCACCTTTTCTTTTCTGAAGCACCTTATACCTCAAGGGATAAGGTGCTTTTTTTTTGTCCTGCTGCAGGGTGCGCCTGTTCAGGTATCCGGTTTTTGCCGACCCTTGCCGGCACAAGACATTCTTATACGCTCCAGAATGAATACCGAGCACCATATACGGGGCTTTTACAGCCCGGAAGATCGAAATCAGCTTCATATCACCCCGATACAGGGCGATGCCTCCACCCGGCGCTATTACCGGGTCTCGGGTCCGAAAGGCAGCGCAATCGCCTGCTGCGACCCCCTGCTTCGCGAAACGAACCCTGACGACTACCCGTTCCTGATTGTGTACGACCTCCTGCGCCGCAATGACCTACCGGTTCCGGAAGTCATTGCCGTCAATGCCGGAGAGGGCCTTCTGCTGATCGAGGACTGCGGAACGGTGCAGCTGCAGGACCTCGTCGCCATGGACAGAGAGCGCCTCTCCGCGGAGATATACCGGGAGGTGATCGATACGCTTGCCGGAATTCAGTCCATAACCGGCGATCCCCGTCGGCTGCCATTCAGGCTCAGCTTCGACAGGGAAAAACTGATGTTTGAATTCGATTTTTTCATCGAACACGCCCTGTTCGGTTATTTCGGGGCGGATTTCGACAGCAGCAAAGCCGGAGAGCTTCGCTGCGAGTTCGAATCCATAACGGAAATCCTCGTCCAGCCGGAGCATTTCGTACTCAATCATCGCGACTTTCACAGCCGCAACATCATGGTCCGTAACGGAATGCCCGTTATCATAGATTTTCAGGATGCACGCATGGGGCTGCCGCAGTACGATGCCGTCTCGCTCATCCGCGACTCCTATGTCGTACTCGAACAGTCCCTTGCCGACGAACTGAAAACCCGTCATTTCCGGACGCTTCAGGAGCGCAATGCCGTGACGATGAGCCTCGACGAGTATCTCCACCTTTTCGACCTGATGGCGTTCCAGCGCAATGTCAAGGCGCTCGGCACATTCTGTTATCAGACGGCGGTTCTCGGAAAAACACAGTATGAAGCATCCATCGCGCCGACACTTGCCTATCTTTCGGACTATATCGCATCCCGCAGGGAGCTGAAAAATGCGGGCACGCTCCTGCTGCCGCTTATTGAAAAAACAGGCACCCCATGAAAGCGTTTGTCCTTGCCGCCGGCTTCGGCACTCGCCTGAGGCCGTTTACCGAACATATCCCGAAGCCGCTTATACCCGTTCTCAACGTGCCGTCTCTCTTTTATGTTTTCGCGCTGCTCAAGGAGTCGGGCGTCAGAGAAATCATCTGCAATATTCACCATCATGCCGCTGAAATCCGCAAAGCCGCGGATGCTTTCGATTTCGGGGAATTGCGCATCACCTTTTCGGAAGAAACGACGATACTCGGCACGGGAGGCGGTCTGAAAAAATGTGAACCCCTGCTTGGAGACGACGATTTTCTGCTCGTCAACAGCGATATCATCTCCGATATCGACTTCCCGGCACTCGTCAGCCGCCACCGCACAGCGGGCGTTGCCGGAACGCTGGCCCTGTATGAAACGCCGGATGCGGGCGCTATCGGAGCCGTCGGTGTCGAACGCGGCCTTGTCAGGGATTTCAGGAACATGCGCCTTACCGGCCTCGTCTCCTCGCTTATCTATACCGGTACGGCCGTGCTCAGTCCGGCAATTTTCGCGCACCTGAAAAAGGGGTTTTCGAGCATCGTCGATACCGGATTCACCGGCCTCATCGACCACGGAGGACTTGGTGCATACCTGCACGGCGGATCGTGGATGGATATCGGAACGCTCGAAAGCTACTGTCGGGCCAACACAGCCCCGGGCATGCTTCCCGAACTGCTTGCCGGAAGAGTGCATGCATCCATCGGCATCACGCCCCGCCGCATCGCAGCCGATGCCGCGATCGACAGCGGAGCGAGCGTCGTATGCTCCTCGATCGGCAGCGGCTGCACTGTCGGCCGGGGCGCCACAGTGGAAAACTCGGTACTCCTGCCGGGAGCGGTTGTCGAAACAGGAGAAACGCTCAGCTCCGCCATTCGGGACCGCTGCAGCACCGTCTTTCTTGCCTGCTGAAAAAAAAACCCGCAATACCGCAACCATGATAGCAACCGGCCTGGATATCCTGCTCGAAAATATCGGGCAGTACCGTCATAGAAACATCGGCATGATCGTGAACCAGACATCGGTGACCGCCGATCTCTGTTACTCGTGGGATGTGCTCAGGAAAAAAGGGCTGAACATCCGACGGATTTTTTCGCCGGAGCACGGACTTTTCGCCACCGAGCAGGACCAGATCGCCGTCGGCTGCCAGCCGGTGCCCGACATCGAAATTGCAAGCCTCTACGGAAGCTCCGCCGAAACGCTGATTCCCGACGGTCGCATGCTTGACGACCTCGACCTGATCATTTTCGACATTCAGGATGTCGGCTCGCGCTACTATACCTATGTCAATACGCTTGCACTCTTCATGGAAGCCGCTTCCGGCAGGGATCTGGAGATCATGGTGCTCGACCGTCCCAATCCGCTCGGAGGCTCGATCGTGGAGGGGCCGATGCTCGACCAGGCATACCGCTCTTTTGTAGGAATATTTCCCGTTCCGGTCCGTCACGGCATGACACCCGCAGAACTTGCCCTGCTCTACCGTGACTGGAAAAACCTCGACGTCCGGCTCACGGTACTCGGCATGAAAGGGTGGCGACGCAGCATGCTCTTCCCGGAAACCGGGCTCCCCTGGGTACCCCCTTCGCCGAACATGCCGACCGTCGAAACCGCTGCGGTATACCCCGGCATGTGCCTTTTCGAAGGTCTGAACGCATCGGAGGGAAGAGGAACGACAACTCCATTCCGGCTCTTCGGAGCTCCGTTCATCAACCCGTACCATCTGCTCGAACAGTGCAAGGGCCCGGGATTCAAAGGCATTTATCTCCGCCCGACATGGTTCAAGCCTACGTTTCACAAATTCCAGGGAGAATCGATCGGAGGACTCTGGATGCATGTCTGCGATCAGAGCCTCTTCCGCCCCTTTGCGGCCGCAGTTGCACTAACCGCCGCGCTCCATGAGCTTTACCCTGCAGATCTGCAATTTCTCGGCGGCGTCTACGAATTCAACGATACCATTCCTGCGTTCGACCTTCTGGCTGGAACCGACAGTGTCAGACATGCGCTGCTCGATGGCAATGATACGCCCTCAATCATCAGTTCCTGGCAACAGGATGAATCCGCCTTTCTTTCCACGAAAGAACAGTACCATCTTTATCGATAACGGCTATAACCGAAAATCATCCATGCAGGCACTCGACATTGCGATCATCGTCTTCTTTCTTGCAGGAAGCATCCTGCTCGGTCTCTGGCAGGGCAAAAGCAACAAAAACACCGGAGACTACTTCCTTGGAGGACACAAGCTTCCATGGATCGTAGCGATGCTCTCTATCGTCGCGACAGAAACATCGGTACTGACCTTCGTCAGCGTTCCGGGACTTGCCTACCGTGGAGACTGGACATTCCTGCAGCTTCCGCTCGGCTACATTCTGGGAAGAATACTGGTCAGCAGCCTGCTTCTGCCTGTTTATTTCAAAAATGGCGTAACCTCGATCTATGAGGTCATCGGCTCACGATTCGGCACCGGCATGCAGAAACTCGCGTCGGTCGTCTTTCTTGTCACCAGAATTCTTGGCGACGGAGTGCGCTTCCTCGCAACGGGAGTAGTCGTTCAGGTCGTAACCGGTTGGTCTCTCCCTGTCTCGGTCATGATCATTGGTATCGTCACACTGCTCTATACCATAACCGGAGGGCTGAAAACAGTCGTCTGGCTCGACAGCATCCAGTTCGGCCTCTACCTGCTTGGCGGAATTATCACGGTTGCCTTTATCCTGCTGCATCTGGAAACCAGCCCGCAAGAAACGTTTGCAGCGCTTGCCGACGCAGGAAAACTTGCAGTGCTGAACACCGGAGGAAACATACTCTTTAATCCCATGACCTTCGGAAGCGCCTTTACCGGAGGAATATTCCTTTCGCTGGCATCCCACGGCATCGATTACATGATGGTTCAGCGCGTTCTCGGCTGCAGTGATCTCGGGTCAGCACGCAAAGCCCTTATCGGCAGCGGATTTTTCGTTTTTTTCCAGTTCATGATCTTTCTTCTCGCCGGTTCGCTCATGTACCTGTTCATGGAGGGCGCGGTAACGGAAAAAGACCGCGAGTTCGCATCGTTCATCGTCAACTACCTCCCCTCGGGATTGAAAGGGCTGCTGCTTGCCGGCATTCTCTCCGCAGCCATGTCAACCATAGCCTCGTCGATCAATTCTCTTGCTGCGTCCACCGTTACCGATCTGCTCGGAGGACGGGTATCGCTCAATCTCTCGAAACTCATCAGCGCTGGATGGGCAGTGGTACTCATTGGCATCGCGCTTATTTTCGATGAAAGCGACAAAGCAATCATCATGGTTGGCCTTGAAATAGCATCATTCACCTATGGCGGACTGCTTGGGCTCTTCCTGCTGTCAAAAACAACACAAAAATATCATCCCGCAAGCCTTGCCTTAGGCCTGCTTGCGAGCATGGGGATTGTATTCGTGCTCAAGCTCTATGGCATTGCCTGGACATGGTATATTCTCGTTTCCGTTTCTGTAAATATCATGATAACTATCCTGGCCAACACTATGCTCAGGAGTATAATGTCGAAAGGTGAACAATCGTAAAAGAAACACTCTCAGGTTTGTTCTATTAATCCGGCAAGCAAATACATGACACGCGTCGAAGCTTATGCAGCATACTTGATAGGGCTTGAATTGAAATAACTCATCACGCGATCAGGTAGCTTTTGCAGCTTTCGCATAAACGATAAAAGATTCATTTTCAGCTCACTTTCCGTTCGGGGAATAACGCGAACATTAACGTTTTTCTTCAGGTCGCGATTCAGATACTCATCAGGGTTCAGATCAGGGCTGTAAGCGGGAATGAAAAAGAGTTCTA
>VGGK01000065.1 GCA_016868665.1 Chlorobiota bacterium
GTTCCGCCCCAGGTTCTTGCGGAGTTCATGAGGAGAATTCTCATGGAGAGACCATATTGTTTGTTGTGCGGGCAACCGGAAATGCCTTGCGTATTTTTCGGGAGGTTTGATACCGGTGTTTCGTATACTCAGCTACGGTTCGCCGTAACCGGCGTTCGTTAAAATTAGATGTTTTTTTCAATTATCCTCCGTTCATCTGCATGTTGCTTCAGCTGGATGACAGGCCGTCGTTTCTGTTCAGCGCCTTCGTGCTGCTGACCATCATGGCGTTTTATGTATTTGCCGGCAGTGTTCTGCTGATGGTTCTGCCCGGCGGCATATCGGCGGTTCACGACCCTGTGCAGGGTGGAGCCGGGATGGTTGGGGCTTTGCGTTTTTCACAGGTTGCCGCTCAGGTGCTTGTTCTCGGGCTGCCGGTACTGCTGCTTGCATGGGTGCATACGCGGAGTCCGCTGCCGGTATCGAGGACATCGCTGCGGTTTCTGGGCGTAAAGGAAACGGTTTCCCTTCGGCAGGTTCTGTATGCTGTTCTGGGAATGATTTCGCTGCAGCCGCTGCTTTATTCCGTTATCGAACTTCAGGATCTTTTTTTATGGCCTGCTCTCGGCCCGGCCGGCGCGGGGGTGGTCGAGAGCCGCAAGCTGCTCGATGCCGTAATTCAGAGGCTCGCAGGCATGCATTCGCCCGGCGAGGCCGCCATTGTCGCCGTTGTGCTTGCCCTGACGCCGGCTTTATGCGAGGAGCTGCTGTTCAGGGGATATCTGCAGCAGAACTGGTATAAGGCGCTAACCCCGTCAGGTTCCGTGCTTTTCACCGGATTCGTTTTTGCGGTTTTTCACCTCAGTGCGGCCAATCTTGTTCCGCTTACGATTCTGGGATGGTATATTGGGTATATTTTCCTGAAAAGCGGTAACCTTGCCGTGCCGGTTTTCGTGCATCTTTTCAATAATCTTGCGGCGCTTGCCGTTATTCATGCTTTCGGGCCGTCACCGGAAGAGCCCTACGGGCTGGTTTTGTCGATCTGGTGGTGGTCTGCCGTTATCGGCAGTCTGTTTCTTTTTGCGTTTTTCATGCGAAGGTTCAGGGCATCGTGCTCCTGAACCGGCAAGCTCTATTTCCGTTATTCGATTTCTATGGGTAAGCTTCTCGGCATCAATCTTCTGCAGCGTGTTCTGGTGGCCATTGCAGGCATACCGGTTCTGGTCTGGGTCGTCAAACTCGGCGGGATGCCTTTTTTTCTGCTGCTTCTCGTGCTTTCTCTTGCTGCTACCTATGAGTTCTACCGGCTCGCCATGCACAAGGCGGCGCCTCCTCCGCTCTGGCTCGCGTTGTTCCTGACGGTTCTTCTGCAGCTGAATTTCTATAGCGGAATGGTCGATACCTGGGAACTGCTGCTCGGAGTTGTTCTTCTGCTTTTCGTCATCGAGCTGTTTCGAAAGGAGGGTTCCCCTCTGCTCAATCTCGGTTCCGTTCTGACGGCTCTTCTTTACGTGAACCTCTGTTTCGGAGCGTTGCTGGAACTGCGCCGCCATGGGCATGACGGCGAGGGCGAAGCGCTGGTTCTGCTGGTGTTCGTCTGTGTATGGGCTGCCGATATTTCGGCTTATTTCGGTGGGAGCATGCTCGGGGGAAGGTTCATCAGAAGGAAGCTTTTCGAGCGGCTCAGCCCGAGCAAGACTTGGGAGGGATATATGGCGGGGTTTGCCGGAAGCGTTGCGGCTTCTGCGGTCTGCCTTCAGCTGATGACGCAGCTTTCTCCGGCAGCCGTTGTTTTTACCGGCGTTCTGATTGGCGCGGTAAGTCCGGCAGGCGATCTGATCGAATCGATGTTCAAGCGCGACGCCGGGGTCAAGGATTCCTCTTCGCTCATTCCCGGCCACGGGGGCGTGCTCGACCGGTTCGACACCATCATGTTCGTTTCCCCGATCGTTTATTTTTTATCTTCCCGGCTTTAACAATCCACAGAAAGGGTTGTACAGTACCCGATCAATTTTTTTTATATTACAAGCTTGTTTTTACGAGGCTGGAGAGTGATCCGGACTCGAAACGGACCGGATCATAATTGCAAGGTTGTGTGACAATGAAAATCGAAACTCTTCTTTCCGCCGGCTATATCGCCCTGAATCTCGAACTTGAAACAAAAAGCCAGGTTATCGATGCCATGCTCTCGATCGTTTCCGGCCATCCCGGCGTGAAGGATGCCGCGAGGCTGCGCAGCGATGTGCTGCGTCGTGAGCAGGAAATGTCGACAGGGATCGGCAAGAAGATCGCCCTGCCGCATGCCAAAACATCATCGGTCACGCAGCCGGTTCTCGCTCTTGCCACATTGAAGCGGGATCTCGATTTCGATGCTATTGACAACGAGCCGGTCAGGATCGTTTTTCTTCTTGCCACTCCGGAAGAGATGCTTGCAGAGCACCTGAAGCTGCTCGGACGCATCACGAGGCTTGCAGGCCGCAACGAGTTCAGGGAACGGCTTATCGCCGAGGTTTCTCCGGATGGCGTTTTGGCGCTGTTCTGCGAGGAAGAGAAAGATTTCCCACAGATATGAGGAGTCAGGAGATGGGGGAGTGTGGGTTGGGTTTTTTTGATGTTTCTGTTGTCATTGAGTGGAGATCATGAAACGGGGGAATAGCGGAAGAAAGATTGCTTGCTGGAAGTGAAAGAGATTTAACGGAACAGGTTTGCTATAGAATCGTATGTCGAGTTATCAGGTTGTAAAGGGAGCGCGGGATATTTTTCCCGATGAGATGGTGCAGTGGAACTATGTGGAGGAAGTGATATGCCGGCTTGCCGGTGTTTTCGGTTTCAACGAGATACGCACTCCGGTTTTTGAGTATACCGAGCTGTTTCAGCGCAGCATAGGTGCCTCTACCGATATTGTCGGCAAGGAGATGTTCACCTTCTGTCCTGATGGTTCGGAACGCTCGATAACGCTCAGGCCCGAGATGACCGCAGGCGTGATGCGGGCGGTGCTGCAGAAAAATCTGTTTGCTTCGGCTCCGGTACAGAAGCTCTATTATATCAGCGAACTGTTTCGTAAGGAGCGACCCCAGGCGGGGCGTCAGCGTCAGTTTACGCAGTTCGGCGCGGAACTGCTCGGGGCGTCATCTCCAGCGGCTGTGGCCGAGGTCATCATGTTCATGATGCAGGTATTCGGCGAGCTTGGCCTCGACGGTCTGCGGCTGAGGATCAATTCGCTTGGAAGCGCCGATGACCGGAGGAGGTACAGGGAGGAGCTGCGTTCATATCTGGCGCCGCATTATGGAATGCTTGACCAGGCATCAAGGGAACGGTTCGAAAAGAATCCGCTGAGAATACTCGATTCGAAAAATCCCGATATGCAGGAGATCGTTTCCGGTGCTCCCAAACTGCATGAGCATCTTGGCGATGAGGCTCGCCGGGATTTCGATCAGGTTCTCGGTTACCTCGCCGGACGGGGTATCGATTTCAGTATCGATCATCTTTTGGTTCGTGGTCTTGATTACTACAGCTATACTGCGTTTGAGGTTTCATGTACGGCACTGGGCGCGCAGGATGCGCTTGGCGGCGGAGGCAGATACGATTCACTTGCTCTGGAACTCGGCAGCCCGAAAGAGGTTCCTGCCGCCGGTTTCGCTGTCGGTATGGAGAGATTGCTGATTGCCATGCAGAAGCAGAGGCTTCTGCCAGAGGCGGTGCCGCCCGGTCCGGAGGTTTTTATTATTGTGCCGCAGCAGGAGTTTTTCGACCATGCGTTCGATATCGCAGCCCGATTGCGGAGTGCAGGAATCGGAACGACGATCGATCTGGCAGGAAGAAGCATGAAAGCACAGTTGCGCGAAGCGAACAGAATGCGGGCTGCATCTGCGCTGTTCGTAGGGGGCGATGAACTCGCATCGGGGCTGTTCCCGCTCAAGGATCTCGCTTCATCCGCCCAGGAGGCGCTTTCTCTGGATGCGGTGATCGGGCGTCTGCGTCATGCATCGATAATAAAAACCCGGCAGCCATGAGCCGACTGCATACGGTAACGGTTTACGGTAAACCGGATTGCTGTCTGTGCGATCAGGCGATGGCTGTGTTGCATAAAGTACAGTCGGCAGAGCCTTTTGTGCTCGAAAAAGTCGATATTTCGTTCCGGGAGGATCTCCTTGAGCGTTATGGCGCCCGAATACCCGTTATTGCTGTGGACGGCGTCGAGGCGTTCCGTTACCGCATTCGTGAAGCACGGCTTCTCGATCTGCTTTCCGGCAATGTTCCCTATACAGGAAATAATACCGGAAAGGAAAGCGGCATTATTTCCTGAATGCAATCTATCATTACTCGATATGCTTAAATTCATACTGCTCGCTCTGGTGCTTATTCTTCTGGTTCGCCTGGTGCTTAGGCTGCTGGGCAGGAGTTTCTTCATCAGGTATCGCGTCGATCTTCCCGGAAAAGGGAACGGGAGGGTTTCGCGTCCGGATTTCCGGAAAAAAACAGAGGACGCCGATTATGAAGTGATCGGAACGCAGTTGAAAGAGAGCGATTCTTCTTCACGCAAGGAAGCTTGACTATTCAGCCATTTTTTGCTACATTACATATCAGGGTTTGAACAGGCGCGGATCGATCGAAAGAGGTGACAAGTGGGGCTAACCCCACTTTTTTGTTTTCAGGATAAAACGAGAAGGGGCGAAAGGCGGTGATGCAGGGGATGGAAGAAAAAATAAAACGTTGTATTCATCAGGTGCTGGAATCGTCTGCCGGTACCCGGGGCGAGGGCGTCTACCTTGTCCGGCTGCAGGTGAAAGGGGCCGGAAGGCACAGGAAAATCGGGGTGCTGCTGGACAGCGACGCGGGTATACGCATCGACCAGTGTTCCTTTTTCAGCCGAAGGATACGGGAACTGCTCGAAACCGACGTTGAGCCTCCGCTATTGACCGGTGAGGATTTCGATCTTGAAGTTTCTTCTCCGGGACTCGGCGAAGCCATCATTGTTCCCAGGCAGTATATCCGGCATACAGGCAGGCTGCTGCGGGTTGTTTATACCGGAGAGCAGGGTGAAGAGGTGACACTTACCGGCCGGCTTCTCAGGGTTATTATGGCTGACGATAGCGTGACCTCGCTGGAACTCGCCTTGTTGAAAACCGGTAAAAAAAAGACAGGCGTCGGTCAGGAACTCATTGAGCTTGAGTCAGGGCGTATTGTCAGGGCGGTTCCGGAAGTTGAATGGTAGCGGTTCAGGCATATCGGGAGAATTTTTACTTTTTATAAGCACAATCAGCAAATGAGATGGCGAGAAAGCAGGTAAAAGCGGAAGGTCAGGACAGGAGAGCTCAGATTGCGGGCGCGTTCGGCGAGATCGAGCAGTCGAAGATTTTTCTTGACAAGAAAGTGGAGAGTGCGGCTGTCAAGATGGATATTGCTGATCTTCTCAAGGATATTATCCAGAAGCAGCTTCGAAAGGATTATGATCCTGAGGTTGAGGCAAATATTTTCATCAATCCTGAACGGGGCGATTTCGAAGTCTATATTCTCAGAAAGATTGTCAGTGAAGTCGATATTCCCGCTATCGAAATCAGTCTGGACGAAGTAAGAAAAATCGACGATTCCCTTGAACTCGGGGATTACTATGAAGAAGGGCCCATACGTCTCGATGAGTATCTGAGCAGGAAATCCATACAGATCATCAAGCAGTCCGTCCAGAAGAAAGTCCGCGATCTCGAACGTCTTGTCGTTTACGAGGAGTGCCTTGAAAAAGTAGGGGAAGTTGTAGCCGGCGAGGTCTATCAGGTTCGGTCGAACGAGGTCATTTTCACCTACAATACCTCCAAGGACCATCGGGTCGAGCTGGTACTTCCGAAATCGGAAATGATGAAGAAGGATAATCCACGCCGCACTCCGAGGATGAAGCTCTACGTCAAGCGGATCGAACGCGAGAAGGTAAAAGTACGTCTCGATGACGGGGAGACAGTAGAGCGCGAAAAGCCGGACGGCGGCATGAAAGTGATCGTTTCAAGGGTTGACGACAGGTTCCTCTATAAATTGTTCGAACACGAAGTTCCGGAGATTCTTGATGGACTCATTGTCATCAAGGGAATTGCCCGCGTGCCTGGAGAACGCGCGAAAGTTGCAGTGGAATCGACCAGCTCGCGTATCGATCCGGTCGGCGCGAGCGTCGGATATCGCGGCAAGCGCATACAGAGCATCGTCAAAGAGCTCAATAACGAAAATATCGATGTTATCTACTATACAGACGAGCCGCAGATCTATATTGCCAGGGCGCTGCAGCCGGCAAAGATCGATCCGCTTACGGTGCATGCAGACATGAAAACGCGCAAGGCAAGGGTGATGCTCAAGCCCGATCAGATCAAGTACGCTATCGGCAAGAACGGCAACAATATCCATCTGGCAGAAAAACTTACGGGTTACGAGATCGACGTCT
>VGGK01000066.1 GCA_016868665.1 Chlorobiota bacterium
CGGATATTCCGGCAACGGGATATGCCTGGCAAACCTCCCCGAAGCAAGGCTAAATAGGAAAGCTTTTCCTCTCCGGAGGAAAGAGAGCGGCCCGTTCAATTCCCTTACGGGAGAGTTTTCGGGTAAGTCGCACCAGATAAATGGCTGCAGCTTCATATCCTCCGGGATATGATCCACAGAATTCGGCTTACAGCTTCGGTTTCGGCTTTTTTTTATTCGTTATCTCCACGAACCTCCGCATGGCAATTGCCCTCCTCGTCGATGGTGACGGCAATTGCAACCGGCCTGCAGCAGACAGGGCAATCTTCCACAAAATCCTGCCTGCCTTCTGTCTGGTCGATGAATATGTCAAGCACCGCGCCGCAATAAGGACACTCCGCTTCCGTACGCTCCGTTATATGCATGGAAAAACTCCGTTTGGCATTGCAGTGACATCGTCGATTCCGGTTACCGGAACACAATAGCAACCATCTGTTTCGTTTCGCCTCTCACCCCCGGAACGCGATTGAGGAATTCCCCAGGCGACGAGGAAGCGCTTCCATAACCCGTCAGATTCAACAGCGCCTCCTCATGGCTTTTTTCAGAAAGCAGCCTGTCGAAATCGATATCGGCAAGCACCGCTTCGGCTCCATCCATGCAGTCGGCATCGCTCGAAACGATCTCACCCCTGACAGTCACGACAAGCCGCATCCTGGTACCTTTGAATGCTTCCCTCATGATTGCCAGAGCAAGTTTCTGCTGATCCGGCGCTGGAGGGGCTGAAGGATGAGCAGCGTTTTTTTCCGGCTCGAGCAGCGAACGGCTCTCCGGCATAACAATGACGAGCGTTGCCAGAGAATCCCTGGAAAACCTGAAACCCACGCGGCCGTTCCGGCCGCCGTCTCCGACGGATGCGGTCTGCAGCGAGTCGCTCTCCTTCCGTTCGTCGGGACGCCCCGAAATAGTCAGCCGGGAAACATCCATGAAGGCGTAAACGGCTTGGTAGCCTTCGAAAGGGCCTTCCGAACATTTCCGGACATTTCTGAATCTGACACCCTCTCCCATGGCCGCCGCATTTTTTTCAAGACTTTTCCGGGAAGGAATACCGGTGGCGCCGGTCTGTTTCTCCCCCTTCTCTGGACCTAACATGGTTCTGAAGTAAGAAAGATTCATCAGTACCCGTTCGGTAACCGTGCCGGAACCGTCGGAATTCACCGATACCGTTGTGCTTACCCTTATGCAGCCCTGCATCAGCACCGCAATCATCAGCATCATGAACACCGCAGCCGCCCGCCTCATAGCGAATCCTTTTCAGTTTTTTGCCCGCGAACCACGCAGCCGTCCCAGACGCTCGCAGGCTTCTTCAAGCACCCTGTCTTCCTTTGCATAGCAGAAGCGAACCAGATGTTCGCCCCTGCTCTCGGCAAAAAATGCGCTGCCGGGCACACAGGCAACTCCCGTTCTGTCGAGAATGAAATGCGCCTTCTCAACCGCCGTTTCACCGGGCAGATGACCGGCATCGGCAAGCACGTAATAAGCCCCTTGCGGTACGGAAGGCGCAAGCCCCGCTTCGACAAGCGCACTGCAGAAACGATCGCGTTTTAACCGGTACTCCTCCGAAAGCATGGCGTAGCAGCCGTCGTCGAGACGTCGCATGCCTTCGGCAACTCCTGCCTGGAGAGGCGAGGGAGCGCATACATAGACAAGGTCGTTGAAATAGCCGATTGCCGTTGCCCAGCGAGCATCGCAGATCGCGTAGCCCAATCGCCATCCCGTAATGCTGAAGGTTTTTGAGAACCCTGACACTGTTATGGTACGTGCTTTCATGCCGGGAAGCGCCGCAAAGGAAATGTGGCTGCAATCGTAAATGAAATGCTCGTATATCTCGTCGGTAAAGACGAAAAGATCGTACCGCTCCGCAAAATCGGCAATGACTTCAAGCTCCTCGCGACTGAAAACTTTTCCTGAAGGATTGGACGGCGTGTTGACGATGATTCCTCTGGTTCTGGCGCTCACTGAACGATCGAGGTCATGAGCCGTAAAAGTCCAGCCTGGCGTTTCGAGGGGCACAAGGACCGGAACGGCTTCTGCTGCTGTCAGCGTGCTGATATGATAACCGTAGAAAGGCTCGAAAACGATCACCTCGTCGCCGGGAGAAAGCAGCGCCTGAAAAGCGCAGTACATGGCGCCAGTAGCTCCGGAACTCACCACGATCTCGCTTTGGGGATCTACGGCAAGCCCGGTGAACCGTCTCTGTTTTTCGGCAATCGCTTCGCGCAGCATGACGAGGCCGGCATAATGGGTATAGGTATGGCAGCCCTGCCGCAAAGCCTCTTCTGTACTGCTCAGTATTGCGGAGGGAACCGGGGTGTCGCACACGCCCTGGGAGAGATTGATGCCGCCGACACGCGCACATGCAATCGACATCGCCCGAATTTCAGACTGCATAACGCAGCCGTGACGGGAACCGAGGGTAAGACTCATGAATCGTGCAATAAATTAAGTTCCGCAACAGACCGGTCGTTATCAGAACGATGGACCGCCATGCTCAAAAAAAACTCCCGACATTCCATAATGACCCGGTAATAGCAGCGACAATGAACAACAGCGCGCTCATGATGATCGACAGCACGATCATGGCGGGAATACTGGCGATAACCCACTTGATCATGAACACCACCATCGACCAGAACGGCATGCGGATATCGGTGACGATCACCCGTTGACCTTCCTGAACCTTTTTTTCACCCATAATAGGCAATTCTGTTTAAATCCGGTTTAGCGTATAACGTTGAGCATAAGATTACCAAGGCCGCGATTTTCAGGAATTCAGAAAAAACGTGAAAAAACAAATACCCCCGCCATGGCAAAAGCGATGGCAATTTTTACAGCTGTTCCGGCAGCAATCCCGAGCCATGTTCCTATTCCGGCATAACCGGCCGATCGCAGGTCTTTGCGGGCAAAAAGCTCGCCCGCGACAGCGCCGATAAACGGACCCGCAAGCAGACCGACTGGACCGAAAAACATCCCTGCGACAGTTCCTGCACCGGCTCCGATAATACCGTACTTCCCCGCCCCGAACCGCTTCGCGCCAAGCAATCCTGCAACCGTATCAAGAATATAGGCCAGCGCCGCCAGTAACCCGATAATCAGCAGAGTGCCCGATCCGATATACTCGAAGTTCTCGGCCCAGGCCCCCGCAACGAATCCTGCAAAAAGCAGCACTATACCCGGCAGTGCCGGTATGACGAGTCCTGCAAACCCCGCCACAATCAGCAATGCTGCTATTATCCAGAAAAAAACGTTCTGTTCCATGGCCGCCAGAATGATTGTTTATTGAAGGTGCCGTAAAATCGTCTCAGATGCAAGCGGCTGAAATAAAAAAAGAGTCTCTTTATCTTATTTTTATTTCGTCTAAATAATATTATTTTTAAATTAACGGCAGTTGAGCTCAGGCTCGCACCCTGAAACGTTTTTTCCATCTATCAAGCTTTACCTGATGTTCGATCTCTTTGTAAAGGGCGGGCCCGTGATGTACCCGCTGCTGTTCAGTTCCATTATTGCTCTCGGCTATACGCTTGAACGCGTTTTCGCCTATTATCTCGCTGGCAGAAAGGCGGAAAACCCGTCCTTTATACACGATCTTATCGAAAAGAACGAAATTCCCCAGGCTCTCGAACTCGCCATGAACACCCCGGGCCCTGTTGCGTCCGTTCTTGAAGCGGGATTGCGGCATGCCGGCGAAGCAAAAGAGCAGCTTGAGGAGGTCATCAGCCTGCGGGGCTCTTCGGAACTTAAACGCCTCAATCAGAACCTCCATATTATCGAGCTTGTCGGAAGAATTGCTCCCCTTCTCGGCCTGCTCGGTACGGTTCTCGGACTTGTCGATGCATTCATGGAGGTATCCGAAGTAAAAAGCGCCATCGATCCATCCCTTCTTGCAGGAGGCATCTGGGAAGCCCTGCTGACCACTGTGGCGGGTATGGTCATAGCCATTCCGGCGATGGTTTCGCACCATTTCCTCGAACACCGGGTTCAGGCGTTTGCATGGGAGATGAAGCATTACGGCACGGAAGCTGTCAAACACCTCGGAGCAGAACGATGATCGATTTCGGGGAAAACATGCCGGAAAAAAAACATATCGATATGACACCGATGATCGATATCGTTTTTCAGCTTCTGATATTTTTCCTGCTTACGTCGATCTACGCAAAGCCCGTACTTCCGGTCAGTCTGCCCGAAGCAGCCTCTGCTGTCGTATCGGAAGAACCCGAACTTACGGTAAGCATAAACAGCAGCAGGCAGATCTTTATGAACAATCGCCCGATACCCGATAACCGGTTCAGAAGCGAAATAGAATCGGCACTTGAAATCAGAAAGGACAAATCAATTCACCTTATGGCCGACAAGACCGTCGATTTCGGTCGGGTCATCGACATCATGGACAGGGCAAAACAGGCCGGAGCTGAGGATATTTCCGTTGTAACCGAAAAACGTGATGCGGAATGAAGATGCAGCGAATCCGGCAGAGCGTCTTCGGCATATCGATACTGCTTCATCTTGCCTTGCTGATACCATTTCTGGAGATGCGCCGCAGCCAGGATGCTGCAACAGAACAATGCATCACTTTCACCATTAATAACGCTGTCGCACAGCAGCAGGAGAGCCCTTGCCCGCCTGTAAGACCGTTACCGGAAAAAGTCAGAAAACCCGAGAGAATTCCGCTGAAAAAAAAACCCGAGAAATCCCGAAAAAAACAGATTTCCGCACAAGTCCCACCTCAACAATCCGCCTCCAAGGGTGACATGCCTCCACTCACCCGGCAGGAGCCTGCGGCGCCGAGCTCCCCTGCCTTGCCGCCGCAGGATACTCCTGCTCCTCAATCAGGAAAATATCTCTCCATTGTAAGAACCCGGATAGAGGCGAAAAAACATTACCCGCCGTTTGCCCGCAATCTGCAGCATGAAGGCACTGTCGTCGTGAATGTCACCATCGGAACCGGCGGCTCCATTATCTCTGCCGTCATCGGAAAAACATCAGGATATGCCTCGCTCGACAAGGCGGCTCTGGAGGCTGTTCGAAAAGCCGGACCGTTTCCTCCTCCTCCAGGTTACGGGCTTGGACAGATCAGCGTGAGCGTTCCCCTTGTTTTCAAGCTTCTCTGATTACGGATTGATTTTATTTTAATTTTGTCTAAATTAATAATTTTATTAAATAGAGATGTAAGATAAAGACCTCCTCTTGGTAAAACAGATACGGAAACGCAGGACAGAGCACTTATGCCGAGCGAATCAAGTGAAATGTACATTCAGACGATTTACCGCCTGACCCGGAAGCAATCGAACGCATCGATCAGCGAGATAGCAGCAGCCCTCGGCTACAGCCTCTCGACGGTTTCAGAAAAGGTAAAAAACCTTACCAGCGACGGCTATGTTGTGCATGAATGGCGCGAGCATGTCACCCTGAGCGAAAAAGGGCTGATATCTGCCTGCAAAATGCTCCGTAAAAGAAGGCTTATCGAAACATTTCTTTTCAGGCATGCAGGATATGGTCTCCATGAGGTTCATGACGAAGCCTGCCGACTCGAACATGTTATATCCGAACGCCTCGCCGATGCCCTGGACAGCATGCTTGATTTCCCCAAAACCGATCCTCACGGCCACGATATCCCTTCAAGGGATGGCAATATGCCGGAGAGAAAACTTACTACGCTCTACGAAACCGCAGACGGTTCGACCGTTATGATCGCCGCACTGCAGACAACGGATCCGGAGCTGCTGAAATACATCGCCGATATGGGGCTGACTCCCGGAACCCGTTGCGAGGTTATCAACAAGGCTCCGTTCAGCGGTCCCATCAATATAAAGGCAGGCAAACGGATCCTGCCTCTGTCTGCAATGATGGCCTCACTGATCGAAATCGTCCATCTGCCGGAAACAAACGGCAAGAG
This sequence comes from Chlorobiota bacterium, assembly GCA_016868665.1. GTDB lineage: Bacteria > Bacteroidota > Chlorobiia > Chlorobiales > Chlorobiaceae > Chlorobium. The sequence goes on from VGGK01000066.1 coordinate 5,930, forward strand.
TGCTGAAAAGCCTCACAAAAACGGAAAAACTCCGGCCGCCACATTAAAAAACTGACGCAAACTGTAACGACAACGATATGAGCTACTGCTTTTCGAAAAGCCGACAGGAACAGCTGAATAACTGGAAACGGGAACTGCTCGAAGCCGACGTTCGGCAGGCAGCCCTTGAGCGTCTGCTCTTTATGCATACCTCCGGGGTACTGTTCGCCGGAAAACCGGGAGAACTGGTTATCCTGAAAAAAGATCTCTTCGGTCTCGATCCGGAACTGTCGCTGAAAACGGTCGTGTCGTTCTGCCGGATATGGGAAACGGATTTCAGGTTGCTTGATGACACCGGTCAGTCCCTGAAAATCATCATCTACCGGGC
>VGGK01000067.1 GCA_016868665.1 Chlorobiota bacterium
ACCGGCAAGGAAACCGCCGTCATGCACTACCTCGACACGATTGCTCCCGATGCCGGCATACCCGACGACTGGTGCTATGTCTACAATTTCGAAAAACCGCGCCACCCGTCGGCGCTCCAGCTGCCTCCGGGAAAAGCCTGCAAGCTCTCTTCCGATATGGACCGGATGGTCGAAGCACTCTTCAGCGTCCTGCCGACAGCGTTCAGCAGCGAAAACTACCAGGCACAGGAAAAAATCATCAGGGAAACATTCCAGGACCAGCAGTCATCCTCCATCGAAGAGATTGAAAAACGCGCTGCGAAAAGCGACATCGCGCTCATCCGGACCCCCGCAGGCTTCGCCTTCGCTCCGGTAAAAAACGGCGAAGTGCTCAAGCCTGAAGAGTTCATGCTGCTCGGCGAAAACGAACGTGATAAAATAGAAAAAGAGATCGAATCGCTGAAAAACGCCATGCAGTCCGTCATGGCGCAGATACCGAAATGGCAGCGCGAAGCTCAGGATAAAATCAAGGAACTCAACCGTCAGATCGCGGGTTTCGCCATCCGGCCGCTGTTCACAGAGCTTACATCCGGTTTCGGTTCTATCGAACAGGTCTCGGCCTATCTCGACAAGGCTGAAAAGGATATCATCGACCATTTCGACCATTTTCTTGAAAAAGAAAGCACGCGCCAGGAGTTCCTCCCGGGCATGTCGGCCATGAAAGGCAGTTTTTTCAACCGCTACAAGGTTAACGTACTGGTCGACAACGGAACTGCAAAAGGAGCTCCGGTCATCATCGAGGAGAAACCCGCCTGCCAGAACCTGCTCGGCGACATCGAACATCTCTCGCAGATGGGTACGCTCGTCACCGATTTTACGCTCATAAAACCGGGTGCTCTGCATCGGGCCAACGGCGGCTACCTGCTCATCGACGCACGAAGGCTCCTCATGGAACCGCTCGCCTGGGAAACGCTGAAAAAAGCCCTGCGCACCCGGCAGATCCGCATCGAGTCCCTTGCCCAGCTCTACAGCCTTATCAGTACCGTATCTCTCGATCCCGAGCCCATTCCCCTCAACGTGAAGGTGATCCTGCTCGGCGAACGCATGCTCTATTATCTTCTTTCGAACTACGATCCGGACTTCGGCGAGCTGTTCAAGGTTGAGGCCGACTTCGAGGACGATCTCAGAAACACCTCCGAAAGCCGAATGGGGTATGCCCGCATCGTTGCCGCGGTAGCCATGGAAGGAAAGCTGTGTCATTTCGAGCGCAGCGCCGTAGCGCGCATCATCGAACACGGAAGCCGCCTTTCGGGCGATGCCGAAAAAGTGAGCGCACATATGCAGAGCATCGCCGATCTTGTCCGCGAAACCGATTTTTACGCCAGAAAAAACAACAGGCGGTATGCAACTGCCGAGGATGTACAGCAAGCCATCGATGCCCGTATCATGAGGGCATCCCGCATACGCGAACGCATTCGCGAAGCCACTCTCCGAAACACCATCCTCATCGACACAGACTCTGAAAAAACCTGTCAGATAAACGGCCTCGCAGTATACGGCCTCGGCGGCCTGAGCTTCGGACACCCCGGCAGAATAACGGCAAGAGTGAGTATCGGCAAGGGCGAAGTGCTCGATATAGAACGGGAGGTCGAAATGGGCGGACCGATCCACTCGAAAGGGGTACTGATCCTTTCGGGCTTCCTTGCCGCACGCTTCGGCATAGAGCAGCCGCTCTCGCTCTCAGCCACGCTGGTTTTCGAACAGTCTTACAGCGGCGTTGAAGGCGACAGCGCCTCCTCGGCCGAACTCTACGCGCTGCTTTCCGCCCTTTCGGAAACGCCGATCCGTCAATGGCTTGCCGTTACAGGATCAGTAAACCAGCACGGAGAAATTCAGGCAATCGGCGGTGTCAACGAAAAGATCGAGGGATTCTTCGACCTTTGCCGGGCCCGGGGACTCAGCGGCAAACACGGCGTGCTCATACCGGCATCGAATATCGATAACCTCATGCTCCGCTCCGACGTAGTCGATGCCGTCCGTCAGGGCATCTTCTCAATCTACCCGGTTCGTCATATCGACGAAGGCATCGAACTGCTGACCGGTATTCCCGCCGGAGAACCGGGCAGGGACGGACTATACCCCGAGGAAAGCATCAATGGCAAAGTCAGCATCCGACTCAAAGAGATGGCGCTGAAAATGAAAAAATACAGTTCTGAATCCAATGGAAACGGAGAGTGATCATGCAGGAAAGAACGCACAGCAACCGGAAAAACCATGAAAAGCCGGGTCCCCCGGAAATACGGAGCATCGCCGTCGGCATCGACTGCTCACCCCACAGTCTGGCGTCACTGAAAACCGCAGCGGACCTTGCCTCCAGAATGCACGCCGAGTTGCTCGGAATCTTCGTAGAGGACATCAATCTTCTCCGCCTGACCGAATTGCCCTTCTGTCAGGAAATACGTCAGTACAGCCCGCAACCTGAAAAGATCGAGAGTACGGAACTCGAAAGAATGCTCCGTTCGCAGGCCAGACAGGCGGAAGCGTCGCTGCAGCGCGAAGCCGAAATATTCAGGGTGCGCCATTCCTTCAGCGTCCGAAGGGGAAACGTCCCCAAAGAGGTCCTGGCCGCCGCTCTCCAGGCCGACCTGCTCGTACTCGGAAGGAGCGGCCGATCGCCAACCTGCCGCAAGGGACTCGGCTCGACAGCACGAAGCGCGCTGGCCGGCAACCTGAAAAGCATTCTGCTGATGCACGCGGGATATGCTGCGGAAAACGAAGCCGTACTGGTGCTCTGCGACGGGTCCGACGCTTCAAAAGCAGCTCTTGCCATCGCCATCAGGATGCTGCGTACCGGCAACACCCTGCATATATTGCTTTTGCCGCAATATGAAGGACATGAACATCTTCTTGAAAGCGAACTGTCCGGACAACTTCCCCCGGGCATACTCCGGGTGGAATACCATGTGCTTCCGCACGTTTCCGACAGCCGGATCCTCGCAAGGTACATCCGCATGGCCGATTCCGGCCTTCTGGTACTCAGCGACCGGATGAACCTGCCTGCCGAAACCGTGCACAACCTCATCAACGACATCGATTATCCGATTCTGCTGGTGAGAACGTAGAATATGGTTTCAGGCAGCCGTAAACAATCCGCTTTCGCGCAATCCGTCGATCATGAACTGGACGGCAAGTGCCGAGAGGATAATGCCGACCGTCCGACTGATCACATGAAGCCCGGTCACGCCAAGCAGTTTCCGCACCTGGCCGGATACCATAAGAAAAAGCAGGGTAAGCAAAAGCACCGCAAGCAGAGCGGCTATAACCGATGTCTGCCGCACAAGGTCTCCGCCGGCATCGGCCATCAGAAGTACTGTAGCGCCGATGGTTGCAGGACCGGCGATAAGCGGCATGGCGAGCGGAAAAACCGACAGATCGCTTTTCTGCATAGCCTCCATTTTCTCTTCGTCCGACGACCGAGCCCCTCCACCCCCTCCACCGCCGAACACCATGTCAACAGCGAACAGCAGGAGCAGAACGCCACCCGAAATCCTCAGTGCAGCAAGGGATATGCCGAGATAGTCAAGCAGCGCCGTACCGAAAAAAGCGAAAACAAGCAAGATCACCGCAGCGATCAGGGTGCCCTTGAACGCTGCAGCCCGTCTTTCGGTTTCGGAATAATAAGGAGTGAGTGCCGCAAAAAGCGCGGCCAGATCAAGCGGCCCTATAGTGGCGAAAAACGTCGCAAAAGCAACAGCAAAACTCTTCAGCATAGCCACCTCCCGTCTTTCAGCGTGCATCCAACATCCCGACATAACTCATAAGGCCTCATTTCACACCACCTTCAGCCAATGCGCATCAAGGCATCGCTATCCGCTCCATCAGAATCGCTGCAGATACAGACGCGTTGAGTGATTCGACACGGGGCTTCTCGCCGGCATGAGGTATTCTCACCAGCCTGTGCGCAAGCGCCTGGATCGCAGGACTTACACCGTTGGCTTCGTTTCCGATCACCAGCGCCACTTTCCCGGGCCAGGAGCCGTAGTCGCGAAAATCCTGCCCGTCGAGAGAAGAAGCGGCAACAGAATAACCTGCAGCGGCGAGACGCTGAATCTCCAGAGACAGCGAATCCACACTGTAATGCGGCAAGGCATACATGCTCCCCGCAGAAGAACGCACCGTTTTCGGATTGTACCGGTCTGCGCAACCCGGACCGCAGATCATTGCATCGGCGCCGAACCAGGCCGCAGTTCGCAGAATCGTACCCACGTTACCTGGATCCTGTACCTCGTCGAGAGCTACGATCAAAGAAGATCCGAGTATTTGTTCAGGTTCGAAAGGAACAAGTCGCTGCTGGCAGAAAACGCCGAAAATCCCGGCCGGCGTTGCGGTCTGGCTCAACCGGGCACACTCCTTTTCCGTCAGCACGAACACCTTGCCGGGATATCTTGAATGAAACGCCTCGGCGTTCTGTTCCTCCTGCCTGAACAGCAGGGCATGCAGAAGATCGGGATCCGGCAGGCGTTCAAGCAGTTCGCTGACTGTACGCAACCCTTCAGCCATAAAGAGAGCTTCGGCATCGCGATGTTTTTTCTGGTGCAGTTTGCCGTAAAGCTTCAGTTTCGCCTTGCTTACAGGCGGCGCGACATGCGGTCTCACGGCTTTGCCCCGGGCTTCTTCAGCTTCGCTATTACGGATTTCGGGTCATGCGACCAGTCGGAGGGCGGTGTGCTGCTGCCCTGTGAAAGCCCGGCAACATCGAGGTCGACACTGAACCCGTCATCGGCTGATTCATCCCCGCGATCCGAAGAGGTCATACACCGTCGTATATAGTCGTCGAAACTGCCGCGATCAAGCGAAAATGCCTTGATGGTATCTTCGAGCGAACGGCTGACGTTCTCGCGGATCTCCTCCTTCTCCCCGCATGCCATCAGACGGATCTTCTCCAGGACCTCGACCCGGCTCACGCCGCTTATGCCCGCTTTTCCGGCAAGTTCCTGAAACGCCTTCTCATCGAACCGTTCGATGGCCTCATGCAGCTTTTCAAGCCCTCCGAACAGATCGGCATGCGCCCTGATGGCCTGCTCGAGCGGCATCCCGGAAAAAGATGGATTCGATTTTCCTGCCTGCGGTTTGGCCTGCCTGCCTTGCAGGAATTCCTCATCCACATCGTAACCTGCAAGAAGATCCTTCATACCCTCTTCCTGAAACGCCCGTGCCCTGCGCATGGAAACCGATTCAATCGCCGAGCCGTCACTCCCACGCATCATGCCTCCGGCAAAGAGCATGCCGCAGAGCGCGACATACACGAAAAACGCGAGCAGCATCCAGGCGGTATCCATGCCGCCGAAAGCTGCAACGGCAAGCTCTGCGGCAAGCAAGGATGCCGAAAGAGCGAATAGAAGTTTCCCTGTCAGGCGTTCGTCCATAGACCGTTGTCCTTGTTTTCGGTTCTCAGTAATGCAAACAATGTACATGATATGCAGGAAAATAACACAACCTCACCGGAAAGGGGCTACCGGTTGCGACGATGCGAGGAACGCACGCGATACAGACGCTCGGTGAATCCCCCTTCGCTTTCGAACGATTGCTCCTGAATGTTACAATAACCACCATCATTTTGCTATTATCCCCTGAATCCAAAACCACAACATGCAGCATAACGCTATTGAACTCATCTCCCCGGCAGGCGACTGGACCTGCCTCCGCACTGCTCTGAAGGCTGGCGCAGACGCCATCTATTTCGGTGCGGAAGGCTATAACATGCGGGCGGCAAGCCGCAGTTTCACCCCGGAGGAGCTGCCCGAAGTCGCAAAAACCTGCAGCGGGCATGGGGCGAAAGCATACCTTGCGCTGAACACACTTGTATATGACGATGAACTCGAAACTGTGCGAAAGACAGCAGCCGCAGCCAAAGCAGCCGGTATCGATGCAGTGATCTGCTGGGATATGGCGGTTGTCGAGGCGTGCCGCGCAGAGGAAATGCCCTTCCACCTTTCCACGCAGGCGTCCGTCAGCAACTACGCAGCCGTGCGGCACTATGCTGCTCTCGGGGCATCGATGATCGTGCTTGCCCGCGAACTCACGCTCGAACAGGTGAAATCCATCACGGATTCCATCAGCCGTGATAATCTGCCGACGAAAATCGAATGCTTCGTACACGGCGCGATGTGCGTGGCAGTCTCTGGCCGGTGCTTCATGTCGCAGGATCTGTTCGGCAAATCTGCAAACCGCGGAGAGTGCCTGCA
>VGGK01000068.1 GCA_016868665.1 Chlorobiota bacterium
GTGATGTCCTCGCTCAGGGCGATGAAGTGACTGGTTTTTCCATCGGATTCCGTGATGGGGCCAATGGTGGATTTTTCCCAGAAAAGCTCTCCGTTCTTTTTTTTGCTGTGGAATTCATCCTGCCAGATGGCGCCTTCCGAGATGGTCTGCCAGATGTTCCGGTAGTAATCGTCGGTGCGCGAGTCTGTTTTGAACATGCGCAGGTTTCTGCCGACTACGTCTTCACGTTCATATCCCGTTGTTTTCATAAAGGCGGGGTTGGCGTATTCGATGTCTCCCTGCCTGTTGGTGATGATGATCGTCACGGGACTTTGTTCAACTGCTGCGGAAAGTTTCCGAAGCTGCAATTCGTTCTGCTTTCGTTCCGTGATATCGATGCAGGTCAGGAAAAAAGCCGCTTTTCCTTCGTAAAGGAAGGGGTAGACCTTGTAATGCACCCAGATGTGCTTTCCATCCTTTCGTTTCAGTCGGGTCTCGAAATTTTCCAGGTTGCTGTTTTCCCTCAGCAGGCTGATGAGCCGTTCACGTTCACCGGGATCGACGTAAAAGTCGTATGCGTTCATCCGGAGCATATTTTCGGGAGTGTATCCGAGAATGTCTCCCATTGCTTTGTTTACGACGTGGATGGTGCCGTCTGGTGATGTGATGCCGACGCCGAGGAACATATTTTCAAAAAGGAAGCGGTATTTCTCTTCGGACGCACTTTTCGCATTTTCCGCATTCCTTCGTTCGGTTACATCGGTAATGAATCCTTCAAGAAAAATACCCGTGCCGTTCTCTTCGACGCAGATGCCCTTTTCCCATACGTACTTCGTTTCGCCTGCCGCGGTTATGATGCGGTACTCGATCTCGAAAGGCTGATGTTGCCGAAAGGCCTGTTGCACAGCCGCATTGATGCGTTCCCTGTCGTCAGGATGGATCAGATCCGCGAAAGCTTTTTTCCGGTTATGAATCAGCGCATCTGCATGGTATCCCGTGAGCGCGAGGCAGCCGTTACTGATAAACTCCATGGTCCAGAACCGGTCTTTCCTGCACCGGTATGCTATGCCGGGGATATTGTCCATCAGGGTGGCAAGCTGTCTTTCGGAGTACCGGAGTGCCTCTTCCGTGTTTTTCTGGCAGACAAGCGTGCGCTCTATGGCATAGACAAGTGGTTTCCGGTTTTCCGTGACGAGTTCGCCGGTTATCCTGACCGGAAACGTCGAGCCGTTGGCATGGAGAGCCTCGCATTCGCATACCGGCCGTTTTTTGGAAACCGTCTGTTCAAGCCAATCGAGCAGCAGCGGACGATGATGTTCTCTGAACAGTGAGGCAAAGGGGATGCCTTTCATTTCCCCGGGCGAAAAGCCATGCAGCTTGCATGCGGCCGGATTTGCCGATACAACGGCAGGGCCGCCAGTGTGCAGTGGATCAATGACTACAACGTAATGCGGGGCGTTCTCGATGAAAGAAAAGAAGATTTTTCTGAGCGCATGTATTTCTTCTTCAGGCTTCCTATGCCTTCGGAGTCTGGAAAGCTCCGCTTTCAGCGTACCTATTTCGCTGAGCAGTTCCTCTTTTGATTTGTCTGGTTCTGACACGGCAGGGGGCTCCGGCTTGTGTTGTCTCATTCCAGATAAAGATACAACAAGCAGTCATTATAGCAATCAAAGGTATCTGCAAACGGCAGGTTTCTGTCATCACGGACGTTCTTTTTCCGGAATAACGCGCAGGAGCAGCGTGTCGGTGAGGAGTGTTATGAGGATATTGATGGCGACGGCAACAAGAATATACCAGGTCCAGGCAACACCGGAAAGTTTCAGCACAAAGACGATACCCATGCTTGCCGCCAGCCCGCAGGCGAGACTTGCCGGATGAAAGTTCCGTCTGCTCTTCGAGAGCAGAAAAAGGCCGAGCAGGCCGCCGTAGGTGAACGAGGCGATTTCCAGCCCGACCATGATGATCGCCCGGTCGCTTTCGTCAAACATGAGGGCGATGGCGATAAGCAAGGCGGCCCATCCTGCGCTGATGATCTTTGACATCCTGAGCGATGCCCTGCCTCCCAGAAGGTCGGTGACCGTCGATGCCGCAAGCGAGTTGATCGAGGAGGCGATGGTTGACATGGCGGCTGACAGGATGCCCGCAAGCAGCAATCCTTTCAGTCCGGCAGGAAGATAGCTGACTATGAATGTCGCGAATTCCCGATCCTTTTCCGGCGGGGCGCCCTGCATGAACAGATACATGAGCGACCCGGCAAAGAGAAAGACCATGAACTGGAAAAATACAAAAAAACCACTGCCAACCAGAGCTTTTCTCGCCGAACCGAGACTGCTGCAGCCGAGCACCCGCTGCACCATCATGTAGTCGATACCGTGAGAAGCCAGAGAGAGAAAGATTCCCCCGATGAAGGCGCTTCCGAAGGTCATGGGGTTGAAAAGCTGGTTGCCGCTCATGTTGAACATGGTGAGCTTTCCAGAACCGGCGAGTGTCGCCAGGATTTCCGGCAGTCCGGCCTCAAGGCGCAGCATGATGAAGACGATGGTGATGATGCCCCCCAGGAGGTAGAGCCCGAACTGGATGCTGTCAAGCCAGACAACAGTTTTCAGACCTCCCGAAATGGTGTAGATGACCGTTACCACGCCGATGATGAGCACCGAAACCGGAAGAGACCAGCCGGTCACGACCTGCACAACCACGCCTGTAGCCAGAAAACGGACACCGTCGCCGAGAATGCGGGTTACGAGAAAGACAACCGAGGCCAGTTTCTGCATGCCGGAGCCGAACCGTTTTCCGATGATTTCGTATATGGAGCTGACACCGTTTTTGAAATAGAGCGGCAGGAGAATGGAGCTGACCAGTATCCGTCCGACGATGTAGCCGAGCGGCAGCTGCAGAAATGTCCAGTCCCCCCGATAGGCAAGTCCCGGAACGCTGACGAAGGTCAGTACCGAAGTTTCGGTTGCAACGATCGAGAGCATGGCGACGATCCAGGGCAGCTTGTGGCCGCCGAGGAAGTAGTCGCCGGTGTTCCTGTTGCTCCTGCCCTGCCAGAGACCGAGCAGGATGTTTCCGGCCAGGAAAAGGACAATGATCGCAATGTCGGCTGCCTGCATGCGTGAAGGTGTTTTCGCGGTTATGTATAGAGATGGTAGTGTTCTTTTTTCGGGGCGAATGCTGTTTCGTCCTTTTGCCACGAGCTTAAGAGTGTGCCGGTATCGATGCCTTCAAGTATCGAGGCGCGGATGGCGCTGCTTCCGGCAAGCAGGTCGAAAGCCGGGAATGTGTCGTTGAACTCGTAAACCCCCTCGAGGAACTGCAGCTCACCGGAGTAGAGCTTGTGGATAACCGACGTCATTGCTACCGCCGTAGCAAATGAACGGAACCGGTGGAGATCGGTAACATGGAGCCAGATTCCCCCGATGACCTCACCGCAGAATTTGTGAAAAGTCGGCTTGAACCAGGTTGGCCGGAAAATGACACCCTCAAGACCATATTTCCTGCAGTGTCCGGCAAGTTCCTCCGGACGGATGAACGGAGCCCCTGAAAGCTGGAAAGGGGTTGTCGAGCCCCGGCCTTCGGAAACATTCAGCCCTTCAAACAGGCACATTCCGGGATATACTTCGGCGGTAGCGCATGTCGGCATGTTCGGTGAGGGCGGAACCCAGGGCAGGCCGGTTTCAGGGAAATGCATGGAGCGTTCCCACCCTTTCATGGCGACAACGCTGAGGTTGATATCGAGTTTCCTGTAATCGCGATAGAGATTCGCAAGTTCTCCGGCTGTCAAGCCGTGCCTTACCGGCACGGGGAAGATGCCGACAAAGGAGCGATAAGCCTCTTGAAGCAGCGGCCCCTCAACGACGGTTCCGCCAAGCGGATTTGGCCGGTCGAGCACCATGATCTCCAGCTCCCGACCCGATGCGGCTTCCATGAAAAGGGCGAGCGTATTGACATAGGTGTAGTAGCGGGCTCCGACATCCTGGATGTCGAAGAGCACCATGTCGAGATCGTCAAGCAGGTGTTTGTCGGGGATCAGGGTTTCTGCGGTACTGCCATAAAGACTTGTCAGCGCGCAGCCGGGTAACGGCTGGTGTCCGACGGCGATCTGGTCCTGTTCGGTGGCGAACAGGCCGTGCTCGGGGGAGAATATACGCCGGATGTTCAGCCCCTTTTCGCGAAGCACGTTCCATGAATATCGAAGGTCCCGGGTCACCGATGTCTGGTTGACGATCAAGCCGATATTCCTGTTCCGGTATTGCCCGATGTTTTCGAGCAGGATGTCCAGCCCTGTTGCTACCATGGTGAAAGCTGTTTGATTATTGCGGAACCACAACGGTATGGTGCCGATCACGGATGCAGCGGCGTAGCGTTTCGCCGGGTTCGACGACGGAGTCCGGGAGAAGTACTGAATTTTCGACTGCAGCGCCTTTTCCGATTCTGCAGCCCCTCCCCACGACCGAGCGGACGATTGTTGCGTCGGGGGCGACCGTTGCTTCAGGTGACAGATGGCAGGGCATGAGACCGACGGTTTCGGCTACCTTTCCGGAAAGCCGTTCCGGCAGCATGCCTCCGGATGTATTTGCCATAAGGTAGTTTTTATGCGTTCCTATGTCCATCCATGAGCCGGGATGCAGGTATGCGCCGAGTCCCCCGTTGTCGATCAGCCCGGTGAAGCCCGTATCGACGATGCTTGAAAACCCCCGTTCAAGGTAATCGAAAATTGCAGGTGAAAGGATGGCGGTTCCGGTATAGATGAGGCTGGTCTCAAGCCCTGTATTGCGCATATTTCTGAAATCCAGTACAAGGCCGTCATCAATTCCTACCGCCCCTATTGCGGCAGCATCAGGTGTTTCATACAGCGCAAGTGTTCCTGCCAGGCCTGATGATCGATGGTGCCGGTACAGTTTCCTGAAATCGATGTCGGTGATAATATCGCTGTTGACGATGAAAAAATCATCGTCGCCAAGCAGGCTTTCGCATTTTTTCAGGCCTCCTCCCGTGCCGAGGATAGGGTTTTCTTCTGAAAACACAATCTGCAGATCGTTGAAACGCATCGTTTCTACCGCTTTGCGTATTACTCCGGCATGGTGGTGTATATTGCAGACAATCTGCATGATGCCGGCATCCTTCAGGAGCGCAAAGGTATAAAAGAGAGAGGGCACGTTGAGCACCGGCACAAGGGGTTTCGGCAGGTGTTCGGTGAACGGCATCATGCGGGTCCCGAAACCGGCGGCAAGCACGAAAGCTTTCATGTGATGAGGGTTCCTTCAAGAACAGGCCGCAGGAGCTTTCCTGCTTTTTTCAGCTCGCTTCTGGATTCCGTGTAGTCGGAAAGATAGGCGATCGTGGGTGCGATCGACTGTTCATAACCGGGTTTGCGGAGCACTGCGGTCTGGTAGCAGAAGGTTCCGAGTGCCTTGACGTTGCGCTGGAAAGCCATGATGTCGAACAGGTGAAGATATTCGTCGTAACTTGCCACGGTCAGGCCGCTTTCGCTGATTGCACGGTAGTGGCGCTCCTTCAGCTCGTTTGCCAGCTGCGGATCAAGCTTGACGTAGGAGTCACGGATCAGGGAAACGGCGTCATATTGCGGCAGGCCCATACGCGCATCCTGGAAGTCGATGATCACGGGTTTTCCGTTACGGATCATGATGTTGCGACTGTGGAAGTCACGATGGTTCAGGACGAACTGTTCAGGTTGTACAAGTATGTCTGCAATGGCTTCAAATTCGCTGCGAAGCGCTCCGGTATCGACAGATCCTGAAACCGGTGAGAAATAGTCCAGCAGGGCGTGTTCGATGAAGAAATCGAACTCGAACATCAGTTTTTCACGGTCAAATCCGATGCTGAATGGTGGCTTGTCGCGTTTTCCCGTAATCGACTGCAGCTTTGCGAGCATATCGATAATCTCACGGTACAGGTCTGCAATCGAGGGGTTTCTGCTGTCGGCAAGATCCTGCAGTTGCACGGTTCCGCAATCCTCGAGCAGGAGCAACCCTTTCTGTTCGCTGACGGCAAGGAGTTGCGGTATCGGCAGTCCTCGGTCGGAAAGAATGCGGTGCATCACG
>VGGK01000069.1 GCA_016868665.1 Chlorobiota bacterium
CGCGAAAAATCGTAAGCAACGAGGCGGTTTTCGAAAACATCGGGGGATCACGCGATATCGTTTTTTTCTCCCGGCGCATGGGTTTACCAATCAATGAGGATTTCCGGGTATGGCTTTTTTCAGAAACATCTGTCTTGTCGAGGCGCCGCAGGCCGTTATTTCTCCTTTTCCGAGGTATATATCCGACTGCATCGGCATATGCTATCTTGCCGCGGCCGTCGAGCAGGATGCCGAAAGCATGGTTATCCCTGAAAACTACTATAACGAGGGGTTGTACGACAGCTTCAGGGCACTGCTGAAACGGCGGAAAATCGATCTTGTCGCGATATCGTCGATGACCGGTTGTTTCAATAATGCATTGAGGCTTGCCGAAATCGCAAAAGAACGCGATGCGTTCGTCGTTATGGGGGGATTTCATCCGACGGCGCTGCCCGAGGAGGTGCTCAGGCACCGCTGCGTGGATGTCGTAGCCTTAGGCGAGGGGGAGGCAACCTTCCGCGATCTGGTTCTGCATGGCCCTTCGAAAGAGGTACCGGGTTTGGCATACAGGGAAAACGGAGGGATTACCTCTACAGGGCCGCGACCGATCATCGGCGACATAGATTCTATTCCTTATCCTCTTCGCAGTCTCCGTCCGGCGCGTTACGGGGAGCATGGCACGGATTATTCCATCGATACCATCTATACGTCGAGGGGCTGTCCCTGGTCGTGTTCGTTCTGCGCAAATGATACCATGCACAAAAACTGGCGGGGCAGAAGCCCTGAAAACGTGGTCGAAGAGTTTGCCCGATTGCACGATCCTAAAAGAAAAAAGCTGATCAAGATCTGGGATGCCAATTTTCTGACCAATATCAGACGGGCCGAGGCTATCTGCGACATGATGATCGAGCGGGGTCTGACCAATTTCAGGATCATGACCGAAACCAGGGCGAAAGATCTGATAAGGGCCGAGCGGATTCTCGGCAAACTGCGCAAAATCGGGTTGAGCAAAGTGGGGCTCGGCATCGAGAGCCCGAATACTGCGACGCTTGAGCTGATGAACAAGAAGAACGTGCTCGACGATGTATCGCGCGCCATCGGGCTTGTCAGGGAGAACGGTATCGGTACGGAGGGCTACTTCATTATCGGTCATTATACGGAGTCGGTCGAGGATACGCTTGTGTACCCGGAGTTTGCGAAAAATCTCGGTCTCCGGCAGGTACTGTTCATGTCGATGACACCCTATCCGGGCACAAAAATTTTCGACGAGTATAAATCCGAAAACAAAATCACCTCGTTCGACTGGGATCTGTACAACAATTTCTGCCCGGTTGTCTCGACCAGAAGCATGGACACTCCGACTCTTGTCGAGATGATGGTCTATTGCAATGTGGCATTCTGCAATTACAGTTCGGTACTGAAAAGAGACAGTATCGGCTCCATGCTGATAGCCATGCTGAAAGATCTTTTTCAGCTCTGTTTTCTCATGAGGGTTAACAAAACGCTCAGCGAGCAGAACATTATCGATGCCATTTACAGGGCATTTGTGCGGTATGCGCGCCGGAATCCGGAGATACGCTATCAGTGCGGGCCTGGCGGCAAGCCTCTGAAGTCGCCTGTTGTGGTTTCATTGCAGCGTTCGCCGAAGGAGGCTGTCTGTTTTATTATTGAACAGCAGGGTGATCTTCGCAGACTGTCGCTATCGCTCGGTAAGGAAGACTCCTTGCGGGCTGGAGCAGTTATCCGGCTCGATGAACTGGTTGCCGCATCTTCTTCCTTTTCAATGGATAGCCTGATGCGTCTGCTCTACAGAAACGAACTGATCAGAAACAACCCGGGCCGCATGGCCGGACAGCTTGTTTCCATAACCGGCGATCCGGTTTTCTGGAGTGTGCTTCGCAGACTCTATGCACTCTATACCCGGTCATTCAAAAAAACTTCCGATCTTGCAGCATGAGCCGCAGTTGTTCCTTGCAGGTAAATCCCGTACCTTTTTCCTTTGAGTCTCTCTCATCCAGGCAATTGAAGGAACGGCATGATCGAAGCGATTTTATGGGATAATGATGGCCTGCTTGTCGACAGCGAAGCCCTTTTTTTTGAGCTTACCCGAAAGGCTTTCGAGAGCGCGGGATACACGCTCGACAGCCGGTACTGGGGAGTTGAGTATCTTGGCAATGCGAGGCACAGCAGCGAAATCGCTCTGGAGATGGGAATGTCGCCGGAACTTGCCAGCCGTGTGATCGATGCGCGGAACGATGCGTTCTGGCAATGCCTTGAGCAGCCTGTGCCGCTGTTGGCGGATGTTTCCGAAACCATCGGGGCGCTGGCAGGTCGGGTCAGACTTGCGCTCGTTACCGGCAGCCCTCGCGACAAGGTTGAACGGATGCACCGCGATAACGGCCTGCTCGGTCATTTCGAGGTTATCATTACCGATGATGATATCACCCGGCCTAAACCGCACCCCGAACCATACCTCAAAGCGCTTGAACGGCTTGGGCTCGAACCTCGGCAGTGTCTTGCAGTGGAGGACTCCGTGCGCGGGCTTTCGTCGGCGCATGCGGCTGGAATTCCCTGTATCGTCGTGCCGAACCGGCTTACCTGCATCCAGATATTCGATCAGGCTTTCGCCGTCGAAGAGCGGGTGTCAGGCGTGCTGAAACATGTCAGGGCGCTTTCGGCAACGGCCAGGGATCTATAACAGGTTACATTCATACAGGGGGCAATGATGCGGAACGGACTGATTCTCGCTGTCGATCAGGGGACCACAGGTACCGCCTGCGCGCTGTATGACCGAGAGGGACGCGTGCATGCAAGGTCATACAGGGAGCTTGTGCAGCACTATCCTGCCGAAGGCTGGGTGGAGCATGATCCCGAAGAGATATGGCTGAGCGTTGTTTCCTGTATTGGCGAGCTGCTTCCCCAGGCCTCTTTGCCTGTTGTCGCTGCCGGAATCACCAACCAGAGGGAAACGACCGTTGTATGGGATCGGAATACAGGGCGGCCCGTGCATAACGCCATTGTCTGGCAGTGCCGCCGTACCAGCGATCTCTGCCGCCGTTACCTTCGGGATTCGGGTCGCATAACCGAGAAGACCGGCCTCCCTCTTGATGCGTATTTCAGCGCCACGAAGATCAGGTGGATTCTTGATCGATATCCTGAGCTCGACCGGAAGGAACTGCTTTTCGGTACGGTGGATACCTGGCTGCTCTGGAAGCTGACGGACGGTTCGGTGCATGCAACGGATATTACCAACGCGTCCCGTACCCTGCTGTTCAATATTCGTAATAAAGGGTGGGACGACGAACTGCTCGACCTCTTTGACGTGCCTCGTACGATGCTTCCGGAGGTGCGGTCATCGATGGGCGATTTCGGTTCAATCCTCGCGCTTCGGGAATTGAACGGCATTCCCGTCTGTGCAATGGCTGGAGACCAGCAGGCCGCGCTGTTCGGACAATGCTGTTTTGAGCCGGGTTCGGTTAAAAACACCTATGGTACCGGATGTTTTCTGGTGATGAATACCGGGAATTCATGCATCCGATCCCGGAATGGCCTGATTACGACGCTTGCAATCGATGGCGGAGGCCATACCTGTTATGCTCTCGAAGGTTCGGTTTTTATTGGCGGAGCGGTTGTGCAGTGGCTGCGCGACGAGTTGCGGCTTCTGAAGAGTGCTTCAGAGTCCGCGGCAATGGCTCTATCGGTGGAGTCGAATGCCGGGGTCTATATCGTGCCGGCGTTCGCCGGTCTCGGGGCGCCTCACTGGAACATGGATGCGAGAGGGGTCATTACCGGTTTGACGAGG
This sequence comes from Chlorobiota bacterium, assembly GCA_016868665.1. Lineage (GTDB taxonomy): Bacteria > Bacteroidota > Chlorobiia > Chlorobiales > Chlorobiaceae > Chlorobium. The sequence continues at coordinate 3,782 of VGGK01000069.1, forward strand.
GGAGCGAACCGCAACCACATCGTGCGGGCCGCTCTGGAGTCCATCGCGTATCAGACGCACGACGTTTTCAGGGCAATGGAAGCCGATACCGGCTTGCTGCCGAAGCTGCTGATGGCTGATGGCGGCGCTGTCGGTAATGAGTTCCTCATGCAGTTTCAGGCGGATCTGCTGGGTATTCAGGTTATGACGCCGCAAAACAGGGAGTCGACTTCGCTTGGCATCGCCTTTCTTTCGGGGCTGCAGGCAGCGTTCTGGCAATCGGCAGATGAACTTCGGAATCTGAACGCAACCGAATCGGTGTATTGTCCGACCATGGATGACGGAGAGCGCATCAGGCTGATCGAAGGCTGGCAGAGGGCGATGCGTCAGACCGTAACGGATTGATAACTATTATTCCCATCAACATGATGCCCGATCATACAACCGGCGGAAGCGAAAGAAAGATGGTTGCGTGCCCGATATGCGGAGCGGAGTTTCAGTGCTCGCGGTCTCTCGACTGCTGGTGCGTCCGGAAGATTGTTCCGGCTGCAGTCACCGAGTATCTCGCGGCCCGATACGATACATGCGTCTGCAGCAACTGTCTTGAACGGCTGATCGGACAATCCGAAGCTGAAAGCCCGGACGCAATGACCTGATAATTGCTTTCAGATGCTCGCCGGTCGAGGGCTTTCTTATGATTCGGCCCGGAACGAGGCGAAATACTGCTTCATGGACTGGTGTTTTTTCAGTCCGAGTTTGCTGTGCAGTCGGTATCTGGTGGTTTCCATCCCCCTGACGGAGAAGCCGGTCTCTCTGGCGATCTCTTTTGTGTTGTAGCGGAGCTTGATGAGCAGGCACAGCCGAAGCTCTTTTTTCGAGAGGGAGGGGTGTTTCTGTTGCAGCATCCGGAGAAATTGTCTGTCGGCTTCTGTCAATTCCATATGAAACTGCTGTGCGGCGGCATCTGTTTCGATCAAGGCGACGCATTCAACGAGCAGGCGCGTTTTCAGTTCCGCCCCGATCCCGAGAGAGGATATCTGTTCATAGATGCGGGAGAGTCTGCATTCATCGTCTTCCGCTGCTGCCGCAAGTTGTTCAAGCTCAGCATCTTTGGCCAGGATGCTTTTCGTAACGGCAGCTTTCTCCTCTCTGTATGCTGCCGAATTTTTTACATACAGGTCAAGCTTCTCATTCAGCAGCATTTGGTTGCGCTCCAGTTGCAGATTCCCTTGTTGTTCAATCCGGCTGATTTGTTGCCGGTGTTCCCCGGCTTTTGCGAGCCGGTCCTTTCTGAACTCTTCCAATGCGATAAATAATGGCTTGAATTCACCGCATGCCGTCGGAGCCTTTATGGGAAGATCCAGAAGATCGAGCCAGCATATTCGGGCAAGATAGCCGAGAAATTGTTTTATGCAGCCGTTATAACCGCTTTCAGCCTTTTTCCACGGAGGCTCTTCGTGACCTGTTTCGGATTTGCAATACATGATTCGTTGCACGGCATCCCGGTATGAGTCGCAGATCAGCATGCGGGAATCTTCGGGAGATATGCACGAAAGACCTTCGGCAACGGTTCTGATGGAAGGATGCACATTGTAGAGGGCCAGAACGGAAATTATCGCTCCCCAGTTGTAGACAAGATTGGCAAAATCTTTTTTATAGGTAAGCCGGATATTCCGGATGTGTTCCAGGTTGAAGACAACATAAACCTTTCTGCCGTTTATACCCAGATCGCCGCAAACCGTCCGGAAAAGTTCTATGTCCATGTAGTCCAGGAAGATGTCGCGATCGGTGATGGCCTGAATGTATACGATATCGGGCCCGATTGCCGCAAACATTGCATTATAGCCTGCCTCTGCATGATAGGCGTTCCAGTGCGGCAACTTCCTGATCGGCAGGCCGGTGACCGGACAGCGTGACTGGCAATATGGAGCGTTTTTTTTCATTGACAGTTTTTCGGTACCGAAAAATGTTGAGGTATGTCCGCCGTCAGCGGGA
>VGGK01000070.1 GCA_016868665.1 Chlorobiota bacterium
GTTTCTGGAATCCTTCGGAAAGTCTGAAGATACCGAGGCAGAGCCTGAAGAGGGCAACGTAGAATACGGGAAGGAGCCATTCGCCGAGAATGACCGGCAGTCCATGATAGTGGCTGACCAGGCCTGCCCAGTCGCCTTGAACGAGCGAGTCCCATTTGACGAAGAAGTAGAGGTAGACCATCGGGTGGAAGCTCATGAAGAAGCGGAGCAACTTCGACTGGCGGCGCACGGCGGGGTCGTGTTCGTATTTCGAGAGCATCCAGGGAAAGTGGCCGACGGTCATGGCCGAGCGGCGGTCGTTGAGGTAGCGGGCTCCCTGAAGCGCCGAGTCGATGAAGGTGGCCACGAGGCGGAGGAGGCCGGTGGAGAGCAGCGCGGCAAGGAAGGCGTAGCTGAGGTCGTCGAATTTGAACGAACCTGCCAGGTATGGCAGGGTGATGGATTTCGGGCGGATGACGATGAAGAGCAGGCCGATGCCGGCAAGAATCATGGAGAAGGTGTGCAGTTTCCTTGCGTGCTTGAGGCTTTCGACGACGGCTTCGGCGTTGGAGCCCTGCATGGAGTTGCCGGGGGGATCGAGCCGCATGAGGGCGGCGGAATCGGTCTGCGGGGAGTAAAATCCGTTGACGCCGATATCGCATCCCCGGACATCGTCGTAACGGGTGTTGATGTCGATGGCGCTCTTGCTCAGCTCGGCGCCCGAGAGATCGGCCCGGGAGAGATCGGCACCCCTGAGGTCGGCATTCCGGAGGTCTGTGCCGACGAGGATCGCGCGGGAGAGCAGCGCACCCGACAGGTCGGCATCGCGCAGATCGAGACCGGAGAGATCGGCTCCGGAAAGGTCGGGGCTGAGATGGCGGTTCTGGCTCCTCCACCGGTTCCACGATGCCGTTCCCTCGGCGAGGATGTCGGAATGCTGCGGCTGTGCCATTGGATCGGTTACATGCAGGGGTTCTTGCCGAGGTGCCGCAGGATGGCCCGGAAGAGCGATGCGCTGTCGATGACCTGCCCATAGGCTTCGTCAGCGGTCATGTTGCGGTTTTCCTTACGGATTTTTCTGCCGAGTTTGCGCGCGGATTCGGCGATCCGGGCCACTTCGCGAGCGAGATCTTCTTCGCTTTCGATGGAAATGTCGTAGATGCTGCGCTGGATGTAGCCGATGTTGTTCTCTATGCTGCATTCGATGATTCCGTCGTTGATGGTGTGGCGCTCCCTGTTGAAGGCGTCGTAAGGCACGTTGTGCAGCGGCATGGAGAGGTCGCCGACATAGTGGGCGCAGAAGACCAGCGGGTAGTTGGCGTATTTCCCGCTCCGCCTGAGCTCTTTGTAGTCGCGCAGGGTGCCGATGATGGCACCGTAGAGGTGTCCTTCGTCGTCGCCGGGGTCGTCGAGCCGCCCGACCTGCTCCATCACCATTTCGGGGGTGACCTTTTTCTGTTCGTCGTTGTTGAAGTAGTGGTTTTTTTCCTCGAGCGGACGGAAAGCCTCTCTTGATTTGACGACGTCAGGCGCGGCGGCGCTGTACCAGAGTTCGAAACCGGCGGCCCGGGCGATGGCCAGATGAGTGCGGTCGTGCCAGCCGTAGGATTCGGTGGCGCTGAAGAAGAGGATGGCCAGAATCGGGATGATCGACCTTCCCCCAGGGTTGCGGAAATGGCGGTTCTTCATGGGTCTTGCGATGTATGAAGCGTTACGCATGCCGGTCATACCGAAAGTTCGAGCATCTTTTTTATGGGCTGCAGTGCGGCTTTTCGGAGATCTTCGGGCAGCGTCACTTCCGGAGCGCGGTTCTGCATGCAGAGGACGAGTTTGTCGAGCGTGTTCTGCTTCATCTGTTTGCAGACGCTGCGGGGATTATCGCGGTCTTTGGGCGCCGGAATGAAGGTTTTGCCGGGCGAACGCCGCTGCATTTCGAAGAGAATGCCGGGTTCGGTAGCCACAATGAAGCTTTCGGCGCTGCTGGTGACCGTAAAATCGAGCAGCGCCTGGGTGGAGCCGGTGAATGCCGCGTGGCGAAGCACCTCTTCCCTGCATTCGGGATGGGCGATAAGGAGCGCTTCGGGGTGCAGACGGCAGGTTTCGAGAATGTGTTCTTCGGAAAATGCTTCGTGTACATAGCAGAATCCCTGCCAGAGCACCATGTCGCGTCCGAGTTTTTTTATGAGATAACCGCCGAGGTTGCGGTCGGGCCCGAAGATGATCTGCCGGTCTGCGGGTATGGAGCGGATGATCCGTTCGGCATTGGAGGAGGTGCAGATGATGTCGGAGAGCGCCTTGATTTCGGCCGAAGAGTTGATGTAGCTGACCGCGACAGCGTCGGGGTGCCGCTTCCGGAAGTCGCGGAACTGGTCGACGGGACAGCTGTCGGCAAGCGGGCAGCCGGCGTACCGGTCGGGGACGAGCACTAGTTTTTCGGGGTTGAGGATCTTGGCGGTTTCGGCCATGAACCAGACTCCCGCGAAGACGATGGCGTCGGCGCCGGTTTTCTCGGCGCTGCGGGCAAGGGCGAGGCTGTCGCCGACGACGTCGGCCACCTGCTGTATTTCCGGCAGCGTGTAGTAATGGGCGAGCAGAACGGCGTTCAGCTCCCGTTTCAGCTCCTGTACGCGGAGCTTCAGTTCCTCGCTCGAAGGGGTCGGCAGTGCGGTTTCGGATATCATTGCGCGTTTACGGCTAATGGTTCGGGATCCTCTCTGCGGAATGCGCCCCTGTGGAGGTGACGATTGTGTCAGGGGCGACGGACCGAAGAGGAATTATTTCAGGTAGTAGTCGAGATCGTCGTCTTCCCTGATGAGCAGCAGGATGGCCGAGTTGGGTACGATGACGTAGCGTTCGTCTTCGTATTCGATCTCGTAGGAGCTGTTCTGGATGAAAATGGCCAGATCGCCGATTTTCGCCTGCAGGGGTATGTACTGGGCGCCGGAAACCTGTTCTTTCCATGGTTCGTCTGATTCCGGAGGGGGACCTACCGGATAGCCGGGACCGGTTTTGATGACATATCCGCTCTGGATTCTGGCTTTTTCCTGGATTCCGGGGGGAAGATAGATGCCCGATTTTGTGCGGTCGTCGTGAGATTTCGGTCTGATGAGCACTCTGTCGCCGACAACTATAAATTTATCTGTTATATTTGCATTTTGCACCATATGTTTGCAATGGTTGTCAGTTTGAAACTTTCGAGTGCCTTCCCGGATGATGAAAATGTAACAAAAATAACCGCCTGGGCAAATCGCGGGGCTTCTTCGGGGGGAGCGGGCTTTGCGTTTTATAATAATTGGAATTCAAGAGCGTGCAGAAGTTTTTATCTTTTCTGGTCAGACACAACGCTTATCTGCTGCTGCTGCTCTATTGCGGCATAGCACTGCTTGTCATCCGTTTCGAGCAGGATGATGTCGTGTCGAAAATCAGGGGTTCGTTCACGGAGGTCGGGGCGTCGGTCAATGAACAGATCGTCAGTTACGGCTACCTGCTCAATCTTCGCAAGGAGAACGAGCGGCTGATGCTCCTGAATACGGAACTGCTTTCGAAGTGCCTTCGGAACGAGAGGATGCTCCGCGATTCGAAGGCCCGAAGCGCCCTGTTCGCCGATTCATCGTTCGATGCTTCAGGCTATGTGGTTGCACGGGTGATCGACAGGAAGTTCAGTGCACGGGAAAACATACTTATGATCGATGCGGGAAAAAACCGCGGAATCCGACCGGATATGGCAGTGCTCACTCCGAAAGGCCTTGTCGGCAGGGTCGTTTACGTTACGGAGCGTCATGCCGCGGTCATGCCGGTCATCCATACCGATTTCAAGGTGAGCGTGATCTCTTCGGCAAGCAGCGCCATGGGGATTCTGGCCTGGAACGGCGGAGCAGAACATCTTGCGAGCATCGAGCATATGCCGATCAGCAGTCCGCTCAAACGGGGCGAAGAGATGCTGACCACCGATTTCAGCACGTTTGCACCAGGCGGCATCCCTGTCGGAAGAGTGGTGCGTATCCGGCCCGACAAGCTCTTCTACAACATCGATATCAGGCTTGCTGTCGATTTTTCAACACTCTCCTATGTGCTTGTCGCTCCGGTTAAGAGAGATCAGGAAAAGCCTGTTCTGCCTGACAACATCATGCCGCAAGGAGAACCCTCAACCATCAATCCTGTGAACTGAGCCGTGAGACAATCCCTCCTTCCACTCGTTATCGTCCTGCTCGTAGTCTCCGTGCTGCAGATATTCGGCATGTCACGATTGTCGCTGTTCGGCGTTTCGCCCGATATGGTAACGGTAATGCTTTCCCTCATGTCCGTTTATATCGGGCAGCGCACCGGCATGGCGTTCGGTTTTGCTGCTGGCCTTATTGCCGGCCTGTTTTCAGGAAATCTCGGCGTAAATCTGCTGTTCAGGACGATCGAGGGGTTTACTGCGGGTTATTTCCATGTGCCGGAAGAGAGTCACGCCACCAAATCCCAGAAATCGAGGATGCTTTATCTGGCCATCGTGATGGCTTCTTTTGCGGGCAACCTTGTTTTCAACCTGATCGAGAATCCGCTCGGCCAGGAGCTCCTGGTGCGTATTTTTGCCAACGGCGCTCTTGCCTGCGTCCTGAACCTTCTGCTCGGCGTGATTGTTAACAGGCTTTATCTGAGAAAAACTCTTTCCGAGTAGCCGATGGACAGCATTCAACGGGGAGCTTCGCTGGTTCTGTTTCTGGTAATTGCCGTATTCAGCGTTCTGTTCGGACGACTTTTTTATCTGCAGGTGCTGAATTTCGAGGAGCTCGGAACAGCATCGTCGGTTGCGAGCATCCGGCGGGTCTGGGAGCAGGCGCCGAGAGGCCGGATGATTGACAGGAACGGCGATATCATGGTGGATAACCAGCCGCTGTATTCGGTGAAGGTGGTGCCGGCCGAGTTCCAGCTTTCGAAAGCCGCTCTTCTGGCCAGGCTGATGCATATGCCTGCGGATGAAGTGAGGGATAAAATCCTTAAAGGGAAGCGCTTCAACCGGTTTTCGGCGGCACCGATCACCAAAAACCTCAATCCCGTGCTTATTGCGCGCCTGAGCGAGAATCTCTGGCAGCTGCCGGGCGTATTGATCGAGGCGGACAACAAACGCCGGTATATGGGTTCCGTTTACGGGTCGCACCTGTTCGGCTATGTCAGGCTGGTTTCGAAGGAACAGCTTGAGACACTTTCGGAGGAAGGGTACACCCAGGAGGACAAGATCGGGTTCAGCGGCCTTGAAAAGATTTATGAGGAGCGGCTGAAGGGGCAGAAGGGGGCCCGGTTCCGAATGGTCAATCCGCTGGGCAGGTATGTGGGCCGCTACGATGAAGGCAGAAGCGATATTGCGGCCATCAGAGGGGACGACCTTTACCTCTGTATCGACGCCGGCCTGCAGCAGCTGGCCGAGGAGCTGATAAGGGAAACCGGAAAATCCGGAGCGGTCGTGGCAATCGACCCGTCGAACGGAGGTATACTGGCGCTGGTCAGCGCGCCAGATTACGACCTT
>VGGK01000071.1 GCA_016868665.1 Chlorobiota bacterium
CAAGAGAGTTCACCCCCCAGGATCTTCTTCCGAGCGTTTCGCCTCCGAAAAGCACCACCGACATGATGGCTGCCCGTTTCACCGAAGGGGAGTTTCCGGTGACATGGCTGAAAACAAGCATGATGAAAGCGATCAGAGCGAAAGAAAACCAGCGTCCTGCAGCATTGGTTTTGAAACGCTGCAGAAGCACATGGACCGCGAGCGCAAGCAGCCCGACATTGAGACCCGATACGGCAAGCACATGAGCGGTACCGGTAGTCTTGAACGCTTCGAACACCTCCGGATCGAGCACCTCCCGCTCGCCGAGCAGTACCCCTCTGACCAGCTTCCGTTCGCCTCCTTCCGGGATAAGCTGGTCGACGGTGGCGACGGTATAGTCATATACCGGAACGACAATGTATCGTTCGAACGCGCTGAGCTCCCTCTGTCCGGTCGACTGCAGATGCCAGGGACCGGCGCAGAAAAGCTGCACCCAGGTTCCCTGCATTCTCGCACGGCGGCGGGGATCGAACTCTCCGCGATTGGCGGCTTCAGGAATCATCTGCAGCTTGCCTTTAACGCGCACCATATCGCCGTTCAGCAGCGCTGGAATATCGCCGGAAACGACGCGCATGAATATCTTTGCCCTGTCGGCAAGAGCTTCCGTACGACCCCGGTGGAACACCTCGCGCACTTCGAGCGTCCATCCGAGCCCCTTTTCGTAGCGCGATGGCCTTCCCTCCACCCTGCCGTAAAGCAGCACTTCCTCTCCTGCATAGCTGAGGATGCTCCGTTCGGACACCGTATTGAACCGGAAATGACTGTCCGCGGCAAAGGAGGAAAAAACGAACAGGAGATAAGCGAATACGGTTACGACATGAGGAAACGGCGTACTTCTGCGCCTTATGTATTCGATGCCGAGAGCGGCAAGCAAAAGTACCAGAAAAAAAACGGAGAGGATGATCCATCTCCCGAGAGGAAGAATATCCATCGTTCCCGCAATAATGCCGGCAACGACAACAAGCAGCAGGCGAAGAGCCGGATATGGGGCCAGAAGATGCTGCATTGCGGAATCGGGCTGGTTTCGATTATCCGTATCGACTGTCCATAATTAATTAACTTACGCAAATCATTGTTTTTGTATATTCTTTTCTTTTGAAAAACCCGTAAACGAAACAATCCTTCATGCTTGTCAGAGAGATTCTGGATTCGGCGAGTGAACCTGTCTTCAGCTTCGAGTTCTTTCCTCCCAAAAGAGACGAAGAATGGGACAGGCTTTTCGATACCATAGCGAACCTTAATAATCACCTCCACCCATCATACGTCAGCGTCACATACGGAGCAGGAGGGTCTACACGTTCTCGTACGCATGATCTCGTCACCAGAATACAGAAAAGCACCGGACTGACCGTGGTCTCCCACCTGACCTGCGTCTGCTCGGACAAGGCGGATACCGCATCGATTCTGGAAAACTATCTCGAACACGGCATCACCAACGTACTGGCCCTCAGAGGCGACAAGCCCGCGGGCACGGAAACACTTGCCGAAGCCATCAGGGATTTTCCGCATGCTGTGGATCTGGTTCGATTCATCAGAAAACGCTTCCCTGCGATCGGCATAGGCGTCGCAGGTTTTCCCGAAGGACATCCGGAAACACCGAACCGCCTCAAAGAGATCGAGTACCTGAAGGAAAAGGTGGACGCCGGGGCCGACTACATCGTTACGCAGCTCTTTTTCGATAATCGCGACTATTTCGATTTTGTGGAACGCTGCAGGATTGCCGGCATCGAGGTTCCGGTAATACCAGGCATAATGCCGGTTACAACGAAAAAAGGAATGATAAGAATGTCGGAACTTGCCCTTGGAGCACGCATACCGGCTCGACTTCTGAAGCAGGTGCTTGAAGCGGATAACGACGGCGAGGTTGCGAAAACAGGTATTGAATGGGCAGCAGCACAGGTACAGGAGCTTATAGACCGGAAGGTGAAGGGAATCCACTTCTATACGCTGAACCTTGCCGAAGCCACTATGAAAATTTTTGAAACCATCTATAAAGGAGAACAGCCTCTTAAGGCATAAGTCAGGCAGAAGAGGCTGTCCCGAACGATTTCGTCCGATCAGAGGCTTTCAGAACAACTCGTCAGCTATAAGCTGCTCGTAGGTTTCCCGTCGGCGGATCAGTTTCACGTTGCTTCCATCAACCATAACTTCCGCCGGACGCAGCCTCCCGTTGTAATTGCTGCTCATGACGGCGGCGTAAGCTCCTGCAGACATAACTGCTATCAGTTCACCTTCGGCGGCATCGTCAAGAGTGCGATGACGGGCGAAAAAATCGCTCGATTCGCAGACCGGCCCGACAACATCGGCAACCACGGTTTGCTCATGGCGGGTTACGCTGAGCACTTCGTGATGCGACTGATAGAGAGCCGGACGGATGAGTTCGGTCATGCCGGCATCGACGATGAAGAACATTTTTCCGGTATGGTTGCGCTTCCTGTAAAGGATTTTCGAAAGCAGAACGGAGGCATTGGCCACGAGAAAACGGCCCGGCTCGAAAATCACCGGCACGCCTGCCGGTGCAAGCATAGGAATAAGCTTTTCGGCAAAATGCGAAATCGGAGTAGCCGGCTTGCGCGGGTCGTAGGTAACGGGAAAACCGCCTCCGATATCGAGATAACCGATCGAAAAGCCAAGACTTTTTGCTGTTTCGAAAATATCGAGCAGTACGGCAGTTGCCGCCACGTAATATTCCGGATCGAAAATCTGCGATCCGATATGCATGTCAAGACAGACAAGACGTACACTGCCGAGCGTGCGAAGCAGCGAAAAAGCCTCTTCGAGGCCAGCCTCGTCGATACCGAACTTCTCCTTGCTGTCTCCGGTGGTGATGTAAGGATGCGTCTCGGCGGTAACATTAGGGTTTATGCGCAGAGCGACCGGAGCGACAACCCCTCTGGCGGAAGCTTCCCTGTCGATTGCCCGCAACTCCGAAAGGGATTCGGCCTTCAGCATGAGCACGCCCGAATCGAGCGCATATCCTATCTCCTCGTCTTTTTTGCCCACTCCCGCAAAAATGATCTTTTCCGCACTGACGCCGGCATTGAGCGCTCGGAACAGTTCTCCTCCCGAATTCACGTCGCAGCCGAAACCTTGCCGGGCAAAAGTGCGGATGACGCTGAGATTGAAATTGGCCTTTACCGAATAGCAGGTCATGTGCGGCAGGGATGCAAATGCCTCTTCGAACTGCCTCGCGCTCTCTTCGAGACTTCTCTTCGAAGTCACATAAAGAGGGGTACCGTAGGTTTCTGCAAGATGGTCAAGCCTGACGTCCTCACATGAGAGCACATCGTCGATATAGTGAAAATCGGTATGTTCGCACACAGCTTCAACTGATATGAATTATGATAAATGAATCGGCTTATAGTATAGCGTTTCTTCGCCAAGAAGAGAAACAAAAATCCCGTACTTGCAAAATCCTTCGGGAGACCTTATATTCATGCCTCTTAATTCATTATTCATTACAGAGGTTCTGATGGCAAAAGGAAAAGAAAACAGAATTATCATCACGCTGGAGTGCACCGAAGCGAAAAAGGAAGGCAAGCCTGTTTCACGGTACACGACCATGAAAAACAAGAAAAACACCACTGACCGCCTCATTCTGAAAAAATACAACCCGAATCTGCAGCGCCATACTCTGCACAAAGAGATTAAGTAACTTAATTTTTTGACATTGGCGCAAAAAAGAGTTTATTTTATTCTGGTCTTGTTTTAATTCTGCGATGCCCGAATGGCGGAACTGGTAGACGCACTCGTTTCAGGGACGAGCGCCGCAAGGTGTAGGAGTTCGAATCTCCTTTCGGGCACCATAAATCTTCGACCGCAAGATGCAGATCACGGCAGAAAACAGCACAACAGCTGACAGTTTCAACGGATCGTCACATACAGCTTAACCATGATGATGCACCTTTCGGCAGAAGGTGCTTTTTTTATGCTTCAATAATTAAAAATCAGGGCAATAGTGGATCATACAAAAATCAACCTTCTTGTCAGGCTTCAGCACCTTGACAACCAGATCGAGAACATTATCAGCCTTCAGAAAGGTTTACCGGAAGAAATCACTGCTCTTGAAGAAGATCTCGCTTTTACAGGAAAACAGATCGACGCACGTCGGAAAGTCGCCGACGAACACCTGAAAATCCGCCAGAGACTGAACGAAACCATCAACGAATGCCGCAGTAAAATCAGGATTTTCAAGGAAAAACAGACACTTGCCCGCAACAACAAGGAATATGATGCGCTTTCGAAGCAGATAGAATACGAAGAAAAGGAGATCTCCCAGGCTGAAATACAGCTTCAGGACATCGCTCATGCCGAACAGCGCACAATCGAAACCCAGCAGAAAGGACGGCAGCTCATCGAAGAAAACCGGTACGACGAGATAACCGAAGAGATGATGCCCGACGATGTGCTTCAGCAGCAGCTCGAAGACCTTGGCAGGCAGGTCGCACATAAAAAGGAGGAGCTCGAAAGCATCGTCGTGGAAACTGCCGACGAAGTGAATTCCCTGAACACAAAAATCGAAGAACAACGGGAGATCATTCAGAAAGAAGCGAAAAGACTGCTTGACAAGTACGACCACCTTCGTAGCGGCGTCATCCAGAACGCCGTGGTGAAACTCAACCGCAACGCATGTTCTGGCTGCAATACCCGGGTTCCGACAAATCGACACACCATGATCGTCCAGGGCGGCTTCTACCTCTGCGAATCGTGCGGTCGGATCGTGGTGCATGAGCGGTTGTTCGATGAAGCGGAAAACTGAATTTTTTTCGTTTATTTCAATGTTCTTGTTTCAGCTGAAACCGTAAGCGTGCAGCCGCTGTGCAACCATGGTTACACAGAGGAAAGTCCGAACTTCACAGGGCAGGGTGCCGGTCGAGAACAGAGGCAGGGGCAGTGCAGACTGCTTTAGCTTAATTCAAGTCCGGGGAGCATGGAGAAAACCCATGTTCACAGACAGTGCAACAGAAAACATACCGCTCCGGGCAACCGGAGTAAGGGTGAAAAGGCGGTGTAAGAGACCACCGGATATTCCGGCAACGGGATATGCCTGGCAAACCTCCCCGAAGCAAGGCTAAATAGGAAAGCTTTTCCTCTCCGGAGGAAAGAGAGCGGCCCGTTCAATTCCCTTACGGGAGAGTTTTCGGGTAAGCCGCACCAGATAAATGGCTGCAGCTTCATATCCCCCGGGATATGATCCACAGAATTCGGCTTACAGCTTCGGTTTCGGCTTTTTTTTATTCGTTATCTCCACGAACCTCCGCATGGCAGTTGCCCTCCTCGTCGATGGTGACGGCAATTGAAACCGGCCTGCAGCAGACAGGGCAATCTTCCACAAAATCCTGCCTGCCTTCTGTCTGGTCGATGAATATGTCAAGCACCGCGCCGCAATAAGGACACTCCGCTTCCGTACGCTCCGTTATATGCAT
>VGGK01000072.1 GCA_016868665.1 Chlorobiota bacterium
CTGCGGCTGTCGTCGAGTATGCAGCGGCGCATCTGCTGCATGCATGGAACTATCTGCCATCTATGCCGACGGTTGCAGGAATCGGGTTGCTGCCGTTGCTGCAACTTGCCGTTACGGGCGTTGCGTCGATTTTCGCTGCAGAAAGACTTTCATCTCACAAGGCTGCGTAACGAATTTGTTCACAGGAGCTTCCGGTTTTGCGGAGCAGCATGGAGTGGAATTTGCCCTGACTTCGCCACTTTTGCTTATGTGAAAGGCATCGATATAACAAGGGTGCGCCGGGAGACCGGTGAATTCAGAATTTCAGATGAACGCCTATTGTTTCCGATATGGGAATAGTGTATGTTTCGATTAAAACCGTAACCACGAGGCATTGAGAGTCATTTCGCGAAAAACGCTTGTTCAGTTCTGGACGCAACACAGCGATGCTGAACAACCACTCAAGGCGTGGTTCAAGGAAGCCGAACAAGCACACTGGAGTTCACCCAATGCATTGAAGCAATACTATCCGACAGCCAGTATTTTGAATAGTAATCGGATAGTATTCAATATCAAAGGAAACAAGTACCGGCTTATTACCATGATAAACTTTGACTATGGCCAGGTATTCATCCGATTTGTAGGAACCCATGCAGAATACGATAAAATTAATGCCACAGAAGTTTAGGAGCACAGTATGCAGATCAAACCGATAAAAACCGAACAGGACTATCAGCAGGCACTTGCGCGCCTGGAAGAGATATTTACAGCAAAACCGGGCACAAAGGATGGCGACGAACTGGAAATCCTCGGGATTCTCATAGAAAAGTATGAACAAGAGCTTTTTCCAGTCGATTACCCGGACCCGATAGAAGCAATCAAGTTTCGAATGGATCAAATGGGACTGGATCAACAGGATTTGACAAGGATGATTGGATCGAAAAGTCGGACAAGTGACCTGCTAAACAGGAAACGGCCATTATCTATCCGCCAGATTCGACTGTTGCATAAGGAACTGCATATACCTGCCGATGTATTACTGAAGGTATAGTGGAACAATTTTCTCGATGCCCCGGGAAATCCTTGAACATGCGGAAGGTGTCCGGATTCGGCATCTGGAATCGCCGGCATGACAAGTATAAAGGGTTCCGTTGCCAATAAATACTATCGCCAATATGTGCCCATGATGGTTGAGATGGCCTTTTATGACGCGGTTGCAGTTTCAGGGCTCTACCTGTTTCACTCCTTCGTTTTTCGCTCTCTGCTCCGGGGGAACACGGTAAGCCATATCGCGGTATTTTTCCTTGCGGCTATTATCACTGCGGCTGTCGTCGAGTATGCAGCGGCGCATCTGCTGCATGCATGGAACTATCTGCCATCTATGCCGACGGTTGCAGGAATCGGGTTGCTGCCGTTGCTGCAACTTGCCGTTACGGGCGTTGCGTCAATTTTCGCTGCAGAAAGACTCTCATCTCACAAGGCTGCGTAACGAATTTGTTCACAGGAGCTTCCGGTTTTGCGGAGCAGCATGCGCGGAGACTTGACGATCAGAAAGGTCAGGACTGCATCCGGGGCACCCGATCCAAAATGAAGAAAAACATCGTTCCTTTCTCAAGCATATCGGCAGTGCTCATACTGAGCACGAACTCGAGTTGTTGAGGGTTGGTGCCAGAAAATCCGCTGAAGCGCATTGCCGACAGCTGAATTGATTTTCGGGATAGCGATCTAACCGCGTAGTAGTGTACAGGCAGTTTTCCTGTTCTACATCCTGTTCACTTCGATGGTGATATGGGCGAGTTCCCTGTGTCGTTCGAGCAATACTTTTATCTGTTCGGCCGTAATGTTTTCCGGCGTGTTAAGCGCGATAATACAGGAGTAGTGCGTTTTACCAATGCGCCAGAGATGCAGGTCGGTGATAATGGCGTTGTTTGTGCCGGTACTGATGGTATGGCGGATTTTTTCGGCAAGGGGAGTGTCCATTTCGGCATCGAGAAGTACGCGTCCGGAATCGCGCAATAACCCGAAAGCCCACAGGCTCACCAGGATTGCGCCTGCGATCCCCATGAGGGGGTCGAGCCAGACGGCATTCCAGAAACGTCCTCCGAAGAGCGCCACAATGGCAAGTACCGAGGTTGCGGCATCGGTAATGACGTGAATGTAAGCCGCCCGAAGGTTGATGTCGTGGTGATGTTCATGTCCATGCTCGTGCTCATGATCGTTGCTTTGTCCATTGTGATGATGGTGATGGCCGCTGTCGTTGAGCAGCCAGGCGCAGAGGAGGTTGATCATCAGGCCGAACGTGGCGATGGCAATGGCCTGATCGTACTGGATCGGGGATGGCGTTATCAGGCGCTCTATCGACTCGAAAAACATCAGGCCGGCAATCATGACGAGAAACACCGCGCTGGTGTAGCCGCCGAGCACCTCGATCTTCCAGGTTCCGAACGAAAACCGGGTATCCCGGGCGAAGTGCCGGGCAGCCCTGTAGGCAAGCAGCGACAGGCCGAGCGCGAGCGCGTGAGAGCTCATATGCCACCCGTCGGCAAGCAGCGCCATGGAGTTGAAGATCCAGCCGCCGGCAATTTCCAGCACCATGGCAAACGCGGTCAGGATAACGGCCCATTTTGTCCGCTTTTCCGCAAGCGGATTTCCTTCGTCATAGATATGGCTCTGATTCAGTTGCCTGGAGTCTAACGTCTCAGTATCCATGTGTGACGGCACTCTTATTGCAGGAATTTCTTGAAAAATGGTATACTCCCCTATACTATACTATTAATAGAAAAAAGCAATGGCTCACACGGTAGAAGGCAGAAAAAAGCTGCTGAATCGCATCCGCAGGATCAAAGGACAGATAGAAGCGCTTGAATCCGTGCTGCAGAAGGAATCATCGGACGACTGTTCGGCGGTGCTGCAGCAGATAGCTTCCATACGGGGGGCTGTGGGCGGGTTGATGATGACCGTGCTGGAGGGGCATATACGCGAGCATATCGGCGCCGAAAAAGTATCGCCCGACCAGAGGCAGGCGGATACCGAACAGGTCATATCGGTGTTGCGGTCCTATGTGAAGTAGTCCGGTCGTTCCGAATCCCATCAATTTTATCGCTATGAAGCATGCCGGACAATAAGGCTCATGACAGGCATCCGCTTGCGGTCTTTCTGATTTTTCTGCGGCTTGGCCTCACCTCGTTCGGCGGACCGATAGCTCATCTCGGCTATTTCCGGGATGAGTTCGTCACTCGCAGAAAGTGGCTCTCGGAGCGGAGCTATGCCGATCTTGTGGCATTATGTCAGTTTCTTCCGGGGCCCGCAAGCAGCCAGGTCGGTCTTGCGCTCGGGTTTTCGCATGCAGGATATGGCGGCGCTCTGGCTGCATGGGCGGGATTCACCCTGCCTTCGGCCATCGCCCTGATGCTTTTTGCGATGGGGTTCACGACCTTCGGGGAAAGGCTTCCTGCCGGCGTGCTTGACGGCTTGAAAATCGTTGCTGTCGCCGTAGTCGCGCAGGCTGTGTGGGGAATGGCCAAGAATCTTTGTACGGATGGGACGCGTGTAACGATTATGGCTCTGGCGACCTGTGCGGTGCTTGTGTTTCCTGCAGCCGTTGGCCAGATAGTCGTGATTCTGATGGCAGCAATGCTCGGGCTTGCGGTATTCAAGCCGAAAGATCTCGGAGAACACGATCCCTTGCCGCTGATGGTAGGACGGCGTACGGGATTGCTGTTCTTCTTCCTTTTTCTCTCGATACTTGCAGGTCTGCCGTTTCTTGCCGAGGTTATGCCGGGGCAGGCCATATCGATGGCGGATGCTTTTTATCGTGCCGGTTCACTGGTGTTCGGAGGCGGCCATGTCGTCCTGCCGCTTTTGCAGGCCGAAGTCGTTCCTTCCGGCTGGGTCGATAACGATGCTTTTCTTGCCGGATATGGCGCTGCTCAAGCTGTTCCCGGTCCATTGTTCACGTTCTCGGCTTTTCTTGGCGCATCGATGGCAGGTGATCCATCCGGGGCTGTCGGAGCAGCAATTTGTCTGGCAGCAATCTTTACCCCCTCTTTTTTGCTGGTGTTCGCGGCTCTGCCGTTCTGGGAAAAGCTTCGTCGCAGCAGTCTCATGCAGGCCGCTCTTGCCGGCATCAATGCGGCTGTCGTCGGTCTGTTGCTTGCGGCGCTTTACCATCCCGTCTGGACGAGCGCGATCGACGGTCCTCAAGACTTTTCGATCGCTCTCCTTGCGTTTGTCGGCCTGGTGTTCTGGAAACTTCCTCCCTGGCTTGTCGTGCTGTGCAGCGGCCTGGCTGGAGGAGCGGTTACGTTATTCATCTGATGCGGCGGCCTGAAAATTGAATCGAAAACCAAATGGCAAAACCGTTTCGGGTCTTTTTTGTGTGCGCGCTTGCCGCTTCGCTTTACCTGCTCGTTATGCCGTTACCTGCGGCGGCCCGCGACGCAGTGCTGGCGGAGCTTTTTGCCCGAAGGAACACAGATGGCACGCTGGTGCTTTCGTCCCTGAAGAGCGGACGGACCTTCGTGCACAATGACGAACGGTCGAACCGGCGGTTTGCCGTGGCTTCGACCTTCAAGATACTCAACAGCCTGATTGCGCTTGAGGAGAAGGTCGCGACGGGAAAGGATCATGTGATCCGATGGAACGGCAGGAGGCATGAGTTCTCCGACTGGAACCGTGACCAGACGCTGGAGAGCGCCTTCAGGGTATCATGCGTCTGGTACTATCAGGAGCTTGCCCGCCTGATAGGAGCCGAGAAGTACCGTGACTGCCTGAAGCGTTCGGGTTACGGGAAGCTGCGGGAGCCGTTCGACACGACGACCTTCTGGCTCGACGGCTCGCTGGAAATCAGCGCATCGGAACAAACGGATTTCCTGAGGAACGTCTATCTCCGGAAGTTGCCGTTCAGCGACTCCTCATATAAGACGCTCAGGGAGATCATGGTTGCCGAAAGAAACCCCGATTTTTCTATATACGGCAAAACCGGATGGGCGGCGTCGGTAAAGCCGCAGACAGGGTGGTATGTCGGTTATCTGGAAACGCACGATGAGGTCTGGTTTTTCGCTTTGAACATGGATATCCGCAGCGAAACCGACTTGCCGCTCCGCAAGCAGCTGGTGCGGGAGGCACTCGTTGCCAAAGGCATTATCAGGTAAGAGGGGACATTAACTACCAGAAAAATAGATGCATGGCATACGGGGGCATTGATGTATCGTTTGTTGTTATAACGGAGGACGTGTTCCCTGAGATATCCGGGAGCTGAATATGACGGCTAAGGGGAATCAGTATGACTCACGCCTTCCCGCACTGTGACATCAGCAAGTATGCGGTTCTGCCGTTCCGGTGCGTGCCGCCCTTTGACCGGTTCCGTTCCGGCGCTCCGAAAGGGAATTGATTGCTGAAATGAAATTCATGTGCCGGAATGCATCGGCAGGCGCCATCGAGATGATGCAGCAGACGCGGTTCAGGATGGCTGCTCGAC
>VGGK01000073.1 GCA_016868665.1 Chlorobiota bacterium
CTGCGGATGCCGAGTCCGTGGCTGGTCCGACGCCGGTTGCCTTATCGGGATCACCCACAGGCAGGAAGTACGCTTCCATCGTCTCAAGATCGTGATGCGATGCGCTGAACTGCAGCCACCCGGGCAGAGGAGAACCATCGGCAAGCGTCGCCGTGTAAGTCAGACTGTCGCCTTCCTCGATGTCGGCAAATGCATCGGCCAGCACTATATGCTCCAGCTTCGAGTCTTCCTGCACTGTAACGTCTTCAAGAGGTCTCTCAACAGTCGGCGTATCGGGAAAGGCGTAGATCGCAAGACCCGGCTCGACTTCGTTGGAAACGATCAGCAATCCGCTGCCGGTAACCAGACCTTCAGGCGAAACGAATCCCGTGTCGCCCTCGACATCGAGAAGTTCGACGAATTCCACCTCGTACGGGTTGGTGACGTCGAAAACAACCACGCTGTTGGCCCGTTCGAGACCAACGTATGCGCAGATGCGTCCGTTGACGTTCGCAAGCGTGACATTCTCCGGCTCGGTTCCCTTGTCGTCCGAGCGGCCGTCGTCGTACACGCCGGCGGCAATCGCGGCCTGTTCGGTCAGATCGCCGCTGTCGTAGACGATATTGCCCTTGCTGTCCATGATGGAAAACGAACGTCCGCCGAAGCCGATGATCGGATCGCCATCTGTTTCGGTGTTGACAACTTTCAGGCGACCGATCTCGTCGTTCTCGCTGTAGTTATCGTCGAGCTTGTAAAGACGCGATTCGTCACTGTAAAATTCGTCACCCGACTCCCAACCGTACTTCATGGTCAGAAAATATTCGGCGCCTTTTTTTACTTTTTCGGCATCGGTATCCGTTTTATCGGTTTCGATCACGTAGATGGTTTCATTCGTCAATGGGTCGGTTACAATATCGACAGGCGTCACTCCGCCGGGAAGCGTATCGGTCAGCTTCAGGTACTTTTTATCGTACGCTTCCGGTACCACGAAATTGAGCGCATCGGGACGGATTCTGCCGTCGCCTTCGTTGGCCATCACGACGAAGGTTTCGCCGTTGTACTCGTAGGTATCGATACCGTCGGGCATCCGCACGCCGAAGAACGACCTTGGCCCCGGAGCGATCCCGCCGTCCTTGTCGGAAGTATCGACCTCGAGATCCGGTCTGTTCCAGTCCTTCAGTCCGACGGGATGGATCGCCTCTATTGTTTTTGCTGCAAGATCGACGACTGCAATGGCATTGTTCTCCTGCAGGGATACGTAGGCCTTGCCGCCGCTGATGGCAACATACTCCGGCTCCATATCCTGGGCCACGAGGTTACCCTGAATGCCGTCTGCCGCGTCGTCGCCCGAAATCCGGATGCCTTTGTTGCGCAACTGTTCGAGCTGATCGTTATAATCTTCGAAAGTCAGTGTTGTCACTGCCGATGATCCGGGAGCTGCCGCATTGACTTCGATAATCGAGATGCTGCCGAGAGGATCCATCGAATCAACTGCCCGGGTATAGAACATGTTCGGCTCCCCTTCGTTTGCGGTGACAAGCACCGTACCGTCTTCATTGAAGGCAATGGAATCCGGCAGCGAACCGACCGTAACCTGACCTGCGGGAATCAGGGTTGTTCCGGAGATCGTGAAAAACTGAACCAGACCATCGGCATGATAGGTGGCGGTACTGCCGGGAACAGTCGCTTCCCGGTCAACGGCGACGGCAACCAGTCCGTCGGCATTCACCGCGACGCTCTGAGCCTTGCCGGCAAGTTCGATGGTTGCTCTCAATACAGGGTTGGACGGATCGAGAAGGCTGACGACATAGAGTTCGTCTTTGCCGCCGATGACAAATGCCGTTCTGGTTGCCGCGTGGAATGCCGTTATCTCCGATCCGGGCAATGCTATGGACCCGACCAGAGTGTGCTGTTTGCTTGCAGACATGGGGAAGCTCCTGTCCTTGTTGAAGTTGTGGTGAAACGGTAGTGCGACCGAAATAAGCTCCCACAATGATAAGACAGGGCAAAAACAGTTTTATTAAGGGCGTGCAACGATTCTGTTGACATTCTGCAAAATCGTCGAGCGGAGAAGCGCAGAAAGCGGTAAAGCCGGGCGATCGTAATACAGGTCGTCCGGCTCTTTACATGGTGCGATGGAAAACTGCCTCTCAGAGGAACTCTTCGAAATAATCGAGGTCTTTGTGAAAAGTCTCCTCAAGAGAGTACAGCGACAGAAATGCCCCGATAAGACAGATACCGCCGACAAGAAGCGCGCCATAACGCAGCCCGAGAAAACCGCTGCTGAACTGGAAAAGCATGGTGATGGGCACCACCATGCCGCGCACGAAGTTGGGCACCGTGGTGGCGACCGTCGCCCGAAGATTGGTACCGAACTGCTCGGCGGCAACAGTGATGAAAATAGCCCAGTACCCCCCTGCAAATCCCAGCAGCGCACAGATGCCGTAGAAGAACGATGCGGAACTGCTGCCCTGCAGGAAATAGAGCGCTACTGCGGCGACAGTCATCATCAGAAAAAGCAGCACGGCCTTTTTTCTGCTCTGGAGAAGCTGGCTCAGCAAACCGCTCGACAGATCGCCGAAAACCAGGCCGAGGTAACAGAACATCACGGCGTTTCCGGCGGAAACCGGCTCGCCGATGCCAAGATCGAGCGCGAATTCAGGCGAAAAGGTGATCAGCACGCCGACGACGAACCAGATAGGTACACCGATCATGATGGAGTTCAGGTACCGGAAAAATCGACTGCGGTCTGTGAAAAGAGCGAGCATGTTTCCCCGGCTTATGGAGGTTTTTTCTTCCATGGTGCGGAACATGCCGGATTCGGCGACCTTGAACCTGGCAAGCAGCAGCAGCAGGCCAAGCGCGCCGCCGATGAAAAATGCCGTCCGCCAATCGTAACTGTTGGCGACGAAATTCGCAAGAATCGCGCCCGAGACGCCGATCGAAGCGACAAGCATGGTGCCGTACCCTCGAATACGGGTGTGCAGTATTTCCGATACCAGCGTAATGCCGGCACCGAGTTCTCCGGCAAGCCCGACGCCTGCGATGAAACGAAGCACCCCGTATGCAGGCAGCGAGGTCACAAAACCGTTGGCGAGATTGGCAAGCGAGTACATGAGGATCGATGCGAACATGATCCTGAGCCGCCCTTTTTTGTCGCCGAGCCATCCCCAGAGGATGCCGCCGAGCAGCATGCCGATCATCTGCATGTTCAGGAGAAAAACGCCCTCATCGACAAGCGCTTTCCCTTCGATGCCGAGATCTCTGAGACTGGGAACCCTGACGATGCTGAAGAGTACGAGATCATAGATATCGACGAAGTAACCGAGTGCCGCCACGATGACCGGCATGCTGAACACATCGCGAACCGATGCGTGTTCTGAACCTGACACGAAATCCTCCGGATAGCGGTTTGCCGGACAGGCCGGAAAACCCGATTGATGAATGCTGCTGAAAAAACGATTCTGAATATTCAAAAAAACGGCAATTTTAACCCGACAGAAATACGCCTTGTCGAGCAGTACCGGTACGTATCCTCCGGTACTCGTCGAGCACCGGCAGATCGGCTTCAGGAAAGTCGTAGTCTCCGATCGTGTTAAGGGTAATCCATGCGATCGCATGATGTTCATGTGCTGCCGGCTCCCCTGAGCGGATAACGCAGAGGAACGGCAACAGGCGAAGCGAAAAATCCGTATATGCATGAAAAACCGGCGTCAGCGGCGCTGAGACGGTGACAGAGATTCCGAGTTCCTCGCGGATTTCACGGTGCAATGCCTCAAGCACAGGCTCACCTTCCTCGACTTTTCCGCCGGGGAATTCCCATTTAAAGGCAAGCGACTTCCCTTCGGGGCGCTGTGCGACGAGAAACGAGCCATCACGCTCGATAATGGCGCAGACGACATCGCCGATATGGACTGGCGGAAGCATACCTTTTTCTGTGGGTTGCCGCAATAGTGCTATATTTCTCGAAGATACCGGTTAACAGCGTTTTTTCGAAACCTATTCACGGCAAAGGATGACCGACGATGCAAACAGCCGCGAGGCAATCGCCTTTGCGCTCAGACTCCTCTCCCTGAGGAATCACAGCCGGCATGAACTTGCCGGAAAACTGATGAAAAAAGGCTACGGACACGATGCCGTCGAAGCCGCAATGGACTATCTTGCAGAAAAACGGCTCGTCGACGACGAAGCGTTCGGCAGAGAACTTATCAGCAGCCGCTCGAAACGCAGACCTGTCGGCGTCAGTGCCATGCGTTTCGAGCTTGCCCGCAAGGGCGTTCCTGACGAAATTTCCGGAAGTCTTCTCCGGGAATATGACAGCGCGTCGCTGTGTCTTGCAGCAGCTGAAAAAAAGTTAGCCGCACTGCACCGTTATGACGAGACGGTCCGAAAAAAAAAACTGGAAGCGTTCCTGCGAAACCGGGGGTTCGGCTGGCCGATCATCAAAGAGACCATCGAGCGTCTTTTTCATAAAAGGCCGTCGTGATGCGGCAGGTTATACCGCGTCGGCATGCACCAGCGAGCCGACATCCTCGCCCTGAAGCAGACGGGTGAAGTTCCCTTTTTCGTTCATGTTCATGACAACGATAGGCAGTACATTCTCCCTGCAAAGCGTGATGGCCGTCATATCCATAACCCGGAGGTTCTTGCGAATGACGTCGAGATAGGAAATCCTGGGAAAGAATTCTGCTTTGGGATTTTTTTCGGGATCGGAATCGTAAACTCCGTCAACCCTTGTACCTTTGACTATCACATCGGCTTCAATTTCGATGGCCCTGAGCGATGCTGCCGTATCAGTTGTGAAGTATGGATTGCCCGTACCGGCGCCGAAAATCACAACGCGGCCTTTTTCGAGGTGGCGTATGGCCCGCCGCCTGATGAACGGTTCAGCCATCTGCTCCATCTTGATGGCCGTCTGCAGCCTGGTGTAGATTCCCTTGCGTTCAAGCGCATCCTGAAAAGCGATGGCATTGATGACCGTGGCGAGCATGCCCATGTAGTCGGCCTGTACCCGGTCCATTTTTGCTGCGGCGTCTGAAACTCCGCGGAAAATATTGCCGCCACCTATGACGAGAGCGATTTCAGCCCCCAAATCGCGGGCCTCGCGAATCTCTTCGGCATAACGGTCGAGCATGGCGGCATTGATGCCATACCCGTCATTTCCGGCAAGCGACTCGCCGCTCAACTTGAGCAAGATCCGCCTGTATTTCAGCATATCACCTCCATCGACAATGGTGTTGATTGAATCGAGCCTAT
>VGGK01000074.1 GCA_016868665.1 Chlorobiota bacterium
CGATTCTTGCATACGGAACGAGTTCGCGAAGGATGTTCTGCATCTCTTCGAGGCTGCCGATCCGGTTCTGCAGAAAAAACACCTGGCCTTCCCGCCGTATTTCCCTTTCTATGGCCGCTTTGATGACAGCGGTATCGTAATCCGAGATGACAGTTTCGACCGGCTGACGGTTTTTCGGAGGTGTCGTGACGATCGACAGGTCGCGTGCGCCGAGCATGGAGAACTGCAGCGTTCGGGGAATCGGGGTTGCCGACATGGTGAGCGTATCCACTTCAGGGTGGGCTTCCCGGAGTTTTTCCTTGACCTCGACGCCGAAGTGCTGCTCTTCGTCGATGACAAGCAGTCCGAGATCTTTGAAGCGAACATCTTTCGAGACGATCCTGTGGGTTCCGATGATGATGTCGATATCGCCGTTCGCGATTTGACGCAGACGTTCCAGCTGTTCCTTTTTCGGTACGAACCGGCTGAGCGCTGTTATGGAAACAGGGAAATTTTCGAAACGCCGTTCGAATGATTCCAGGTGCTGGTGGGCAAGGATGGTTGTCGGTGTGAGAATCGCCACCTGTTTTCCGGATTCCACAGCCTTGAAAGCGGCCCGCATTGCTATTTCGGTTTTTCCGAATCCGGCGTCGCCGCAGATCAGCCTGTCCATGGGGTGTGGTTTCTGCATGTCAGCCTTGACCTCCCCGATGGCTTTGAGCTGGTCGGGAGTCTCCTCGAAAATGAATGAGGCTTCAAACTCGCGCATGAAGATCGAGTCCGGTGCGAATGCGAAACCGGGCTTCATGGTACGTTCAGCGTAAAGCCTGATCAGGTTGATGGCTATATCCCTGATTTTTCTGCGTACCTTATCTTTCTTTGCCGCCCATCTGCCGCTTCCGAGTTTCGACAGGGTCGGTTGCGAACCTTCGGCGGCAGAATATTTCGAAATGAGGTTGATGCTCTGGACATTGACGAAGAGCTGGTCGCCTCCTTCGTATTCGAGCAGGACGCATTCCTGGTCGGAGTTGCCAACGGTGATGGTTTCAAGCGATTTGAAGATGCCGATTCCGTAGTCTTCATGCACAACATAGTCGCCGATTTTGAGCCGGTGCAGGTCTTTCAGCGAAATACCCTTGATTTTTCGCTTGCGGTGCGATTTATGCGTATGGAACTTGCCGAAGATATCGGATTCGGTGTAAAGGTCAATGTTTCCGTATGAAAATCCGGTATGCAGGTTCAGCGGGAGCCATTCGATGGCGATGTTCTCTATGAGTCTTTCATCGTGCAGTTCGTCACCCAGAAACTCGGCCAGTTCTTCGATCTCCCGTTTGGATGCGGAGGCGAATATGGACAGGCATTGTTTATCGATGCTGTCGCCGACTGCTGCTGCGACAAGACGAAAATTCGCGTAGAATTTCCGCTGCGGCACAGAGCCGAAATCGATGTCTCCCGCGGAGAGGGGCGAGAGCATGATCCGGCGGAAGCGTAAAATAGCCTGCCCGATAGCGGCACTGTTTTCGGATGAGGCGAGTTCTGCCGTATCATCGACGATGACGATTGCTGAGGAAGGAAGAAAATCAAGAATGGTGTTGCGTGTCTCCGGGCCGGCTGTTCCTTCGGGGGCGAAATTTCCCGTTACTGTCGCTGTGCCGACCGTTCTGCCTGAAAGCTGCGAATTGATATCGAAGGTTCTCAGCGAGGTGACGGTATCGCCGAAAAATTCTATGCGCAGGGGTTCCTCCGATCCGAAAGAGAAAACGTCGATAATAGATCCCCGCACGGAAAATTCTCCCTCGTCTTCCACGAATTCACGGTGTTCGAACCGGTTTTCCCTGAGAAAGGTTTTCAGATGTTCATAACCTGTATCATCGTCCTGTTTCAGTCTGAACAGCTTGCCTTCGATTTCTTCCTGCTGACAGAGCGGCTGCAGGATGTCGTCGAACGATGCGAGCAGCATGACGGGGCGTTCTGCGGCAAGAGCCTCCATGGCGAGCGGCATCTGCTCGGCAAGGTCGATAAATGCGCCTTCAGGAACCAGTACACTGAAATCGTTTTCATACAGTTCGCATTTTTCGGACATGCTCAGTACCAGCACTGTCTGTTGTATTTCGAGAAAGCAGTTTGCGGCAGTTATCGATGCAAGCGAGCCGCAAAGGCCGCTTGCGGTAACAGGTTTCGGCATGGCCGAATCAGCTGATGCCTCGTTATTGCGGACGGTATCTGTGAGAAGACGGAATTTCTCGTTTTCACGGAGCTTGTCGAAAAGAAAGGAGAGGGTTCGCCTGACTACCTGAAGGGTATTGCCGGGTGAGAGTGATAACGTTTTCATATAAGTCGTACAAAGCCTATTTTCATGCTTGGCCGGGCAGTAAGGCCTGACCGCTATAACCGTTGCATATGCAGATTCTTGAACTGAACAATCTCAAAACTTACTATAAAACCGGTTACGGTGTGGCAAAAGCTGTAGACGGGGTGAGTTTTACGCTTGCAGAAAACCGCACGCTCGGCATTGTCGGCGAGTCAGGGTGCGGCAAATCGGTTACGGCTCTTTCCATAATGAGACTTGTTCCCATGCCTCCGGGCTATTTCGCCGGAGGCGAAATTTTCTGGAAAGGTAACAATATACTCAAATTGCCGGAAGAAGGAATGCAGCGGATCAGGGGCAACGAGATTGCCATGATCTTTCAGGAGCCTATGAGCTCGCTTAATCCGGTTTTTACCTGCGGCAGCCAGATCACCGAGCAGATACTTCTGCACCGTAAGATTTCCCGGCAGGAGGCACGTGAGCGGGCCGTCGAACTGCTGCATCTGGTCGGTATTCCCGATCCGTCGCAACGGTTCGCTTCCTATCCGCATGAGATGTCCGGCGGCATGCGCCAGCGGGTGATGATCGCCATGGCACTTTCATGCAATCCCGGCCTGCTCATTGCCGATGAACCGACTACGGCTCTCGATGTTACCGTACAGGCGCAGATTCTCGATCTGATAGGAAAACTGCAGGGCGATACCGGTATGAGCGTTATGCTGATCACCCATGATTTCGGCATAGTGGCCGAGTTGTGCGAGGAGGTTATCGTCATGTATGCATCTGGTATAGTCGAAAAGGGAGCTGTTCGCCGTATTTTCAATAATCCCCTCCACCCCTATACCAGAGGTCTTTTGCGATCTATTCCCCGGCCGGGATCTCGCAGGGAGAGGCTGCATGTCATCGAAGGAAGCGTGCCGAGTGCAGTAAGGCTTCCTGAGGGGTGCAGGTTTGCAGGAAGATGTCCCCTTGCCGATGACCTGTGTCGGAAGGAGCGCCCCCGGCTCGCCGTATTCGAACCCGGCCATGAAGCAGCATGCTGGAAAGCCGGGGAGAGGCATGCTGGGGAGTAATACTAATAAGGAACTATCGAAGCCATGTCCGAACCACTTCTTCTCGTCGTCGAGGATGACGACAATCTTGCGCGGCTGCTTGGCTACAATCTCGAAAGGGCGGGCTACCGGTACCACGTATCCCGTACCGGTGAGGAGGCGCTCGACCAGTTGAGTCGCAGGAGCTTCGATCTCGTGCTGCTCGATCTCATGCTGCCGGGTATAGACGGTTTTGAAGTCTGCCGCCGGGTGAGGGAGAATCAGATGCTCAGGGATCTGCCGATCATCATGCTGACCGCAAAAGGAGAGGAGATAGACAAGGTGCTGGGCTTCGAGCTCGGCATCGACGACTACGTGGTCAAACCGTTCAGCCCGAGAGAACTGAGCCTGCGGATCCGTGCGGTGCTGAAGCGTGATCGCCGGCAGCGGGCCGCTCTTCAGGAGGTTCTCAGTTCGGGCCCTCTCGAAGTCGATATTGCTCGCCACCAGGTTACCCTTGACGGAAAAAGCCTGCTGCTGACCCTCATGGAGTTCAAGCTGCTGGTCGCTCTGCTCAAACGCAGGGGGCAGGCCCAGTCGAGGGAGATGCTGCTCAGCGACGTATGGGATGTGGATAAATCAATCAATACAAGAACAATCGACACCCACATTACCCGATTGAGGGAAAAACTCGGCGATACCGGCAAGATGATCAAAACCGTCAGAGGTCTGGGATACAAGTTCGAAGAGACCGACGGGGACGTGTAACATGCTTTCGAGGGTTTCCGTACGGCTCGGCATCGTTTTCGGGTTGATTATCTTTTTCACCGTAGCGGTAAGCTATTTCACGCAGGTACGGTTCATCAACGAGCTGCTGCTCAAAGGCATCCGCCAGGAAATCAGCCGCGAGCTTAGGCTCAACGGGTTAATGCTTGAAGCAAAACCTGCCAACTGGCATGTTGAAGGCGTTCCTGACAGCCTGTCCGACATGATCGGCAGCGTGCTCGATCTTCGCGTGACTCTCATTTCTGTTGATGGTCGCGTTATCGGAGACTCCTATCTCTCGGGCTCATCGCTCGGTACAATCGAAAATCACCGCAACAGACCTGAAATACAGGAAGCCCTCAGGAGCGGGTACGGAGAGAATATCCGTTACAGCGACACCGTACGCGAAAACATGCTCTACGTTGCGGTTCCTCTTGGAAACCCCGATGCGTATGCTGTACTGCGTTTTGCAAAACCTGTCCGCGACATAGGAGCGCTTGAGCGTGAAGTTCGCAAAGGTATCGAGGCCGCTCTCTTCTGGGCGCTTTTCTTATCGCTGCTTGCGGGAATCATAACTGCATTCATTCTTGCGCGGCCGCTCCAGCGTCTGGCCGATGCCGCAGAAAAACGCCTGCACGGCGATTTTCGCGGAGTGATTCCTGTACATCGGAACGACGAAATCGGCAAACTTGCCAGAGGCATCAATTATCTCTCCGACGAGATACGCAGGAACCGTCGTCAGGAAGAGTGGTACCGGGCGGTGTTTTCCGGCATCCGGGAAGCGATCATCGTCACCAACGCATCAGGAGAGATCATTCTCGTCAATCCGGTGGCCTCCCGGCTCTTTGGCATCGAGAACGCCATCCCGGCATCCCGTCCGCTCAAAACGCTTTCGGACAGCAGGCTTCAGGAGATCATCGACGGCGTTCACGAGAACAGAAGCACCCTTCTCAGAGAAGAAGTTTCTCTGGGTACCTCCAAAGGAACCCGCATCATGCAGATCAGCTCGATGCCGGTACTCAAAGAG
>VGGK01000075.1 GCA_016868665.1 Chlorobiota bacterium
CAACATTATACCCATTCAAGAGTTTCGGTTTAGGCAGGGCAATTCTGATCGCAGGGGCGATAAGAGGTTTCAGGATTGCCGGTACGCTCTCGAACCTGAAGTTGCTGGCCAGAAGGGCTTCAGCCGGCATTCGGGGGCCGCGCATGATCGTCAGCCCTTCTTCGACGGTGCCCGACGACACTTCGATGGCCGTGCATCCGCACGCTTCAAGCATTTGCGCAATCCGGACGGCTTCCTCAATGCGCATGCCGCCGGGTTGCCGGTCGAAGCCGTTGATCTTTGCAAGAACGGGATAATCCGGCAGCAGATGCCGGATGCGACGCATGATTTCGCGAATGATGCGAAACCGGTTTTCCGTCGAACCGCCCCATCGGTCAGTACGGCGGTTGCTGTAGCCTGACAGAAACTGTGAGAGCAGGTATCCATGGGCCATATGCAGCTGAACGCCGTCAAATCCCGAGCTTCTGGCCCGCACGGTCGCCTCGGAAAAACTGTGGGCAATGTCGAGAATTCGGGATTCCGTAAGCTCGACAGGAAGATCCTCGTTGAAAACACCGTCACGCAACCGGGAAGGAGCGACTGTCGGCATACCGGTCACTTTCGAGCGGGTCTGACGGCCGCAATGGGCAAGCTGCAGAATGAGAGGCGCTCCATGCCGATGCACCGATCCGGTCAGCTTCCGATATGCCGGAACAAGCTTGTCGTCATCCATCATCAGCATCCCGGGCAGGCTGCTGCGTCCATCCTGCCGTACTCCTGCATATCCGGTGATGATTGCCCCTGCGCCTCCTCGCGCAAGAGCCGAATAAAGCTGTTCATGGGCAGTGCCGGGCGCGCCGGCAGGATCGGCCATGCTCTCATGCGTTGCGGCACGGAAGATGCGGTTGCGCATGGCTATACCGCCAAGGGAACAGGAATCGAATAACATGAAGAGAGCCTGATAATGGATTGCATGGAGCTTTTAACCTGTTATGGCTGAATATAACCATACCGCTCGATGAACAGGCCATGGCGTGCACCGCAGTTCAGCAGTTGCCAGGCTGGAGCGGGGCAGTTATCTTTCGTGAAACGGCATGAGGCATCAACTTCAGCCTGCCGCACCTGTGAACCCGATCGCAAAAGACACACTATGCAAGCATACGATTTCCCTGATGACCTTAAAGCACGATATCTTCCTGTCGTGACGGCAATGGTCGACCGCTGGGCCGAAGGAAAAGCCCTTAACCCCGATTCCGGCAGGGCGAACGGCTACTACCGCATGACCGGCTGGCTGCTGAACTATGTTACCGAAAACAGAGAACTGCCGAAGGGCATACATGGGATGCCGGAGGGACGAGACCGACACGGCAGGACAGAGCCTTCGTTTCCGGTGGATTTCGACCAGGTCTCCGAAGGATTCACCCTGCCGGAATGAAACCGTTCAATGGGGGATAACCGGTTTCGGTTCGCTGGTTTCAAACCGGTTATACGCCACAATAATGCCTATTGCAAATACCATTGCGCCTACGCCAAGCAGCACATTGATGTAGGGCGGAGCCGTCAGGGCAAGACGTATTGCTACCGTTGCCAGGGCAAAAGCGGAGTTGCGGAACAGTACCGGATAACCTGAACTGTAGCGTAGCGAGATCAGCACAAGCAGCACATCGCTGAAAACAAGCACCGTATAGAAGATCGAGAAAAAATCGTATGACTGCCGGCCTGAAAGGAAACAGTACCCCTGAAACGTTCCGATACCGCCGACGATCAGCAGCAGCAGAAGCGCGACGACCTTTTTCGACGCGATAAAATCCGCCGCTGCGCCGGGCGATTGCGTGATTGCGCGATGGCGCTGCATGCGGTAATAAAAGCCGAGAAGAATGAAAATCAGTATCGCGCCGGCTGCGTTCGAGAGGATATGCAGCACAGGTTCGGAGGCTTCATCCCATACAAGCGGCTCCTGGAAGTAAACGAACTCCTTGAACGAGTTTCGCAAGAGGATAAGCGAAAGAATCTCGAACTGCTTGCCTACCGAATCGGATACCGAATGGGCAAGGGTGAAAACCAGTCCGATCACCTCGATGCCGAGCAGCATGGAAAAAGCGACATTGATGGCGTAGTAGTGGCTTTTCGACGGCAAGAGGGCGAGCTCCCGGGGCAGCCATCCCTGGCGGGCCAGCTCGATCAGCACGAGCGAGCCGAGAAATGCCGCAATGAGAAGATTCGCGATTGCCCGTTCGGTACGCTTGTGCTCCCAGAGATGTTCCAGCCGGTCGTATACCGAAACAAGCCGTCTGAAGCTGCTAATCATATCGCATATTATTTTCCGTTACTTCGATCTTCGTGAACCATGCTCAGGAAGGCCTGTTCCTTCCCCCCTGCATGAGCACCAGTTCTCCTTTTGGTACGCTGGAAAGTCTGGACATCCGGTCGCACTTGATTCTCAGGATGAAAAAGAGCCGTTCGTCGGCAACGTCAAGCAGGGTTTCGAAATTTCCCTGTCCCTTGGATACGATCACGTCGGCATTACTGAACAGCTTCCTGAACGCTTCCGAGGTTTCGTCAAGCAGGGTGCCTGGATAGACGCTGCCCGAAGAAATGACCTCCGCCACCTCGTGCAGTCCGGCATCACGCGCGTCGGGAAGTACCGCATCGTTGATGACCGGCTGTTCCCTCACCGCGCAGGTGATCTGCAGTTCGGGATGTGTACGCCGGATCTCCTCGATGAACAGTCTGTCGAATACGATCTCTCCAGCATTATCGCAGATATAGAGCAGCCTGGCTGCCATCTTCAGACGCCGGGAAAACTCGGCGAAATCGAACCGGCCGAATGCACGTTCATCGATGGTACGGAGCTCCTTTTCGATATCAAGCGATCCGTGCCGTTTGGCGCCGAAATCGATAATGTTGCCTGCAGCGGCAATTTTTACCGCCTCCTGCAACGGGTTCGGAGATTGGCGGATTGTATTCCTGAACTCCGGGGCATAGTGCAGAGCCATGTCGTTCGACTGTTTTTTTATCGCCCGGTAGGGATCGAAATCCGCCCCCTTTCCGGAAAGGGCGATGGCCCTGTCTGTGGCGCTCCTGATGATATGCTGTACGACGATGCCTTTTCCTCCGGTATCGAGCAGATGGCGCATGGCATGCTCAAAAAGGAGTTTTCCGTTCTCGGCGTCAAGTTCCGTAACCCTTGCAAGCGAATGCATCTGCTCGAAAACGCATGGGTAGCATTCTGCTGGTATCTGCCTGTACGTACTCATTGTCCGTCCATAATCATTCGTTGAAAAAAACTCATTCCTGCCGCGACACCACCCGCACCTTCGCCGCACAAGCTGCAGCCTTGCGCCGTAAAGCATCGGCATCGTTGCCGGGATCCCCGACGGCAAGCGCTACGGCCATCCGTCGGTAAGGACGGGTGACGGGTTTGCCGAAAATTCGGATATCGGTGCCCGGTTCGCAAAGCGCATCGTCAAGGCCGGTAAAATCCGGAGAGCTGCCGTCCTCTGCGGCAAGGATAACCGCGCTTGCGCCGGGACGAAGCAGCTCGATCCCGGGAATGGGGAGTCCGAGCACTGCCCTTGCGTGCAGCTCGAACTCCGAAAAATTCTGCGTGCCTGCAAGGGTGACCATGCCGGTATCGTGCGGACGCGGCGAGAGTTCCGAAAAGTAGATTCCGTCGTCAGCAAGAAAAAACTCGACGCCCCAGATACCAGCTCCGGTCAGTGCATGGGTCACCTTTCCGGCTATATCCCTCGCTTCCTGAAGATCTTTTTCGCTGATACGGCAGGGCTGCCAGCTCTCCTGATAGTCGCCCCGCTCCTGACGGTGGCCGACAGGCGGACAGAAAAGCGTCGGGCCATTCTGCTGCGTCACGGTCAGCAGGGTGATTTCGGTATGAAACGTTACGAACGCCTCGACGATCACTTCTGCGATATCGCCGCGTTTGCCACTCTGCGAAAAGCTCCAGGCTTTTTCAATATCCGCTGCGCTCTTCACGGTAGACTGCCCTTTGCCCGAAGAGCTCATAAGAGGCTTGACAACGCAAGGCAGGCCAACCTCGGCGACTGCATGCACCAGTTCTTCAAGCGAAGCGGCATAGCGGTAGTCCGCCGTACGCAACCCAAGTTCTTTTGCAGCCAGGTCGCGGATCGCCTTGCGGTTCATGGTAAAATTCGCAGCGCGCGCCGAAGGCACCACTCTGATGCCCTGTTCCTCGTACGCATAGAACCGTTCCGTGCGGATCGCTTCGATTTCGGGTACGATCACATCGGGACGGTGCTTCTCCACAAGAGCATCAAGCGCCGCTCCGTCGAGCATATCGATCACTTCCCGTTCGTCGGCTACCTGCTGTGCGGGAGCGTCGTCGTAGCTGTCAACGGCTATGACATACTGCCCCAGTCGCTTTGCGGCGATAACGAACTCCCTGCCCAGTTCCCCGCTGCCAAGCAGCATGATTTTCTTTCGCATGGATGCCGATATTGAGCGTTAAGATGATCCGATGGTGTTCATGTTACTGTTTTACGACAATAACGCAAAACAGTAAAGTCATTTATCACGATTTCAGCAATATGATGGTCCTGAAAGCCGGATATGGAAAAACGCCTCCCGATGAATTGATTGGGAAGCCTTATGCGTTATGATTATAAGCGAAAAGCACGTCAACACACAATCCGAACATCATGAAAACCATCGTATTCGTTTACAACTCCTACAGCGGGCCAATAAGCGGCCTGATCGATATCGGGCACAAGTTGCTGAGCCCCGATACCTACCAGTGCAGCCTCTGCGCCCTCACGCACGACGCCTTTGCCGAAAAGCAGGTATGGCGGGATTTCCGTAAAAACATCGGTATGCCTATGGAATTCCTCCATCGCGACGAGTTCGAAAACAAGTATGGACGCACTGCGGTCTATCCGGTGATTTTCAGCAAAAACGGCGATCTGCAGGTGCTCATGACCAAAGAGGAGCTCGACCGGATAAAAAGCCTCGACGAACTCATCGAAGCGATCCGACACGCGCTGCCGGAACGCTCATAAGCACCCGGACAAGATAATCCCGGAATCTTCCGACTGAGGATATTTCGGCTTTTTCGTCGGGCGAATGCGGATAGCGTATGGTAGGACCGAAGGA
>VGGK01000076.1 GCA_016868665.1 Chlorobiota bacterium
GGGGAGTGGGGAGTAGGGAGTAGGGAGTAGGGAGTAGGGAGTAGGGAGTAGGGAGTAGGGAGTAGGGAATAGGGAGTAGGGAATAGGGAATAGGGAATAGGGAATGGGGAATGGGGAATGGGGAATGGGGAATGGGGGATGATTTGATAATTGGTTACTGGTATGCCTGAATTGTATCATCTGCTTGTGTTTTTTGCTGCTTCGATGTTGCTGGCGCTTGCTCCGGGGCCGGATAATCTGTTTGTGATGGCGCAGTCGGTACAGAGTGGGCGTTCTGCGGGGTTGCTTGTTACGCTTGGCCTTGCGACCGGCCTTGTGGTACATACGCTGGCTGTCGCTTTGGGTCTGGCGGCTCTTGTGCAGGCCTCGTCGTTGGCTTTTACGGTGCTGAAGTTCGTTGGTGCCGCGTATCTCTGTTATCTCGCTTACAGGGCTTTCCGGGCAGGAAAGAGTGCCGGTTGCGAGCCGTTGGCCGCGATCCGGGGTAAGCTCTATCGGCGGGGGATTATCATGAACATTACGAATCCGAAAGTTTCGCTGTTTTTTCTGGCGTTTCTGCCCCAGTTCGCCGATCCTTCGCGCGGACCGGTTGTGCCTCAGCTGCTGCTGCTCGGCATGGTGTTCATTCTGGCGACGTTGCTGGTTTTCGGCATGCTCTGCATGGTGGTCGGCGGCGCCGGAGAACGGCTGCGGCGGTCGGAAAGGGCACAGCTCGTCATCAACCGGATTGCGGGTGGGGTTTTTGCCGTTCTCGCCGTGAAGCTGGTGCTGACTGAACGTTAAAGAGCCGGGGAGCATTGATAATGCAATATGAAGACCTCTTTCCGTTCAACGCATTGCAGGTTTTCGCCTATGAAATTCCTTTCGTTACTTCCTTGCTCCGAATTGCCTTCCGGTACCCACAGAACGGTTAAGGCGGGTAAGCGGCGGCTCACGCTGTTTCATTACGATGGCTGTATCACCGCGCTCGAACATGCCTGTCTGCACAAGGGAGGGGATCTTGGCGAGGGGTTCCTGCAGACGCTCGATGACGGGGAGCTGTATGTTGCCTGTCCGTGGCACGGTTGGCAGTACAATATCCGGACAGGCCAGGCACCTCACGGCTATCTCGACCGTCAGGCGGTTTTCGAGGTCAGGATAGAAGACGGTATGATACTGGTTTCGGAAAACCCGGTGATCACGGCTTTCCGGGCGGAACATGCGCATGACGGCCTGCAGGATCTGCGGCAGCTTGTTTACCGGACTACACCGGATTCATTGCACGTACTTGGAATTTCGGCAACCAACATGAACCAGGCTCTTCCCCGTCCTTCCACATCCGAAACTGCGCTGCAGTCCGCACTGGATTTTGCGGCTTCGGAGTATGGCGCCGAGACGAGGATGATAAGGCTGCGCGATTTGCAGTTCAGGCATTGCGAGGGGTATTACAGCCTTCATGAGGAGGCCTGCACCTGGCCCTGTTCCATTACGGAAATGCATCCTGAGGACGGCATGACGGAGGTGTATCGCGCCATGGTGTTATGGGCTGACGTGGTGCTTCTTGCAACGCCGATCCGCTGGGGTAATGCCTCCTCGCTTTACTACAAGATGGCTGAACGGCTCAATACGGTTCAGAACCAGATAACTCTTCACGATCGTGTTCTTATACGGAACAAGGTGGTTTCGTTCATCATTACGGGAGGCCAGGATAACATTCAGGGCGTCGCCGGTCAGCTCAACGCCTTCTTTGCCGATCTTGGATTTATCTTTCCGCCCTTCAATTATATGGGCTGGAGCCGCGGGTGGATTGCCGAAGATATGAGGCATAACGTGAGCAGTTTCATGAAGAGCCGTTATGTGAAGCGTTCGGTAAAGGAGCTTGTTACCAATGCGGTAGAACTGCTGCGGCAGGTGAAGCGGATAGACAGCAGCCATATGCAGACGCCGAAGCCGAGAATATCGGAGGCGGGAATGGGGAGTATAGGTAGTGGGTAGTAGGTAGTGGGTATTGGGTAATGGGGAGTGGAGAGTAGAAAGTGGAAAGTGGGAGGTTACGTAAAAAGATGATAGTGGGGCTTGGAAAGCTGGCTGTTTTTTCTTTACGTAAACGTATGGTGCGTGTACAGATGTTGCCGGGTATTCCCGCCTTGTACCCGATTTGTAGATATTGCCGGATATTCCGGCAAAATGGAGCGACTATGAGACGGTTTTTTTCTGTGGTTTTTTTTCTGATTCTGGCGACCTTCGGTTCGCGGCAGGTTATGGCCGATTCGGGTATCGATTCGAGCATGTATTACTCCGATATCGCTTCCTATATCGTCAAGCAGACCGATGGAAAAAAGGTGTACATGGCCAAGGATACCGGTATGAAAATACAACCGGCAAGCCTGACGAAAATTCTGACGGCAATCATAGCCATAGAAAGCGGCAAGCTCGATCAGGAGGTGCTTATCACCAAAGAGGCTACGCTCGTGGAGCCTACCAAGGCGGGTTTCAAGCCGGGAGACCGGGTGAAGCTGATCGATCTTGTCAAGGCGGCAATGGTCAGTTCGAGCAATGATGCGGCTTTTGCCATAGCGATTCATCTGAGCGGAAGCGTGGACCGGTTTGTGACCGCCATGAATTATCGGGCTAAAAAAATCGGTATGAAGCGTTCAAATTTCACCAACCCCGCCGGATACGACAAGGGTGTTTACGCAGGCAATGTCTCTACGGCCGAGGATCTGCTTGCGCTGACGGAGTATGCCATAAGGAATCGAAAGTTCAATGAGATAGCCCAGCTGGAATCGGTGCTTGTAACCGAACTGACGAGCGGAAATATGCTGCTTCTGAAAACCCATAACAAGCTCCTTTCGAGGTATCCCTATACTGTCGGCATAAAGACCGGGTTCACCAGAAGGGCGGGTAAGTGCCTTATTGCGAGGGCGCAGAAGGAGAAGAGCGATCTTCTGCTGGTTATGCTCAATGCAAAGGGGGATCGGTGGCTGCTTGCCGAGGAGATGTTCGAAAAGGCGTTTGCCAGGGAACTGGGCCGGGAGCGCGATTATGCGGCAAGCGAGGGCGTCGATTTCAATTACAGACCATGGAAAAGGTAAGGTTATGGTAAAACACATTGTGATGTGGCGTCTGAAAGAGAACGCTCATGGATATGAGCGGGCAGAGAACGCGAAGCTTTTCAGGGAAAAACTTGAGGGGCTCGCGGGGCGCATTCCGGGACTTCTGAGTATCGAGGCTGGAATCGATTTCAGTTGCTCGCCGGCATCTTACGACGTTGTGCTGTATTCGGTGTTTTCCGACAGAGAGGCTCTTGACGCCTATCAGGTTCATCCGGAACATGAAGCTGTAAAGGCTTTTATTGTTGAGGCAGCAGCCGAGCGGGCTGTTGTGGATTATGAGTGCTGATTGGGGAGTGCTGAGTACTCAGTACTGAGTACTGAGTGGTGAGTGGTGAGTGGTGTGCATGAAGAGGGGGGAGGCCGGGTACCGGGGAATAGGGAATGGGAATTAGATAGTGGAGAGTGGAGAGTGGAGAGTGGAGAGTGGAGAGTGGAGAGTGGAGAGTGGAGAGTGGAGAGTGGAGAGTGGAGAGTGGAGAGTGGAGAGTGGAGAGTGGAGAGAAAACAAAAAAGCGGCATGATGGTCATGCCGCTTTTTTGTTTTTCGTCGTGCGGATCAGATCATCCCTGAACGATGCACTCTGCAGGGCAGACGGCCACGCATGCAGGGGCATCTGCATAACCGGCACATTCGGTGCATGAACCGGCGTCGATGACGTAGATGTCGTCACCGGCTGAAATTGCGTTAACCGGGCATTCCGGTTCGCAGGCGCCGCAGTAGGTGCATTCTTCTGTAATGTAGAGTGCCATATCCAAGTTCCTTTCTTAATGTTGGTTGTGAATGTGAGAGAAAGAACAATTCCTGAGAATTCCGAAAATATAAGCTTTTTTTCGAGCAGACAAAAAAGCAGATCGGAATCGCTGCTTATTTGGGCATGAAGGGCAGCGGAAATGGCAGGGCTTTTTCAGCCATTTTTTTGAGATATTCAAGCCTGACGGCAACCGAAGTGACGATGTAGGGCATGACTTCGATGCTGAGTGATGCTTGTCCCATGAGGTGGGCGGGTATATCGGTGATCGGGTAGAGTTTGATAAAGTTGTCGTGCATGGCTTTCTGGAACTTTTCGGCTGAAATACCTCCGGACGGTTTCAGGAGGATGTTGAAGGTGTTGTATCGGCTCCAGTCGTAAGAGAGAATGTTGCCTTTTTTCTTCTGTTCGCTGAAAAATTTCGTGCCAGGCAGAGGAACGGCAAAGTTCAGCGATGAGAGTACGGCTCCGCTTTTTTTCGAGAAATCGACGATTTTTTCCATGTCCTCTATGGTGTTCCTGACCGGATTGATAAGCCAGAACAGCATGAAGGGCAGTTTGGCTTCCTGACATTTTCTGATAGCAGCCAGATAGGTGGCTTCGATGTTTCGGTCGTTCAGTTCCATACCTTCCCGGATGCTTGGTTCGGCTTTTCCGAAATCTTCGTCGAGCACTTCGGCGTTGAGCGATTCAAGGCCGATGCTGGCGACGACGCATCCGGTTTCGGCAAGCTCCCGTGCGAGATCGCCTTCGCAGAGCAGGTTCGGGGTGACCTGGACGCCGTATTTGACCTTTGCTTCACCGAACTTCCGGAGGCAGGCGGTGGTGTGTGCCGGGTCGTGACCGAAGTATTCGTCGATGAACATGTACATGAATGGCTTGAAGAGCTTTTCGGCGATGGCAAGCTGTTCTCCGAGCAGTTCAGGTTCTATGGCGAAATACTGTTTGTGGTAGATTTCCGGTGTGACGCACATCTTGCAGGTGTGCGGACAGCCGCGGCTGGTGAGAATCGGAAACGGGCGCATGTTTCTTGACAGCCCGTTGACCGGATCGATGTATGCATTTGTGTTGTCGAGAGCTGTTCTGATTTTTCTGTAGTCGAACCATGCGCACTCTTCGACTGCCGGGAAATCTTCGGCCCGGTAGACCGGTCGGAGCGCACGGTTTTCGGCATCCTCGAGGATCTGCAGCCACATATTTTCCGCCATGCCTGATGCGACGCTGGAGTACCGGGAAGCCTCTTCGATGCAG
>VGGK01000077.1 GCA_016868665.1 Chlorobiota bacterium
TTGAAGCGGCATACGAGGCTATGTACGAACGGTATCATGCAGATCTGCCTCCGGATCATCTTGAGATCACCGAAGTCGCAAAAAGATCCGATGTTGCAACCCGATTGCCGTCGGCGCTTGCATTGCACCGCAAGGGTCGGCTCGACGAAGCTGCAGCGATCTATCGTGCAATCCTCTGTGATTATCCTGAAAACAGCGATGTTCTGCAGCTTCTCGCAGGTATTGCCGTGCAGCAGAACGACATGACAGGGGCAATAGCTCTGTTCGATCAGGCCATTGCGGTATCACCGGGTAGTTCCGAGCTGTATAATAACCGTGCCAATGTTTTTCTCGGTCTGAAACGCTATGAAGAGGCTCTTGAAAGTTATCGGCAAGCTCTTGTCTTCAAACCGGAAGATGCGGATGTATGGAGTAACTGCGGGAACGTACTGAAACGGCTTGGCAGGTATGAAGAGGCGCTTTCGATGTTTGACAGGACACTCGGGATCAAGCCGGATCATACCGATGCATTGTTCAATAAAGCCATGCTGCTCCATGTTTTAAAACGCAACAAAGATGCGCTCTCTGTTTTCGATGAGTTGCTGGAGTTTAAACCGGACAATATCAGTGCGATCTGCAATCGGGGCCATGTTCTTGCGGAGATGAAGCAGTATGAAGATGCTGTTCATGCATATCGAAAGACGCTTTCCCTGAAGCCCGATTATGCTTTTCTGTTCAGTCGTTACCTGCATACGAGCATGAAAATCTGCGACTGGCAGGATTACGATCGTAATCTCGTCAGACTGAGAGAGAGTATTGAAAATGGAGAAAAGGTTGCGACTCCGTTTCCTGTTCTGTCATTACTTGATTTGCCGGATATTCAGAGAAAGGCTGTAGACCTTTATGTATCAGTTCGGTATCCGGAAAATCATCATCTTTCTGAAATTCCGAAACGAAGCAGAAGGCATAAAATTTGTATCGGCTACTTTTCTGCGGATTTCCACAATCATGCCACAACGCAGCTTATTGCCGAGCTTTTCGAGCGGCATGACCGGTCACGTTTTGAACTTATCGCATTTTCATTCGGGCCCGACAGCAGAAGCAAGATGAGGATGCGTATATCGGCGTCCTTCGACAGGTTCGTTGATGTCAGAAATTGTTCAGACCTTGAAGTGGCAGAGTTATCGAGAGAATTGGGAATCGATATTGCCGTTGATCTGAAAGGGTTTACGACCGATTCGCGAACAGGTATTTTTGCTTACAGGGCAGCGCCTGTACAAGTGAACTATCTTGGCTATCCCGGCACGATGGGAGCCCCGTATATCGATTACCTGATAGCCGATAAGGTTCTGGTACCGGCAAGAAGTGGCCAGTATTATACGGAGAAAATCGTCTGGATGCCGGACAGCTACCAGGTGAACGATGCTCACAGGAAAATTTCGGAGCGGGCGTTCACGCGCAGGGAGTGCGGCTTGCCCGAGCAGGGGTTTGTGTTCGCATGTTTCAATAACAACTACAAGATTACTCCGGATGTGTTCGATGTCTGGATGCGGATTCTGAAGCGGGTCGAGGGCAGCGTGCTCTGGCTCCTCGAAGATAATGCGACATCCGCAGAAAACCTGCGTCGTGAGGCGGCAGCGAGAGGCGTTTCGGGGGAACGGCTGGTTTTTGCGAAAAGGATGCCGTTAGCCGAGCATCTGTCGCGGCACCGGCAGGCGGACCTGTTCCTTGATACGCTGCCCTGCAATGCACATACAACGGCAAGCGATGCGCTCTGGGCAGGGTTGCCGGTGGTGACGCGCATGGGCGAGTCGTTTGCCGGAAGGGTAGCGGCCAGTCTTTTGCATGCGGTCGGTCTGCCGGAGCTGGTTACCACTACGACGAAAGAGTACGAGTCGCTTGCCATAGCCTTGGCGCTTGATTCTGAAAGGTTGAGGAGTCTCAGGGAGAAGCTGGAACGAAACCGCATCACTGCACCGCTGTTCGATACGGAGCGGTTCACGGGTTATCTTGAAGCGGCATATGAGGCTATGTACGAGCGGTATCATGCAGATCTGCCTCCGGATCATATCGATATTACAGGTTTATAGAATTCCTGATCAATTATTGAAATGACAAATAAGTCCCTGACGGTAATAATTCCTTCCCGATTTCAGCCACAGCAATCAGTGTTTCTCGAAAAGGCAGTCCGGTCCATCAAAAAACAGACAATAATCAATGATTACGATTTGACTGTCATAGTCAGTGTCGATAAAGGCAGATCGCCTGAGAAAAGCGTTACGGAAAGCCTCGGAGTGAAATGTGTTGAAAGCCGGAAGGCTTCTCAGGCATCTGCCCTGAATGCGGCTATTGAGTTTGTTGATACCGAATTTGCTGCTTTTCTGGAGGATGATGATGAGTGGTACCCGCAGTATCTTGAAGCTGCAACGCAAGCTATAGCAGCAGCACCGTTTATTTCGTCTACTCAGCTTGAGTTTGACGAGAATAATGTCCTTTTAAGGATCAACGATTTTCCGACTCCATCTGGCTGGTTTATGAAAAGTGACGTTTTACGGAAAGTCGGGATGTTCAATGAGGATTATCGTTTTCATCTTGATAATGATTGGCTTGGCAGAGCAGGTGAGTTGAAAATCCAGAGAATTCACATGGTCGAGGCTACGGCACCAATTGATGCCCGTTATATAAGCGGCGTAAGACCATGGCTTGCAAATGTGCTGAAATATTCCGGAGGATTGACCCGTCTGGCTCGACACTCACAGATGATACCTCTTGTTCGTCGGCTCAGACATTCAGAGGCTGGAATGGAGAAAATTGCCACATGTCCGGATTTCAGGAAGATTTCACAACATGAATGTAATCGTCTGGTTGAGCGTTTCGGGCGGATACCATGGTGATGTATCGGTTAACCGTATGATTTTTCATCTGTAGCGTTTTTTTGCCATCAGATCAAGGCCCGAGAAGAAGACGGCAAGAAGAAAAGACAGTATTCCCGCAGCCGCAGATATCAGAAATCCTGCAAGTGCGGCGGTTGCATCGAATGTGATCCACATTGCCGCGAGAATGGTGCTCCAGAACAGCAGGGCGGTGAGGAGCGTCGTTTTTCTGAATGGCCGGATGAGTGAAGGAAGCGCGGCCATGGCAAGGATGGCTGCGAGCATGAGCCACCAGGTGAAGTCTCCGAAAAAGTACATGGTGACGGGTAGACGGATTAATTGGTTGTTAATATACACAAGATACCGATACCGGGAATGAAAAACAGCGTTCACCGACGATGTTCGATCGTGCCGGAATTCGTATCTTTCACGGTGTAGGTCAGTCTTCCCTTTTGAACTGTATCTGATTTGAGCCATGCATATCGGAATTCCAAGAGAGATCAAGAGAATGGAAACCAGGGTTGCCTGTACTCCCTCCGGAGTGCGGCATCTGGTCGGCGGCGGTCATCGCGTGGTCGTGCAGCGCGGAGCGGGAGATGGCAGCGGGTTCGGTGACGAGAAGTACCGGCGGGCCGGGGCTGTTATGGTTGAACATGCTTCTGAGGTCTGGCAATGCGATATGGTGGTCAAGGTGAAGGAGCCGCTCGAGGAGGAGTACGGATATTTCAGGAAGGGGCTTATACTTTTCACCTACCTGCATCTTGCCGGAAACCTGTCGCTTGCAGAAGCATTGCTCTCTTCCGGTGTTACCGGTCTGGCTTACGAGACGGTCGAGGATGCGGGCCGGTTGCCGCTCCTTGCTCCGATGAGCGAAATAGCCGGCAAGATGAGCGTGCTGATGGGAGGGTATTATCTTGCTCATCAGCATGGCGGGTCCGGTGTTCTGCTTGGCGGTGTTCCCGGAGTGCTTCCGGCACGGGTTACCATTCTTGGCGGCGGTTCGGCCGGTATGCAGGCGGCCAGGGCCGCCGCAGCTTTCGGGGCTGATGTGACCGTGCTGGAACTCGATCACGAGCGCATGCGCTATCTCGAGTCCACCCTGCCTTCACAGGTTCATACCCTCTATTCAACGGAACAGCATCTCGACGAGCAGCTTGGATCCGTCGATCTCCTCATAGGAGCCGTATTGGTGCCAGGCGCAGCCGCAACGCGTCTGGTGACGCGGGACATGCTTGCTGCGGTAAAAAAGGGATCGGTTTTTGTGGATATTTCCATCGATCAGGGTGGTTGTTTCGAGACATCGAAGCCGACTTCACATGACAATCCGGTATATGTGGAGGAGGGGATTATCCATTACTGTGTCAGCAATATGCCTGCCGCTTATCCTCGTACTTCCACGGAGGCACTGAGCGGAGCGACGCTGCCATATATAAGACGTATAGCCGATCTCGGTTTTGAAAGTGCGATGGTGATGATGCCGGGGCTTGCTGGCGGCCTGAACGTCTGGAGCGGCAGAATTACCCATAAGGCCCTTGCGGATTCGCTCGGCATGGAGTTTGCCGGAAACCATTTTCTGTGAGCGCTGGGGCGGGAAGATCGGGTTAAGTGTTATGCTGTCTTGCCAACCAGCCATGGTTGAGTAAGATTTTTGCCCACGGATTGACACGGATTTGCACGGATTGGCGCCTGATTTGAACGGCAACGCCGTTCAAATCAGGCGCTGTTAT
The DNA here is from genome assembly GCA_016868665.1 of Chlorobiota bacterium. Classification (GTDB taxonomy): domain Bacteria; phylum Bacteroidota; class Chlorobiia; order Chlorobiales; family Chlorobiaceae; genus Chlorobium. Next base: position 4,580 of record VGGK01000077.1, read on the forward strand.
TTATAAGAGGAAGATCGCGGTTCCCGCTGATTGGGGATTGGATTTACACGGATTGAAGAGCGAGGGCTGTTAGCCGTGAGCGGGTATGCGTAGATGCTTATCGGGTGTGAACGCCGTAGGATTATGGAGGGGAAAAGCTTTAATTTCTCTTTGCTTGTTTTCCTGACTTCATACAGTTGCCGCCCTGACTCGCCCGGAAAGCCAATAAAATCAGGGGGTCGAATTGTTTTTGCTCTTGTAGTGCCTAATGAATCTTTTTATTTGCTTTTTATACTTTTGTTTTGTATCTTCCTGTCATAGTCTTTTTCATTTTCTCTGCTTTTTCGATGTTTGTCCGAGTTAAATCAACACCGAATTCACCGAGAAAATCCGTGCAGATTGTCGCCAGTGAACGCATTGG
>VGGK01000078.1 GCA_016868665.1 Chlorobiota bacterium
CGATGCGTTGATGTTGCCAAGCAGGGTTCCGCCTCCGAGGTCGAAGGTGAGCAACGGTCGGTTCGCTTTGTCGTAAAAGATTAATTTCGAATTTTTTGCACCTGAAATCGTGCCGTTGCTGATTATGAGCGTGTTCTTGCCGTATTGGAGGGGAAGGCGGCCTTCGACCGTTCCCGTTGCAAGTGGCGGTTTTCCCCTTCCGCCGCCCAGTCCCGGCAGGGAGCCGAGAGGAATGTTCCTGAAGGTCATTGTCGAAGCAATCCGCATGTCTCCTGAAGAGAGCCCTGTTTTTCCGTAGGTGAGCGGAATGCTTCCGGAGAGTGTGCCGCCGAACGTTCCGGTGCCTGCTCCATGGTATTTCAACCGGTCCGGAAGCCGGACGGCTTCGAAGTCAAGGGTCAGCATGGTTTCGTTCCTTTCCGGATCGAAGCGAAATGGCGATGCCCTCAGGTTTCCTCCGAAAAGCTCTGCCGAAAGACGGCGGACAGCGATTCCTGAATGATTTCTGCTTCGGCTGTTGATGGTGATCTCCGCGTTGAGGTTTTTCAGTGCTTCTCCCATGCCTTTTTGCGTGCCGATATCGACTGAAAACAAGGGGGTGTTTTCTGCACCGAGGTAGACGATTTTTGCCCCCGCTTCTCCCGTGACGGCGGCGTTGCGCACCATGACGGTTGAATCGCGGAACTCGATGGGAATGGAGCCGCTTATCCTTCCTGTACCGGTGATCGGCCTGCCTGAGTCGGAGTTGAACCAGGGGAGTTCGTTCAGGGGGATTTCGGCGAGCCTGAGGGTGAACGCTGTTTTCTGCTCCTTCAGGTCGTATTCGATCCGCTCGGAAAGAGCGTTCAGTCTGAAGAGGTCGATGGAGCAGTCGCTCAGGATGAGCGTACAGGGTTTCCGGGGGTCACGCTTCGAACCGAAAAGAGCCCTGAAATTACCGAGGGGTGCGGGATTGCCGTCGCTGTAGAGTTTTGCTATGGTGAGGGTATCGACAGGTTGCTGCCAGTTGTTTCCGGCGGCGAGAAAGACCCGGTAAGCGAGTCCCGAAAGCTGCAGCTTTTCCCTCCTGACCGTTGCGTCCCTGATGGCATAGGAGATGCTTGCGGGCTGAAATTCCCGCCGTTTGTTCTCCGGGTGCCGGATTTCAAGTTTCATGGTGATCCGGGCATTTCTGTCCTCGAACAGGAACCCTCCCGGATCGGGCAGAAAGCTGAGTGAATCCGCCTCCAGCGAGATAACGGTATCGAGATTCCGGGTGAACAGGGCTTTGAGCAAATCTCCCGTATTCCAGGAAAGGCGGCCACCGGAAACCGAGAGCGTGTAGGTGGTTGGGGTGCTGATGCACTGGTCCGGAGGTGAAATGAACGAAGCCGTCAGCTTCCTGAATCCTGCTCCGCCGGGGCCCGGAAGTCCCGTGCCGGAAAGCCGGACGCTAAAAGGTCTGTTCCGCAGCGCCCGGTCGATGAGCGACTGGGCGTACCACGGAAAGGCAAGCCATGCTGCCAGAAGCGCCACGATTGCTCCGGGCAGCAGCAGGAGAAGGATGCGCTTCACCCATTTCACGTTCAGGTCGCGGTTTGCCGCTTAGCCGGCTTTTTTCTTCCACTGGCCCTTCACCTGCACCCAGGTTCCGACAGGAAGACGGGTATAGATTTTCTCGAACATCATGCTGCCGACGACTTCGAGCGACAGATTGTTCTGTGCGGCTATTCTGGCATATTCGGCCCGTCGCTGGTTGTTGATGGTGCCGATCATCGATTGGGCGTCCGTTGCGGCTCCCGGCGGGACGGCAAGCAGTCCGTTGTCCACTTCTCCGGCCAGTCCCTTCGCCCTTGCGGTTTCAAGGTCGATCGCCAATGCCTGAATGCTGAGACCGGCAAACAGCATAAGTGCTGCCAGTGTCTTCAGTGCTCTTGCTTTTATCATGCTTCCAGTCATGTTGTTTCCCTCCTGTTTAGAATAACCCTTTTTTCGTGTCGAGCAGCGAGTCGAGTTCCCGGTCTACCTTCACCCTTATTTCATGATCGATCTTGATGTTCATGTTGATGACGATGGGCTTGTCCGGAGCTTCTACCTTCACCGTGGGACTGCAGCCGGCTGCAAGCGCTGCGGCGGTGACGACCGGGAGCAGTATGGCTCCGAGTACGGTTCTTTTTTTCATGGGTAATGGTTCTTGTTTGTGGATGAGCCAGGCCTAGAAATATTTCATGATCACGGTTACGTCCGTCTGCTGCCGATCCAGAGAAAACAGCGCCTCGCTGAAGCCCGGAGGACCGGTTCTTATTTTCGGGTTGTTGGATACCCCGAACCCCTCCCTGGGGATGCCGATAAAGGTTTTGTCCATTTTACCGTTGCTGTTCTCGTCATGCAGGACGCTGATGGCATAGGTGCCGTAAGGGATGTTTTCAAATGTTGCGTCATGCGACGTACCGGTTATTTTCTGGATCCTTCTGTCAACTGCCCGGTCCGGATTATCGGGAAACCCGTTTTTTGAAGAGAAAAGCAGTATGCCGAGCATGCCTTCGGGTTTTTTCAGGTTCCGGATGTATACCGTAATGCAGCCGGACTGACCGGGCGCGCATACCTTGGGTACGGCCTCGGCAGTTGCCGGCCTCGGGGGAGGCAGGAGAGTCAGCACCAGGAATGCAACAGTGGCGATAATCGTTTTCATGGAGGCTGAAAAGGTTGTTCAGGTTTCTGCGGCAGAGCCGCCGGTTTCATGTCTGAATCAGGGCCGGCCCGGCAAGTAACTTGCACTGTCAGGTCGCGGGGGAGTATCCCTGAAGGTAATGCGTGAATATACCAACAATTGAAAGTAAATGCTCAAATTCTTGCGGACTTCAGGAAAATTGATGATTTTCCCTTGCAGGAAAGAAAAGCTCCGAATCCTGCGGAACAGTTCCGTTACAGCAGCATGCATTGGGTATACCTTTATCTGGCGATTTTCTCCGAAGTCGTTGCCACCTCGGCCCTGAAAGCCGCCGACGGGTTTACCCGTCTTGTGCCATCCCTGCTTGTCGTTGCGGGGTACGGCTCATCGTTTTATTTCCTTTCCCTCACGTTCCGTTCCCTTCCTCTCGGAGTGGTTTACGCCATCTGGTCCGGCGTAGGAGTTGCGCTGATAACCATCGTCGGATGGGTCTTCTACCAGCAGAAGCTCGATGCCGGAGCATTTGCCGGAATCGCGCTCATCGTGGCGGGAGTCATCGTGCTGAACCTTTTTTCGAAATCCGTCATGCATTGATCGAGATGCATGACCATTCACCGGCTTCCTGCAGTTTTGGCATCGAGCATGAAACATTTCCTTCCTGCCGGATGTTCCCAGAACGTGCCGGCCTCTGCAACGGAAGGTGCTGAAAATTCAGCACAGAGTCTGAAGCGGTTTTCCCCGGTTATTTCATATGAATAAACATTGCCGGTTTCCGGATCGGTTATGCAGCAGCTGGCGTCTCCGGTTTTTATCAGCTCGCCGAGGCTTGCCGGAAGTTCGCCTGTTCGGGAATGGAAGAGATCGATGGCGGCAGCTATCTGCTGCAGATCTTCTGTCCGTCGAGCATCGAGTTTTCTCTTTCTTTCCTGAACCGGGGATCCGGCCAGAAACAGGCCGTAAATGACCGAAAAGGCCACGACGAACGACACTATGGCGGCAAAGCCCTTTTCGCGCACTTTCCGGATCATGGCATCCGTTCCTCCTCCCTCAATCCTCCGATGTAGTAAAGAAAAAGCGCTCCGGCTATCGCTCCGACAACAGCGGATTTCAGCACGAAACGGAGCGTGAGTTCTCCTCCCAGAAAATTGTACAGCAAGGAGATGAGGTCCCCGATGATGATGCCTGAGGCGATGAACAGGGTGATATAGGTCAGCCATCGCCTGATTCCGGAAGCTTTTCCTGCCGGCGTGCTGAGCAGTTCGCGGTTTATTCTTCGCGAAAGGGAGAGAAACAGGGGAAATGCGACAATCAGTGCGGAAACAGAACTGCGGATTCGGTCTCCATTCAGCGCATCCGTTATCCTGCCGAGCGCCGGGTCGGGAAACGCCCGTTCAATGAAGACAAAGAGCAGGTTTCCGAAATTGAACGCGCTGGTATACAGGGTTGCAAATAGCAGGAGATAAAAAAAAGCTTCGCGCGCAGACAGGGAGGGTTTCGGTCGGGGAACCGGCAGGGGGAAATCACACTCGGCATATCCCCCGAGTGCGCGCTCTACCTGTTCCTGCCGCCACCCCGCCTGAAGCAGCACGTTTCTGATGCCGTCACGGGAGATGCCTTTTTCAAGCGCCCTGGAGGTAAACTCCGACAGTTCGGCTGCGGCTTTATCCATATCGTTTCGTGTTCGGGTCTTCAGGTCTGGCGGAAACATTTTCTTTTTTCCATAATGGAGCGCTGCGGCTAATTGTTCCTTGATTCAACGGGATGCCCTCCGTCGTCGCCGGTCACGCTGATCATGCGAGGCAAAGGCACTTGTTTTCTGAATACAGCAGTACCGCCCTGTCGCCTTGTTGCGGCACAGCGGCTTTTTCCGTGAGAATTCCCTCTTGTTCGGAAGCGATTATTCTTTTACACTAAGAATG
>VGGK01000079.1 GCA_016868665.1 Chlorobiota bacterium
AACCCGCTCCTCCCCAAGGAGCCCCGCGATTTGCCCGGGCGGTTATTTTTGTTACATTTTCCTCTTCCGGGAAGGCCCCGATAGTCTTAAACCGACAACCATGCAAACATATGGTGCAAAATGCAAATATAACAGATAAATTTATAGTTGTCGGCGACAGAGTGCTCATCAGGCCGAAATCTCACGACGATCGCACGAAATCGGGCATCTATCTCCCCCCCGGAATCCAGGAAAAAGCCAGAATCCAGAGCGGATACATCATGAAAACCGGTCCCGGCTACCCGGTAGGCCCCCCTCCGGAATCCGACGAACCATGGAAAGAACAGGTTTCCGATGCCCGGTACATCCCCCTGCAGGCGAAAGTAGGCGATCTTGCCATTTTCATCCAGAACAGTTCCTACGAGATCGAATACGAAGACGAACGCTATGTCATCGTGCCCAATTCGGCCATCCTGCTGCTCATCAGGGAAGACGACGATCTCGACTACTACCTGAAATAATTCCTCTTCGGCCCGTCGCCCCCTGACACGAACGTCACCGCCACAGGGGCGCGTTCCGCAGAGAGGATCCCGAACCATTAGCCGTAAACGCGCAATGATATCCGAAACCGCACTGCCGACCCCCTCGAGCGAGGAACTGAAACTCCGCGTACAGGAGCTGAAACGGGAGCTGAACGCCGTTCTGCTCGCCCATTACTACACGCTGCCGGAAATACAGCAGGTAGCCGACGTCGTGGGTGACAGCCTCGCCCTTGCCCGCAGCGCCGAAAAAACCGGCGCCGACGCCATCGTCTTCGCGGGAGTCTGGTTCATGGCCGAAACCGCCAAAATTCTCAACCCCGAAAAACTTGTACTCGTCCCCGACCGGTACGCCGGCTGCCCGCTTGCCGACAGCTGTCCCGTCGACGATTTCCGCGACTTCCGGAAGCGGTACCCCGACGCAGTCGCGGTCAGTTACATCAACTCATCGGCGGAAATCAAGGCGCTCTCCGACATCATCTGCACCTCCTCCAACGCCGAACGGATCATCCGCTCCATACCGGCCGACAGGCAGATCATCTTCGGGCCCGACCGCAACCTCGGCGGTTATCTCATAAAAAAACTCGGGCGCGACATGGTGCTCTGGCAGGGATTCTGCTATGTGCACGAAGCCTTCTCCGAACAGTACATACTCGAAGCCTGCCGTCTGCACCCCGAGGCGCTCCTTATCGCCCACCCCGAATGCAGGGATGAGGTGCTTCGCCACGCGGCATTCACCGGCTCCACCCAGGCGCTGCTCGACTTTACGGTCACCAGCAGCGCCGAAAGCTTCATTGTGGCTACCGAACCCGGCATTCTCTTCGAAATGCAGCGGCGTTCGCCCGGCAAAACCTTCATCCCGGCGCCCAAAGACCGCGATAACCCCCGCAGCGTCTGCAAACAGATGAAGCAGAACACGCTCGACAAACTCGTTCTCTGCATGCAGAACCGTGCTCCGGAAGTGACGCTGCCCGAAGATCTCCGAAAAGCCGCGCTGCAGCCCATAAAAAAGATGCTCGAACTTTCGGCATGACCGTCATGCGTTACGATTCATACATCGCAAGACCCATGAAGAACCGCCATTTCCGTAAACCGGGGGGAAGGTCGATCATCCCGATCCTGGCCATCCTCTTCTTCAGCGCCACCGAATCCTACGGCTGGCACGACCGCACTCATCTGGCCATCGCCCGGGCCGCAGGCTTCGAACTCTGGTACAGCGCCGCCGCGCCTGACGTCGTCAAATCAAGAGAGGCTTTCCGTTCCCTCGAGGAAAAGAACCACTACTTCAACAACGACGAACAGAAAAGGGTCACCCCCGAAATGGTGATGGAGCAGGTCGGGCGGCTCGACGACCCCGGTGACGACGAAGGACACCTCTACGGCGCCATCATCGGCACCCTGCGCGACTACAAAGAGCTCAGGCGGAGTGGCAGATACCCCAACTACCCGCTGGTCTTCTGCGCCCACTATGTCGGCGACCTCTCCATGCCGCTGCACAACGTGCCCTACGACGCATTCAACAGGGAGCGCCACACCGTCAACGACGGAATAATCGAATGCAGCGTAGAGAACAACGTCGGCTACATCCAGCGCAGCATCTACGATATTTCCATCGAAAGCGAAGAAGATCTCGCTCGCGAAGTGGCCCGGATTGCCGAATCCGCGCGCAAACTCGGCAGGAAAATCCGTAAGGAAAACCGCAACATGACCGCTGACGAAGCCTACGGGCAGGTCATCCACAGCGCATCGCTCTTCCGGGCCATTCTGCGGCACCTCGGCAAGAACCCCTGCATGTAACCGATCCAATGGCACAGCAGCAGCATTTCGACATCCTCGCCGAGGGAACGGCATCGTGGAACCGGTGGAGGAGCCAGAACCGCCATCTCAGCCCCGACCTCTCCGGAGCCGATCTCTCCGGCCGCGATCTGCGGGACGCCGATCTTTCGGGCGCCAGGCTCTCCCGCGCGACGCTCGTCGGCGCCGACCTCCGGAATGCCGACCTCCGGAATGCCGACCTCAGGGGTGCCGATCTCTCCCTGGCCGATCTCTCGGGCGTCGAGCTGAGCAAGAGCGCCATCGACATCAACACCCGGTACGCCGATGTCCGGGGATGCGACATCGGCGTCAACGGATTGTACTCCCCGCAGACCGATTCCGCCGCCCTCATGCGGCTCGATCCCCCCGGCAACTCCATGCAGGGCTCCAACGCCGAAGCCGTCATCGAAAGCCTCAAGCACGCAAGGAAACTGCACACCTTTTCCATGATTCTTGCCGGCATCGGCCTGCTCTTCATCGTCATCCGCCCGAAATCCATCACCCTGCCATACCTGGCCGGTTCGTTCAAATTCGACGACCTCAGCTACGCCTTCCTTGCTGCGCTGCTCTCCACCGGCCTCCTCCGCCTCGTGGCCACCTTCATCGACTCGGCGCTTCAGGGAGCCCGCTACCTCAACGATCGCCGCTCGGCCATGACCGTCGGCCACTTTCCCTGGATGCTCTCGAAATACGAACACGACCCCGCCGTGCGTCGCCAGTCGAAGCTGCTCCGCTTCTTCATGAGCTTCCACCCGATGGTCTACCTCTACTTCTTCGTCAAATGGGACTCGCTCGTTCAAGGCGACTGGGCAGGAGTGGTCAGCCACTATCATGAACTGCCGGTCATTCTCGGCGAATGGCTCCTTCCCGTATTCTACGTTGCCCTCTTCAGGCTCTGCCTCGGTATCTTCAGACTTTCCGAAGGATTCCAGAAACCCATTCTCTTCGACACCCTCACCGAACGCGAGCGCCGAACCGACATGGAACGGCTCGCCCACGCCGTCGAAACCCAGGCAGCCGAAATAGCCGCCCTCACCAGGCTTATGCGCAGCGAAAAACAAGACGCCCCCCCGACCTCGTCCCCATCGTGACCCACTCATCCCTCTTTCATCCTGTCAATCCGTGCCAATCGGTGAAAATCCGTGGGCAAAAATCTTCCTCGTTCAATCCTTCGGGCTACCGGCTAACTGCCCACCGCCCACAGCCCCCGACCCACAATCTTTTAATCCGTGAAAATCCGTTTTTAATCAGCGGGAACCGCGCTCTTCCTCTTCATTGCTTGATAGCCCGACAGCTCAATGGCTGAAGAGCTTGATACAACCCCCGGTAACCCCTCATCCAAAAATCCGTGCCAATCCGTGAAAATCCGTGGGCAAAAAAATCTTCCTCTTCAATCCTCCATGCTTCCGGCCAACCGCTCGCCGCTCATATCCCTGGCCACAAGTTGAGCCGCAAAACAACGTCCCCTAAAACTACATCCGTGCTAATCCGATTTCAATCAGCGGGTACCGCGCTCTTCCTCTTCATGGCAGGATAGTCCGACAGCTCAATAGCCGAAAAGCAAACACAACCCCCGGTCAACCCTCATCCTGTCAATCCGTGCCAATCGGTGAAAATCCGTGGGCAAAACTCTTCCTTCCCCGACATCCGACTCCTGATTCCAGTTCATGGGCGAAAACCTTCCTCCTCAATTCCCGCGGTCTAACAACCGCCCCTCCGGGATTGAAGCAGCAATATTTTTTTATATTCATGACTTTTTTTTCAGCAGCGTTTATATTGCTCATACTCTTGCCGTATCGAGATTGCCCGACGGCTTCCGGTTTATTTCCGGGATAAGGTAAGTCATTAATACTGAATGATTTGCCTATAAATAACCATTCATCGATTCTGGAGACTGTACATGAAAATATCCCGTCTGTTTACCGCTTCCGGAGAAAACGTTTACGACCGTTTCGACTATACGCTCCGCACCTCCGTCCTTCGCAACCCCGACGGATCGAAAGTATTCGAGCTCAACGACATCGAGGTGCCGGCGCACTGGTCGCAGGTAGCCGC
>VGGK01000080.1 GCA_016868665.1 Chlorobiota bacterium
ACCTGAACCACTGGGGGTGTTCCCTGACATACGGATGGTCAGGCGAACACTGGAATGCGATGTCGAGTGCCACGGAGATGCCGTGCCGCGCGGCTTCGGCAACGAAAACCCTGAAATCCTCAAGTGTACCGAGTTCGGGATGGACCGACTTGTGACCGCCGTCCGCATTGCCGATGGCCCAGCAACTTCCCGGCTCCCCGGGATCGGCTGTTAGCGCGTTGTTCCGCCCTTTCCTCTTTGTTATGCCGATGGGGTGGATCGGGGGAAGATACACCACATCGAACCCCATGCCTGCGATGCGCGGCAACAGATCCGTGCAGTCACGAAAGGTACCGTGCGAACCGGGCTCAGGCCCCCATGAACGGGGAAAGAATTCATACCAGGAGCTGAAGCCGGCTTTTGGCGTCTCCACCACAAGACCAAGCGCCTTGCCGTAAAGGGTGGCGTGCTGTTTATCGGGGTAACGGTTCATCAGCCTTTCGAGTTCCTCTTTGAAAGCCGCCTCGACAGCCTCGCTCTGCTCTTCTGCGAGCAGCAGCGTTGCATACGCGCCAAGCTGCCGTGCTTCGCTCCCGGCGGCACGTCCGGCAGCAAGCTCCACAAACACCGACCCGGCGCGCAGGTCGAGCGACACATCCTGACCGGCTTCGACCTTTTTCACCAGCCCTTTTTTCCACGTCAGAAAATGGTCCGCCCAGGCCTCTATGGTATACTCATACCTGCCTGGCTTCCCGGTCACGAAAAACCCTTCCCACCGGTCGTTCCCTTTCGGGTGCATGGGAAAACGCTGCCAATCCCCTCCGTCTGCCGGACGACAGCAGAGCGTGGCCGTAATGGTATCGGCTCCATCGGTAAAGATGTCGGCCTCAACCGTCAGCCGCTCCCCTTCAACGCATTTGACCGGATATGTCCCCCCGTCAAGTTCGGGAGAGACCTGTTCGATAACAACTCTGCGGCGGCCGTCAAAATCATCAGTGATCAGATGCGGAAGTGTGTAGCGGAATGTATTGTTCATATTCGGATTCTCAGGTTGGAAGACCGCACGAAGCCAGGCTGTCCGTTACAAGGAAGTTTCCGGAGAAAATCGACCCGTATCGGCTTTTGACTGGAAAATATGAAGTTTTCAGGAGTATTGATAACAAGGAGTGTGCTATTTGCTTTTGACACCCTCATGCCCGTTGCACCGGTTTGATATTCTCCGGAAAAAATCATTCCTTAGCTTAGGAAAATATCGTGCAAACGCATACCGGCCGCGCCGGAATGCCGGAACGTTATGAATAACGACAACCATACGGATTACAACAGCATGTTTGAACCGCAAAAGGAACGACTGCAGGCCATACAGGAGCGCCTGGAACAGTTACGGGGGTATCTTTGACATCGACGAACGCCAGGAAAAGATCGACGATCTGGAAAAGATAACCGCAGATCCCGCATTCTGGAATGACCAGCAGCAGGCAAACAGAATTCTCAAGGAACTGAACGGACATAAATCGTGGGTGGAAGCTTACGAAAAGCTTGATGCCGGCGCGAAAAAATGCCGGGAGGAACTTGACATCGCCGAGGAACTTGAAGACGACTCTTTCATCGAGGAGCTGGAATCCCTCATTGTCGGCATTGAAAACGACATCGGCACGCTTGAATTCAAGAACATGCTCTCCGGCAAGGACGATCCGGGCAATGCCATGATCATCATCCATGCGGGAGCGGGCGGTACGGAAGCTCAGGACTGGGCCGAGATGCTTTACCGCATGTACATGCGCTGGGCTGAACGCAAGGGATTCAAGGTCTTCACCGACGACTACCAGGAAGGCGACGGCGCAGGCATCAAGACCGCAACGCTTGAAATCATCGGCCCCTACGCATACGGCTACCTGAAAGCCGAGAACGGTGTGCATCGCCTCGTCAGGGTATCGCCCTACGACTCCAACGCGCGCCGTCACACCTCTTTCGCGAGCGTCTTCACCTACCCTGAAGCGCCGCCCGATGTGGAAATCGAAGTCCGCAAGGAGGACCTTGAACTTTCCACCTTTCGTAGCGGAGGAAAAGGAGGACAGAACGTCAACAAGGTTGAAACCGCCGTGCGCATCAAGCACATCCCTTCGGGCATCGTGGTCTCCTGCCAGGAGGAACGTTCGCAGTTCCAGAACCGTGAACGGGCCATGAAAATGCTGATGGCCCAGCTCTACCAGCGGCAGCGCGAGGAAGAGGAATCGAAAAAACGCGAGATCGAAGGGAAAAAGAAAAAAATCGAATGGGGCAGCCAGATCCGCAGTTACGTGCTCGATGACCGCCGTATCAAGGACCACCGGACAAACCTCGAACGGTTCGATGTTGAAACCGTGCTCGATGGCGACCTTGATGATTTCATGGAAAAATACCTCTCGCAATTCGGCGACTGATCCGCAGGAAAAAGCGCGGCACCCCGTAAAACAAAGAGCCCATGCGCATCGGCCTGATCACCGACATACACTTCAGCATGACCGGCGATACCGGATCTGCCCCTGCTGCAGTTGCGGACCTCCGCGCCTGTCTGGCGGCATTCCGGGAAAACCGAACGCACTTCATGCTGCAGCTCGGCGATCTCATAGCCGGCAGTGCAGAGGATGCGGAAAGCGAACTCATGAAGGTGCTGCCGATCCTCGGCGAATATACCGGAGGAGCCTGCCGCCATGTCATCGGCAACCACTGCCTGGCCGTACCCAGGGAAAGGCTGCTTGCATCTCTCGGCCTGCAACGGGCCTATTACTCGTTTGTCTTCGAAACCTTCCGCTTCGTGGTTCTTGACGGCATGGACGTATCAGTCTCAGGACTGGCCGGAACGGAAGCTGACCGGCAGCTGCTGAAACGCTCGCTTGCTCAAGCGGAGCTGCATGACTACTGCGGCGCGATTGGCGAGCGGCAGATGGCATGGCTCCGAACCGAACTCAGCGAAGCCGATGAAAGGAGCGAACAGGTCATCGTGATCTGCCACTTTCCGCTGCATCCCGCCACAAGCGACATGAAGCACGGCCTGCTCTGGAACCATATGGAAACGAGAAGAGTGCTTGCAGAATGCCCGGCAGTCAAAGCCTGCATCGGCGGGCATTACCATTACGGGGGCTCCATGGAGGAGGACGGTATTCACTATATTGTACTCAAGGCTTTCGTCAACCGGGAGGAACATCCCGGATCCGCATGGACCGTAGCGGAGCTTCGGCAGGAGCGGCTGATCGTAACGGCCCGGAACGGACAGGCGCTCTTCGATCTTGAACTCAGCAGAACCGGCAACGCATGATACGCATCCTATCCATCTTCCTGCTCTCCTTTACCTTGGCGGCATACACTCCTTTCGTGCATGCCGCATCGCCCGATACGCTCCGGGTGGATGTGACCGAAACATCGAGAGCCCAGGGACAGTTCTTCACCGTCAGGGCAACCGCAACGCGCTCAGCTCCCTCCCTCTGGTTCATGGAACGCACCTATACCATGTTCCTCCAGCCTGACAGCTCTTGGAAAGCGATGGTGCCGGTCGAGAACCTCACGAAACCGGGCACCTACGCGCTTCTGGTCCGGACAACGACCGGCGAGAAAAAAATCCCGGTACGGGTAAATCCGAACAACCGCAAAATCCAGTACATCACACTCGACCCGTCTAAGAAGGGTCTCAGGGCAACCGAAATCGAAAAAATGCGGGTGAAGACCGCCCTCCTTACCGAAAGCCCCGACAAGCTTTACAGCGGGGTCTTCCTGCGGCCGGCTCCCGGCCGCACCAGCAGCCTGTTTGGTCTGAAGCGTTCATACAACGGGAGGCCGGTTGAGAGTTATCATAAGGGTATCGACATCTCCGCCCCGCAGGGCACGCCGGTGAAAAGCACGGCGGACGGAAGGGTTGTGCTCTGCGGAACTGTCCGGGAAGGGTTCCAAGTGCACGGCAATACGGTGATCATCGACCATGGACAGGGGCTCACCTCCATCTACATGCACCTGAACACCATCTCGGCAATTGAAGGTTCACCGGTCAGAAAAGGCGAGGTGATCGGAACGGTCGGCCATACCGGCATTTCGACCGCCCCTCACCTGCATTGGGGAACCTATCTTTACGGCATCAGCGTGGACCCGCAGCTTTTTGAAGGACGGCAGTACTGACCCCCCTCCTGCAGAAAACAAACAACGCTGAAGGCCGGTTCAGCTGATGCCTGGA
>VGGK01000081.1 GCA_016868665.1 Chlorobiota bacterium
TGCAGGCACTCTCCGCGGTTTGCAGATTTGCCGAACAGATCCTGCGACATGAAGCACCGGCCAGAGACTGCCACGCACATCGCGCCGTGTACGAAGCATTCGATTTTCGTCGGCAGATTATCACGGCGGATGGAATCCGTAATGAATTTCACCTGTTCGAGCGTGAGTTCGCGGGCAAGTACGATCATCGATGCCCCGAGAGCGGCATAGTGCCGCACGGCTGCGTAGTTGCTGACGGACGCCTGAGTGGAAAGGTGGAAGGGCATTTCCTCTGCGCGGCACGCCTCGACAACCGCCATATCCCAGCAAATCACTGCGTCGATACCGGCAGCTTTGGCGGCAGCAACGGTATCGAGCATGCCATCGATCTCGTTATCGTAGATCAGAGTATTAAGCGCAAGGTATGTTTTCGCTCCATGCTCGCGGCAGGCCTTCGCAACCTCGGGCAGCTCTTCCGGGCTGAAACTGCGGCTTGCCGCCCGCATGTTGTACCCTTCCGCGCCGAAGTAGACGGCGTTTGCGCCAGCCTGCAGCGCAGTGCGGAGGCAGGTCCAGTCGCCTGCCGGGGAGATGAGCTCTATGGCGTTCCTGTGCATGGTGTGGTTTTGGATTCAGGGGATAATAGCAAAATGATGGTGGTTATTGTAACTTTTAGGAGCAAGAATCGACGAGGTTGACGAAGAGAAAAAGTGCTGTCCACAACGTTCACCAGGTCAACCTCGTCGACTCTTCCGGAAATTGCAGCGAACGCGGCACTCACGCCCATTGCTGTGGCCTGCGCATTGCCTGATCGCCAGATTTCTGCGCTTGCGCAATCGTTCGAAAGCGAAGGAGGATTCACCGAGCGACTGTATCGCGTGCGTTCCTCGAATCGTCGCAACCGGTAGCCCCTTTCCGGTGAGGTTGTGTTATTTTCCTGCATATCATGTACATTGTTTGCATTACTGAAAACCGAAAACAAGGATAACGGTCTATGGACGAACGCCTGACAGGGAAACTTCTATTCGCTCTTTCGGCAGCCTTGCTTGCCGCAGAGCTTGCCGTTGCAGCTTTCGGCGGCATGGATACCGCCTGGATGCTGCTCGCTCTGGTGATATACGTCGCGCTTTGCGGCATGATGTTATCAGCAGGCATGTTGAGAGAACATGGCGGCGGAGCGGCTATAGAGTCGGTATCCATGCGGCGAGCAAGGGCGATGCGCGAGGAGGGCATGAAGGATCTTCTTGCAGGTTACGAGGTGGACGAGGAGTTTCTTCGCGACAGGCAGGTCAAACCGCAGGAGCGCAAATCGAATACCGCCTCTTCCGCCATGCCGCTCGAACAGGCCATCAGGGCTCATGCCGACCTGTTCGGAGGGCTTGAAAAGCTGCATGAGGCAATTGAACGGTTCGATGAGAAGGCGTTTCAGGAACTTGCCGGAAAAGCGGGCATCAGCGGCGTGAGCCGGGTCGAGGTGCTGGAGAAGATCCGTCTGATGGCATGCGGGGAGAAGGAGGAGATCCGCGAGAACGTCAGCCGTTCGCTCGAAGATACCATCAAGGCTTTTTCGCTTGATCGCGGCAGTTTCGACGACTATATACGGCGGTGCATGACCTCTCCGGATCGCGGGGATGAAGCCGGCGATGACGGGTTTACAGTCGACCTCGATGTCGCCGGACTTTCGCAGGGAAGCAGCGCTCCGCCCTCCGACTGGTCGCATGATCCGAAATCCGTAATTGCGAAGCTGAAGAAGCCTGGGGCAAGGCCGTGAGACAGCAAGACGTGCCGCCTGTAAGCAAGGCTGAATTGAAGATTTACGGCAAACTGCACCAGAAAAAACATCGCGATGCCGAAGCACTGTTTCTTGCCGAAGGATTGCGTACAGTCAGCGAACTTCTTGAACACCTGCCGGATCCCGATCTTCTGCATGTCCTGCTGTTCAGGCTGGAGGAACAGAACGCCGAGGTGTTTCATTCAAGATATCCCGGCAAAGTATTCGTGCTGACGGAAAAGGAGTGCGCCCGGTTGAGCCAGACCGCAACGCCTGCCGGGATTTTCGGCGTTTTCCGCAAGCAGCGGTTTGTTCCTTTCGAACCTGAACAAATAACCCGATGTTCTTTGATCGTGGCTCTCGACGAGGTTCAGGATCCCGGTAACGTGGGTACGATTCTGCGAACCGCGGCCTGGTTCGGCGCCGATGCAATGATCTGCAGCCCGGGTTGCGCAGACCGGTACAATCCGAAAACGGTGCGTTCTTCTGCAGGAAGCATTTATGCATTACCGCATTACGGCGTGGATTCAATATATCTTGAACTTCAACGGCTTGCCGACGCAGGCTACTCTGTTGCCGCTTCGTCTCTCGACGGGCACGATTTTCGCGAGTACGGCTCCTGGCCCCGGAAAGTGGCGCTGGTGATCGGTAACGAAGCCAACGGTGTAAGTCCTGCGATCCAGGCGCTTGCTCACCGGCTGGTGAGAATACCCCATGCAGGCGAGAAGCCGCGCGTCGAATCGCTCAACGCATCGGTATCCGCGGCGATTCTGATGGAGCGGATAGCGATGCGTTGATGGGCGTTGGCTGTGAGCGGTGAGACGTGAGGCGTTATGAGTTATGATGGGAGGTTAACGGCGCACTTACAGATGGGGGGATGGTTATGCTGAAGAGTTTTGCTGTTGCGTTTGCGACGTTTTTTGCCACTATAGGGCCGCTTGATCTGGCTGCGCTTTTTGCTGCGCTCACTCCTTACTATTCCGAAACCGAAAGAAGGGCCGCAGCATTCAAGGGCACCCTGATCGCTGCGGTGATCTTGCTTGTTTTCGCTTTTTTCGGTACGGCGCTGCTTGACTATCTTGGCATATCCCTTGCTGCACTGAGGATTTCGGGTGGCGTTCTGCTCCTGCTGTTCGCTGTTGACATGGTGTTCGGCGGTGGAGCGGGCGGAGGGGCACGGTCGTCGGACGAAGAGAAAATGGAGGCTATGCAGAAAAGCGATCTGTCGGTTTTTCCGCTCGCCATGCCGCTTATCGCCGGCCCTGCAACCATCGGCGCGACAGTACTTCTGATGGCCGATGCCGGCGGAGACCTTGCGCGGCAGACATCGGTTATAGCCGCTCTGCTTGCGGTGCTTTTGCTTACCCTGCTTTTTCTTATGGTATCCGGCCAGGTGCAGAAACTGCTTGGCGTGACCGGGCTTCATGTGATCAGCCGGACGGTCGGCATTATCCTCTCGGCACTTGCCGTCCAGTTCATGATCGAC
This sequence comes from Chlorobiota bacterium, assembly GCA_016868665.1. Taxonomy (GTDB): domain Bacteria; phylum Bacteroidota; class Chlorobiia; order Chlorobiales; family Chlorobiaceae; genus Chlorobium. The sequence goes on from VGGK01000081.1 coordinate 3,237, forward strand.
GGATTGCGCGAAAGCGGATTGTTTCCGGCTGCCTGAAACCATATTCTACGATCTCACCAGCAGAATCGGATAATCGATGTCGTTGATGAGGTTGTGCACGGTTTCGGCAGGCAGGTTCATCCGGTCGCTGAGTACCAGAAGGCCGGAATCGGCCATGCGGATGTATCTTGCCAGAATCCTGCTGTCGGAAACGGGCGGAAGCACATGGTATTCCACCCGGAGTATGCCCGGGGGAAGCTGTCCGGACAGTTCGCTTTCAAGAAGATGTTCATGTCCTTCATATTGCGGCAAAAGCAATATATGCAGGGTGTTGCCGGGACGCAGCATCCTGATGGCGATGGCAAGAGCCGCTTTTGAAGCGTCGGACCCGTCGCAGAGCACCAGTACGGCTTCGTTTTCCGCAGCATATCCCTCGTGCATCAGCAGAATGCTTTTCAGGCTGCCGGACAGCGCGTTTCGTGCTGTCGAGCCGAGTCCTTTGCGGCAGGTTGGCGATCGGCCGCTTCTTCCGAGTACGAGCAGGTCGGCCTGGAGAGCGGCGGCTACGACCTCTTTGGGGACGTTTCCCCTTCGGACGCTGAAGGAATGGCGTACCCTGAAGATTTCGGCTTCGCGCTGCAGCGACGCTTCCGCCTGTCTGGCCTGCGAACGAAGCATTCTTTCGAGTTCCGTACTCTCGATCTTTTCAGGTGCCGGGCTGTACTGACGTATTTCCTGACAGAAGGGCAATTCGGTCAGGCGGAGAAGATTGATGTCCTCTACGAAGATTCCGAGCAACTCGGCGTGCATTCTGGAGGCAAGG
>VGGK01000082.1 GCA_016868665.1 Chlorobiota bacterium
CAGAGAGGGCGGTATCATCTCGAAATTGATCGCCAGTATGCCGAGTTCGAGGGTATCGCCGGGACAGACATACTGCCTGTTGACGCCGTTGATCGTCAGGTATTTGCGCTGTTCGTCGGATAGCGATGCATACGGAACACCGTAGAGAGGAGAAAAATGTGCTGTCAGTAGTGAAACGAACAGCAGCAGCAGGGGAATAAGGATACGGAATATCATGTTTCTCATCACCCTTTCTTGAGGAGTCCTTTATTCAAGATGCTGATCTGTTCATTTAAAACCAAATGGCACAGGGTGACAGGATGTCGGGATGGCTGGACAGCTGGATAGCAAGGAAGAACTATCCAGCCGTATATCACAACTGCTTAATGTTTAATAGTGCTGGGTTCCGGCCTAACGCAAAAGGCCCACGCTCTTGATCCCGTCGCGCAACGAAGCTGCTCTGCTACCGGATGCGAAAAGCAGGCGATACTCCTGTCTCCCGATACCCTATCTTCCCCGCGTCACCGCTCACTGCCTTCGATCCTCTTCCATCCATCAGTGAAAATCCGATTTCAATCAGCGGGAACCGCGTTCTTCCTCTTTAAAAAACCGCGCCTGAATTGACCGGCAAAGCCGGGCAAAGCAGGCGCAAATCCGTGTTAATCCGTGCCAATCCGTGGGCAAAAATCTTCCTCTTCAATCAACAGGCTTTCACCTCCGCCCACCCGTCTCCTGTCTCCCGATCACTTCCCCTCTTTGGCCGGAGGGAGCTCGATCTTCAGGCAGAGCTCCCTGAGCTGCTGCTGGAACACTTCGGAGGGAGCGTTCATCATGAGGTCCTGGGCCTGCTGGTTCATGGGGAAGGCGATGACTTCGCGGATGTTCTGTTCGTCGCGCAGGATCATGACAAGGCGGTCGAGACCAGGTGCGATGCCTCCGTGGGGCGGCGCGCCGAGTTTGAAGGCATCGATCATGTGGCCGAATCGCTGATCGACCTCTTCTTTCGAGTATCCGGCTATTTCGAAGGCGCGGTACATGATGTCGGGGCGATGGTTACGGATCGCTCCGCTGGAGAGTTCGATGCCGTTGCAGACGATGTCGTACTGGTAGGCGAGAATGTCGAGCGGCTGCATGGTGTCGAGTGCTTCCATTTCTCCCTGCGGCATGGAGAAAGGGTTGTGCGAGAAGTCAATTTTTTTGGCCTCTTCGTTATACTCGTACATGGGAAAGTCAACAATCCAGCAAAAGGAGAGTTCGTCGCGATCGAGTTCGAAGAGGTCGGCGAAGTAGTTGCGCATGCCGCCCATGATCTTGCAGGTGGGTTCCCACTTTCCTGCCCCGAAGAAGACGACGTCGCCGGTTTCAAGCCCGAGCTGCGTTTTGAGGCGCTCCATCTCGGCTTCGCCGAGGAACTTGACGACCGGCCCTTTTGGCCCCTCTTCACGGAACTGAATATAGGCAAGGCCTGCGGATCCTAGCTCGCGTGCGCGTTTTTCGGCTTTGTCGTAAAAGAGTCGCGATTCGTTGCCTCGGCCTTTGAGCACGAGTGCCTTGACTGCGCACCCATCTTTGGTGTTCGATGCGAAGACCTTGAAGGAGGAATCGACGAAGAGTCCGGTAACATCCCGGATTTCAAGCGGAATGCGAAGGTCGGGTTTGTCGCTGCCATAGCGGTTCATGACCTCCTTGTAGCTGATGCGCGGAAATGGATACTGCGTTATACGTTTTTCCGACATGCTCTCGACGAGGTGCTTGAACATGCCTTCAAGAATAACGAACAGGTCGTCCTGCTCGATGAAGGCCATCTCCATATCGATCTGGTAGAATTCGCCGGGGCTGCGGTCGGCTCTTGCGTCTTCGTCCCTGAAGCATGGCGCTATCTGGAAGTAGCGTGGAAAACCGGCTACCATGAGCAGCTGTTTGAACTGCTGGGGAGCCTGCGGCAGGGCGTAGAACTTGCCGGGGTGCAGGCGGCTCGGCACGAGAAAGTCGCGCGCGCCTTCTGGCGAGCTCGAAGTGAGGATCGGGGTCTGGATTTCAATAAATCCCTGCTCGACAAGAAAACGGCGCACCTCGGCGGTTAGCCGGCTGCGGAATATGATGTTCTCGTGCAGTTTTTCGCGGCGCAGGTCGATGAACCGGTATTTGAGGCGAAGCTCTTCGGATGTCTGCACCTCGTCGGCTACCGGGAAGGGCAGCGGATGGGCGTTGCTTTCGATGCCGACAGAGCAAACGACAACCTCGATTTCGCCGGATGCGAGGCGCGGGTTGACGGTTTCAGGGCTGCGTCTGACCACCTGGCCTTCGATGGTGATGACCGATTCGTTATGAAGATGCTCGACGGCCCTGAACAGTTTCTCCTGTTCGGGCTGGATGACGAGCTGGCAGATGCCGGTATGATCGCGGAGGTCGATGAAAATAAGGCCGCCGTGATCGCGTTTGCGGTGAACCCATCCGCCGAGCCTGACGGTGCGGTTTTCGCTCTCGGGGCCAAGCAGGCCGCAATAGTCTGTTCTGTATTTGTTCTGAAGAAGGGGCGCTGCGCTCTCTGCCGATCTATGCATGGCTGTAAGGGTCTTGAAAATAGGTGATGATCCGGTTTGGACGAAAAGATTGAATATGAAGAATTTTAGCTGATTTATAAAACACTTGCCAACCCGTTTCAGTAGATCAGTTCGCCGCCGAACTCCCTGATGATGAACTGCACTACGGGATTTTTACGGGAAAGCTCATCGAAAAGGGTGAAAACGGTTTTCTCTTTGCTGCAGGCATCTTTTTCGGCATCGTAGACGAGCCTGAGAGTGAGCGGAAGGCGGTAGAAAGCCGCCACCGATTTCTGCAGGGCCGGCAGTTCAGGCAGCAGCTCTTCGTAGGAAAACTTTCTGCAGCAGGATACGGTAAATACGCCTCGATCGGTGCACGATACCGGCTCGCAGGAACCGAGATGGACGCTGAGCACGCTGTGGTCGGCGCGGGACACCGAATCGAGAAAGAGGTGCCATTCCATTTTGAGCGTCCCGATATCCGGTAGCGAGGCGAGCAGTTCGGTCGGTTCTTCGATGGTCTGGCCGGCGGTCTCGGCTTTCCGGCTGGAAAGAGGCGAAAATCCGGAGCCGAAGCCGGATAGCTTTTTCTGCCATGACCCGAGATCTATCGAGGGCGTGGCCGTTTTCGGCTTTGCTGCGGCGGGTACCCTTTCGGACGAGTGGGGTGCGGGCGCGGCTGGAGCGGTCGGCTGGACGGAAGGTTCCTGTGGCTGGAGCGCATCCACTGCCTGCGAGCGTTTCAGAGGCCCAGTGCGGGCTTTTTTTTTTGTTGTTCCGCCTGCACCGCCGTCGTCGCGTAAGGCGACGGCGCAGTTCCGGCAAGCTCGATAAGCTTGAGCAGCACCAGTTCAAAGCGGAACCGGTACTCGAACTGGAATTTCAGCTCGCGCGAGGTCTGCACCAGCAGATCGATCATGCGCATCACCGCAGCGGGGGTAAATCTTTCGGCATCGCGTTGGTAGCGCTCCCTGACGGCATCGGGCCTCTCGACGAGCCTCGTCGAGCGAAGGTTCTGCACCATCAGCATGTTGCGCAGGTGTTCAATGAGCTTTTCGAGAAAGTCCTGTTCGTCGTAGCCGTTACAGATGACAAACTGGGCGGTTTCGATCATATTGGCCGGATTCCGCTCGAGCACGGCGTCGGTTACAGCGAAAAGGTGGTCGTCATCGATATGGTTGAGGAGTTCGGCAACCTTGGCGTAGCAGATGGCCCCGCCGTTCTCGTGATCGTCGGAAAAAGCGATGACCTGATCGAGGATGCTCTGCGCGTCGCGCATAGAACCATGCGCCTTGCGGCCCACCAGCTGCAGGGCGTCCGGCTCGACGGCAATCCGTTCGGCGTCGCAGATCTGCTGGAGCTGCTGCTGTATCCGGTCGAGCGGAATGCGCTTGAAGTTGAACCGCTGGCATCGCGATGCGATGGTC
>VGGK01000083.1 GCA_016868665.1 Chlorobiota bacterium
AAGATCTCTTCGGTCTCGATCCGGAACTGTCGCTGAAAACGGTCGTGTCGTTCTGCCGGATATGGGAAACGGATTTCAGGTTGCTTGATGACACCGGTCAGTCCCTGAAAATCATCATCTACCGGGCCGCTTCCGTCAACAGGCGCCTTTCCTCGGCTTCGAAAAAAATCCTGCATTGCGTGCTTAAATATCCGTTCGGCCTGGACAGCGGCATGTTTCTGGGTGAAATCGCCTCTCGCTGGCAGAAGTCGGGCTCGATCCCTCACGAAATCGGCATAGCACTCGGCTACCCCATGAAAGATGTATGGGGATTTATGGGCATTACCGCCGACCCGTGCAGCGGTACTTGCGGATGGCGGATCTTCGGCGATCCCGAACCCTCCATCAGAAAAAAAGCGCGCTATGAGCAGGCACGCATGTTCGCTGCTCAATACCTCAAAGCCGCTTAAAAAAAACCGGAATCCCCCATTCCGGTTTTTTCGCTGTATCAGTTCCTGACAAACACCCCCAACATCATTCCTCGCCATTCTGTGCCTTCGCAACTGCTTCGGATGGTTCGCGCCTGAAGCGTGCAACAGCAGACTCTTTCCGACCGGGTCGGTATAATCCGGTTACCGTCGACTCCCGCACTCGCACAAAAAAAAGCCCCCGTGGCACTCGGAGGCTTTTTGAAAGAACAACACAACCTGAGAACGGAGAACAAAACAGGAGAACAAAACAACAACCTTCTTCAACTGTCTGCCCGCAATCTAATATATATTTGGACAAATTCAAAATAATAAACACAACTCGTCATATTTTTTACAATGCCTTGGGTTGAAAGAAAAAGCACCTTATCTTTACAGTGTCAACTTATATATAAGGTACATTTATCAACATTCAGCGAACTATCATGAACCGTATTTCCCGTTCCGGTCTTTTCTTCCTCGTTTTCCTTCTGGCGACGGCGCTTCAGTCATGTTCTTCCGGGAGCCGAAGAGAGCCCGTCAGCGCGGAGAACGCATCGAAAAAAACAGGTGTACTCCTTGTAAGCCACGGATCGCCGTCCAGTACCTGGCGCGATGCCCTGTTCGAACTTGAAAAATCCGTCACATCTGAAATCATGGCTGACGGCAAGGTATCGGGCATCAAAACCGCTTTCATGGAGTACACCGAACCGTCAATAGCGACACGTCTGAAAGAGTTCGACAAGGAAGGATATTCCGATGTCGTAGTCGTGCCTGTTTTCCTGACCGTCAGCCCTCACTCGTTCGACGACCTGCCAACTATCATGGGCCAGAAGGAAGATCCCCGGTCGATGGAAACACTTAAACTCGAAAAGATCGAACGCTACAAGCCCATGGCGGCAATACATATGACTCCCCTGCTCGATTTCGGCGACGCACTTCAGCAGAATGTGGTCAGAAGGGTTAAAGCCCTTTCGAAAAAATCTTCAGAAGAAGGGCTGGTGCTTATCGGTTATGGCGACGAAGCCTACGAAAAGGAGTGGAACGACCTGTTTGACAAAGTGGGCGCTTCGGTAAAAAAAGAGACCGGCATAGAAGCCTTTACCCATGCATGGTGCGGCCATATCGTACGATATCGATCAGATTCGACGACCGTTGCCGTCGAACAAATTCTCAAGCGAAAACAGTATGCCGTCGTCATTCCGATACTTGTCGCCCACGATGAAAACTTCCAGATACGAATCATCGGATCGGGTCTTGAAAAAGCTTCTACGGCAAAAGAGAGAATCCTCTACAAACCCGACGCGCTGCTTCCCGACCCATCTATTGAAAAGTGGATCGTGAACACCATCAGAACAACCGTGGCCAATGTCACGTCGTCTACGGAAAACTAAACGGGCACCATCCATGGCAAAATTTGACAAGGCAAGAAAAATAAACAACGTACTGCACCGCGATCTCGGGTATTTCTTCGCGGCGCTGATCATCGCCTACAGCATTTCGGGAATAGCACTGAACCACGTTGACGACTGGAACCCCGATTTCATCATCACGAAAAAGGAGATCGCCCTTGATCGCCGGTATGACAACAACGACATCACTCCCGATCGCATCGAAGCGTTCAGCGCTCTGGCAGGAGAGAACGGCTTCCGGCTGTACGACTTCCCATCGGAACGGCAGGTCAAGATCTATTACAGGAACGCAACCATGCAGATCGACCTCGCAAGCGGCAAGGGCACCTACGAAAAAATATCGAGACGGCCGCTTTTTTATGAGGTCAACGTGCTGCACCGAAACAGCGTCGACTGGTGGAAATGGGCCTCGGATCTCTTTGCCCTCATGCTGATAGCCATTACCCTGACCGGCATGTTCATGCTGCGAGGCAGCAATGGCCTCAAGGGCCGGGGAAAATGGCTTCTCGCCGCAGGAGCCGTTCCCCCCGTGTTAGCCCTTCTCATGCATCAGCTCTGAGAAGACTCCGTTTCCGCCGTTTTCGCACAATCAACTTGCCTGTCGGAACATAAAGGGCAATACCCTGCGTTTTTTTCACTCTACCATGAACACCATGCGCAACTATTTCGGCATCTCCCTATCCATGGGTCTTCTGGCGCTGATTTGTCTGACAGCCTGCGACTCCGGTGAACATCAATCCCCGAATGGTAAAGCGGTCGGTGACGAATCCAGGAAAACAGCCCTGCTGCTCATCAACCACGGATCGCGCTCCGGAGAGTGGAAACGGCAATTGCTCGAACTGGAGCAGCGGGTATCCTCCCGAATCGCGGCAATCGAAGGCATCGACACACTTGCCACGGCTTTCATGGAACACGCCGAACCCTCGATAGCATCGTCGCTCAGAAATCTTGACCGCAATGGGTACACCGACGTCATCGTCATCCCGGTTTTTCTTTCGGCAGGAACCCATGTCTTTGACGACATCCCTACCATTATCGGCAGGAAAGAAAATCCTGCAACGATCGAAGAGATGAAACTCGAGGGCATCGAACGGTATGTCCCTGCGGCGCGAACCCATCTTGCACAACCGCTCGACTTTTCCGACCTGATTGGAAGTCACGGTAGGGATGCCGGTTACCCGGCACCCCCCGTACAGATCCGTACGTGCGGCACTACCGCATACGGCTCCTGCCTTGAGTCATGGCGAATCTTACCTCCGGGAAAGGCTGGCATATTCGGA
>VGGK01000084.1 GCA_016868665.1 Chlorobiota bacterium
CCCGCCTGCCAGGAAAATCACTCCGGAGAGACGGGTTTTTTTAAAACAGTGGAGATGGCGGGACTCGAACCCGCGTCCAGAACATTGCTCGATAAGGCCACCACACTCATCTCCGGTGTTTGAATTTTCGTGAACCATGTACACCTCCGGCAGCGTTCGGTTCCTTATCCTGAATGTGTATTCATCCGCCCCTTCAGGCAAAAACGAATGAAGCTTACTTGCGCGAGCGTCAGCTCAAGCGCGGGTTATGCCATTTTGCGTTTTCAGAGTAAGCGCCTCCGCCGCAAAACGATGGCTGATCAATTAACTTGTGCTAATCAGGCAGCCATTGCATACGAATAATCGTCTGCATCTATTAGGTACATAGACTTCTTTAACGAGTCCATCCATGCTGAAACTCGGAGTGCGACATTATCCTGCACCTGCCCTGTCGAAAGCCTGTCATCCCCAAAACCGTCAAAGAACATGGTTGCCCGAAAGCCACCATATATATACATTTCCAGTAACAACAGCAAAACCAATCCTAACGTTTCACAACTGAATGCTGAAAAACCTCAAAACAAAACAGGTGCTGATCTGGGGAATCCTTTCCTGGATCGTTTTTATAGTGCTTCTGATCGTATTCGGCGGCTGAATGCGGCTCAGTTCAGGCCGGGGAGTTCCGGCGAATTGGCGATAATGCGGTACTCCCCTCCCTTTGATCGCACCGAGCGGCTCCACATGCGTTCGTAGACGCCTCCGAAAACAACATCCCTTGAAGCATCGGCGGTATACCAGGAGCCTTCTTCAAACTCCTGCTCAAGCTGACCTGCTCCCCACCCGGCATAACCAAGGAAAAAACGGATCTCGCCCGGATGTATCACGCCGGTATTGATAAGAAAGCTGAGCTGATCCTTGTCTCCGCCCCAATAGACCCCGTCAAGAATTTCGATTGCTCCGTCTATGCTGTCCCCCCTTGAATGGATGAAATGGACGGTATCTACCTGCACCGGCCCTCCCATATGGAGCGGCTCTTCTATATCCCCGAAACCGGCAATGGCTTCGCATACCTTGAAATCCATTGGCCGGTTGAGAATGAATCCCAGCGAACCCTTGTCGTTGTGCTCACATATGAGCAATACCGTCCTCTTGAAATTCGATTCAAGCAGGTTTGCCGACGCAAGCAGCAGCTTGCCCGGTTTGAGCAGTTCGAATTCATTTACCATTCGCGATGTCACGTTGTCTCTCCCCCAAGATAGTTCAATATTTCCTCAGCATGCGTGGCCGGCGTCACTTTCGGCCATACCTTTTCAATCATACCCTGTTCATCGATGAGATAGGTAACCCTGTTCGTACCCATGTACTCTTTGCCCATGAACTTCTTCCTGCCCCAGACGCCGTATGCTTCGACGACGCTTTTCGATTCGTCGGCAACAAGTCGGAACGGCAACTGGTATTTCCCGGCAAATTTCGAGTGTTTTGCGCCACTGTCTATACTGACTCCGAGTACTTCGACACCTATCTTTTGAAAGTTAGGGAAATTATCGCGAAAAGCGCAAGCCTCCCTGGTGCAACCGGGGGTATCATCCTTTGGATAGAAATAGAGAACGACTTTTCTGCCCCGGTATTCCTCAAGAGAAACAGGTTTTCCGAACTGGTCGTTTCCGGATATCGGGGGTGCCTGCGCACCGGTCGAAAGAAGAGTCATCGATGAAACTTATTTGTGTTTTAAAAAGGTTTTAACTACTAAAACACAGCCTTGGGCAATTAGTTTCAACAAAATATGATCTCATACTCTTTCTGTCCGGTATGCAGCAGACCTCTCAGCGAAGGAACTATCGAAGGCCGGAGCCGAATGTTCTGCCGGGAATGCGGCTGGATACACTACCGCAATCCTCTGCCGGTTGCCGTGGCATACGCGGTCAATCGGCGTAATGAGCTTCTGCTGATACGGCGCGCCCACGAACCGGCAATGCATGAGTGGGCCCTTCCGGGAGGGTTCCTGGAGGAGGGAGAGGAACCGCACGAAGGTTGTCTGCGGGAACTTATGGAAGAAACGTCACTGCATGGCAGGATCGATCGCCTGATCGGTATCTACCACCGGTCGGTTGATCTCTATGGATCGCTGCTCGTTGTAGCCTATAAGGTTACGGTTCATGACCATGAGTGCATGGAACTTAACCATGAGGTCTCGGAAGCGGGGTTTTTCGACGAACGGAACCGACCGAACGTCAACATTCCCCTGCACCGGCACATCATCGATGAACACTGCCGGATCGAACACCTTTCCCGGCTGTCGGGAGAACCGGCACGTTAAGTGCGCAGCCGGTCATCCGTCCTGATGCCACCATAGGCGCGAACCGCTTCAGCGATGTCGGATCCCGAAGGATTCTGGAAAACCCGAAGATCGAAAAAAGGCAATACAGCGAGAAGATGGTCCATGATGTCAGCCTGCGCATCCTCGTAATTTGCCCACACAACATCGTTGCAGAATACATATAGCTGAATCGGCAGGCCATTTTCGGACGGCTGCAGATGGCGCACCAGAAGAGTCATATGCTTGTTGATCCTGGGATGGCTGCGAAGATAAGCGACAACATAAGCGCGAAAGGTGCCAATATTTGTCAGCCGGCGTCCGTTGACGGGCATCGAGGTATCCATTGACAACTTGCGGTTATACTCGTCCAGTTCTCTGGTCTTCATCTCGATATAATCGCCAATCAGGGCAATACCCCGCATTCTGTCGAGCATGGCATCATCGCAAAATCGCACGCTGCGCATATCAATGGTAATCGAACGCGTGATCCTGCGCGCGCCCGACTCGCTCATACCCCGCCAGTTTTTGAAACCTTCGGAAATCAGGGCATAAGCGGGTATCACCGTAATGGTCTTGTCCCAGTTCTGAACGGAAACCGTAACGAGCGAAATATCGGTTATCTCGCCGTCCGCACCATATTTCGGCATTTCAATCCAGTCGCCCGTCTTGACCAGATTGTTTGTTGTCAGCTGGATTCCGGCAACAAAACCGAGAATCGAGTCCTTGAAAATGAGGATGATCACGGCAGTGAACGCGCCGAGCCCGCTGAAGAAAACCAGCGGAGAAGTGCCAAACAGTCTGGCAATCACGATAACAGCCCCCGAACTCACGACTACTGTCT
>VGGK01000085.1 GCA_016868665.1 Chlorobiota bacterium
TCAGACCAACTACCTTCTTGATCGGCAAATACAAAAGCTTGAAAAGGATTTTCTCAAAGAAGGAGGAATCCGGGAGCGGATGACCCAGGCCCGTCTGCAGGCAAGAAGTCGGGGGAGATAGATCGAGGAATGGGACTCATGGGACTTATAGGACGGACGAATGCGACAAGAGAAAAAGAACAAAATACTTGCATAGTTCGCAAACACTGTCTTTATTCTTTCATAAGTCCCATAAGTCCCATAAGTCCCATAAGTCCCATCTGGTTCAGGAAATCAATTCCTCTTCAGTTGCCGGCACCATTTCTTTAGCCGCCAGCAATCCCCCAAGCTCGTAACCGGCAAGGAATGCCTGCATGTCGAGCTGCTTCAGGGCTTTGCTCCATGCGGCTTCAGATGCAGCGTCAGCGGGTTCCGGCTCCGGGGCAATCATTGCTTCAGTTCTTGCGATGCGCCCAAGCCATGCCGTCAAGGCGGTGAACCCTTCAATGCGGAACCATCTTTTCTGGTATCGGTACTCTATCTGCAGCAATCGTTCTACCGAACCTCTGCAGGTATCGTACAGTTTCTTCATGCTTTCCAGCACTATTATTTCAGGCTCTTCTTTATCTGCTGCATCCGGAGCGGAAAGCAGGCAGGCGAGCAGGTCGGCAACCGTTCCGCCGGCAATGCCGGTCATGCCGATTCCGTTGTAAAACGCGTTCAGGCTGTCGTGCATCAGCCAGGCGTCAACGATGTTCGTATTCAGCAGCTGGTTCTCTCCGAGCAGCTTCTGCACTGCGTCGAAGACGATCCAGTGGAGCATCAGCATTCTGTCGTTTCCGTCCTCCGGATTATCATGTCGCTGCATCAGCCGTTCGGAGGCCCGGTACAGCGCAAGAGACCTGATATCGATACCTTCAGGTACCGCGATTTTCTTATCGACAAGATCTCCGTAAATGACGGCGACCTTTTCAATAAGGGTGAGCAGCCTTTTACCGAACGCTTCCTGCCCGGATTCGTCAGCCGACTGTTCTTCCGGCACGGGCAGTACCTCTGAACCGAGGAATCCGGTTATGAGACGGTGCAGGCCCGAGAGGCTCATCTGGAGCACGGCATGTTCTATTGAGCCGATTCCCTGTCCGTCCAGTTCCTGGCAGAGCAGATCATAGGGGCGAAGCTTCGATGGCCTGACCTCCCGGAAGTCGAGAAGGAGATTGTAGCGATAGCCGTCAAGCGACACAAACAGTCCTTCAGAAGCAAGCTGAGATGCCGGACGGATGAATTCAAGTCCGCATGCATGATCCCTGAAAATAACGAACATTGTGCCATCGGCGCTCAGTTCCAGTCCATCGACAAGAGACGACTGCCGGATTGCATCACCGAACTTGTATCCGGACGAGGTCCTGATCCAGCCGGAAGCCCGGTTGATGGTGTTATTGAAGATGAAAAGAGCCTTCTCGTTGCCAAGCCGGTTCGAATAGGCGAAGATGTTTTCGTTGACCGTTCCTTCAGGACTGTAGACATCGTACAGGAAGAAATTGCATACCTCGGCAAAGAGCGGACGTTTCTTCATGATCGGAAAAATCTCCCGGTAATGCCGTGCAACAAGATGGTCGTCGGGTTGTTCGTCGTAATAGGCTTTGGCGTACTCCATGCCGTATTTCTCGTGGAATCCCTCAATCTGGCCGTGCCCGAACATCGGCAGGCCAGGCAGGGTGATCATCATCATGCAGATGCCGAAATACTTGTCGCCGTTGCCGAACTGCGATATTGCGGTATCCTCGTCCGGATTGTTCATGAAGTTAACGTATCGCTTCAGGATCTCCGCATCGAACTCCAGCGTATTCTTGATCAGGTAGCGGTATCCGGCGTTATCTTCCTTTTTGAGCATGTGCATGAACGCGCTGTTATAGACGCGGTGCATGCCGAGCGTACGAACGAAATATCCTTCGAGCATCCAGAATGCTTCGGCAAGCAGCAGGGTATCGGGAACCTCGGTCTGAACCCTGTCCACCACCTCCCGCCAGAACTCGACCGGTATTGCCGCATCGAAATCCGCCATGCTCATGCTGTGCGCGGTTCTCGACGGTACTGCGGCTTCATGGCCGGACAGAGGGAACCAGAGGCGCTGGATGTGCCGTTTTGCAAGCACCATTGCGGCATCGAAGCGAATGACGGGGAACATGCGCGCGACATGCAGGATCTGCTGGATAACTCCCTCGCGCACCTCGGCGCTCAGAAAGTTCAGCTGGGCTGTGTCGTTCCACGGCATGTTTGTGCCGTCGTTGCCATGATAAATGTATCGGGTATCGCCATTCGAGTGATCGACGCGCTTGAAGGTGACCGCTGCATCCGAACGGTTCCAGTAACCATCCTCGATATAGATGCCGTACCGGTGATCGCTCGACAGGTTCGGTCCGTTGTAGGTATAGTTCGGATAGGGCGGCCACGGAGAGGAAAGAAACCAGTCAGGGCAGTTTTTCACGAGATCGGAATCGATGCCCGTATGGTTCGGCACCATATCGCTTGCAAGGCGGATGCCTCGCTGCATGGCCCGGTGACGAAGGTTCAGGTAACCCTCATAGCCGCCGAGGTCGTCGGCGATATCATACCGGTCGAGCGCATAAGCCGAAGCCTTCGCTTCCGGGTTGCCCTGAATCTGCTTGATTTTCTGCGACGCGGGACTGCGCTGCCACAGACCGATGAGCCAGAGCGAGGTGAACCCCCTTCCGGCCAGCATATCGAGTTCTTCGTCCGGAATGTCCTGCAGGCGGGCGATGTGGCGACCATACTTCCTGCTCAGCTGATCGAGCCAGACGTAGGTGCTTTTGGCGATCATCACCACCTCGGGCATCCACGAAGAGTCGGGAGAGTAGTTTGCCGGAGCATTGTCGAGCGAGCTGAAATCAGGAGCCTGAGCACCCTTTTCGAACCAGCCGCCATCTTTCCGGCTCTCGGGCGAGGCCGCGAGGTTTTCAAAAAAGAGGTAGCGATCCTCATCCTGTATATAGGCGATCGCTTCGGCAAGAAGCGGCCAGAACGGCGACCCTTCGAGCAGATCCGCCCAGTTCAGCCTGATATAGCGCAGCTGGTCG
>VGGK01000086.1 GCA_016868665.1 Chlorobiota bacterium
TTATGGCAGCATTTTACTTATGTCCCGGATTGACGATTCCTGTTTCTTTTCCGAATCGAGAATAATCACAGGACTTGAAATATAATGAAAAAGGCTGAAAAGTTCATTAATTTTTTCCTCTTTCCAGACACATCCTATCTGCTCGCATAAATATGCTCATCACAGAAATAAGGGACTACCTCGGGAGCATTTTCTCGAATATCGAACTGCATGGTTCCGGTGAAACGCTCATTACCGGCCCGGCAAAGATAGATGAGGCTCAGGCCGGTCAGGTTTCGTTCATAGCGAACGAAAAATACCTCAGGTATCTTGCCGATACCGAAGCTTCGCTTGTGATCGCCGGCAGTTCGGTGCCGCTGGAGAGCGTGGCGCAGGGTACCTCGGTTATCAGGTTGGCGGATCCCTATACTGCATTCATGCTGCTGCTGCAGAAATTTTCCAGGCCGCGGACAGTCGCAGCTCCCGGCATTGCCTCAACCGCAAGAATCGGACGGGACGTAACGATCGGCAATAATGTTTCCATCGGCAACTATGCCGTAATCGGCGACCGGTGCGTAATCGGCGACAACTCCGTCATCGGGGCGCACTCCGTGCTGCTGCAGGATGTTGCCGTTGGCAGTCATACGGTGATCAATGCTCATGTCACCTGTTATGACGGAACGGTTATCGGCTGCAGGGTCATTGTTCACTCCGGCACCGTCATTGGCGCAGACGGCTTCGGCTTTGCTCCGCAGCAGGACGGTTCCTATCTGAAAATACCCCAGCTGGGCAATGTGGAAATCGGCGACGATACTGAAATCGGAGCCAATGTCACCATAGATCGCGCAACCATGGGCAGTACGGTTATCGGAAAAGGAGTTAAAATCGACAATCTCGTGCAGATTGCCCATAACTGCCGGATCGGCGATCATACGGTTATCGCTGCGCAGGCGGGTATATCCGGCAGCGTGACGCTGGGGCGTTTCTGCATGATCGGCGGGCAGGCCGGTTTTGCCGGTCACCTCGAATTGGCCGATCGCACCAATGTTGCCGCAAAATCCGGCATATCGAAATCATTCTCCGAACCGGGAATCTCTCTCAGAGGTTATCCTGCGCAGCCGATGCGCGAGCAGCTGCGACTGGAAGCCCTGCAGAGGGGTATCGGTTCAATGAAGGAAAGGATAGAAGCGCTGGAAGCCGAAATGGCTCAATTGAAGAGCCGCTGAGCGTTTCTGCTATCCCGCTCGTCGTTCATCCCGCCGATTTCTCTGCTGCGGGATGAACGACGTTTTTTTACGACAGGTTTCTCGGCACCTGTGATGAGTGGTGGTGAAGTATGGGTTTTTCTCTCGATAGATCCACGACGAACGTGAACCGGGAGGGAAAGCTCAGGAGCACCTGGTCAACTTCGAACTCGAACGAGTAGACGCCGCTCAGAGTATGGATGGTATCGTTCATCGACTGCGTACGAAGAGACTTGTCGTGCAGTTTCACTCCGACGCCCTTTCGTGTGGCAAGCTGCTCGAAATAACCCATAATCGCCTCGGGCGAGTTAACGGTATGCGGCGAAAATGTCGGTATGAGTACGGCGCGTTCGTCGTAAAGCGAAGCGATATCGGCAGGTTTTCCGTGGCAGACCCTCGAAACCCACTGAAAGACTACTTCTTCGGGATTGGTGAACAGCATGGCAGGGTATCGATTAGGGATTACATGGATATACTGGTATGGTACAGAAGCCGGGATCTTGCATTTTTAGCAAAATTAAAATGTAAGAAATCGCGTCGATATTTCTATTACTGAAAATAAAAAAAGTCCGGGGAGAGTTCGCCCCGGACTTTTGCATCGAGATGATTTTCAGCAGCGCCGATTACATTCTCAGTTCGCCGCTCTGTGCCTGGCGTTTCAGCTCCTCGTTTGCATAGATGAGCACTTCAACGCGACGGTTGAGACGCCGGCCGGATTCAGTTTCATTCGATGCGACCGGACGGGTTTCACCGTATCCTACAGGTGTCAGCCTGTTGCCGGATACGCCGTAAGCCCTGAGGAGGCTGGCGACCGATTGCGCGCGGTTCTCTGAAAGCACCTGATTGCTTTCGTCGCTTCCCACGCTGTCCGTATGACCTTCGATCACTACGTTCGTATCATCGTAACGGTTCAGGATTCCTGCGAGTTTTTCAATGTTGTAACGGCTTGTTGCGTTGATGGTTGACGATCCGGTGCTGAACAGGATACCCGAATCGAAAACGACCCTGATGCCTTCTCCGACGCGCTCGACGGTCGCGCCTTCTACATCCCGGTTTATTTCGGCAGCCTGTTTGTCCATGTAGTTGCCGATAAGCGCTCCGCCGGCACCGCCGATAACCGCGCCGAGGATTGCGCCTTTGGCCCAGCTGCCCGATCTGCTGCCTATTATGCCGCCGATCACACCGCCGGCTGCAGCTCCGTACCCCGCGCCTCTCCCCGCGTTGGTTGTGCTCTCGCAACCCCAGGTTAGCGATGTCATTGCAAGAATCAGGATCATGGTGACGGGTTTAGTGAGTTTTTGCAGGTTTTTCATGATTTCAGAAGTTTTAATGGTTGTCAATGATCGCTCATAGAAGACTATACATAAAAAGCGGGTGATTTTGGATGGATAAACCGGAATAAAACAGGCTAATATATTATTATGCTTGCGGTTAGTTTTTATAAAAATACCGGTATAAGCTCTTAAGTTCCCGGTCGGACGTAAAAAGGCGGGACAGAGCCTGATTTGCTTTCTGCAGAAAAGATCGCTGCCGGACATTCGGGTGAAAATTTTTAAAACGCGTTTGCTGTTTTTTATGACATGAATAAATAATGGGCACCGCTAAAAAGTGTCATGAGCGCTTCGAGAGCAAGGCGGACGGAGCGCACAAGCCGGAGTGTAGATAGAAGCTATCGAAACGTGCAATAAGTTTTTATAGGTGCCCTGATGTCAATGCTAAATGGAGCCTTCCGATGTCCGACCGAGATGCCTGGTGTTTATTGCTTGAAAATGAGCTGCCTGACGAATCAAGGGTCGTCGCCCGTAATCTTGCCATAACGTCCCGGTATGCCGCCTGGTACCT
>VGGK01000087.1 GCA_016868665.1 Chlorobiota bacterium
ATGTTCAGGCGGGGAAAACGGTTTCGCTTGCGCCCGAGGATATTTACCGCAAAATCGTCGAACATCGGCGCGGAGGCTACTGTTACGAAGTGAACGGTGTGTTCAGCATGGCGCTTGCTGCGCTGGGCATTCCCTGCCGGCTTGTGGCGGCCCGGCCCATGACCTATCCGGTGCGCCGCCCGAAAACCCATATGGCGATCGTCGCGGAGATTGGTGGGGAGCAATGGCTCTGCGACCTGGGGTTCGGGAGCTACGGCATCCGGGAGCCGCTGCATCTCGGGGTGCTCGATCGGGAAATTCGTCAGGGACCCGCCGGTTTTATGCTGACGAAGAGCGCTGAAGGGGAGTATCTGCTGCAGTCGCTTTCCGAGGGCAAATGGATGAGCCTCTACGAGTTCAACCTTTCTGCGCAGGAGCGGGTGGACTTCGAACCGGCCAACTACCTGAACGCCACTCATCCTGATTCGATTTTCGTGCGCGCACTTATGGTGGTGCTGCAGACCCCGACCGGAAAAAAGGTGCTGCACGGCGACCGCTTCAGGGTGGTGTCGGGGAGCAGTGTCGAGGAGCGCCTGGTCAGTCCGGAG
This sequence comes from Chlorobiota bacterium, assembly GCA_016868665.1. GTDB lineage: Bacteria > Bacteroidota > Chlorobiia > Chlorobiales > Chlorobiaceae > Chlorobium. The sequence continues at coordinate 588 of VGGK01000087.1, forward strand.
GAGATCCCGGGTCTGCTCGAACGGGAGTTTTCACTCTCGTAGCAGGTTATGGCCGAGGTCCGCACGTTTCACCGGCAGGTCAGGGCTGAAGAAGCTGCTTGCATGGACGCATGAGACGAAAGCGGTCTCATCGGATGGACCCGAACATCATGGGCTTGCCGGTTTCAACCACGTATGCGCCGGAATTTCTGAACCAGCTGCGCCAGAAAGCCGCAATGGCGTTGATCCGGTCAACATCCAGATACTGTTCGCTCTTTGCCGGCGAGGCATCGTTGCCGTAGAATCCCAGCCCCAGAATGTATACCCGAACCTTTCCCCCGAAATTGCCGGTCATCTGTCTTGCCGTGAATTTCTGCATTTCCCGAACAGGATCGATCAGTCTTGTCCTGCCTTTGAAGTAGAACGATGCCATGCTTGAGTTCTCCATCATGTCCGATACCAGAAGAATGCTTTTTGTTCCAGGGTAGGTGCGGATATAATCGGACATCTCCTTCATGGTGCGCACAATATCGGTTCGCTGGATTTCATTCCGGCTTCCCGCGAAAGCTTCCTGCAGGGATAGCCTTACGACTTTTCTGGCGATCAGGGGCTGGCGGGAATGCAGCGAAATAAACCGTTCGCGGTCACTGCGCTTGAGGTTGTCGAGGTACTCGTCCGAAGGCTGATCATCGAATCTGCCTCCGGTTATGCGGGTGGTGTATCTGCCCGGAAGCGCAGACGAGAACGAATAGATTTCGACGGCCCTGCCTTCTGCGGTCCAGTTGCGCACCAGCTCCATCGTCTTGGCCTTCAGGGCTTCGTCGTAGTTCACGCTCTGGTCGACCAGCACGAAAAGCGCTGCTCCGGGACAGGATCTCGGGTTGCGGTTGCCGAGCACTTCGTATGAGGTTTTCGGAAAAGGGGAAGCCATGAGACTGCCGGGGAGCGCAAGCAGCAGACTGATGGCGAGGAGTAGGTGTTTCATGTTGTACGATATGGTCATGTGCCCGGACGGCACGTCACGGTTACTGATTGCCGATATAGGACTTCATCCGGAATACCCCCCGTTCGTTCAGCGCATGTTTCAGGGAATCGCGCATATCTTCCATCGAGATGGCCGTGATCAGCAGGGGATAATAGAAGGAAAAGCTCTGGTTTGCCTTTTTTTCAGCGATTTTCCGCATTTCTGCAATTCCTTCGTTTTTCTTGTTCTTTTTGGCCAGTTGCCGTTCGAAGTTTCTGACGGTCTTGTAGCAGTGTTCGCTGGTGTCGTTGTAAAAGCTGTACTTGTAACCGCTCAGGCCTCCCATGTAGTTGATGATGAGAAAAATGATCAGCAGCGAAAGCAGCGCGGCGTACATGCTGTTGATTTCTCTCTGTTCCATCGCCTTCATGGCGGTGGTTTCCGGTACCGCGAGCGAGTCGTTCAAGTCCGTCGGGGTGGAGGAGAAGAATTCCGAATCCTGCGTTTCGCTTACGCCCGACCGGTTGTCGATGATGCCCATGTTGAGGTTTGCCCGTGAAAAGAAGGCGAACACCGACAACAGCAGGATCATCATGACCGCCCAGATCACCGGTCCGTAGGTTCTGATGAGTCCGTTTTTCTTGAAGGTTATCGAGGGGTTGATCTTTTTCAGTTCCCTGATGATGAGCGGCTTGTCGGCGTCGTTGTTGTCCTTGCTTTCGTGATCGATGGCCGACCACATGACCTTGCGGTGGTGTTCCTTGTACAGCGCTTCGCCAGCATGATGCACCGTCATTGCGATGGTTGCCGCCACGGCGACGCCGAGCCCCATGCCGAAGTACAGTTCCACGGTTCTTGTGGTATTGGCGAACCAGGAGATGATGATGATGATGATGGCGATTGCTTCGATCAGCACGCCGATGAAGGTAATCGCAAGCAGCCATTTGGGCATATGCCGACGGCTTTTTTCGCAGATATAGTGCAGCCAGTGCCTGGCGGTTGCGTACTCTTCCGGATCGACGGGAATCTCGCTTTTCCTTGCCAGCATTTCGTGCAGGAACAGTCCGGTGACGATGATGGCCAGCACGGCAGCGCCGAGTTCGATGTGGTTGTTGTAGAGGAACGTGATGCCGAGAGCGGATTTCAGGGCAAAGGTCACGCCGAGTAGAAGGAGTACGATGAAATAGAGGTTCATCTTCACCAGGGAACTGTAGTCCTGGTTCCAGAACTCGTAATACCGGTCGGCGACATGCACCTCGAATCCGAACGGGGAGCCGTTCCGGATGATCTCCTCTTTTCCCTGGCCGATTTCATGCACGTCGGCAGTTGCTTTCTTTTTCAGCATGCCGAAGCTCTTTCTCCAGAACAGTCCGATATTGAGTGCGTGCCATTTAAACCAGTTCATGCTGTCAGCTCAATTTGAAGTTGGGGTATGTCATGAACGCAGCACGCATAGCCGTTCAGGGCAGGCATTCGGGTTGCCTTCGACGTTTCGCATGCCGGTTCCGCCCGGCTGCGTCA
>VGGK01000088.1 GCA_016868665.1 Chlorobiota bacterium
CCGGCGCGGCCTTATTCTGGCCCTGCTCGTAAAACTCAAGCAGGTCTGCAATCATCCGGCGCAGTTTCTCGGCGACAACTCGGCGGTTGGTGATCGTTCAGGCAAGGTGCAGCGTCTGACGGAGCTGTTGGGTGAAATCCGTGAGAGCGGCGAGCGTGCGCTTGTTTTCACCCAGTTCATGGAGATGGGCAAGCTGCTGCAGCACTATCTTCAGGAGCTATATGGCGAAGAGGTATTTTTCCTGCATGGGTCACTCACGAGGAAGAGGCGTGACGAGCTGATCGAGCGCTTCCAGACCAGTGATCATGCACCACGGATATTCATTCTTTCCCTGAAAGCGGGTGGCGCAGGATTGAACCTGACCAGAGCAAACCATGTCATCCATTATGATCGCTGGTGGAATCCGGCTGTCGAAAACCAGGCGACGGACAGGGCATTCCGTATCGGGCAGAAACACAATGTGGAGGTCCACAAATTCATTACCGCCGGAACTCTCGAAGAGCGGATCGATGAGATGATCGAAAAAAAAACCGCGGTTTCCGGAGCGGTTCTCGGAAAAGGCGAGCAGTGGCTGACCGAGCTTTCAAACAGCGACCTGAAAAAACTCATTATGCTTGGACGGGAAGCAACAGGAGAATAAGCGTATGGTAGATTATTACAGCTGGTACAAGCCCACGTCACCGAAAAAAGTCGATAACGGGATAAAGACCCGGAGCAAGAGAGGCGCATTCGCCAGGCAATGGTGGGGAAAAGAGTGGATTTCGAGGCTCGAACGGTTCAACGACTCTTCCCGTCTTGCCCGTGGCCGTTCGTATGCCCGCAAAGGACAGGTCACCGGTCTCGATGTTACGAGCAAAGGCGTTTCTGCGAAAGTGCAGGGATCGAGAGTGAGGCCATACACCGTCTCCATAAGGCTAATGCCATACTCGATTGAGGAGTTGCAGCGCCTCGTCACGGTGCTTGGCGACAACCCTGTGCTCGTGGCGCGGATGCTTGGCGGAGAGATGCCCGAAGAGATTGACAAGCTGTGCTTGAATGCCGGGCTCTCTCTTTTTCCGGGCTCCTTCAGGGATATAGAGGCGTCTTGCTCGTGCCCTGACTACGCCAATCCCTGCAAACATCTGGCCGCGGTGTTTTATCTGCTTGCCGAAGCTTTCGACCGTGATCCGTTTCTGCTTTTTACCCTGAGAGGTATCGACAGGGATGCGTTGTTCACTGCCCTGGGCGGAAACAGTTCCAATGCAAAACAGAAACAAACCGAAAAAAAGAAGAAGATTGTCGAACCTCTGCCTGTCGATCCGGATGTTTTCTGGTCGGCTCCGGATGAACCGATGTTGCCTGTACTGCACCATCAGCCGGTCATCGCTTCTGCCATTCTGGTCAGAAGGCTCGGCCCGGTACCGTTCTGGCGATCCGAAAGGAATTTTTCTGCCGAAATGGAAAGCATCTGTAAAGCGGCAACATCATGCATGTTCAATATGCGTCAGCATAACGTGCTGCCGATTGATTAGATTATCAGGTTACTTTACTTCAGAGTGGGGGACGGGTGAAAATGCAGACTCGGGCACGCAGGTGAAAACAGGAAGTTCGGTTGCAGTTGCGTACGGAAAGGAAGGGACCTGGGGCTCACAACAACGCTCTTTTTTCAGATGCGAAGATGGCGGTATGAGGTTTCCAGGTCTTTCGGCAGAGAGACGCTTCGGCGGAAAGAGGGCGCGGTGTTTACGTGGTGTTTACGTTACAAGGGAGAGGATTATGAAAGCAGAAAACTTCGACCTGCAGGCCTATTTCAATCGCATCGGGTACGGGAGATACAGCGTTGGCGATCCGGCGACTTTGCGGGAGATTATGCGCTGCCAGCTTTTTTCGGTTCCTTTCGAGAATCTCGATGTGCAGGCGGGTAAGGTGATTTCGCTCAAGCCGGAGGAGATATTTTCGAAAATTGTGGAAAGAAAGCGCGGCGGGTATTGCTATGAGGTGAACGGAGTGTTTGCCATGGCGCTTGGTGAGCTTGGGGTTCCCTACCGGTTCGTGGCGGCTCGTCCCATGACCTACTCTGTGCGTCGTCCAAGGACGCATATGGCGATCGTTGCGAACATGGAGGGAGGAGAGTGGCTTTTCGATCTTGGTTTCGGCAGCTACGGCATCCGGGAACCTCTTGATCTCGGACGGCTTGACCGGGATATTCCCCAGGGTGCGTCTGCTTTCAGGCTGACGAGAAGCGCTGAAGGGGAGTACCTGCTGCAGCGTGTTTGCGAGGGAAAGCGGTCGAATCTGTACGAGTTCAATCTTTCGCCGCAGGAGTGGGTGGATTTCGAGCCGGCAAATTATCTGAACTCGACCCATCCGGATTCGATTTTTGTTCGCTCTCTCATGGTTGTGCTGCAGACTCCGACGGGGAAGAAAGTGCTTCACGGAGATCGTTTCAGGGTGGTGTCGGAAGGCGGAACAGTGGAACGGTCGGTCGGGCCTGACGCGTTGCCGTCGCTGCTTGAGCAGGAGTTTCTGCTCGACGTCCGGATGTAGGTCCGGTTGTTTTTTCCAGGATAACGCTTCTGTCGGATGCGGGTACGGTTCTTCAGAGTCTTACGGGAATCCCGCGTTCCCGCAGGTACTCTTTAGCTTCGCGGATGGTGTATTGCCGGAAGTGGAAGATCGATGCGGCAAGCGCTGCGTCGGCTTTTCCTTTTGTAAATCCGTCGTAGAGGTGTTCGAGGTTTCCGGCTCCTCCGGAGGCGATGACGGGAATATGCACCGAGGTCGAGACTTTCGAGAGGATGTCGTTGTCGTATCCTTCCTGTGTGCCGTCGCGATCCATGC
>VGGK01000089.1 GCA_016868665.1 Chlorobiota bacterium
GAAAAACAAATGCCTTTTTTTAACAAGTAGATATCAAATATACGATTACAGCCAAAGCACGGCAAGGAAAAGGCTGCGAAATGCAGCCTTCGGCAAGAAATATCTTTTCCGTTTTACTCCCCTCTCATCCGGCTCCTCACGACGCAGAAACATAATATTCCGGCAGACGTACCAAATCCAGTTTTCTTCTTTACCCTTGCTTGCGGATACTTTAATTATTAAAGTTCTTTGCGCAAAACAAACAAAAAAGAAAAAGCGACAGGCTGGCGACGGTTATCTACCGACATCACACCCCTACAAGGTTTCAGGAATCAATGGCCGGGGGTTCCAGGTAGGACTTGGAGACGTTGATCCGTTCCTGTAAATCATTTTAAACCAATATATTATCAATAGTTATTGGTCCTCTGCCAACACTAATTTCACGATTTTTCAGTACCGGAACTCCTGACCTGAAGCCACTTTTTAAAAGACACCTGACTTTCACATGAAGGTTTTCCGGCAAGAAGTCCTCCCACGGAGATATCTTCATCAAGGTCGGGCCAATGGATCACATGACCTTTGCCAATCAACCGCCAATTTAGCCGCTCTTCAGCGTTGGCATGCTCAAGTCGCGGAAACCAGCCCAAGGGAACAGATATTGTGCGACCATCACTCAGATCGACAGTAAGGGCATCTTCGGTAACGTGAACGTCCTGAGCGTATGGAAATTCGATTTCAACCGTTAACATATTCATCCAATGCCTCCCTGAAGGATTTCTGTTGCTTTTCAATTATACCGCGAATCTCACTCAATTCAAACCGACTGAAGCCTCCGCTATTCTGGAGACGAATCGGGTCGAGCCAGAACGTCGCAACCTTGTCGTCTCGCTCAACGTGGATGTCTATTGACGGTTCACCAGCATCTCCCGCAACCCGCTTCTCCGCTCCGTCCTGCGCTTAACCGCTGCCGAAAAAACAGCTTCATCGCTCCAGAGCGTAACTGCCTGCCGTGCTCTCGTAATGCCCGTATAGATCAGTTCCCTCGTCAGGAGAAGCGTATCCTCAGGCGGCAGAACCATGAGTACCCTGTCGAACTCGGAGCCCTGGCTTTTATGCACGGTCATGGCGAAGGCTGTTACGTGCGCCGGAAGGAACTCAGGGGGGATGGAGCGGACTGTGCCGTCGGGTGCGGCGAAATATGCTTTCTGGTTGCCGGTTTCCGGGTCTGGCAGGATGATGCCGGTGTCGCCGTTGAAGAGTTTGTGGATGTAGTCGTTTTCGGTGACGAGGACGGGTCTGCCCCGGTATAACGGGGTGTCGGCCTTGAGGAGTTCCGCTTCGTGGAGCAGGGTTTCGGCGGCGTAGTTCATGCCTGCGGCTCCCCATGGACCTTCTCTGAGAGCGGTGAGGATCCGGAAACGCTCGAAAAGGCGCAGGGCTTCTTCGGGCGTTTCGGCTTCGAGGTATGGGCGGAAACCTTCGAGTACCGGGCTTGCGAGGCGCTTCCTGACGGTTTCGCGCATCGGCGTGGCTTCGAGGGCGATGGTGCCTCCGTTATCTGGATCGCCAAGCAGCCGGAGGGCTTCGCCGGCGTCTCCGTTGTTGATGGCGCGGCTGAGGACGGCTATGCCTGAACCGTCGTCGAAACGGTAGTTGCGGTTGAGCACGGTGACGCACCCCTCCACGGCTGAGCCGGACGATTCTGCTGCCCGGCAGATGTCACCGAGCACGGCTCCGGCTTCGACGGAGGCGAGCTGGTCGCGGTCGCCGATGAGGATGAGGCGGGCCTGCGGCATGAGCGCCGTGACGAGGGCGGTCATGAGCGGCAGATCGACCATCGAGGCTTCATCGACGATGACGGCGTCGTACGGGAGCGGATTCCCTGCGTTATGGCGGAACCCGGTCGAATTGGGGATGGTGCCGAGCAGCCGGTGAATGGTGGTGACCTGACCGGGCAGATGGAGCTTCACCTCTTCGGAGCAGGGCAACGACTCCCGGAGCGATGCTATCGACGAGGCAAGGCGTGCGGCGGCCTTGCCGGTTGGTGCGGCCATGGCGATGCGCATCCGTTCTCCACCGGGCTGTTCCAGCAGAAGTCCGAGGATGCGCACCACGGTAGTGGTCTTTCCCGTGCCGGGGCCTCCGGAGATGACCGAAAAGCCTCTCCGGAGCGCCGTGAGGGCCGCCTGCCGCTGGCGGTCCTCCCCCGATTCGTCGGGGCCGAAGTAACGGTCGAGACTTTCGGCAAGCGCGGCCTCGTCGGGGCTGCCGGTCTCCGTTGCTGCGCGGGTGCGAATGGCATCGGCAAGCTGGAGTTCGTAGCGGAAGTAGCGATAGAGGTAAAGTCGTCCGGCGGCGTCGAGAATGAGCGGGCGATGCTCCCCCGGCCTGCCGAGCGTGTGGAGCCAGCGGAGCGCCGCCTGCAGGCCAGCAAGATCGGGCAGACGCAGCGACTCATCCCGGCCCGGAATCCGCACAACCTCTCCGGCGATCTCTTCGAGGTCGAGGCAGACGTGCCCCTGCCCCACCGCCTGACTGAGCAGCGAGACGACCGTGCGGAGCACCACTCCCGATTCGTCCCTTGCGCCCCGGCAGAGGAAGGCTGAGGCTTGACGATCGATGGGTCGTTCGATGAAGTCAATCATCGGCAGCTCGAAAAAGTTGTTGGCCTGGTGTGGAGCCTTTGGCTCCAATGCAGAGCTGGGGCTCTGCGTTCCCAGGGATAAGATGCGTTTTCGTCCTCTTTTATTGTCCTCATGTGTCATCCTCCCCTGTTTCCGTTTCGATCAGCAGCTCCTGCAGTTCGCGGATCAGCGCTTC
>VGGK01000090.1 GCA_016868665.1 Chlorobiota bacterium
CCATACTGGTCGGTGCCCAGAATGAACGTGCGGGTTATCGACGGACGCGCTCCTGAAGAATCGGCCAGTTCCGCAACCGGCATGGTTCGTGTGCGCATACCCTGTCGGTAGGAGACGATGCCGTGTTTTATGCTGTAACCGTCCGTAAAGCGGAGCGCATGCGGTTCGTTACGGGTTTTCAGGGTCCTCAGGTCGCTGATGAGCGAGTATGCCAGTTTTGCCGTGGCGCCGGTTGCAGTATACGATTCCAGCGCCTGGATTTTCGGCTGTGCAAGCACGAGCGCCTCAAGGCGGGTGAATGGCGGTTTGTAAGCGGTTACAAGGAAGTCCTGCTGATCGTAAGGACTGAAAGGCGCGAGCAGGGGAGCAAGGAACGCTACCGAATAGAGAACGAAAATGACGGCTGCCGCGCTTTGCGCTATGACGTTCTGCATGAAAGCCTGAAGACTGATGCTTCCCAGGCTCGACGCTTCGGATTCATGACCGGCTGATTTCATCGCGGCTCTTTTTCCGGTTTTCACCGATATAGCCAGAAGAGCCAGCGGAATTGTGACGACGGCAATCGCGGCCATCCAGAATTCGACGATCTCGATGCTGAAAACATCATGCAGCGCAGATGGAGCGGTGAGCAGCAGTATAGCGGCGGAGGCAAGCGAGCGGAAGCTGATGAGCACAAGATCCCATTGCAGCAGAATGACGAAAAGGTAGGAGAGAAACGAAAAGAAAAGAAAGAGGCCCGGTCCTTTCCTGTTGTGCTTCAGAAGCTCCAGCCCTGGTATAAGATGCAGAAGCGGCAATGCTCGGGTATCTGTTTGTTGATTGTGATGATAAGGTATAAACTGAATATTGTTTCAATTACCGGAAAAAACAAAACCTGTACAGGTAAAACAGGTTGAGAAACAAAAAAAGCAGCTTTCCTTTTATGGAAAAGCTGCTTTTATGGTGCGAATTCCCTTCGGCAGGTACGGAACCGGAAGATTGTCAGGCTTCGCCTGGAGTTTCGATATCCTTTTTCGGAGCCATGATAGTGACAACGGGGGTATCAGGTTCGTCCATGATGCTGAGTCCGGCATAAGCATCCATCGGGATCTCCCTTACGTGGATCGTGTGGCCGGCTTCAAGCGTTGTGACATCGATCACGAAGTGGTCGGGCATATCTTCGGGATGGCCTTTGATGGTGAGCGCGTGACGCAGTATCTGAAGCTTTCCGCCTTTTTCGACGCCTGCGGCATGACCGCTCACAGCCACGGGGACTTCAATTTCTACAGCTTCGTCGGCCGAAAAGAGCTGGAAATCGGTGTGAATGATACGATCGCTTACCGGATCGAACTGTACGTCCTTGATAAACGAACGAAGGGTTTTCCCGTCCGGGAACTGCAGGTCGATAATGTGCGATTCCGCTGAATGCACGAGCTTGTTCAAAGCGATTTCATTGACGCTGACAGCGACGGTCGCTTCGCCTTTATGATAGATAACTGCAGGGACACTGCCGTTCTTGCGCAGTTTTGCTGCTCCGTTTTTGATTATTTCGCGAGGTTCTACCCCTAATGCTATTGTTTCCATGCTCTTCCCTTATCTCTTTTCTGCTTGTGATTTAGTGATTGTTCGTGATTTTTTGACTGATATTCTTGCTGTCGAAGAGGCAGCTGACCGAGTCGTCCTCGTAAATCCGCTTGATTGCTTCCCCGATAAGTCCGCTGACCGAGACCGTTTCGATTTTACCGGAGTATGCATGGTCGGTAACGACCGAATCGGTGACGATGACCTTTTCGATGACCGAAGCATCGATTCTTTCGATAGCCGGACCCGACAGAATAGGGTGCGTTGCTGCTGCGTAAATTTTCAGGCCGCCGGCATCCCTGATCGCTTTAGCCGCATTGACAAGCGTTCCTGCGGTATCGATCATGTCATCAACAAGCAGGACATTTCTGCCGCTGACGTCGCCGATGATATTCATCACTTCCGCAACGTTGGCTTTCGGACGGCGTTTGTCGACGATGACCAGATCGGCGCCGAGTTCTTCGGCGAATTTTCTGGCAAGTTTGACTCCTCCCACGTCAGGCGATGCCACGACAAGATTGTCGCGGAACTCTCTGTGGCGGATATGGTCTATGAGCACGACGCTTGAATAAAGATGGTCGAACGGTATATCGAAAAAGCCCTGGATCTGCGGCGCATGCAGGTCCATGGTGAGGATACGGTTTGCTCCGGCTTCGCTGAGCAGGTTTGCGACCAGCTTGGCGGTGATGGCTACCCTCGGCTTGTCTTTCCTGTCCTGTCGGGCATAGCCGTAATAGGGCAGAACTGCCGTAATTCTTGCTGCAGAGGAACGCCTGGCTGCGTCGATCATGATCAGCAGCTCCATGAGGTTGTCGGCGGGCGGATTGGTGGATTGAATGATGAACAGGTCCGATCCCCTTACCGACTCGAAGTAGTTGACCGAAATTTCTCCGTCGGAGAAATTTTCGACTTTCGCATTGCAGAGTGGCATGCCGAGATAATGTGCTATTTTTTCGGCGATAGCCGGATTGCTGCGACCTGCGAAGATTTTGATTGGTTTTGCCATTGCGTCCTGCATTTTCTGAATGAAACGGGTTATATTATGGCAGCATTTTACTTATGTCCCGGATTGACGATTCCTGTTTCTTTTCCGAATCGAGAATAATCACAGGACTTGAAATATAATGAAAAAGGCTGAAAAGTTCATTAATTTTTTCCTCTTTCCAG
>VGGK01000091.1 GCA_016868665.1 Chlorobiota bacterium
GCCGCATGGCGCCGACTGCCTGATCGAGGGTTGCCGGGTACTCTTTCTGAGAAAAGGCTTCGACGGTTATGCCGAGGCTGCTTCGTTCATCGATGCGGTCGAGATAGCGGGTAATCGGAATAAGCGCAAAATTGTCCTGGCTCTGACCGAATGCCGCCCCCTTTTTTTCGAAAACGCCGATGACTGTGTAAACGCCTTCGTTTATCCTGATCTGTTTTCCGACAGGGGATTCTCCGGCCGGAAAAAGTCTATCCGCCACTTCGCCGCCGAGGACGACCATGTTTCGCGCATGCTGGATATCGCCGCTTCCGAGGTTTCTGCCCTCCCTGACATCGTACCCGTTCGAAGCCGCAAACTGCTCATCTCCTCCGGTCATGGTGACATCCGGATTGGTGCTTCGACTGCCGTATTTCGCCTGACTTGCCGGCCGGGTGATGATAAAGCCGATGCTTCCGGCTTTATCCTGCATGAGTTTCCGGAACATCTGGGCCTGCCTGTAGGTGATATCCTTGCGGTTTGCATACCGGTTCCTGCTGTGTCCGCCGCCGAAGACGGTTGCCGGCGTTTTTTGTATCTGGAATGTATTTGCGCCGAGGCTGGTCAGGCCGGACTCCACGCTTTTGTCGATCGCATCGAGTGCCGTCATGACGGAAATAATGGAAAAAACGCCGACGGCTACGCCGAGGGTGGTCAGCCATGAACGCAGCCGGTTGATGCTGAGCGACGAGAGCGCCTGCAGGAGGATCTCCCTCGGCGGTATGGTTTTCATCAGCTTACTCATAGCGCAGCGAGTCGGCGGGATCGAGTCTGGATGCGTTAACTGCCGGCGCCAGACCGGAAATAATGCCGGTCAGTACCGATACGGCAAGGCTTGCCAGAACCAGACCGAACGAGAACTGCACAGGAAAATCCGGAAGGATTTTTTCTATGGCGACGGTGATGCCGAGGGCGGTCAGGAGTCCCACAAGCCCTCCAAGCAGGCAGATCATCACCGATTCGATCAGAAACTGCAGAAGAATGGTGCGTCGCCTTGCTCCGAGTGCTTTGCGGAGGCCGATCTCCCTTGTCCGTTCACGGACGCTGACGAAGGTGATGTTCATGATGCCGATCGCTCCGACGAAGAGCGACATGCCGGTAATGAAGATGCCGGCTGCAGCGATACCGTTCTTGACGGGATCGAGCTGGCTTTTGAATGCCTGCTGTTCGTTGATCGAGAAGTTCTCCTCTTTTCCGGGAGGGATTCTCCGGATGCGGCGCATCAGTCCGAGAAGTTCTTCCCTGGCCTCTGCGACACGCTCTTCATTGCGGATTTTCACCCTGATGGTGACGAACATGTTTCGCCCGTACACCTTTTCGAATGCGCCGAGCGGCATGATGATCTGGTTGTCGAAACTGAAGAGTCCCAGAAATTTTCCCTGTTTCCTGAAAACGCCGACAATCCTGAATTTCCGGTTTTTTATGGTGATTTTTTTACCGATCGGGTCCTCTCCGGGAAAGAGCCCCGTTGCGATATCGTCTCCAACCACGCAGACCATTTCGCTGCCTGCGGCTTCACCGGGGGTGAAGAAGCGACCGGTGGCAAGGTCCCCGGATGCCGTTTTCAGGTAATCTTCGTTGGTGCCGAGCGAAAACACCTGTTCGATGGATCGGTCGCGGAAACTCGCCATGGCCTGATAGGTGGACATCTGGGGCACGGCGATTTCAAGTTCCGAGCGGGGATCGTCTGCGATGATGCGGTTGATCTGCATGGCATACTCCGTTTTCAGGTCGGGACGGTTACGGTAGCGCCACCACTCTCCCATGGTGCTCCATGAGGTTTTCTGCACGTAAATCACATCGTAGCCGAGCATGGAGAGGCTTTTTTCGAAGCCAAGGTCGATGCCGTTGATTGCCGTGCCCATCATCGTAATGGACACAATGCCGATAATCACCCCCAGCGCGGTGAGAAACGAACGTATCCTGTTTGCTCCGATCTGAAAGACCGCGAGTTTCAGACTTTCAGAGGTTTCGTAACGGAACCGCTGGAGCTTCTCCTTCATCTCGCTTCGTCGCTTTCGATTCTGCCGTCCCGCAGCCTGATGATCCGTCTGGTGAAGCGGGCGATATCCTCTTCGTGCGTGATGAGGATGATGGTGTTGCCGGCTTCAGAAAGCGTTCCGAACATCTCCATGATGTCGTGGCTCGTGGCGGTATCGAGATTGCCGGTCGGTTCGTCGGCAAGGATGATCGAGGGTTTGTTCACCAGCGCTCTGGCAATGGCGACCCGCTGTATCTGACCGCCGGAGAGTTCCGAGGGCTTGTGGGTGATGCGGTCGCCGAGACCGACGCTCAGCAGCGCCTCTTCGGCCCGGGCCGTTCGCTCCTCCGGCGGAACGCCGGCGTAGATAAGCGGCAGTTCGACATTTTTCAGGCAGTTGAGGCGTGGAAGCAGATTGAAGGTCTGGAAGACGAACCCGATTTCCCTGTTCCGTACCCGTGCAAGCTCGTCATCGTTCATTTCGGCCACGTTTTTCCCGTTCAG
>VGGK01000092.1 GCA_016868665.1 Chlorobiota bacterium
TCTCTACAACTACCGGGAAAACTCCCCGTACCGCTTCGGAGAAGCATCGGTACCATGCTCGATGTGGCATCTGAAGCACCCGAAGCCGAAACCCTGTTTATCAATGTGAGAAAAATGCCGAATACCGCCTGGACCAGCGGCAATCCCGAACTCGACCAGCCGCTCCGGGCGACCCTCAGGACCTCGCTTTCGTCTGACTGGGCAAAGCTCGAACTGTTCGGATCCTACATTTACCATTACGTCACCATCGACAGCGCCACGGTCGGGACGCAACGATATCTGACCTATTCCAACATCAATGCGCTGCTGGCGGGCGCTTCGCTCGAACTGAAATACCGGTGGCTGGATGTCAATGCCTCGTACACCTACGGAAACAATGAAACCGACAATCGTCCGCTCATCGAGATTCTTCCCCTGAGAATCACCACAACACTGACAACGCCAGAATTTTCGGGTTTCAGGCTTTATGTGCGTCACAAGTACGAACATTCGCAGAACAGGGTGGACCCGGTACTGATGGAGACCGCGACCGGATCGTGGAATCCCTTCGATGCCGGTATCATGGCCCGCTATAAAGGTCTTTCCTGTTCTCTCGATGTCGAGAATATCGGGGATGCCAGCTACTACAGGCATCTTTCCTATCTCCGCGATCCTTTTGCAAGCGGTTACCGGGTTTATGAGCCCGGCATCAGCGCGAGCCTGAATATCAGATACGCGTTCAACTGACCGGGGGAGGCCGCTCCCCAAGGCAGGAGAGAGCGCTTACTGCGCCCTCGTTCCCGGCATGGACCGGTCTCTTTCCCGGCTTCTGAATTTCCAGGGCGCGACAGGGTCCGGATCGGCCCAGAGCCCTCTTCTGTTCAGCCGGGCTTCGTTCTCCAGCGAATCGAGCACGCTGCTCGACGAGTATCTCCGGTAATGCCAGGCATACCCGGAACGCACGAGCGCCCGGTCGAGAAATTCCCCGTCGACCCCGATCACCCCAAGCGTTCTGCCATACCGGTCCTTCTCCACCCTTGTGAGGGTAACGGTTTTGCCGAAAACCATGCGGCTCGTGAACTTTTTTGCCTTCCGGCCGAAAGCCTGGCGCAGCTCCGGGCAGTCGATGCCGAAAAGCCGTACTTTCTCCTCACGGCCGTCAACGAGGAGGGTGAGGGTATCGCCGTCGGAAACGCCGACAACCTTGCCGGTGACGGGCTCTTCGGTGACGTCGCAGGCGTTGAGACAGAGCAGGATCAAGAGAAAAAGAGGAAGCGGCGCAAGACGGCAAGGGAAGCGGAGCGGGAGCTTTCGGTGCATGGTGAAGCGGTTTCTGGTCAATTGGTCCGGAGTTTGCCGGGCTTGTCCGGCAGACGCGAAGGCAGGAAAGATACGGAAAAGCTGTCCGATATCTTTCCTGCAATGCATGGGGAAGTCGTCCGGGGCGTTACTTGCCGTAAAGATGATAGGTGTTGACCGGCTTGCCCTGCATTTTCAGGTAGTAGAAGAGCTGCGCCTTGTGCTGGTTCAGATGATCGATCATCTGCAGCAGACGCAGGCCGAGGTTCACGTTTTCCGGGTCCCAGGGCGCGGGAGCGGGCTTCGATTCCAGATCTTCCTCGCTGCACTTGCTCAGGGTTTCAAGGGCGAGCGACTTATCCAGAGAGAGGAGCTTCAGGGCTTCGTCAACGGAACGTATCGACTTGAGCTGGTCAGCGGGAGGCGGCATCTTTTTTTCCGTTTTCTTTTCGTTCACGTCGCTGTGGCCGGGCATATCCCACTCTCCCGTGGCGAACCCTTTCATCGGTACGCCGCACGATTTTCCCAGATGCAGGAGAAGCTGCCCTGTCGTCATCCAGTTGCTCCCTTCGGAGGGTTTCCACGCAAGATCCTTTTCGTCAAGAAGCCTGACCAGCCGTTCGGCCACCCTGAAGGCGTCGTCGAGCTGTCGTTCCAGAAGCTGTTTCCAGTTCATGAGCGTGCAGCGTTGTGCGGTTTTGAGAGATGTTTTCTTCCTTCGATGTATAACTAACAGCGAACCCGCACAGGGGGTTCATTTTCCACGGAGTAATTTTCCGGAATACCGGCCAGGCACGAAAGTCAGGTATCGAGCTGCTGAGCGCAATCGGGAAATCGTATATTTACTCAGGGGGCCGTCAGTAACATCCGGAGCGGTTTTGCATTGCGCGGTTGTGCTGCTGGGCGGTGCCCGGGGCAAATGGGAGATGCTGGCTGCAACGAAACCGGTTGTTTCTCCGTCCATGTACAACAACGGACTTCACGGACTGTTTCGCCTGTTGCGTTTCGAGCTGTCGTTTGCTGCCGGAACGTGCGTGCTGCTTGCCGAAGTGCTTTTCGACGTTGTTGTATTCCATTCGGTCAGTCGGTTGCTCAACCCCGGGATTCCTGACCGGATTGCCGACATCCGGCGGATTTATCTTGGCGGAACAGCAATGATTCTGGTTCTGACCGTCATGCGCCTTGCCATTGATTAGGCTT
>VGGK01000093.1 GCA_016868665.1 Chlorobiota bacterium
AGCAGACCGACGTTGGCCGCCCCGGCTTCAAGGATGGTGAACGGTGTCAACTCGATGTACGATATTCTTCCGGCCAACGACTCACCGGTTTGCTTCAGGAGATCAAGGGATGCCGAGCCGAGAAGAAGATACAGCCCCGAGCGTCTGCCTGTCCTTCGGCTCCTGTCTATAAGGCCACGCAAAACGGGAAACAGGCCGGGAGTACGATGCACTTCGTCAAGAATCACGAGGCGTTCAAGTTGATCAGACAGATAGAGTTCGGGATCGGCAAGCCTTGTTCTGTCCTGCTCGGATTCAAGGTCGAGATACCGTGCGTCGAACGATTTGCCGACTTCAAGGGCGAGCGTTGTTTTCCCTGATTGACGGGGTCCGAGCAAGGCGACTGCGGGATGGTTTCGCAATGCATCCTGCAGTTTTTGAGTCAAAGTTCGATAAATCATCCTTGCAATTTTGGAAGTTGACTCCGTGATTTGCATGGTTAAGCTATAATTAAAACAGAACAATCGCAACAAAACCCGGCAAAGAACCTTTTTCGTGGCAAGAGAGGGGGCAGGGCGTTCTTTATCATGAGCACGAAAAACGGCGTTTCGGCTTTGGCGGTAAACCGGATTCTGATGCGGGAACACAGTGCAGGAGGGGAGTAAGTGCTGTCAATAAGGGGCGTCCCCTCAACGCCTTCTTTATCAATACAGGATTGCCAAACACACCCTTTCTGCAGGACTCTTCAGATTGGCGAATAGCCTCCTGCTTTGTGAAAGAGGAGCGCAACGTTTTCGAACACTGGTTTACGAAGCAGGAGGAAGCAAGCAATGTGCGATTGGGAAGCACGTACGGTGATGGAAGCGTGGACATGATGAGCAGTCACACACATCTGTTGCTTCGGAGCGGAAGCAGAAGCGGCCAAGAAAGAGTACAGTTTCCGGAAGTGTCAACAGAGCAGGATCCAATGGAACGGGTGGTTTTCTTACCACCCAGGTGCCCCATGGGCTCGCATATAGTTGGTGGCCTCTTGCCAGGTATAAGGGCCAGCGACAAAAATACTGTGTGAACCTGCAGCCTGTTTTGCAACGGCGAGATTACCATGCACATCCTTGAAGATATTCCACTCTCTCATTATGATCTTTGTTTGAGTTGGCATGTTTGAACTACTGTATTTATATGAACTACATATACGCCATTATCGTTGCATGTCATCCGTAATTTCCGTAAGATACTGATGTGCTACTGGAGTGAAATCGCACCATTCTCTTTTGATATCGAACATTGAGGATGTAATGATGAGAAGAGGTGACAAGTTTCCTGACGGACTTCCGGCTCCTGACTCCTGAATTCCGACTCCCGAGACATCCATGCAATTCATTCTTGTTACATACGACATCGAAAACGACCGGCGTCGGACGAAAATCCACAAGGTTCTCGAAGGGTATGGCGTAGCGGTTCAATACAGCGTGTTCGAATGTTTCGTCTCGGATGAGGACTATGCAGGGCTTCGTATTCGGCTACGGAAGCTCATGGATCCAAAGCATCCAGCAGACAGCATACGGTACTACCATCTCTGCCGGGGATGCGTCGAAAAGGTCGATATCGACGGAACTCGTCCGTTCGAAGTAGCCAGCCCGTTCATTATTTCATAAGCAAAGTTATTTCTCAACTCAGCACTCAGCACTCGGAACTCAGCACTCAGCACTCAGAACTCAGCACTCGGAACTACTTCCCCCCTTCAGCTTATGGGATGGCTCTACAACCAGATGGCGCTGCCTGAAACCATTTTTCAGGCATGGTACAAAGTAGCTTCGAACGATGGTCGACCCGGCTGGGACAACCATTCAATCGAAGATTACTCCTTCCGTCTCGAAGAAAACCTCAAATCGCTCTCGACGGCACTGCTTAATGGCACCTACCAGCCAGGACCGTTGCTCAAGCTCGTCATGCTGAAACCTGACGGCAAGGAACGGGTGCTGCTTATTCCCGGCGTAATGGACAGGGTGGCAGAAACCGCCGCAGCTATTGTTCTGACTCCCATCATCGAAGCAGAACTCGGCTCGTGCACCTTTGCTTACCGACCCGGTCTATCGCGCGAAGGCGCTGCACGCGAAATCGACCGGCTGCACCGCGAAGGATACCAGTGGGTGCTCGATGCCGATATCCGCAACTTTTTCGATAGCGTCCGGCACGATCTGCTCTTCCAGCGGCTGGTAGAAATCGTTGACGACAAGGAACTCATTGCACTGCTGCACCGGTGGCTGACCGCCGAAATAGTCGATGGCACGAGTCCCCGTGTTCGCAACGCCATCGGTTTACCGCAAGGATGCCCCATTTCGCCCGCCCTTGCCAACCTCTACCTTGACCGGTTCGACGAAGCCCTCGAAAACGAAGGGTTCAAGCTGGTTCGTTTCGCCGATGATTTTCTCGTGCTCTGTAAAACCCGGCCCAAAGCCGAAGC
>VGGK01000094.1 GCA_016868665.1 Chlorobiota bacterium
GAGGTTTTCAAAAAAGAGGTAGCGATCCTCATCCTGTATATAGGCGATCGCTTCGGCAAGAAGCGGCCAGAACGGCGACCCTTCGAGCAGATCCGCCCAGTTCAGCCTGATATAGCGCAGCTGGTCGAGGATGGAGTTCGGTGCATGCCGGATAGGCATGGTTATCAGTTCCGCCAGATCCGTATTGCCAGGTCCGGCAGGCCCCATCGCTTTCATCGCCCCGAGCATAACCTGGATGAGTTTCGCGTAGGCGTTTTCTTCGCGCAGCTTCTTGTCGGAGATGTATGCTGAAAGTCGATCGAGCGCGGGATTCTGGTTGTTCAGCCAGACCAGCAGGGACTCTTCGAGCACCTCCTCGCGGTTAGCCTTTTCCTGCAGAAAGACATCTGTCTTTTCAGTTCCGCTGAAAATACCAGCTGTCGGAAACGATTCAAGGAAGCGGTTAAGATACCGTGCAGTGTCCCGCTCCGGAAGCGACTCTTCGAAAATCCTCCGTACATCGGCAAGAAGTCCCGGATTGCGTCGCGCAGCGGTTTTCGAAAGCACATAATGCAGTACTTCGTGCAGCAGTTTCATGCCATGCAGCTGGGCGGGAAGAATGCCCTCGCCGGAAGCGATATGGCTGTTGAGTATTTTCGACTGTTCTTCGGCTTTTTTCTGGCTTTCCTGCATATCAGCAGAAAGGCGTAGAAATTCCGGATCATGCTGCTGAAACAGCGTTCTTGCCGTCCGGTTAAGATAAAAATGCTCTTTATTGCCGGTAGCGATTGTTGTTGCGATCATGGTGGCTGAATAAATGGAATACTTGGCCTTCCCTTAAGTCGGGCTTGGCCGTGCTTATGACAAGGTACGGAAAATCCCGATAAAACACCCCTGCGGGGTGTTTCGGTTTCTTGCATCCTGCCGGGGATGTTTCGGGCATACAGGTACAGGATAGTAACGGGATCAGCGGATTTTCCGGTCGAGATAGCGTTGCAGGTAGGTGAAACCAAGATCTTTTGCCGAACGAAGGATATCGATTCCGATAGACCCCATTGCGGTTCTGGCGGGCGACGACGTATGTACGGGTTGTGCGGCTGGCGCCGTCCGGATTTTACGGGATGATGGTTTCAGCGCTCTGCCGATCATGAATCCGACGGCCAGAACCGCGCCGGCAGTTTCAAAAGGGTGCTTTCTGACGATTTCTTCCGGAGACAGTTCGGTCTGCAGATCCTCTTTCAACTGTCGAGCCCTGTCCCTGATCTGCTCTTCCTTTTCGGCGATGGTATTCTGAAGATCTTCTATACGGGCATGGATGCCGTCAAGCGTGTCATTTGTAGTCATGTGCGGAAAGAAGAAGTTTCTGTATCAGGTTGGGCAGTATATCCGGCCTGATCTTGATGAAAAAGAAAAAACACGAAATAAAAACGAGACTTACCAGCAGGTATCCGATGAACATATGGCCGGTCAGTTCGCCAAGCAGCAGGGCAACGGTCGTAATCAGGTATGCCAGGCCGATCAGCAGCACGACAACGAGCATGATCATGGATGCCACCACTGAAATTTTTTTTGTCAGATCTATCTTGACCAGCTCGATTTTCGCCTCGATGATTGCGGTCACATCCTCGAAAGTGGAGGTGACGCTCTCTTCTATCAGCGTAGGGATGCTGGTATGTTTTGATTTCGGCGCGCTGCCACCTCTGTTTTTCAGCATCTGGCGAATCATGATGATAAGGGAAAAATAGGACGGCGATTCAATGCCGTCGTTTCAGGATAAAACCAAGCAGTGTTCCTGCTCCCAGCGTATAGAGCATGGCTGGAACCGGGTTTTCCCTGATATAGGTTTTCACCCTTGCCGCAGTCTGTTTCAACTGCTCGTACTGTTCGCTCTCCATGAACGAAGTTACAGCATCGGAAACCGTGTTGCCAAGCTCCTTAACCTGCTCTGGTATCGGTGAATCGGCATGACTATCCTGCTCGGATTCACTGTTGCTGTGTATGACTACCGGGACTTCCTGTTCCATAACGGGTTGAATTGGTGTTGAACCGAATTTTCTGTAATAACAACAATAAACAATATAAGGACATTATGCCGAAACAACATAGGGTATTCCGACTCAAGAAATAACCCTCCCACCGTCCACATTGATCACCTCTCCGGTTATGTAATCGCTCTCCATGAGGAAGAGGATGGTCCTGACAATATCGAGAGGGTCTCCCGCCCTTCCGAGCGGGATTTTTTCCAGCA
>VGGK01000095.1 GCA_016868665.1 Chlorobiota bacterium
TTATACCGCCGGTTTCTATCGACGAGGGCGGTTTGATAAAAACAACAGGCTCCTGTTCTTCAGCATCCTTTTGTTGCGGATGTTCTTCCCAGAGCATCATTTCGCGGGCATGGTCCGGGTAATTTTTCGCAATGCAGTAAACGGTTCCAAAGGTTATGGACGACGGATCGATAAGGGTTGACATATGAATCGGCGGTTTGTACTGTGCTGTTGTATTACGATAATGTAAAATCATTGCTGTTCATGTACAACTATCCTTATTGCGCGATCTTCCCGGGAGTGAAAGGCTCCTGAATGACAGTAATCTTTCATATCTTGAAGTTTAAACAGGAATGCCATATCGTTGGCATATTTTACGTTATGGATGCACCGATGGAGAACAAGCAGCTTGTCAGGAGCAGGCTGCTTGCTGCAAGGAAATCCCTTTCTGAGGAAGCATGGCTGGGCATGAGCGCGTCAGTCGTATCGGAAGTTCTTAAAATCAATGAGATTACCCGCGCGCATCGCGTTATGGCATATCTTTCGATAGCCTCGTTCCGCGAAGTCGCGACCGAAGAACTCTGCAAAAAGCTGCATGAGGCCGGCAAGCGGATTGCAGTGCCGGCAGTCATCGAAGATCGTCTTGTTCCCGTAGATTACCTGCCCGGAGAACCTCTCATCGCCGGCATTTTCGCCCAACCCGAACCTGTACGGCGCTCTCCGGTTGACTCAGCCGAACTTGATGCAATTCTTCTGCCGGTTATCGGTATCGATAGCGCTGGTCGCAGGATGGGTTACGGAAAAGGCTATTACGACAGGTTCCTCTCGGAACTTGCTGCTTCCGGCATGAAACCGTGCCGGATAGGGTTGGCATTTTCGCTTCAGTTTTTGCGGTATCTGCCTGCAGATCCCTGGGATGAGTCTCTTGATTATGCCGTCCATGAAGGCGGTGCCGTGCGATTCAACTAACAACTTGTTCATTATGGACCATTTGACGGCTGATTTCGTGTCACTTCCGGTAGCGCCGGACCTGCGTGATCCGGCATATTATATAAACAGAGAGCTGAGCTGGCTGGAGTTCAACCAGCGAGTGCTTGAAGAAGCGCTCGATCCCGATGCACATCCTCTTCTTGAACGGGCGAAGTTTATTTCGATTTTCAGTTCCAATCTTGACGAATTTTTCATGATCCGGGTTGCCGGAATCGAAGACCAGCTTGACGCCGGCATTCAGGAGCGTACGATCGACGGCCTGACGCCGGGGGAACAGCTCGCAAAGATAAGGGAGAGAATTTTTCTGCAGCTTCGTCAGCGCAATGACTGTTTCTATGACGATATCCTGCCGGCTCTTGCAGAAAAAGGAATTGAATTCGTTCGATTTGCCGATCTGAGCGATGAACAAAGGGATGCGTTGCGACATTATTTCAGGCAGGAAATTTTTCCTGTGCTGACCCCGCTGGCTTTTGATACCGGTCATCCGTTTCCGTTTCTTTCCAACCTGTCCCTGAATCTTGCTATTGAACTGAATGACAAGGAGTCGCATACGCATAAATTTGCACGAGTCAAGGTGCCGAGCATTCTGCCGCGGCTTCTGTTTCTCGGCGACATTGAAGGACTAACGTTCGATGATAAAGTTTTCCGTTATATCTGGCTCGAAGACCTTATTGCCAACAATCTCGAACAGTTGTTTCCGAAGATGCAGATCATCAATTCGCATCTCTTCAGGGTTATCCGTAATGCCGATATCGAAATCGAAGAAGATGAAGCAGGCGACCTGCTTGAAACCATAGAGCAGGGGATCCGCTCAAGGCGATACGGCAGGGTAGTGCGGCTCGACATCGGGCCGGAAATGCCTGAGTCGATAAGGAAACTGCTTATGAAAAACCTTGACGTCATCGACAGCAACGTTTACGAAATCGGCGGCGTACTTGGTCTTGGATGCCTTGTCGAGCTTCTCAGGATAGATCGTCCCGACCTGAAGGACGAGCCTTTCATTCCTGTCAATCGCATCGAAGAGCAGTTCGAAGGCGATATTTTCAGCGCCATAAAGGCAAAGGATCGGCTGCTCTATCATCCTTACGATTCTTTTCAGCCGGTTGTTGATTTTATCCGGCAGGCAGCAAACGATCCGGATGTGCTCTCGATCAAACAGACGCTTTACAGGGTCGGCAGCAACTCTCCGATCGTCAAAGCGCTCATGAATGCCGTGGAGCA
>VGGK01000096.1 GCA_016868665.1 Chlorobiota bacterium
TGTTCTGAATACGGGATACGAGTGATTTGCCGATATTAAATGTATCGAGCGTGCTGAGCCGGTATTCAAGTGCGGTTTCATCGCACAGTACCCGTTTTGCGCCGCACTGAAGACATTCTCGGATAATGGCGTTTCCGTATGCTTCGACCTCTTCGAGGCTTTCGTCGTAACCGGATGTTCTGACGAAGAGAGCATCGCCGTTGCAGGCTATCGTATACTGAATGCTCATGTTGCGTATTTTACCGATTATGTCGCCTCAATGCTGTTTATCCTTTATGTCTGCCGGCGAAGAGATTGCTGACGACGAGTTTATCGATGATTTTCGCCACCTCGGGAGATAACCCTGGGGGGTTCAGGCGGGAGATCACCTGTGCGAGGGTGTAGAGCTTGCCTTCGAGCGGAAGAAACCGGTTGACCACCACAACGTTGTCTTCCTTCAGCCTGCATTCGCCTCCGAGAAAATTTCCCTTTTCATAGCGCAGGGTGTAGCCGAGTTGCCTGACGGTCGATTCGAGCAGGGTGAGCTGTGCGGTTTTTTTCATGGCGCGCGGATGTCAATGCTGCAGCTGCATGAGGTATCTCAGTACGGGCGCTGCATGAAGCGCCTGAATCATCTTTCCTTCGAGCACGATGGATCGCAGCTCTTCGAGGCTCACAAGGTGGACGGAGATATCTTCGGTGGCGTCAAGCGCTCTTGAACCCGAAAATTCGACATTTTTGGCAAGGAAGGTGCTTGAGAGGTTGTTCTGAAGCGCCGGGTTTGCCGACAGTTCCATCATGAGTTCCCACGATCCGCCGGAGAAACCGGTTTCCTCGAAAAGCTCGCGCTGCGCGGCCTGGAGCAATGATTCGCCTGGTTTGTCGTGAACTCCTGCGGGCAGCTCCCAGTGTACCTGGCCGATACCGTGCCGGTACTGCCTGATAAGTACGGCATGCCTTTCTCTGGTGAATGCCAGCACGTTTGTCCAGGGCGGATACTCCCACACGTAGTAGTCGTCGATGATTCTGCCGTTCGGCAGTCTGACCCTGTCCTGGCGCATGGTGAGCCAGGGCCGACGGTAGAGATACTCAGTGCCGAGCCTGTGCCATGCTTGAGGTTCGGGACAACTGTTCATGACTGGCCGCGCATTCTCGGGTCGAGCGCGTCCCGTACGCCGTCGCCGATCAGGTTGAAGCAGACTACCGTGGTAAGGATCGCTATGCCGGGAAAGGTTGAAATCCACCAGTGGTTCAGGAGGCTGTCGCGTCCTTCGTTGATGATGTTACCCCAGCTCGGTGTAGGAGGCTGGACGCCGAGGCCAAGGAACGAGAGGCCGGCTTCGGTGAGGATGATGCTGCCTATGCGAAGGGTGGCGGCAATGATGACCGGCGTCAGGGTATTGGGCGCAAGGTGTCGGAAGATAATCCTCATGCTCGAGAGCCCGAGGGCTTTGGCCGCAAGAATGAATTCCTGCTCCTTGAGCGAAAGAACCTGGCTTCTCACGATCCGGGCAACGCCCATCCATCCAGTAAAGGAGAGCGTAACGACGATCAGGTATATGGAATTGCCGAATGCAGCGATAATGATAAGAATGAGAAAGAGTGCCGGAAAGGCGATCAGCACATCGACGATCCTCATAAGCAGCGCATCGATCCATCCTCCGAAATAGCCGGACGATATACCGATCACCGTGCCGAGGGTGACAGAAATCAGCACAACGAGAAATCCGATGGAAAGCGAGATTCTCGAACCATAGATCACCCTGCTGAGAATATCCCTGCCATACTGGTCGGTGCCCAGAATGAACGTGCGGGTTATCGACGGACGCGCTCCTGAAGAATCGGCCAGTTCCGCAACCGGCATGGTTCGTGTGCGCATACCCTGTCGGTAGGAGACGATGCCGTGTT
>VGGK01000097.1 GCA_016868665.1 Chlorobiota bacterium
TCCCATTCCGAACAGAGTCGTTAAGCCCTGGAGAGCCGATGGTACTGCTTCACGCGGGAGAGTAGGTCGTCGCCGAGAATTTTTATACACGTTACAAGCCCATCAAAGATGGGCTTTCGTGTTTTACCACAATCCGAACGATCGCTCTCATATCAGTTCAATCGGTCATGGCATAAGCCCCGTTCGTTGGTAATCCCACCTGAAGAGTTTAACTTACAAGTTATTTCTGTTCCTGTTTTTCGTTGCACAGTTAATGCCAACCCTAAACGGAGACTCCGATGCCGGAAACAAAAGCTATCAGGCCCTGCGAGCCAGTCTGCACCAGTATTGTGAAGTTTATGACCGATCAGGAAATTGCCCCCGGTATGGGTATCAGCATCCCGCCCTATTCCGAGGTGATCGGGTACAGCTACCTGAACATTTTCGTGCGTTTCAACCAGGAAAAAAGCGACGAACCTCCTGTGGATCTTGGCGTGACCTTCGCATTCGATGGAAACGGCAAGCTGGCGGCCCGGCGCTACGTGAACCTCGAGGAGAACGTCACGAGTCCGCAGAGCACCAACTTCATAGAGGTTTCAGGTCGGGGAAGCTGGCATGGCAGCCCGCACAACATCAGTACCTACATCGCCCGCATTCCGGTTATGGGTCCGTACGTGGAGGTGTTTGCCTATAACCGGGCGCCGGTGAAGCGGCGGGTGACGGTTTGGGGGTATCTGGTTTCCTGATGCAATCGCCATTCATTTTTTCTGCGCTGTGATTGCTTCATTGGTTGTGTCTGATCTCTTCATCCAGACGGGTCGGGCTACCGATATTCCGCTCCTCCGGAGCTTTGGCTGGCGAAGGCAG
Source organism: Chlorobiota bacterium (assembly GCA_016868665.1). GTDB lineage: Bacteria > Bacteroidota > Chlorobiia > Chlorobiales > Chlorobiaceae > Chlorobium. The sequence continues at coordinate 847 of VGGK01000097.1, forward strand.
GATTATTGTGCCCGGTCCCACGCAGGAACGGGATGTCGGTAGAGATAGCTGATCATTATTGCCTTTTCTCCTTTTCGGGGTTGACAGGGCGATTCATGCTATGAATCGGATTTTTTTATATAAATTCATTCGTGCATGCCCGATCATGCGATGTTATTGTTCAAGGGTCGGGTTTTTGTCAACCAGTTAACATCTCGATGGCAGACTCTTCATCTTCCGATAACCCAGATCTACCCCATTTATCCGGCAACGCCGGTTTCAAGAAACTCGCTACTCTTTCCATTGCCGCCCTCGGCGTGGTGTTCGGAGACATCGGCACCAGCCCCCTTTATGCAATACGTGAGTGTTTCCACGGAGATTACAGTATTCCCGTTTCCCATGATAATGTGCTCGGCGTACTCTCGCTGCTTTTCTGGGCGCTTATTCTGATCGTTACCCTGAAGTATCTCACTTTCATCATGAAAGCCGATAACGACGGTGAAGGAGGTATTCTTGCCCTGACGGCGCTGATTATCCGGCAAAGTCGCGAAAATCGCAGGGAGCGCTGGCTTCTTGTTGCAATCGGTCTATTTGGTGCTGCTTTGCTGTATGGAGACGGCATGATAACTCCGGCCATATCGGTGCTCAGTGCCGTCGAAGGATTGCAGATCATCGCTCCTGCGTTCGGGTCGCTGGTTATTCCCGTAACCATAGGCATTCTTGCAGTGCTTTTTTTTATGCAGCATCATGGTACCGCCAAGGTGGGGTCGTTCTTCGGGCCGGTTATCATGCTCTGGTTTACAGTGATAGCAGGGCTTGGCGCCGTTGAAATCTTCCGGTATCCGGAAATACTTATTGCGCTTAATCCCTGGCATGGGTTACGGTTTCTTCTGAGCAATCACCTGCAGGGATTTCTTGTCCTCGGGGCGGTATTCCTCTCGGTCACCGGCGCCGAGGCACTGTATGCCGACATGGGCCATTTCGGCAAGAAGCCTATCAGGCTCACCTGGCTTTTTTTCGTTTTGCCCGCATTGCTTCTGAACTATT
>VGGK01000098.1 GCA_016868665.1 Chlorobiota bacterium
TTGAAGCGGCATACGAGGCTATGTACGAACGGTATCATGCAGATCTGCCTCCGGATCATCTTGAGATCACCGAAGTCGCAAAAAGATCCGATGTTGCAACCCGATTGCCGTCGGCGCTTGCATTGCAAAGAGAGGGTCGGCTTGAAGAAGCTGCCGAAATGTACAGGGAAATTCTTCATATCGAACCGGATAACCGAAGGGTTCTGAACCTTTCGATAGATGTTGCCCTTCAGTTGAAAAGGTTTGCTGAAGTCGTTTTACTGGCAGACAGGATGACGCAGCTCGATCCCTCTGATGCAGGCGGATATACGAGGAAAGGAGGTGCATTGACAGAGCTGAAGCGTTACAGGGAAGCGGTCTTGTGCTTTGACCAGGCAATCAGGCTCAAGCATGATGTTGCAGAGATATATAATAACAGAGGGGTTGCCCTTGCTGCCCTTGGTCGTTATGACGATGCTGTGGCGAATTATCAGGAAGCTTTACGTATCAGGGAGGATTATGCTGTTTCCCATGCCAATCTTGCAGGTTCTCTGGTTCAGTTGAAGAGGTATGCTGATGCGGTATCGCATTATGAAAAAGCCCTGAGACTGAAACCGGACTACGATTTTTTATTTGGGGAATATCTCCATTTGAAAATGAAAATCGGCGACTGGCATGATCTTGGCGTCAAGCTGGATGCGTTTAAGGAAAGAATAGAGAGGGGGGAAAAAGTTTCGACGCCTTTTCCTGTTCTGGGGCTGCTCGATGCACCCTCGACTCAGAAGAAAGTCGCAACAGTTTTTGCCGCGGCGAATTATCCGGAAAACCAGGAACTGCAGCAAACTCCGAAACGGGAGCGAAAAGACAGAATCCGTATAGGGTATTACTCGGGCGATTTTCATAATCACGCTACAGCCTACCTGATGGCTGAGCTTTTCGATCGGCATGATCGGTCGCGTTTCGAGCTTATCGCTTTTTCATTCGGACCTGACAAGCAGGATGGAATGAGGATGCGGGTTGCCGCATCCTTTGACCGTTTTCTCGATGTGCGGAATCGCTCGGACAGGGAAATTGCCGGGTTGTCGCGGGAACTCGGTATCGATATCGCGGTTGATCTGAAAGGGTACACCAAAGATTCTCGTACAGGTATTTTTGCATATCGAGCAGCGCCTGTGCAGGTGAACTATCTCGGCTATCCCGGTACGATGGGAGCGCCGTACATCGATTACCTGATAGCCGATCGGGTGTTGATACCGGCAAGCAGTGGCCAGTATTATACGGAGAAAATCGTCTGGATGCCGGACAGCTACCAGGTGAACGATGCTCACAGGAAAATTTCGGAGCGGGCGTTCACGCGCAGGGAGTGCGGCTTGCCCGAGCAGGGGTTTGTGTTCGCATGTTTCAATAACAACTACAAGATTACTCCGGATGTGTTCGACGTCTGGATGCGGATTCTGAAGCGGGTTGAGGGCAGCGTGCTCTGGCTGTTCGAGGACAATGCGATGGTAGCGGAAAACCTCCGTCGTGAGGCGGTGACGAGAGACGTTTCGGGAGAACGGCTGGTTTTTGCCGGCAGGATGCCGTTAACCGAGCATTTGTCGCGGCACCGGCAGGCGGACCTGTTTCTCGACACCTTGCCCTGCAATGCGCATACGACGGCGAGCGATGCGCTCTGGGCGGGACTGCCGGTGCTGACGCGCATGGGCGAATCGTTTGCCGGACGGGTGGCTGCAAGTCTGCTTCATGCGATCGGTCTGCCGGAACTGGTG
>VGGK01000099.1 GCA_016868665.1 Chlorobiota bacterium
TCCCTCTCATCCTCAGTAAGCTCCGGCATATCCTCGTCAGAACCGGACAGCGCAAAAATGGGAGAGATCAGCAGCATTTCCTCTTCGCCGGCTTCTTCGATGGAATCGAAAACCGGCTGCCACTCGTCCCATCGCAATTCCATACCGAGAATGAACCCGAGCGTCCATGCACGAACGGCCATCGACTCCTCTTCGGGATCGTCGAACGAACAAAGCTCGTAAAGCGGCATATAGCTGTCAGGATCATCTTCAAAAACCGATACCACCGAATTCATATAACGGACGATCAGTGCCGTTATCCGGCCGGCCTCCTCCTTCGATGCGAAAGCAGGTTCGCCCTGTCCCTCCACATCGAACACCATAGGCATCCACTCATTGGGAAGCACAAGGGAAGGGCCAACGGCAAGAGACGCAAGAAAGCCATCGAGCATGTCGAGCGTCATGGACTTCTCGCCATGAACGTCGGAAAGCAGAAAATCCTCGAGCTGATCGAGTTCTTCGCTTGTCAGCGGCTGCAGCAGGTCATCGGAAAGGGTCATAAAGAAAAAATATTGTTGGTTTCATGGACTCATGACTTCCGGCAGTTATCAAAGCCTGTTTCAAAGTAATCATAATTACCGCAACAACCTGAAGCATTCCGCCAGGCCAACGTCCCTGCGGCGTCGCAATAAAACTCGTCGTCTGAAAAAACGACAAGGGCAGTCACCGGGAACCACCCGACGCAGCAACCCGGTTTCGGAAGCACTTCATCGCGATTCCCTGCATAAAAGGAGATTATTTTTCCTGTCAGTTTGGATTTTAAGCGCACAATACGGTAACTTGAAGTTTTGGTGCCAAACCGTAAAAGCCCTCAATCCGGTAATTCCAACTCAATTGCTTATGCTGTCCCGAAATTCCTTCGCCCGGCCACAATCCGTATCAGGAAATCCGCAGCAGATGCTTCGCAGGTTTACAGGTACACTTCTTTTTTCTCTCTCTCTTCTTTTGATTGCGCCTTCCGCCACTCTTGCCGATCAATCTTCAACTCCCTCACCCGAACAGATAGCGCCTGAAAATAACGCATGTTCGATGAGCCGCTTCTTTGGCGACGTAAAACAGTTTTTCGGCATCAGGTACCGTTTCGGCGGACAAACGGCCGCAGGCTTCGATTGTTCAGGATTTGTTCGCTTCATGTACGACAGGGTTTTCAGTATGAAACTCCCTCGCACATCCCTGGAAATGGCCGGTATCGGGCAGAAGATCGAGCGCAACGAGCTTAAACCGGGCGACCTCGTCTTCTTCCAGACCCGCGGCAACCGTATCAGCCATGTCGGAATTTTCGTCGGCAACGACACCTTCGTACACTCCTCCGTCTCCAAAGGCATCACCGAGGACAAGCTCCAGCAGAACTACTACGACAAACGATACGCCGGAGCCGTGCGTGTGCTCGACAACATCATCCCCGACCTGCCTTCATTTTCCACGCAACCGGAAATCCCTGTTCTGTCCGTCGAGCAGCCATCCTGAACCGCGTCTGCTGCATCATCTCGATGGCGCCTGCCGATGCATTCCGGCACATGAATTTCATTTCAGCAATCAATTCCCTTTCGGAGCGCCGGAACGGAACCGGTCAAAG
>VGGK01000100.1 GCA_016868665.1 Chlorobiota bacterium
TCCGACCGAGATGCCTGGTGTTTATTGCTTGAAAATGAGCTGCCTGACGAATCAAGGGTCGTCGCCCGTAATCTTGCCATAACGTCCCGGTATGCCGCCTGGTACCTCCGGAAGCCTGACCTGTTCAAGTGGGCGGGTATGGCGGCTTTCGCATCCCGGCAGGTCGGTTTCGGGCTGGCGATTTTCGAACTGATTCATGCGCCTTCAGCCAGAGCTTCTTCAGTTGAACAAACGCTGAAGACGGCAGGCCTTCCCCTCTATCTTGCCTCTTTGCTCCATTCCGCCTTTGCGGACAGACTGTTTATGCAGGACCTCGACCTTCTCCGCCAGGGAAACAATGCAATCTATCGCGACATCGCCTGGGCGCATGTTGCGTACATGCACGGTGGTCTTGCAGAGGTTGAATCGGGGTGCGGCGAACGGGAGCGGGAGTTCATGCTTGCCGGGTTCCGCATGATCGATGAGGGGAGCAGGGCGCTTGCTTCGGATGAGCGCAGCAGCGAAGCGCGGCTTCTGATACGCCAGGGCAATATTCTGCTTTTACGCCACGAGCAGCTTAACACCCTGCAGCCGATTTTCGATATCATGACCCCTGCCGGAAGGGTTCTGGCTTCATTCGGCAGCGAACTCGATTTTTCATGCGGATCGCCGGACGCTGCGCACCGGAAAGCCTCTTTTGCCGAGTATGCCGGTTATTTCGAAACCATTTCCGGCATGAAGAGTGTTACGTCGCAGCAGGACCGCTGGAACTGGATAGAGCGGGCGGTGCTTCCCGCATGGGAGAGTGCCGACTGTTCGTACTGCAGCGGATCGCCTCTTCAGCACCAGCTGCAGGAGATGGCTTCGGGCAAGGGTGACCTTGTCCGTTCGACGGCCATGACGGCTTCAGACTTCTGCCGCGATATAGGTCTCGGCTGAATCATTTCGGGCGGAGCGCTTCAACGGGATCCAGTCCGGCGGCTTTCCATGCGGGAAAAATGCCGAAAGCCATACCTATTGCCGAACAGACGGCAATCGAGACCGCAATCCAGAGCCAGGGAAAAATCATCGGCAGGTTGAGCTGAAGTGCGATGATATTGCCGGTGCCGACACCGGCGCCGATGCCGATAACGCCTCCGGTTATCGACAGTACGAGCGCTTCTGCGAGGAACTGGTTTCTTATGGAACTGCGCGGCGCGCCGATCGATTTGCGTATGCCGATTTCACGTGTCCGTTCGGTTACACTTACCAGCATGATGTTCATGATGCCTACGCCCGCAGTAAGCAGAGCCATGAAACTGATGATAAATGCCCCGCTGCTGATGATTCTCTGCACATCCCGGAAGGAGTCGATCAGCGAATCGTTTGTTCGTATGTCGAAATCATTTGGTTCCCTGACCGTCAGGCCCCTCGTCAGCCGCATGGCGCCGACTGCCTGATCGAGGGTTGCCGGGTACTCTTTCTGAGAAAAGGCTTCGACGGTTATGCCGAGGCTGCTTCGTTCATCGATGCGGTCGAGATAGC